>NZ_JBVHQD010000001.1:0-173949 GCF_055567595.1 Streptomyces sp. NPDC026515
CAGCTCCACCGCGCTGAGAAGGGTCTTGGAAGCCATGAAGCCGAGGCCCAGCTGAAGGAACGGCTCAGGGGTGATCGGGTCGTTGACCGACATGTGTGTCTCCATTGGTATTGGAAGTTGAATGCTAAACAGATACCGGTGCACGTCGAGCCGTTGAGCCGTTGCGTGAGAGCCGGCGGGGGACGGAAAGAGCGCCCTGACCACCTCGGTTGCCTTTTCGGGCAGTGTCCGGAAGGGGCGCGCTCCGGTCCCGTGGAGACGGCGTCGACGCGGGCGTGCCCCTGGTGGTCAGTCCAGAGCGCGCATCGCGGTGGCCAGGGCGTCCTCCGCGAACTCCCGTCCCATGCGCCCCCGGCCGACGACGCGGAGTCCCTGCATGAACGTGGTGAGGAACCGGGCCAGCTTCCTCGGATCCTTGTCCGCGGCGATCTCGCCCCGCACCTGCGCCTGCTCCAGGGCGCCGGCCAGGGCGGACTCGATCTGCCGGAGGGCGGCGGTGACGCGGTCGGCGGCCGTCGGCTGGTCGCCGCACTGTGTGGAGGCGTTGACCACGAGGCAGCCGCGTGTGGGGTCGGTCAGATCGGCTTCGACGAGGGAGGTGAGCACTTTGCGGATCGCGACCCGGATCTCGGTCGTCCCGTCGACAGCCTTCTCCAGGTCGGCGGCCTGGAGAGAGGCGTAGCGGTCCAGGGAGCGGATGTAGAGCTGTTCCTTCGAGCCGAAGGCGGCGTAGAAGCTGCCGCTGCCGATGGACAGCTCCTGCAGCAGGTCCTGCAGGGAGGTCTCGGCGTAGCCGCGGCGCCAGAACAGGTCCATGGCGCGGTCCACGGCCTGGTCGATGTCGAACTCCCTGGTACGTGCCATGGAGTCAGCCTAACGCGCTATGTGGAATAGTCAATCAACTATGGTCGGCCTCGCGGTGCCCGGCCTCGCGGGGGCGGCGCCGGCGGTCAGCGCCGGGTGAGCGCCGCCAGTTCCCTCGTGATCGTTTCGGTGTCCTGGTAGGTGAGTCCGATACGGGCGACGTGCTTCCAGCGCACGATGCCGTCGGCGTCGATGACGAACACCGAGCGCTTGAGGCCCAGGCCCGGCATCTGGATGCCGTACGCCTGCACGACCGAGCGGTCGGTGTCGGCGAGCAGCGGGAAGCGCAGGTCGCGCTTGCGTGCGAAGCGCTCGTGGCTGTCGAGGTCGCTGAAGTTGACTCCCCACACGTTCGCCCCGAAGTCACGGAACCGGTCCAGGTCCGAGGTGTAGGAGCACAACTGCTTGGTGCAGACCGCCGACTCGTCGCCGGGGTAGAAGGCGAGCACGACGGGGTGGCCACGGTGTGCCGACAGTGAGTAGTCCTGTCGTTCGACAGTGCCACCGTCTCCCAGCAGTACTCCGCGGAGGGTGAAGTCGGGGGCGGGCGTACCGATCTCGGGCACGGGCATGTCGGGTCCTCTCGCAAGGGGGTGAGGCCGGGCGGCGGGCGCCCGGTGAGCTGTCCCACGAACTGTATAGAACGTTCTATCTCGCCGGAAGGGCTGTACCCCGGACTCGCCTGTAATGACGGTCACGCCGCGGGAGCCGGGGCGGGCGTGGGCCGGGGCCGCATGACGTGCGCCGTGCTCGGCCGCTCACAGAAGGCCGTGGCGCAGGGCGTAGGCAACCGCGTGCACTCGGTTGCGCAGGCCGTGGCGTGCGGTGACCTCGTGGATGACGTATTTGACGGTGCGTTCCGAGTAGTGCAGGGCCGCGGCGATCTCCGTGGTGCTGAGACCCGCGGCCAGTTGCCGCAGGACCGCGATTTCCCTGGCTGAGAAGGACGGCGGTTCGTCGGCGGTCTCGGCTGCCGCGGTGTCCCGTGGGCCGGCACGGCTCCGCTCGGGGTGTGGTCCGGGCACGGGCGGCGGCGGTGGCGCCGCGCCGCGTGCCGCGGTGCACGGCATCTCGGTGATGTCCGCGAGGGTGGTCCGCTCGCGGGACATGAAGGCCACGAGCCCCAGCCCCGCGGCGCGGACGAGTTGTGCGGCGGTGGGCCTGTGGGCCCACCAGGACGAGCCGCGGCGCCTCGGCGGGCCCCTTGGGGCAGTAGCGCCCGAGTGTCGCGAAGGTCTTCTCCTCCAGCTCGCCGGTGATGACCAGCAGGACGTCCGGCGGTTGCTCGGCGCCCGCCGCCAGGACGCGCACCCGTTCGTCGGCGGCGAGGTGCGCTTCGACGCCTTGAGCGGTCAGCCCGTCTTCCGCCAGGACGGTCACGTACATGGGGTGCGACGGTTCCGGGCCGCTCACCGGGCGTCCTTCCGGGTGTCCGCGGGGCCGCCTCAGAGCGTCTTGGTCTGGCCGCCGTCGATGACGACCTCGGCTCCGGTGATGTTGGCGGCGAGGGGGGAGGCGAGGAAGAGGGTGAGGTCGGCGACCTCGTGCGGTTCGGTGATCCGGCCGGTGGTGATGCCCATGCTCTGCGGTACGACGGTGTCGAGGGCTTCCTGCGCGGTGGTGCCGGCGGCGCTGGCGGTGGCGTCGGCGAAGCCTCCGGGTGCGGTCCAGAAGGGGGTGCGGACGGGCCCGGGGGAGACGGCGTTGACTCGGACGCCCTGGGGGGCGAACTCCTCGGACAGTGCCTTGTTCAGGTTGGTGAGCGCGGCTTTGGCCGCCGAGTAGTCGACCACCATCGGGAAGGGCAGCCGGGCGTTGATCGAGCTGATGTTGACGATCGCCGCGTCGCCGGCGGCGATCAGGTGGGGGAGTGCGGCACGGCTGGCGCGCACGGCGCTGAAGAAGGTCAGGCCGAAGACCTTCTGCCAGTCGTCGTCGGTGACCTTCAGGAAGGACTCGCGGGGCGCGGTGGCGCCGACGTTGTTGACGAGGATGTCGACACGGCCGTGGCGTTCCACGGCCCGCCGGACCAGGGTCTCGGCGCCTTCCGGGGTGGACAGGTCGACCGACACGACCGTGACGTCGTGTTCGGCTGCCAGCGTGTCCAGCTCGGGGGTGGAGGTGCGGCTGCCCGCCACGACCTTGGCGCCTTCGCGTACCAGGCCCGCGACGACGGCCAGGCCGATGCCCTTGCTGGCTCCGGTGACGACGGCGACCTTGCCCTTGAGGTGCAGTTCCATGACGAATCCTATTCTGGAGTGATCATTACACAATTTCGGTACGACAGGGGCGGGCAGTGTTCTGCCGGGCCGGAGCCGCTGTCGATGAAAGGAGCGTAGCAGGCAATCTTGAATGGGCAATCCAGAATCGGGATGGTGTCGCTCACTCGTCGGGGCGGAAGGTCCTCCCGCCCGTTCCCTCAGTCGTTCTGGAGACCGGGGACCCGCATCGCGAGAATCGCCATGTCGTCCGACGGGGCGTCGGACGCGAAGCGCTCCACCGCGCG
Organism: Streptomyces sp. NPDC026515; assembly: GCF_055567595.1. Lineage (NCBI taxonomy): Bacteria > Bacillati > Actinomycetota > Actinomycetes > Kitasatosporales > Streptomycetaceae > Streptomyces > Streptomyces sp. NPDC026515. Next base: position 3,371 of record NZ_JBVHQD010000001.1, read on the forward strand.
CATGATGCGCGCGGCGACCGCACCCGCCGTCAGGCCCGTGCAGGTCGTGAGGACCTCCGCGAGGCCGTCGTCGCCGAGCATGCGCGTGCCCTCACGGCGTTCGGTCACGCCGTCCGTGACGCAGAGGAGGACATCACCGGGGTCGAGGGTGATCGTCTGCTCGTAGAGCTCAAGGTCCTCGATGACGCCGAGGAGCGGCTGGGGTTCGGCGGCGGCTTCCACCGTGCCGTCCTGGCGCAGGCGCAACGGCAGCGGATGGCCGGCGCACACCACCTTCATCTCCGCGCTGCCGTCCTCCCGCGGGCGCATCTCGCCGTACAGGAGGGTCAGGAATCGGCTGCGGGACCCCTCGTCCAGGATGGCCGAGTTGAGGCGCTCCAGGACCGCCGGGCCGCTGAGGCCCTCCCGGGCCAGCAGGCGCAGCGCGTGCCGCGCCAGGCCCGTCACGGCGGCCGCGTTGGGGCCCGTGCCGCAGACGTCGCCGATGGCGAAGCCGTAGGTGCCGTCGGAGATGGGGAAGACGTCGTAGAAGTCGCCGCCGACCTCGTTGCCCTCGCCGGCCGCGCGGTAGATGACCTCGACCTCGACGCCCTCGATGTGCGGGGTGCCCGGGGGCAGCAGGCTGCGCTGGAGGGCCTGGCTGATGGCCGTGCGCTCCGAGTAGAGGCGGGCGTTGTCCAAAGCCAGAGCGGCCCGGCGGGACAGGTCCTCGGCCAGTTCCAGGATCTCCTGGCGGAAGTGTTCGTCGGTGGGCTTGCCCAGGGTGAGCATGCCGATGACCCGGTTGCGCGCCACCAGGGGGAGGACGACGATCTCGCCGCCGACGGCCGAGGCGGTGGCGAGCGTCGGGCCGATGGCGGAGGAGACCTGGCGGGCGGGCCCGCCGGTCAGGCCCAGGCTGCGCATGGAACTGCGCAGGGCGGCCCGGTGAGCGTGCTCGCCGGGAGCGCTCCAGACCCGGGCGCCCGGAGTGGGTACCGGGTCCGGCGGGGGCACCTTGGAGAGCAACGACTTGATGCCGTCGATGAGTTCCTCGTCCTCGTGCAGGACGTACGACAGGTAGGGCTCGGAGGCCTGGTCGGCGATCGTGTATACCGCGCACCAGGTGGCGAGGGTCGGGACCGTCATCTGGGCCATCAGGGCGAGGGTCTGGTCCCTGTCCAGGGTGCCGGCGAGCAGGTCGGAGGCCTCGACCAGGAAGCTGAGCGAACCGCGGCGCAGCCGCTCCAGTTCGCCCAGGCGGGCCGACTCGACGGCCAGGGCGATGCGGTCGGCGGCGAACTGGAGGCGCAGCGCCTCCTCGTTGGAGTACCTGCCCGGGGACTCGGCGGCGACGCCCAGGGAGCCGGTCAGCCGGCCCTCCACCTTCAGCGGGACCGTGACGACCGAGCGCATGCCGGTGCCGCCCAGGAGCGGGACCGCGCCCGGAACGGCCGTGAGGTCGTCGTGGACGGCCGGCATGCGGGCCGAGCCGTAGCGGCCGGGACCGGCTTCGACGGGCACGCGCGCGAAGCGCTGCCGGGCGGACGGCAGCCCCGTGGAGGCGCGCACCTCCAACTCGGTCTCGTCGTCGGTCGCCAGGAGCAGGAACGCGGAGTCGCCGTCGAGCATGTCGCGGGCGCGCTCGACCGTGCGCTGGAGGAGACCGTCGAGGTCGTCGGGGGCCGGCGAGCCGATGAACACCTCGAACGGGTCGGCGCTCTGGCCGTCGGGGGCGCCGGTGCCGTCGGCGGGCAGGCGCAACGGGGTCTGCAGGACCGCGCGTTCGTGGTCGCGCACCAGCAGGCAGACGGTGGAGGGCTCGCCGCCGGTGTCGCGGACCCTCAGGTGCGAGGCGTAGACGGGGGTGACGCGGCCGTCGGCGCCGCGGATGCCGTAACTGCCCTCCCAGCGGGAGAGCTGCAGGGCCTCGGCGACGCCGGTGCCGGTGCCGGGGGTGTGCGGCCAGGCGGCGAGGTCGGTCAGCGGCTTGCCGGTGACCTCGGCCGAGGTGTGGCCGAAGATCTCCTCGGCGTCCTCGTTCCAGGCCGTGATCGAGCCCTTGCGGTCGATCTGGACGACCGCGACCCGGACCCGGCCGTCCGCGAGGGGCAGCAGGTCGGCGGGGAGGGACGGGCCTGCCGCGCGGGTGCCCACCGGACGCTCGGGAAGATCGAGCTGGAACCAGACGTTCTTGTACGTGGACGTGTACTCGACACCCCAGCGGGCGGCCAGGGCCGCGCACAGCTGCAGGCCGCGGCCGCCCTCGCGGTCGGGGCTGCCCATGTTGACGGCGGAGCCCTGGAGCGGGACCTCGCGCTCCGGGTAGCGGTCGGCGACCTCGATGCGTACCCCGTCGTCCGCGCGCAGGCACAGGACGTCGGCGTGGGTGCCGGCGTGCACCACCGCGTTGGTCACCAGTTCGCTGGTGAGGACCACGGCGTCGTCGACGACGTCCGCGAAGCCCCAGCCCTGGAGCGTGTCGCGGACGAAGGCGCGGGCGGTCGCGACCGATCGCCCGACGGGCTCGAAGCTGGCGGCCGCGCGCGCGGTGATCACAGAACTCCTCGACCGTGTCTCGACATGCGGGTTTCCCCGGCCGGCCGGCTCGTACCGCTGCTGCGGCATCCGCTCGCCCGTGGGCCGTGGCTCCGGGGTGTGTCCCCCGGGGATCACTCCGGTGGTCATGGTCTGCGGCCGCCCCTCCGAATGCCCGCTCGTTCTCGTGCCACCGCCCAGGCCGTATGAACCGGCGCGGCTGGACAGCCGCATGCAAGGTTACTTACCTTCGCCGTCCGAGCGGATGCCGGTCGCCAGTGTTCACGCCGCAGGGTGTGCGGACGATGTGCGAAGGTGCCGAACTGTTATGGCCTGGTTCGGCCGGGGTGAAACACTGGGCAAGCTTCTGATGAAGGTACGGGCAGGCTGAGTGCGTCGCGTGTCGGGCGGGCAGCAGCCCCTGGTGTGGCCGGATCCGATCCGGCAGGAATACGCGGCAGTAACGGGTACGCCGAAGTGGACGGTACGCCGACTGCGGCGGTATCCGAGCACAGTGGTACGGGCACAGTGGTGACGGTCGACCCCTGCGGGAGGGACACAGTGGAGTCTGGCGCAGCGACGCGGGGCACTAAGGCGCGCGCGAAGGGCGGACAGTCCCTGAGCGGTCGGCGGGGCGGCGGCGGGACCACGGAGGTGGATTCGGCCGCCCTGGACCGGTTGCTGGTGGCTCTCGTGGCGATGCGCGACGGGAACTTCCGCAAGCGGCTCACGGTGTCCGGTGACGGCGTGATGTCGGAGATCGCGGCGGTCTTCAACGAGGTCGCCGACCGCAATCTCCACCTCACGGGTGAGCTGTCACGGGTACGGCGGGTGGTCGGACGTGAGGGAAAACTCACGGAACGGCTGGAGACGGGAGCCTGCGAGGGTTCCTGGGCGACCGCCGTGGACAACTCCAACGCCCTCGTCGAGGACCTCGTGCGGCCGGTCTCCGAGGTGGGCCGGGTCCTGACGGCGGTGGCCGAGGGTGACCTGTCGCCGCGGATGGATCTGCGGTCGCCGTCGGCGGACGGCGCCGGGCACCCGCTGCGCGGCGAGTTCCTGAAGGTGGGCAGGACCGTCAACAACCTGGTCGACCAGCTGTCGACGTTCACCGACGAGGTCACCCGGGTGGCCAGCGAGGTGGGCACCGAGGGCAAGCTGGGCGGGCAGGCCCGGGTGCGCGGTATGTCCGGTTCGTGGCGGGACCTCACGGACTCGGTCAACACGATGGCGTACCGGCTGACGGCCCAGGTGCGGGACATCGCGCTGGTGACGACCGCGGTCGCCAAGGGTGACCTGTCCCGGAAGGTCACCGTCCAGGTCGCCGGCGAGATGCTGGAGCTGAAGGAAACCGTCAACACGATGGTGGACCAGCTGTCGGCCTTCTCCTCGGAGGTGACCCGCGTCGCCCGTGAGGTGGGTACGGACGGCATCCTGGGCGGTCAGGCGCATGTGCCCGGGGTCGCCGGCACGTGGAAGGAACTCACCGACTCCGTCAACACCATGGCCGGAAACCTCACGGCCCAGGTGCGCGGGATCTCCGAGGTGACCACCGCGGTCGCCAGCGGTGACCTGTCGCGCAAGGTGACCGTGCCGGCCCGTGGTGAGGTCGCGCAGCTCGCCGAGACGATCAACCAGATGACCGAGACGCTGCGGATCTTCGCGGACGAGGTCACGCGCGTGGCCAACGAGGTCGGTGCCGAGGGACAGCTCGGCGGGCAGGCGAACGTGCCGGGCGCGGCGGGCACCTGGAAGGACCTGACGGACTCCGTCAACACGGTCTTCCGGAACCTGACCACCCAGGTGCGGGACATCGCCGCGGTGACGACGGCGGTGGCCAACGGTGACCTCTCGCAGAAGGTCACCGTGGACGTGGCCGGCGAGATGCTGGAGCTGAAGAACACCGTCAACGGCATGGTCGACCAGCTGTCGTCGTTCGGTGCCGAGGTCACCCGCGTGGCGCGGGAGATCGGTGTCGAGGGTGAACTGGGCGGCCAGGCACAGGTGGCCGGGGCCGCCGGTACCTGGAAGGACCTGACCGACTCCGTCAACACGGCGTTCCGCAACCTCACCGGTCAGGTGCGCAACATCGCCCAGGTGACGACGGCGGTGGCCAACGGCGACCTCTCGCAGAAGGTCACGGTCGACGTCTCCGGCGAGATGCTCCAGCTGAAGAACACCGTGAACACGATGGTGGACCAGCTCTCCAGCTTTGCCGACCAGGTGACGCGGATGGCCAGGGACGTGGGCACGGAGGGCCGCCTGGGCGGTCAGGCCCGCGTGGACGGCGTCTCGGGCACCTGGAAGGAGCTCACGGATTCCGTCAACTTCATGGCCGGCAACCTCACCTCGCAGGTGCGTCAGATCGCCCAGGTGACGACGGCGGTGGCGCGGGGCGACCTGTCCCAGAAGATCGACGTGGACGCACGCGGTGAGATCCTCGAACTGAAGAGCACGATCAACACGATGGTCGATCAGCTCTCCGCCTTCGCCGACCAGGTCACCAAGGTGGCCCGCGAGGTGGGCACGGAGGGCCGGCTCGGCGGCCAGGCGCAGGTGCCCGGCGTGGCCGGCGTGTGGCGGGACCTGACGGACTCGGTGAACGGCATGGCCGGCAACCTCACCGCCCAGGTCCGCAACATCGCCCAGGTGGCGACCGCGGTGGCCCGGGGTGACCTGTCCCAGAAGATCACCGTCGACGCGCGCGGTGAGATCCAGGAGCTGAAGAACACCCTGAACACGATGGTCGACCAGCTGTCGTCGTTCGCCCAGGAGGTCACGCGCGTGGCGCGCGAGGTGGGCACCGAGGGCATTCTGGGCGGCCAGGCCGAGGTGCAGGGGGTGGCGGGCACCTGGAAGGACCTCACCCAGTCGGTGAACTTCATGGCGAACAACCTGACCATCCAGGTCCGCAACATCGCCGAGGTCACGACCGCGGTCGCGAAGGGCGACCTGTCGAAGAAGATCACCGTCGACGCGAAGGGCGAGATCCTCGAACTCGTCACGACCGTCAACACGATGGTCGACCAGCTGTCCAGCTTCGCCGAGCAGGTGACCCGGGTGGCCCGTGAGGTGGGCACCGAGGGCATCCTGGGCGGCCAGGCGCACGTTCCGGGTGTCACGGGCATCTGGAAGGACCTCAGCAACAACGTGAACCTGATGGCCAACAACCTGACCATGCAGGTGCGCAACATCTCCCAGGTCTCGGCGGCGGTCGCCAACGGCGACCTCACCCGGCAGGTCACCATCGAGGCGAGCGGTGAGGTGGCGCAGCTCGCCGACACCATCAACACGATGGTCAAGACGCTGAGTTCGTTCGCCGACCAGGTCACCAAGGTGGCCCGCGAGGTGGGCACGGACGGCATCCTCGGCGGTCAGGCGCACGTACCGGGTGTGGCGGGTACCTGGAAGGACCTCACCGAGTCGGTGAACGGCATGGCGTCCAACCTGACCGGCCAGGTCCGCAACATCGCGATGGTCACCACGGCCATCGCCAAGGGCGACCTGACCAAGAAGATCGACATCGACGCGCGCGGCGAGATCCTCGAACTCAAGACGACGATCAACACGATGGTCGACCAGCTGTCCAGCTTCGCCGAGGAGGTCACCCGGGTGGCCCGTGAGGTGGGCACCGAGGGGCAGTTGGGCGGTCAGGCACGCGTGCGAGACGTCGACGGCACCTGGCGTGACCTCACCGAGTCGGTGAACGAGATGGCCGGGAACCTGACCCGGCAGGTGCGTGCCATCGCGCGCGTGGCGACCGCGGTGACCCGTGGCGACCTGAACCTGAAGATCGACGTGGACGCCTCCGGCGAGATCCAGGAACTGCAGGACTACATCAACAAGATGATCGCGAACCTGCGCGACACCACGGTCGCCAACCAGGAACAGGACTGGCTCAAGGGCAACCTGGCGCGGATCTCCGCGCTGATGCAGGGCCGCCGCGACCTGGCGGACGTGGCCTCGCTGATCATGAGCGAGCTGACGCCGGTGGTCACCGCCCAGCACGGCGCGTTCTTCATGGCGATGCCGCTGGTCGACGGCAAGGATCTCGGCGACGAGACGGAGGACGCCTACGAACTGCGCATGCAGGGGTCCTACGGCTACTCGATGGGCTCCATGCCGACCTCGTTCCGGCCCGGTGAGGCGCTGATCGGCACCGCCGCCCAGGAGAAGCGCACGATCCTGGTGGAGAAGGCGCCCACGGGCTACCTGAAGATCTCCTCGGGGCTCGGGGAGGCCCCGCCGGCGCAGGTGATCGTGCTTCCGGTGCTGTTCGAGGGCAACGTCCTGGGCGTGATCGAGCTGGCGTCCTTCACGCCGTTCACGCAGATCCAGAAGGACTTCCTCAACCAGATCGCCGAGATGATCGCGACCAGCGTCAACACCATCTCCGTGAACACCAAGACCGAGGTGCTGCTGAAGCAGTCGCAGGAACTGACCGAGCAGTTGCGGGAGCGGTCGGCGGAGCTGGAGAACCGGCAGAAGGCCCTCCAGGCGTCCAACGCCGAACTGGAGGAGAAGGCCGAGCTGCTGGCCCAGCAGAACCGTGACATCGAGGTGAAGAACACCGAGATCGAGGAGGCCCGGCAGGTCCTGGAGGAGCGTGCCGAGCAACTCGCCGTCTCCATGCGGTACAAGAGCGAGTTCCTCGCCAACATGTCGCACGAGCTGCGCACTCCGCTCAACTCGCTGCTGATCCTGGCCAAGCTGCTCGCCGACAACGCCGAGGGCAACCTCTCGCCGAAGCAGGTGGAGTTCGCCGAGACCATCCACGGCGCCGGCTCCGACCTGCTCCAGCTGATCAACGACATCCTCGACCTGTCCAAGGTCGAGGCGGGCAAGATGGACGTCTCCCCGACGCGTATCGCGCTCGTGCAGCTGGTGGACTACGTGGAGGCCACCTTCCGGCCGCTGACCGCGGAGAAGGGCCTGGACCTGTCGGTGCGGGTCTCCCCGGAACTGCCCGCCACCCTGCACACCGACGAACAGCGGCTCCTGCAGGTGCTGCGCAACCTGCTGTCCAACGCGGTGAAGTTCACCGACTCCGGCTCGGTGGAGCTGGTGATCCGGCCGGCGAGCGGCGACGTCCCGGTGGGGATCAGGGAGCAGCTCCTGGAGGCCGGTTCGCTCAGCGATCCGGACGCGCCGCTGATCGCCTTCTCCGTGACCGACACCGGGATCGGCATCGCGGCCAGCAAGATGCGGGTCATCTTCGAGGCCTTCAAGCAGGCCGACGGCACGACCAGCCGCAAGTACGGCGGTACGGGCCTCGGACTGTCGATCTCGCGGGAGATCGCACAGCTGCTCGGCGGTGAGATCCACGCGCAGAGCGAGCCGGGCCGCGGCTCGACGTTCACCCTGTACCTGCCGCTGCACCCCAGCGAGCTGCCGCCGCAGGGCTACCAGCAGGCCGTGCCCGCGCTGGAGGCGGGGGACCTGGTCGCCTCGCAGAACCACGGCTCGGAGCTGTCCGGTGCGGACGTCGAGACGCCGGCCGAGGTGAAGTCGTACCAGGAGACCCAGAACGGTGCCGCGGCGCTCTTCCGGCGCCGGCGCCGGGCCACTCCCCAGATCGCCGAGTCCTGGCCCGTGCTGGCCGAGCAGGAGGCGACGACCGCGGCGCCGCGCCGGGGCGTACGGTTCGCCGGGGAGAAGGTGCTGATCGTCGACGACGACATCCGCAACGTCTTCGCGCTCACCAGCGTCCTGGAGCAGCACGGACTGTCGGTGCTGTACGCCGAGAACGGCCGCGAGGGCATCGAGGTCCTGGAGCAGCACGACGACGTCGCGGTCGTCCTGATGGACATCATGATGCCGGAGATGGACGGTTACGCGACGACCACGGCGATCCGCCGGATGCCGCAGTTCGCCGGGCTGCCGATCATCGCGCTGACCGCCAAGGCGATGAAGGGCGACCGGGAGAAGGCGATCGAGTCCGGCGCCTCCGACTACGTCACCAAGCCGGTGGACCCCGATCACCTGCTGGCGGTGATGGAGAAGTGGATGCGCGAGGAGTGACCGGAGCGAGCGGGAGTGTTGTGAACGTTCCGGGAACCTTCCGTGTGTACGGGGGGTCGCTGACGCAGGGTTGTCGAGGCCGTGTAGAAGTGCGGGATCGGGGGAACCTTCTGGTCTCCGGCTGCGTTTCTGCTACGTGCACAGTGACATCGCGGTGACAGGGTGTGGCGACAGGCGGGGTGCGGCTACCATGACCGGCACAAGGACGGGCGGCGAAAGGGAGTCGTCCCCTGGGGCGGCGCCCGGTGCACATCCGGGGCGAGGAGGGCGGGCCATGGTGCAGAAGGCCAAGATCCTCCTGGTCGATGACCGGCCGGAGAATCTGCTGGCGCTGGAGGCCATCCTCTCTGCGCTCGATCAGACACTGGTGCGGGCATCGTCCGGGGAGGAAGCGCTCAAAGCACTGCTCACGGACGACTTCGCGGTCATTCTGCTGGACGTCCAGATGCCAGGCATGGACGGTTTCGAAACCGCGGCACACATCAAGCGGCGGGAGCGGACCCGGGACATCCCGATCATCTTCCTCACCGCCATCAACCACGGCCCGCACCACACCTTCCGGGGGTACGCGGCCGGCGCGGTGGACTACATCTCCAAGCCCTTCGACCCGTGGGTGCTGCGCGCCAAGGTCTCGGTCTTCGTCGAGCTGTACATGAAGAACTGCCAGCTCCGTGAGCAGGCCGCGCTGCTCCGGCTCCAGTTGGAAGGCGGCGGCAAGGGCGCGGTCACGGGCAAGGAGTCCGCAGGGCTGCTCGCCGAGCTGTCGGCGCGCCTCGCGGCCGTCGAGGAGCAGGCCGAGGCGCTGTCCAAGCAGCTGGACGACGAGTCCGCGGACGCGGCGGCGGTGGCCACGGCGGCCCATCTGGAGCGCAAACTCACCGGTCTGCGCCGGGCGCTGGACGCCCTCGAACCGGGCACCGCAGGCGGCCCTTCGCCGCTTCCCTCGCAGAACTGACCACGACGGCGGCCCCAGTTGCCCATGAGCGCGCGTCAGTTCCGCGCCCCCGCAAGGGCGACACGAACGGGTGAAGCAGTGGGCACGCGTGTCCCCTGTCGCATCCCCCGGTAATCTCACACCCATGGCCTCACGTCCCTCGGCAGCCAAGAAGCAGCCCCCGAAGAAGGCCGCTCCCTCGAAGGCTCCGGCGAGAAAGGCCGCCGCGAAGAAAGCCCCGGCCAAGAAGGCGCCCGCGAAGAGGGCCGCGGCGAAGAAGGCCGCGCCCGCGCCCAAGCCGGCGCCGAGCCCGACCGGGGGCGTCTACCGCCTGGTGCGCGCCCTCTGGCTCGGTGTCGCGCACGCCGTCGGCGCCGTCTTCCGCGGCATAGGACAGGGAGCCAAGAACCTGGACCCGGCCCACCGCAAGGACGGCGTCGCCCTGCTGCTGCTGGGCATCGCCCTGATCGTCGCCGCCGGCACCTGGGCCGACCTGCGCGGCCCCGTCGGCGACCTGGTGGAGATCCTGGTCACCGGCGCCTTCGGCCGCCTCGACCTGCTGGTGCCGATACTGCTCGCGGTGATCGCCCTGCGGTTCATGCGCCACCCCGAGCAGCCGGAGGCCAACGGCCGGATCGTGATCGGCCTCTCCGCGCTCGTCATCGGCGTGCTCGGCCAGGTCCACATCGCCTGCGGCTCGCCGGCCCGCAGCGACGGCATGCAGGGCATAAGGGACGCCGGCGGCCTCATCGGCTGGGCGGCGGCGACCCCGCTGACGTACACCATGACCGAGGTCCTCGCCGTCCCGCTGCTGGCGCTGCTCACGGTCTTCGGGCTGCTCGTCGTCACCGCCACCCCGGTCAACGCGATCCCGCAGCGGCTGCGCGCGCTCGGCGTCCGCCTCGGACTGCTGCACGACCCCGAACCCGACGAGTACGGCGAGTACGGCGACGACGAGCGCTACGACGAACAGTGGCGCGAAGCGCTGCCCCCGCGCTCCCGGGGACGCTCCGGCGCCCCCCAGCACGCCGACCCGGACATCGCCGAGCAGGAGGCCCTCGCCAAGCGCCGGGGCCGCCCGCGCCGCTCCGCCGTGCCGCAGCCCGAGATGGGCCGTCAGATGGACGCCGTGGACGTCGCGGCGGCGGCCGCCGCCGCGCTCGACGGCGCGGTCATGCACGGCATGCCGCCCTCGCCGCTCGTCGCCGACCTCACCCAGGGTGTCAGCGTCGGGGACCGCGAGGAGACCACGCCCACGCCCGTGCCGGCCCCGAGCGGCGGTCCGACCCCGAGCCCGAGCCCGAGCACGAGCCCCGTCCCGGCCGCGCGTCCCAAGCAGGAGAAGCTCAAGGTCGAGCAGGTCGTCGCAGACCTGACCAAACCGGCCCCCGAGCAGCCCCGCGACCTGCCGCCGCGCGCCGAGCAGCTCCAGCTCTCCGGCGACATCACCTACTCGCTGCCCTCCCTGGACCTGCTCACCCGGGGCGGGCCGGGCAAGTCGCGCAGCGAGGCCAACGACAAGGTCGTCGCCTCGCTCTCCAACGTCTTCTCCGAGTTCAAGGTGGACGCACGCGTCACCGGCTTCACCCGCGGCCCGACCGTCACCCGGTACGAGGTCGAGCTCGGCCCGGCCGTGAAGGTCGAGCGGATCACCGCCCTCACCAAGAACATCGCGTACGCCGTCGCCAGCCCGGACGTGCGGATCATCAGCCCCATCCCCGGCAAGTCCGCGGTCGGCATCGAGATCCCCAACACCGACCGGGAGATGGTCAACCTCGGTGACGTGCTGCGGCTCGCCGAGTCCGCCGAGGACGACGATCCGATGCTGGTCGCCTTCGGCAAGGACGTCGAGGGCGGCTACGTCATGCACTCGCTGGCGAAGATGCCGCACATGCTCGTCGCCGGCGCCACCGGCTCCGGCAAGTCCTCCTGCATCAACTGCCTGATCACCTCGGTCATGATGCGGGCGACCCCGGAGGACGTCCGGATGGTCCTGGTCGACCCCAAGCGGGTCGAGCTGACCGCCTACGAGGGCATCCCGCACCTGATCACGCCGATCATCACCAACCCGAAGCGGGCAGCCGAGGCACTGCAGTGGGTCGTACGCGAGATGGACCTGCGCTACGACGACCTGGCCGCCTTCGGCTACCGGCACATCGACGACTTCAACGAGGCGGTGCGCAGCGGCAAGCTCAAAACGCCCGAGGGCAGCGAGCGCCAGCTCCAGGCGTACCCGTATCTGCTGGTGATCGTCGACGAGCTCGCCGACCTGATGATGGTCGCCCCGCGCGACGTCGAGGACTCGATCGTCCGGATCACGCAGCTGGCACGGGCGGCCGGTATCCACCTGGTGCTCGCCACCCAGCGGCCGTCGGTCGACGTCGTCACCGGTCTGATCAAGGCGAACGTGCCCTCCCGGCTCGCCTTCGCCACCTCCTCGCTCGCCGACAGCCGCGTCATCCTCGACCAGCCCGGCGCCGAGAAGCTGATCGGCAAGGGCGACGGCCTCTTCCTGCCGATGGGGGCCAACAAGCCGACCCGTATGCAGGGCGCGTTCGTGACCGAGGCCGAGGTCGCGGCTGTTGTCCAGCACTGCAAGGACCAGATGGCGCCGGTCTTCCGCGACGACGTCACGGTGGGCTCCAAGCAGAAGAAGGAGATCGACGAGGACATCGGCGACGACCTGGACCTGCTGTGCCAGGCCGCCGAGCTGGTCGTCTCCACCCAGTTCGGCTCCACCTCCATGCTCCAGCGCAAGCTGCGGGTGGGCTTCGCCAAGGCGGGCCGGCTCATGGACCTCATGGAGTCGCGCGGGGTGGTCGGGCCGAGCGAGGGGTCCAAGGCGCGTGACGTTCTGGTGAAACCCGATGAGCTGGACGGAGTCCTCGCTGTGATCCGTGGGGAGTCTGAGGGGTAGGTCTGTCCGAGGGCTTCGGGCGCCCGCAGGCCGGAGGAGGCGTGTCGTGATCCACCCGTTAGAGACCGTCGGGCAACCGTTTCCCTTTGACGCACGTCAAGTTGAGCGAGAGGAAAGGTGTGTACCCCAGCCTGGGGCGGACACCCGACCCGTCATCGGGATGTCCGGCCATACCGATGGCGTACAAAGTCCCGCCGCCCGGTTGCCCCACCCTTTCGTACCCCCCATAGACTGAACTTCCAGCACAGGTGGCTACACGCTCGAAAGGCGCCCCCGTGTCCATCGGCAGCAACTCCCCTGAAGACGAGCGTCCGTTCCCAGACGTGTCCGAGGAAAACCGCCCCTCCGTAGGCCGAGCCCTCAAGCAGGCCCGTATCGCCGCCGGGCTGACCGTCGACGAGATCAGCGGGAGCACCCGGGTCCGTATCGTCATCGTGCACGCGATCGAGGCCGACAACTTCGCCCCCTGTGGCGGCGACGTCTACGCCCGCGGGCACATCAGGACCCTCGCCAGGGCCGTCGGCCTCGACCCCGAACCGCTGCTGGCGCAGTTCGCGGCCGAACACGGTGGTGGGCGGCCCGCGCCGACGCCTGCCGCCCCGCTGTTCGAGGCGGAACGTATCCGCCCCGAGCGTCGCGGACCCAACTGGACGGCGGCCATGGTCGCGGCGATCGTCGTCGTGATCGGTTTCGTCGGCTTCACCGCCTTCAAGGGCGGCGATGGCGACGACGCCAAGCGGTCGGTCGCCGAGGGGGCCACCCCGACGACCAGCAAGCCGGCCTCGCCGACCCCGAAGGAGAGCAAGCCCGGCAAGGCGCCCGCGCCCTCCGACAGCGCGATCGCCGCCGCACCCCAGGACAAGGTCACCGTCCAGGTCAGCGCGGCGAACGGACGCAGCTGGATCTCGGCCAAGGACCACAACGGCCGGATGCTCTTCGACGGGCTGCTGAAGAAGGGCGAATCCAAGACCTTCCAGGACAGCACCAAGATCAACCTGATCCTCGGCGACGCCGGAGCCATCCAGCTCTACGTCAACGGCAAGAAGATCGAGGACCAGTTCCGGCCCGGAGCCGTGGAGCGCCTGACCTACACCAAGGGTGACCCGGAAGTCGGATAACCGTTCGGCCGAGCACGTACACAAGGGGTTGGCCATGATCGGCCAGCCCCTTCGACGTGGGCTGTCGGCGGGACGAAGTAGTCTTGAGCCCATGCCTGAACGCCGTACCGTCGCACTAGTCACTCTCGGCTGCGCCCGTAACGAGGTGGACTCGGAGGAGCTCGCAGGCCGTTTGGAGGCGGACGGCTGGCAGCTCGTCGAGGACGCCGAGGAAGCGGACGTCGCCGTCGTCAACACCTGTGGATTCGTCGAGGCCGCGAAGAAGGACTCCGTCGACGCCCTCCTCGAGGCCAACGATCTCAAGGGCCACGGCAGAACCCAGGCCGTGGTGGCGGTGGGCTGCATGGCCGAGCGGTACGGGAAGGAACTCGCCGAGGCGCTGCCCGAGGCGGACGGCGTGCTCGGCTTCGACGACTACGCCGACATCTCCGACCGACTGCAGACCATCCTCAACGGCGGCATCCACGCCTCGCACACCCCGCGCGACCGCCGCAAGCTGCTGCCCATCAGCCCGGCCGAGCGGCAGGACTCCGCCGCGGCGGTCGCACTGCCCGGGCACGGCCCGTCCGACCTCCCGGAGGGCCTGGCGCCCGCCTCCGGCCCCCGCGCGCCCCTGCGCCGCCGGCTGGACGGCTCCCCGGTCGCCTCGGTCAAGCTCGCCTCCGGCTGCGACCGGCGCTGCTCCTTCTGCGCCATCCCCTCCTTCCGCGGCTCCTTCATCTCACGCCGCCCCAGCGACGTGCTGAACGAGACCCGGTGGCTGGCCGAACAGGGTGTCAAGGAGGTCATGCTGGTCTCCGAGAACAACACCTCCTACGGCAAGGACCTGGGCGACATCCGCCTGCTGGAGTCCCTGCTGCCGGAGCTTGCCGAGGTCGACGGCATCGAGCGGGTACGCGTCAGCTACCTCCAGCCGGCCGAGATGCGCCCCGGCCTGATCGACGTCCTCACCTCCACCCCGAACGTCGTGCCCTACTTCGACCTGTCCTTCCAGCACTCCGCTCCGGGCGTGCTGCGGGCCATGCGCCGTTTCGGCGACACCGACCGCTTCCTGGAACTGCTCGACACCATCAGGTCCAAGGCGCCGCAGGCCGGTGTCCGCTCCAACTTCATCGTCGGCTTCCCCGGCGAGTCCGCCTCCGACCTGGCCGAGCTGGAGCGCTTCCTGACCGGCGCACGGCTCGACGCGATCGGCGTCTTCGGGTACTCCGACGAGGAGGGCACCGAAGCCGCGACGTACCAGAACAAGCTGGACGAGGACCTGGTCGCCGAGCGGCTCGCGCGGATCTCCCGGCTCGCCGAGGAACTCGTCTCGCAGCGGGCCGAGGAGCGCGTCGGCGAGACCGTGCACGTCCTCGTGGAGTCCGTCGGCGACGAGGAGGGCGTCCACGGCCGGGCGGCCCACCAGGCCCCGGAGACGGACGGGCAGGTGCTGCTCACGAGCGGCGAAGGACTGCGGGTCGGCCGTATCGTCGAGGCGAAGGTGGTCGGTACCGAGGGTGTCGACCTGGTGGCCGAGCCGCTGCTGGGCTCGCCCGTGTGGAGTGAGGAGGCCGGCAGATGACCGGAGTCCCGGCGTCCGCCGCGGGCGGCTCCTCCGGCGCACAGGGCGCCCGAGGCTCCGCCGCCACCTCCGGCGCCGCTCCGGATCTCTCCGGCCCGCCGAACGCCGGTGTCCACAACGCCGCTGCCGTGGACCTCTCCGGGCCGGGCAACGCCGGTGCCCCGCAGCCCGGCGCCGGGGATTCCGGTTCCCGTGACGGCGAGCGGTCCGTGCGGGGCGGGAAGATCGCCGCCGCCGCTGTCAACCAGGCCAGCCTGTGGAACGTCGCCAATCTGCTGACCATGCTCCGGCTGGTCCTGGTCCCCGGCTTCGTCGCCCTGATGCTGGCCGGCGGCGGATACGACCCGGCCTGGCGCTCGCTCGCGTGGGCCGCGTTCGCCATCGCCATGATCACCGACCTGTTCGACGGCCATCTGGCACGGACCTACGACCTGGTCACCGACTTCGGGAAGATCGCCGACCCCATCGCCGACAAGGCGATCATGGGTGCGGCGCTGATCTGCCTCTCCTCGCTCGGCGATCTCCCCTGGTGGGTCACGATCGTGATCCTCGGCCGGGAACTCGGGATCACTCTGCTTCGTTTCGTGGTCATCCGCTACGGCGTGATCCCGGCCAGCCGCGGCGGCAAGCTCAAGACCCTCACCCAGGGCATCGCCGTGGGGATGTACGTGCTGGCACTGACGGGGTGGCTGGCGACCCTGAGGTTCTGGGTGATGGCAGCGGCCGTCGTCCTGACGGTCCTGACGGGCCTCGACTACGTGAGACAGGCCATTGTGCTGCGACGGCAGGGAATCGCCGAGCGCGCGGCGGCGTTGGAGGAAACAGAAGCGTGAGTTCCACGGCCGCCGAACTGGTGCGACTACTGACGGTGAGGGGGCAGACCCTGGCCGTCGCCGAGTCGCTGACCGGCGGCCTGGTGGCGGCGGAGATCACCACGGTCCCCGGGGCGTCCAAGGCCTTCCGGGGCTCGGTCACCGCCTACGCCACCGAGCTCAAGCACGAGGTGCTGGGAGTCGATGCCACCCTGCTGGCCCAGCGGGGCGCGGTGGATCCGCAGGTCGCGGCCCAGATGGCGGCCGGGGTGCGGAAGGCGCTGGGTGCCGACTGGGGCCTCGCGACCACCGGGGTCGCCGGCCCCGAACCCCAGGACGGCCGCCCGGTCGGCACGGTTTACGTGGCCGTGGACGGCCCCCTTGCGGCCGGTTCCGGTTCCGCCGCTGGCGGAAAAGTGGAGGCCCTGCGGTTGAACGGCGACCGTGCGGAAATTCGTAGAGAGAGTGTACGGAGCGTACTCGCACTGCTTCTGAGGGAGCTTGCGAGCGAACAGACCGGGAATGAGCGGACACAGGATACGGAACAGAACGGGGGGTTTTGATGTTTGCAGCCCTGAGTGAACACGACATCGCTCCCCGCACGGCCGCGGCGCAAGGCGGTACGGTGGGGCGAGAAGGATGCGGCTACGCGGTCCGAGGAGGGAGCCACCGATGATTCTGCTCCGTCGCCTGCTGGGTGACGTGCTGCGTCGGCAGCGCCAGCGCCAGGGCCGTACTCTGCGCGAAGTCTCCTCGTCCGCCCGAGTCTCACTCGGCTATCTCTCCGAGGTGGAGCGGGGGCAGAAGGAGGCTTCCTCCGAGCTGCTCTCCGCCATCTGCGACGCGCTGGACGTACGGATGTCCGAGCTCATGCGGGAAGTGAGCGACGAACTCGCCCTCGCCGAGCTGGCCCAGTCCGCTCAGGCCACCGAGTCCGTGCCCACGTCGGTTCGCCCGATGCTGGGTACCGTTTCGGTGACCGGTGTGCCACCGGAACGGGTGACCATCAAGGCGCCCGCCGAGGCAGTGGACGTGGTCGCCGCGTGACGCCTGTGCGGGCGTAGACCGACGCGGCGCCGACCCGGCGCCGAAGAAGCGTACGAGGCCCTGGCCGGAGCCTCTCCAGGCAGATCTGGAGAGGCGCGGCCGGGGCTTTCGCGTGCCTGCCGACGGGATGCGTCCATTTGCCGGTATCCGGTCGTGCGGTCATGGTGGGAGGACCGACAGGGGGCGAAACGACCGGAGAGACGCATGTACGTCGTGAAGAGCCCGCTGTCCGACGCGGACCTGAAGACCGTGGCCGAGGCGCTCCAGGGCGCCCTCGTCGATCTCGTGGACCTGGCGCTGATCGCCAAGCAGATCCACTGGAACGTGGTCGGCCCCCGCTTCCGCACCGTCCACCTCCAGCTCGACGAGGTCGTCGCCACCGCGCGGACGCACTCCGACACGGTCGCCGAGCGGGCGTCGGCGCTGGGCGTCTCACCGGACGGACGCGCGGTCACGGTGGCCGCCGGCAGTGGCATCGACACGGCCCCGGCGGGCTGGGTCAAGGACTCGGACGCGGTGGGTGCCCTGGTCGACGCGCTGGGCGCGGTGATCACCCGGATGCGGGAGCGGGTCACGGCGACCGCGGAGCCGGACCCGGTCTCCCAGGACATCTTCATCGGGATCACCGCGGACCTGGAGAAACACCACTGGATGTTCCAGGCGGAGAACACGTAGCAGTGGCCCGGCACCGGCCGTCGGCGGTTGCATCGGTGAGCCCTCAATGCGCCTCCCCGGTGGACCGGGCGGCGTTCTAGCGTCCGGCTGGAGGTGGCGGCCATGATGGGACGGATAGTGCGCTGGGGGGTTGCCCTGGGTTTCGCGGCCGTGTGGTGGTGGGCCGTGCTGCGCATCACCTTCGCCGACGGCGCCGGTGCTCTGGAGGGGACCGTGGCCGCCGGGGGATGGGGGCTGAGCCTGCTGCCGGTGAACTGTGTGCCGCGGACCCGGGCGGCCGGGGCCATGGGCCCGGGGCGGTGGCGGGCCGCCTGGCGGACACCGGGCGCTACCAGGGCATCGCGACCCCTCCGTTCGGGCGCAGGATCTGGCCCGTCGTGAACGAGGAGGCGTCGGACGCCAGATACAGCACGGCGTGCGCGACGTCCGCCGCCTCGCCGACCCGGCCCAGGGGCGACAACCGGGCCATCCACTCCTCCGTCTGCCGCTGCTCCTCGCCGTCGTCGCGCTCTGTCATGGGAGTGCGGGTCCAGCCCGGGGCGACCGCGTTGACGCGGATGCCCTGCCGGCCGACCTCGTTCGCGAGCGTCTTGGTCAGCTGGACCACGGCCGCCTTGGAGGCGCCGTAGCAGAGCAGGCCGGGGCCGCCGGTGTCGATGGCGCCCGACGCCATGGTGATGATGCTGCCTCCGGTCCGGCGGGCGAGCATCAGGCCCGCCGCCTCCTGGCAGGAGTGCAGAACGCCCTTGAAGTTGACGTCCAGCACCCGGTCGAGGTCCTCGTCGGTGGTCTCGAGGACCGGGCTGCGGTGCATGATCCCGGCGATCGCCGCCATGACGTCCAGCCGCTCGCAGGACCGGACCGCCTGTCCCAGCTGCGCCCGGTCGGTGACGTCGACGGTGTGGGTGTGGGCGGTGCCGCCACCGTCCTTGATCATCTTTGCCGTCTCGTCCAGGCCTTCCGCGTTCCGGTCGGCGCAGTGCACGGTCGCACCCGCTTCGGCGAGCAGCACGGCGGAGGCCCGGCCGATACCGCCGGCGGCCCCGGTGACGAATGCGGTGCGTCCGGTGAGGTCGTACGCCTTGAGGGACATGAGGGGACGGTACGAGCGTCTCTGACGGATCGTCAATTCCCTGTGCGGGGGCGGCTTCGCGGGGTGCGGTGGGGACCCGGCGCGGGGGCGGGGCCGGTCTGGCAGGCGGGGCACCAGTAGGTGGGGCGCTCGCGGGAGCCGTCGCCCTGCTCAGCCACGCGGATCGGGGTGTGGCAGCGCAGACAGGGGCGGAACGCGCGGCCGTAGACGAACAGGTCCTGGTCGCGCAGGCCCGTGGTCCGGCGGACCGGACGGTCGCGGTTGACCTCCAGGAGCCGCTTGGCGAGCTCTGGGAGTTTCGCGGCGCGGTCGGCGGGGAGCGCGCCGACGGGGAGCCAGGGAGTGGCGCCGATCAGGAAGCAGAGCTCGCTCTTGTACACGTTGCCGATACCGGCGAGGTTGCGCTGGTCGAGCAGGGCCTCGCCGAGTTGCCGGGTGGGGTCGGCGAGCAGGTTGGCGAGGGCGCGGCCGGGATTCCAGTCGGGACCCAGCAGGTCGGGGCCGAGGTGGCCGACCGCGTGTTCCTCCTCGCCGGTGCGCAGGAACTCCAGGACCTGGAGGCGGTAACCGACGGCCGTGCGGTCGGCGGTGCCGAGGATGGCCCTGATCTGGTGGCCGGGTCCGCCCTTCCAGCGCTCGCCGTTCCCGTAGATCTTCCACGCGCCCTCCATCCGCAGGTGCGTGTGCAGGGTCAGGCCGCCGTCGAAGCGGGTGAGCAGATGTTTGCCGCGCGGGGTGGTGCCGAGCACGGTACGGCCGGTCAGGTCGACGGTGGCGTATGCGGGGACCCGGAAGTCGCTGCGGGTCAGCACCTGGCCGGCGAGTGCGTCGTGCAGGCGCCGGGCGGCCTGCCAGACCGTGTCACCTTCGGGCATGGGTCAAGGGTGACACGGGGGCGTTCGGCATGGGCCGGGAGCAGCGGGGGCGCAGGCGGCGCACCAGGGGCGTGCTGTGCATGTTCCCGCCCGTTCAAGCTCGCAGGCGCAGGCCGCGCGGGGTCGCGATGAAGCCCGCCCCTTCCAGCAGGGCGCCCAGCGGCGAGGTCAGCGCGGTGGCGCCGTTGACGCGCTCCACCGTCACCGTGCCCAGGGTGCCGGCGCGGGCGGCGCCGGCGAGGGCCTCGGCCGCCGTACGCAGCCGGAGGTCGTCGGCCGCGTCCGTGTCCGGGGCGGAGGGCCAGGCCAGCAGGGTCTTGCCGCCGCGCTCCATGTAGAGGGTCAGCTCGCCGTCCACCAGGACGACCAGGGAGCCCGCCTTGCGGCCCGGCTTGTGCCCGGCACCGGTCGGGGGCTCCGGCCAGGGAAGGGCGGCGCCGTAGGCGTTGGCGGGGTCGGCGGCGGCGAGGACCACCGCTCTGGGGTCGGGGTCGACCGTACGGGCGTGCCGGTTTCCGTAGGCGTAGGGGTTGGTGGTGCTGCCGCCGCGGGGTCCGCCGTACCCCGGGGCCGCGAAGGGGTCGGCGGGGGCGAGGTCCCTCGGGGAGACGTAGTCCCCGGGGGCGCTGGGCGGCTCGGGAGGCCAGCCGAAGTCGCCGTCCATGCCCTGGAGATCGGCCTCGTCGATGGGGCCGAGGGGAGTCTCGGCGCCGAAGCCGCCCGGGTGGCCCGGGCCGTCGTGCGCGAAGCCGGCGGACATGTCCCGGGCGCCGTTTGCGAAGGCGGTGCCCGGGAGTGCCTCGCCGCGATCGCGGGCGTTGGAGACCGCGCGCAGCCGGTCCACCGCGCCGTCCATCGCGAACTGGGCCGCGCCGAGCCCCTCGACGACATAACCCCGGCGGGCCTGCCCGCTGTCCTCGAACGCCGACAGGATGCGGTACACCGCCGAGAAGCCGCCCTCGACGCCCTCCGCGGCGACCGCTCCCCGCGTGACCACGCCGTGCCGGTCGAGCAGGGTGCGGGCCAGGGCGTGGGCGCGCACGGTGGTGTCCGGCTCGCGCTGCGGGAGCAGGGACCAGCGGCCGGCGACGGTCGGCGGCCCGGTACGGGAGGCGGTGCGGGCGGCGGCCGTCAGGGAGCCGTAGCGGCCGCGCGGGACGGTGCGCTTGGCGCGGTGCGCGGTGGCGCCCGCGGTCCGGCCCGAGCCCAGCAGGGAGCGCATCGGCGCCAGCGTGTCGTTGGTGAGCCGACCCGACCAGGCCAGGTCCCAGACCGTGTCGGCCAGTTGGGGGTCGGTGGCGTCGGGATGGGTGGTGGCGCGCACCTGGTCGGCGATCTGACGGAAGAACAGGCCGTAGCCGCCGGAGAGGGTGTCCAGGACGGACTGGTGCAGAGCCGTCAGCTCCAGGGGGTGCGGCGGAGGCAGGAGCAGTGGGGCCGCGTCCGCCATGTACAGCGAGACCCAGCCGTCCTTGCCCGGCAGGGCGCCCGCGCCCGCCCACACGATCTCCCCGGCGGCGGTGAGTTCGTCGAGCATCGAGGGCGTGTAGCCGGCCACCCGGGACGGCAGGACCAGCTTCTCCAGCGCCGACGCCGGCACCGACGCGCCCTGCACCTGCTCGACGGCGCGCACCAGCCCGTCGACGCCGCGCAGCCCGTGCCCCTTGCCGATGTGCTGCCACTGCGGCAGGAACTGGGCGAGCGCGGCCGGTGCCACCGGCTCCAGCTCGTGCCGCAGAGCGGCCAGGGAACGGCGGCGCAGCCTGCGCAGCACGGCCGCGTCGCACCACTCCTGGCCGATGCCCGCCGGATGGAACTCGCCCTGCACCGTCCGTCCGCCCGCGGCCAGCCGCTGCAACGCGCCCTCCGTCACCGCCACCCCGAGCCCGAACCGGGCCGCCGCCGTGGCCGACGTGAACGGGCCGTGCGTGCGCGCGTACCGGGCGAGGAGGTCGCCGAGGGGGTCCTTCACCGGCTCGGTGAACGCCTCTGGGACACCCACCGGCAGCGCGGTGCCGAGGGCGTCGCGCAGCCGGCCCGCGTCCTCGATCGCCGCCCAGTGGCCGGCGCCGGAGATCCGGACCCTGATCGCGCGGCGGGCCCCGGCCAGCTCCTCGGCCCACTGCGGTTCGGCGCCCCGCTCGGCCAGCTCGGCGTCCGTGAGCGGCCCGAGCATCCGCAGCACGTCGGCCACGCCTTCCGGGTCCTTGATCCGCCGGTCCTCGGTGAGCCACTGGAGCTCGCGCTCCAACTCGGTCAGCACGTCCGCGTCGAGCAGCTCGCGCAGCTCCGCCTGGCCCAGCAGCTCCGCCAGCAGCCGGGAGTCCAGGGAGAGCGCGGCCGCGCGGCGTTCGGCGAGCGGCGAGTCGCCCTCGTACAGGAACTGCGCGACGTATCCGAAGAGCAGGGAGCGGGCGAACGGGGACGGCTCCGGGGTGGTGACCTCGACCAGCCGCACCTTGCGGGATTCGAGGTCGCCCATCAGCTCGACGAGCCCGGGGACGTCGAAGACGTCCTGGAGGCACTCGCGGACCGCTTCCAGGACGATCGGGAAGGACCCGAACTCGCTCGCCACCTGCAGCAGTTGGGCGGCCCGCTGGCGCTGCTGCCACAACGGGGTGCGCTTGCCGGGACTGCGCCGGGGCAGCAGCAGCGCGCGGGCCGCGCACTCCCGGAAGCGGGAGGCGAACAGGGCCGAGCCGCCCACTTGGTCGGTGACGATCTGGTCGACCTCGCCCTTGTCGAAGACGACGTCCGCCGCGCCGACCGGCGCCTGGTCGGCGTCGAATTCCGTGCCGGCCTTCGTGGGGGCCTGGTCGAGCAGGTCGAGGCCCATCAGATCGGCGTCGGGCAGCCGCAGCACGATGCCGTCGTCGGCGTGCATGACCTGCGCGTCCATGCCGTACCGCTCGGAAAGGCGGGCGCCGAGGGCCAGCGCCCAGGGGGCGTGCACCTGGGCACCGAAGGGGGAGTGGACGACGACTCGCCAGTCGCCCAGTTCGTCGCGGAAGCGCTCCACGACGATCGTCCGGTCGTCGGGGACATGGCCGCAGGCCTCGCGCTGTTCGTCGAGGTACGACAGCACGTTGTCCACCGCCCAGGCGTCCAGGCCTGCGGCGAGCAGGCGCAGCCGGGCGTCGTCCTTGGGGAGCGAGCCGACCTCGCGCAGGAACGCGCCCACCGCGCGGCCCAGTTCGAACGGGCGGCCCAGCTGGTCGCCCTTCCAGAAGGGCAGCCGGCCGGGCACTCCGGGGGCGGGGGAGACCAGAACGCGGTCGCGGGTGATGTCCTCGATGCGCCAGGAACTGGTGCCCAGGGTGAAGACATCACCCACCCGGGACTCGTACACCATCTCCTCGTCCAGCTCGCCGACCCGGCCGCCGCCCTTCTTGGGGTCCGAGCCGGCGAGGAAGACCCCGAAGAGGCCGCGGTCGGGGATCGTGCCGCCGGAGGTGACGGCGAGCCGCTGGGCCCCGGGACGGCCGGTGACCGTGCCCGCGACCCGGTCCCAGACCACCCGGGGGCGCAGCTCCGCGAAGGCGTCGGACGGATAGCGGCCCGCGAGCATGTCGAGGACCGCGGTGAACGCCGACTCCGGGAGCGAGGCGAACGGAGCCGCCCGGCGGACCATGGCGAGCAGGTCGTCGACCTGCCAGGTGTCCAGCGAGGTCATCGCGACCAGCTGCTGTGCCAGCACGTCGAGGGGGTTGGCCGGCACCCTCAGGGACTCGATGGAGCCGGTGCGCATCCGTTCGGTGACCACCGCCGCCTGCACCAGGTCGCCCCGGTACTTGGGGAAGACCACGCCGGTGGAGACCGCGCCGACCTGGTGTCCCGCGCGACCGACGCGCTGCAGGCCGGAGGCGACCGAGGGCGGCGACTCGACCTGGACGACCAGGTCCACCGCGCCCATGTCGATGCCCAGTTCAAGGCTGGAGGTGGCCACCACCGCGGGCAGCCGGCCGGCCTTGAGATCCTCCTCGACCAGGGCGCGCTGCTCCTTGGAGACCGAGCCGTGGTGCGCCCGGGCGATGACCGGCGGAGCGCCCTGGGCGGCGCCCGAGCCGCCCATCAGTTCGGCGGGGGAGTGGTGCTCGTCCAGCGGCTCACCGGTCACGCGCTCGTAGGCGATCTCGTTGAGCCGGTTGCACAGCCGCTCCGCGAGCCGGCGCGAGTTGGCGAACACGATGGTCGAGCGGTGGGCCTGCACCAGGTCGGCGATCCGCTCCTCCACCTGCGGCCAGATCGACGGCCGGTCCCCGGCGTCCTTGCCTTCGGTCGCCGGGGAGCCGCCCAGCTCGCCCATGTCCTCCACGGGGACGACGACGGAGAGGTCGAACTCCTTGCCGGACCGGGGCTGGACGATCTCCACCTTGCGGCGCGGCGAGAGATAGCGGGCCACCTCGTCGACCGGGCGGACCGTCGCCGACAGGCCGATGCGGCGGGCCGACTTCGGCAGCAGCTCGTCCAGCCGCTCCAGGGAGAGCGCGAGATGCGCGCCGCGCTTGGTGCCGGCGACCGCGTGCACCTCGTCCAGGATCACCGTCTCGATGCCGGTCAGCGCGTCGCGCGTGGCCGACGTCAGCATCAGGAACAGCGACTCCGGGGTGGTGATCAGGATGTCCGGCGGCCGGGTGGACAGGGCACGGCGCTCGGCGGCCGGGGTGTCGCCGGAGCGGATGCCGACCTTGATCTCCGGCTCGGGCAGCCCGAGCCGGACGGACTCCTGGCGGATGCCGGTCAGCGGACTGCGCAGGTTCCGCTCGACGTCGACCGCGAGGGCCTTCAGGGGTGACACGTACAGCACCCGGCAGCGCTTCCTCGGGTCGGCCGGGGGCGGGGCCGAGGCCAGCTGGTCCAGGGCGGCGAGGAAGGCGGCCAGCGTCTTGCCCGAGCCGGTCGGGGCGACCACCAGCACGTCCGAGCCCTCCCCGATGGCCTGCCACGCGCCCGCCTGGGCCGCGGTGGGCGCGGAGAACGCCCCCGTGAACCAGCCGCGGGTCGCGGGGGAGAAGCCGTCGAGGGCTCGGTGCGCGGATTTCGCCATGCGTCCATCCTGCACCCGGCCACTGACAGCCGGCCCTGACCTGTGGAGACGCGGAAGTGCGGGCTGTGGCGGATGGGGGGGTGGGGAGAGGACGCGGAGCCCCGGAGCCGGGTGGCCGGGCGAACCGGGAGCCGAGGTGCGGGGCGAGTGCGCTGGGGTGCGGCGGAGCGGTCGACAATGGGGGCATGACGGGATCGGACGAGCGGGCGCGGCACTGGCGGTACGAGGCGCTGCCCGACGTCGATCTGCTGCGTGCCCGGTATGTCCGCAAGACCTTCGTCCGGCACACCCACGAGCACTTCGTGATCGCCGGGATCGCGGACGGTGTGGAGGTCTTCCGGCACCGGGGATCCGACGTGACCGTCGGCGCCGGGGCGCTCGCCCTCGTCAACCCCGACACCGCGCACACCGGCCGGGCCGGGGTCCCCGAGGGCTGGCGGTACGGGGCGGTCTACCCGTCCCCGGAACTGGTGGCGGCGATCGCCACGGAGACCACCGCGCTGCGGGGCACCCCCGGCTTCGTCAGCCCGATGCTCGACGACCCCTACTGCGTCGCCCTGGTGCACCGGGTGCTGCGCGCCGCCGACGAGGGCAACGCGCTCGCCGCCGACACCCTGCTGCGGGTCGTGGTGACCCGGCTGCTGCGCACGAACGGCGGCCCGCTGCCGCAGCGGAAGGTCCGCACCGCCGGCACCCTGCTCGCCGCACGCGCGCGTACCGTGCTGGAGGAGCGGATGGCCGAGCCGCCGACCCTGGAGCGGCTCGCCACCGACCTCGGCACCAGCCCCTTCGCACTGCTCCGGGCGTTCCGCGACGCCTACGGCATGCCTCCGCACACCTGGCTGACCGACGCCCGGGTGCGCCGCGCCCGGCTGCTGCTGGACGCGGGCACCGCACCCGCCGAGGCGGCCGTCACCGTCGGCTTCACCGACCAGCCGCACCTCAACCGGCACTTCGCCCGGATCGTCGGCGTCCCGCCGGGTGCCTACCAGCGCGAGCGCGGATCCGGGGCGCGTCCGCGCGGGCGCAAGAACGTACAAGACGCGCGGGACGGCGGTACGTAGCGTCCTGGGCGTGGCACAGCAGACAGCACTCGCAGACATACGGGACGAAGGCGAGCCGAAACCGGACTCCGCCGTCGTCCGGGACGCCCTCGGGGTCGGCGTCGCCGTAGGACTCTCCGGGTTCGCCTTCGGGGTGACCTCCGCCGGCAGCGGGCTCGGCCTGCTCCAGACCTGCGCACTCAGCCTCCTGGTCTTCACCGGCGCCTCCCAGTTCGCCCTGGTCGGGGCGCTCGCGGCCGGCGGCAACCCGCTCACCGCGGCCGCCGGCGCCTTCTTCCTGGGGATACGCAACGCCTTCTACGGCCTGCGGCTGTCACAGGTGCTGGCCCTTCCGGGCGCGCTGCGGCCACTGGCCGCCCAGTGGGTGATCGACGAGACCACCGCGGTGACGCTCGCCCAGCCGACACGACGCGCCGCGCGGATCGGCTTCACCGTCACCGGACTCAGCCTGTACGTGCTGTGGAACCTCACCACCCTGCTCGGCGCACTCGGCGCCAAGGCGGTCGGCGACACCGACGCCTGGGGCCTGGACGCGGCCGGACCCGCCGTCTTCCTGGCGCTGCTCGCCCCCATGCTGAAGGCCACCACCGACCGCGCGGTCGCCGCCCTCGCGGTGCTGCTGGGGCTCGGGCTGCTGCCCGTGCTGCCCGCCGGGGTGCCGGTCCTGGCCGCCGCGCTGGCGGCACCGGCCGCCCTGTACGTCTCAGGCCGCCGGTCCGGTCGCACCCGTGACGTCGCTTCCGAGGAGACCCGTTGAACGCCTGGATCGCGATCGGCGCGACCGTCCTCGGCTGCTACGCCGTCAAGCTCGCCGGCCTGCTGGTACCCGCGGACGTCCTGGAGCGGCCGGTGGTACGGCGGCTCGCCGCACTGCTGCCGGTGGCCCTGCTCGCCGCGCTCACGGCCCAGCAGGCGTTCGCCGACGGGCACACGCTCGTGCTGGACGCCCGGGCCGCGGGGCTCGGGGCCGCCGCCGTGGCGCTGGTGCTGCGCGCGCCCTTCCTGGCCGTCGTCGGCGCGGCCGTGCTGGTGACGGCGGGGGTACGGGCCCTCGCGGGCTGAGCACGCGCGCGTGAGACGCGTCACCCCAGGAAGAGGACCGTCACCCCACGAAGTGGCCGTACGCCTTGAGTGTGCGCAGTGCCTCGATCGTCACCATCGGGCGGGCCTCCTGGGTGACGGCCGGCGTCCACTGGAGCCAGCCGATCGGCCAGCCGCCGTCCTCCTGCTGCCCGGCGGCGAGATGGTCCAGCGAGCGCGCCATCTCCTCGTCGGTGAACCACGCCCGCGCGAGCGAGTGCGGGGACTTCGCGAAGTCGTGCGGGAAGTGGTGCTCGTCGGGGGCGTAGCCGGGCGCCACCGGGTACGCGTCCAGCTTCTCCGGGTCCAGCGCGGCCAGCCGGTGCTCGCGCACCAGGCGGCCCAGCCGGTCGGCGGCGGCCTCCGCGCGGGCACGGTCGGGCACCGCGTCCAGGAAGGCGACCGCGGCCTGGACCTCGTAGGGATGCGACTTCTCCAGGGAGTCCACGGCCTCCCAGCAGAAGTCGGTGGCCCGGAAGAGCCAGGCGTGCCACACCTCGTTGCGGTGCAGCAGCCCCACCACCGGCCCGGTGGCGAGAAGCTCGCTCGGCGGGTCGTCGGTGATCGGGATGAACGGGGCGGCGGGATAGCCCCGCTGGCTCGGACGGACCGCCGGGAGCGCGCCGTCCGCGGTGGAGACGGACGTCAGATAGCGGCACACCCGTTCCGCCCGCTGGCCGCCGCAGCGACCCAGGGCGTCCAGGACGGCGAGCGCGTGCGCGGTGTGCAGCGGCTGGCTCACCGGACCGCGCAGGTCGGGCTCCAGGGCGTGCCCGTACCCGCCGTCCTCGTTGCGATAGGCGTCCAGCGCCGTCTCCACGGGATCGGGGTCGCCGTTCAGGAAGTGGTGGGCGAACAGGCGCTGCTCCAGCACGCGCGCGGTGAGCCACATGAACTGTTCGGCACGGAAGAGCGGGGAGTGCGCCGGGGGAGTAGGGGGGAGCGGGGACGCTCCGGTTTCGGCCATGCGTCAGACCGTAGGGCGGAAAGCGGTCTCGGCAAGCGGTCACGGGCAGGGCCCACTCTCAGGGGCGGGATACTGGTGTCATGCGGTTGACGGTCTTCTGGCAGCGGATGGCGGAACACTTCGGTTCCGGGTACGCCGAAACGTTCGCACGTGATCATGTGATGACGGAGCTCGGCGGACTCACGGTGCACGAGGCGCTGGACGCCGGCTGGGAGGCCAAGGAAGTGTGGCGCGTGGTCTGCACGGTCATGAACGTTCCCGGGGAGAAGCGCTGAACGTGCACAAAGGTCGGATACGGGCCACGCGTTGTCAGTGGCGTCGGCGAGACTTGCACCGTGACACCCACTGACGACGACGGGCGGACCGCCCAGGACGCATCCCCGGCAGACACGACGCCGCCCGCCGGACCCCCGGCCGCCGGCGCCGCGCTGCGGGGTGCCCGCATGCCGCGCTGGCTGCCGCGCGCCATGGTGCTGGCACTCGCCCTCGTCGCCGCCTTCCAGCTGGGCAGCTGGGCCTTCCACCAGCTGACCGGCCTGCTGATCAACATCCTCATCGCGTTCTTCCTGGCGCTCGCCATCGAGCCCGCGGTGAGCTGGATGGCCTCCCGTCGCATGCGCCGCGGACTCGCGACCTTCCTGGTCTTCCTGGGCCTGGCCATCGTCACCGCGGGATTCGTCACGCTGCTCGGCTCGATGCTGGCCGGCCAGATCATCAAGATCGTCGAAGACTTCCCGGACTACCTGGACTCGGTCATCAACTGGGTCAACCACACCTTCCACACCGACGTGAAGCGGGTCGACGTCCAGGAAGGCCTGCTGCACTCCGACTGGCTGCGCAAGTACGCGCAGAACAGCGCGGCCGGGGTGCTCGACGTCTCCGGACAGGTGCTCGGCGGCCTCTTCCAGCTGCTGACGATCACCCTGTTCGCCTTCTACTTCGCCGCCGACGGCCCCCGGCTCCGCCGCACCCTGTGTTCCGTGCTGCCGCCCGCCCGCCAGGCCGAGGTGCTGCGTGCCTGGGAGATCGCCGTCGACAAGACCGGCGGCTATCTGTACTCGCGCGGGGTGATGGCGCTGATCTCCGGCATCGCCCACTACATCCTGCTGGAGGCCCTGGGCGTGCCGTACGCGCCCGTGCTCGGTGTCTGGGTGGGCCTGGTCTCGCAGTTCATCCCCACCATCGGCACCTATCTCGCGGGCGCGCTGCCGATGCTGATCGCGTTCACCGTCAATCCCCTGTACGCGGTGTGGGTGCTGGTGTTCGTCGTGATCTACCAGCAGTTCGAGAACTACATGCTCCAGCCCAAGCTGACCTCCAAGTCCGTCGACATCCACCCGGCGGTCGCCTTCGGCTCGGTCATCGCGGGCACCGCGCTCCTCGGCGCCGTCGGCGCCCTGATCGCGATCCCGGCGGTCGCCACGCTCCAGGCCTTCCTGGGTGCCTACGTGAAGCGGTACGACGTCACGGACGACCCCCGGGTGAACGGCCGCCCCCGACGCGCCCCGGCCGGCCCCGGGCTGCTCACGCGCGTGCGGCACGCGATATGGCAGCGGCCGGCCGAGGACTCCCGGGAGGGCTCGGCCTGACGGCCGCCGCAGCCGGTGACCGCCACCGCGATCGGTGATGGCCCGCCGTGGTCAGTAGGTGAGCACCGCCCACACCCCGGCGGCGGCCACGGCGGCCGCGTAGCAGCCCACCGCCGTGGCCACGATCCGCCACCTGACCTGTTCGCTGCAGGACGTGCGGGACAGCAGCCAGGCCAGCGCGGGCAGGACCAGCACGGCGTGCAGACTGACCCCGTGCAGCGGCTTGAGCGGGGCCGTCGAGCCGTACGCCGCCTCCTGGTGGCCGGTCCGGACGAGCAGCACCCCGCGCGCGATCATCGCGGCCCCCGAGGCCAGCGCCACGAGCAGGACCGCGAACCCGGAGCGCACGGCGAGCGCCATGCCCTCGGGACCGGCCGGCCGCCGCCGGAACGACACCACGGCGAAGACGGTGAGCAGCACCACCAGGACCCCGCCGCCCACCGCGAGCGTCATCGACACCGCCGTGTCGAACGGCGTCTCCATGTCCAGGTGCGAGGGCACCCGGCGCCACGCCTGCAGGGTGATCCCGCCGACCTCCACCACACAGTCCGCCGCGAACACCACGAGCAGCACGGTCCGCAGCCGCTCGCCGATCCTCAGGTACGAGTTGACCCAGGTGACCGCGATCAGCGTCAGCCCGAAGGAGAGCCCGAACGTGACCGGCTTGCGCCAGGAGACCGGGCCGTACCAGGGGCCGCCGTCGACCGCGAACACCACCAGGTGCACCAGACCGGAGAAGACGAGCAGCACACCGGTGGCATGACACAGACGCTCGGCGGGGCGGACCCCGCGCGGGCGGCTCGCCGGCGGGTCGGGGGGCGGGCTCTCCAGGGAGGGCGGACTTTCCAGGGGTGAGGGCATGCGACCACCCTCCCGGAGGCCGGCCGCGCGGTCGTCGTCCGGCCGAAGACAGCGGCCGTACGCCGGGAGGAGCAGGCGGGCGGAGGAATCAGGAGACCGTGGCGGCCGGCGGGGTCCACCGCCGGGTGCGGGGCACCGCGCCCGGCACGCCGTAGTCCTTCCTGAGGTGCTCCGGGATCGCGTAGTGCATGACGCGGCCACGGGTGAGGGAGGACAGTTCGAAGACGGCCGTGAGATGGCCGAGGCGGTCCAGGGCCCAGGCGCCCAGCGGTGAGCGGTCCTCGATGGTCTCCAGAACGCCGAGAAGGTGCGGTACGGCCTTCACCACGGTGTCCCACGGCGTGCGCGGCACCTCCAGCCAGTCCGCGCAGGTGTCGCCGACGAGATGGCGGACGAGGGCCGGGACGATCGGGTCGAAGAAGGTGCCGGGGACGACCTCCTCGTAGAGTTCGATGAGCTGCCGGGTCAGGTGGACGCCCTCTTCGGAGGGACCCATGTACCGGATCATGTACAGGTCCAGGAAGCCGCGGGCCTCGTCGAGGGTCTTGGGAACGGCCTCCTGGTCGACGCCGAGCATGGCGCCGACCACCCGCCACGCGTAGTAGTACGCCTCCGCGCCCTCCGTGGACAGATGGATGCCCAGCCGGTGCAGGCTGTCGAGGACCAGCAGCGAGAAGAACATCTGCCCGCCGATCATGTCCTCCTGGCAGATGGGCGTGCCCAGCGCCTCGGTGTCCCAGCGGTTCTCGCGCTTGAGGTGGTGCCGGATGGAGGCGTGCAGCAGGCGCACCTTCTGGGCGGCGGGGACGAAGCGGCCGCCGGCCTCGAAGGCGTCGGGCTGCATCAGGTAGACGGTGAACTGGCCGGTCTCCGCCATGCGTTTCGAGGGGTACGCGAGCCCGTGGGTGGCCGACAGCAGCTTCGCCACGCGCGGGACGACGTAACAGGCGGGCATGGAGGCGAAGGAGAGCGCGGTCGCGATGTGCACGTTGTTGTCGATGAAGAACAGCCGGGCCTTCTCCATCTCGCCCCAGTCCACCCACGACGGCGGGACCCGGGTGGCCTCCAGGTACTCCCGCGCGACGTCGGGCAGCCCGTCCGGCAGGGGAGCGCCGGCGGTGGAGACGTAGCGCATCAGGGTGTTGAACGTGCCCACCTCCCCGCGCTCGAAGAGTGCGGCGACCGTGGCGTCGGCGAGTTCGTCACCGGCGTGCCGCAGGGCGTCCAACGATGCCTCGGTATGGGTCACGCGGGGCTCCTTGTCTTCACGGGTCTTTTCGCGGGTCTCGTCGTGGCTGACCTGGCGGTGGGGGCGGGGTGTCAGGACAGGCGGACCGCCGCCGAGTGGGCCAGCGCGGTCAGGGCCCCCGTGGCGGGGGCCGGTACGGCCAGTGAACGGAGGACGTCGAGCGCTTCCGCGACCCGCGCGCCGATCATGTGCTCGATCCGGTCGGGCGCCCCGAGCCGGCACATCACCTCGCGGACCGTGTCCAGACCCTCCGCACCCAGGTCGCCCCGGCCGAGCAACGCGCCGAGCCGCTCCCGGTCCTCGGCGTGGGCGAGCCGCCAGGTCTCCGCCAGCAGCGCGGTGGGCCGGTGGCCGCGCACGTCGTCGGCGTTGGCCTTCCCGGTGTGCTCCGGTTCCCCGAACAGGCCGAGCAGGTCGTCGCGGAGCTGGAACGCCTCGCCCAGCGGCAGCCCGTACGCGGAGTACCCCGCCCGCAGCCGCTCACCGGCCCCGGCCAGGGCACCGCCGATCAGCAGGGGCTGTTCGACGGTGTACTTGGCGGTCTTGTAACGGATCACCTTCAGCGAGGCGTCCGTGTCCGGACCGGTGCCGGTGCGCAGGATCTCCAGGCACTCGCCCGCGATCAGCTCCCGGGCCAGCAGCGACCACAGGGGCCGGCCCCGGGCGAGATAGGCGGCGGGCAGGCCGCAGGTCGCGAACAACTGCCCGGCCAGCGACATCAGCAGATCGCCCACGAGCATCGCCAGCGACCGCGCGGTGCCGTCGGCACCCGGCCGAGCCGGTACGGCGGTCCGCAGGGCGACATGTGCCGTGGGGCGTCCGTGCCGCAACGGGCTGTCGTCGATGAGGTCGTCGTGGACGACGGCGGCGGCGTGCACCAGCTCCATGGAGGCAGCCGCCCGCACCAGCGCGTCGCTGTCCGGCTGCCCCACCGCACGCCAGCCCCAGTAGCAGAACGCCGCCCGCAGCCGTTTGCCGTCCGCGACCGCCGCTTCCAGCTGCCCGGCCACCGGGCCCAGCAGCGGGTCGATCGCCGCGAACAGGTCGGCCTCCTGGGCGACGAATTGGTGCAGTACCTCGTCGACGCGGTTCTTGAAGGCGGTCGGATCCCAGCGGTCAGTCGACATCGGCGGTCCGCCGGGCGAGGGCGTGCCGGGCGAGGATCTCCAGATGGGCCGGGGGAACGGTCGCGTACCGGTCCAGCACCAGGCGTCCGCGCGCGGTGAGGTCGTGCTCGGCCTCCGCCGCCAGCGCGCCGGCGTCGGAGCGGCGCAGCAGCCCCCGTACCGTGCCGACGGCGGTGCCCAGCGTGCTCACCGCCAGATCGGCCAGTCCCGCCGCCAGCAGTACGGCCTGTTCGTCCAGGCCGGGTCGTCCCGTCTCACGTGTCATGCGCTCTCCCACCCACGCCACACAGGGGCGCCGCCTGTCGGCCGCCTCTTCGAGGATCGCGGCACGAGGGGGCCGGACATGCGGAAACTCGCGATCGGGTGAACCCTCGCCCGGCAGTGCGGATTGCCGTGGCGGGTGGCCCGGACACCTCACGGAGGCGGTCCGGCGTGGCCGGTGTGCGGTGGGTGAGTGCCGTGCGGGGAAGTACAGGAGTACCGCGTGGTCCGCTTGACACGAAAATCGAACATCCATTCTTATGGAGGCTCCGGCGAGGTTCTCGACGGGGGGTCCGAGTGGCGGTCCGGCATGGTCCGGGCGGGTTTGTCCCTGAGTTGTCCACAGGCCGGACCGGCGTCGGGGCGCATTGTCAGTGGCAGGCGTTAGCGTCTTTGACGTGAAGCGATCGACTCAAGCAAACCGGGTGGAACCCATGGCAGGTACCGACCGCGAGAAGGCTCTCGAAGCCGCACTCGCACAGATTGAACGGCAGTTCGGCAAGGGCGCGGTCATGCGCATGGGTGACCGGACGAAGGAGCCCATCGAGGTCATCTCGACCGGGTCGACCGCGCTCGACGTCGCCCTCGGCGTCGGCGGCCTGCCGCGCGGCCGGGTCGTGGAGATCTACGGACCGGAGTCCTCCGGTAAGACGACCCTGACCCTGCACGCCGTGGCCAACGCGCAGAAGGCGGGCGGTCAGGTCGCGTTCGTGGACGCGGAGCACGCCCTCGACCCCGAGTACGCGCAGAAGCTCGGCGTCGACATCGACAACCTGATCCTCTCCCAGCCCGACAACGGCGAGCAGGCCCTGGAGATCGTGGACATGCTGGTCCGCTCCGGCGCCCTCGACCTCATCGTCATCGACTCCGTCGCGGCGCTCGTCCCGCGTGCGGAGATCGAGGGCGAGATGGGCGACAGCCACGTCGGTCTCCAGGCCCGCCTGATGAGCCAGGCGCTGCGGAAGATCACCAGCGCGCTCAACCAGTCCAAGACCACCGCGATCTTCATCAACCAGCTCCGCGAGAAGATCGGCGTGATGTTCGGCTCCCCGGAGACCACGACCGGTGGCCGCGCGCTGAAGTTCTACGCCTCGGTGCGGCTCGACATCCGCCGCATCGAGACCCTGAAGGACGGCACGGACGCGGTCGGCAACCGCACCCGCGTCAAGGTCGTCAAGAACAAGGTGGCCCCGCCCTTCAAGCAGGCCGAGTTCGACATCCTCTACGGCCAGGGCATCAGCCGCGAGGGCGGCCTGATCGACATGGGCGTGGAGAACGGCTTCGTCCGCAAGGCCGGTGCCTGGTACACGTACGAGGGCGACCAGCTCGGCCAGGGCAAGGAGAACGCGCGCAACTTCCTCAAGGACAACCCCGACCTGGCCGACGAGATCGAGAAGAAGATCAAGGAGAAGCTGGGCGTCGGTGTCCGCCCGGAGGCGCCCGCCGCCGAGCCGGGCGCGGACGCGGCGGTCGTCACCGCGGCCACGGGCGACGCGGCGAAGACGGTGCCCGCCCCGGCCGCCGCAAAGGTCACCAAGCCCAAGGCCGCCGCCGCCAAGAGCTGACGCCGTGACACGACGAACCGACTGGGCCGACCACGAGTACATGTCCCCCGGTGCCCCACGGGGGAGGGGAACCGGGGACGGCTCCGGGGCCTACGGCGCAGGCGGCGGCAGGTACGGGGACGCGACACGGGGGATCGATGGCTCGTACGGGCGTGACGGCTCGTACGAGGACGACGGCCCGCCCGACTCGTACAGCGCGTACGAGAACGGCACGCACGACGGCCCGGACGGGCCTCGCGGACACGGATCACCCGGCCGTGGCGCGCGGCGGCCCGGGACGCGCCGTCGGCGTGGCTCCGGGGAGCCGTCAGGTGAGGACGGGGGTTCCTCCTCCTTGTCGAGGGCCGAGCAGGGGGAGCCACCGGCGGGCCCGGCTGAGCGGGCGCGGGCGATCTGTCTGCGCCTGCTCACCGGGAGCCCGCGCACCCGGAAACAGCTCGCGGACGCCCTGCGCAAGCGGGAGATCCCGGACGACGTCGCCGAGGAGGTGCTGTCGCGGTTCGAGGAGGTCGGGCTGATCAACGACAGCGCGTTCGCGGACGCGTGGGTGGAGTCCCGGCATCATGGCCGCGGGCTGGCCCGGCGCGCGCTCGCGCAGGAACTGCGGACCAAGGGCGTCGACTCGACGCTCATCGACGAGGCCGTCGGCCGGCTCGACTCCGAGCAGGAGGAGGAGACGGCCCGCGAACTCGTCGCCCGGAAGCTCCGCTCCACCCGCGGTCTCGACCGCGACAAACGCCTCCGCCGCCTCGCCGGCATGCTCGCCCGTAAGGGATACCCCGAGGGCATGGCTCTCAGAGTGGTCCGGCGGGCTCTGGAGGAGGAGGGCGAGGACACGGATGTCCTTGAGGGCGGGGACTTCTGACGGGCGGTTCGGACCGCCCCGCTGAGTGCGGGGCGGTGATCAGGGCGTGACCGGTAGTCCCGCCGCCTTCCAGGCCTGGAAGCCGCCGGTCAGGTCCGTCGCCCGGTGCAGGCCCAGCTGGTGCAGGGAGACAGCGGCCAGGCTGGAGGCGTACCCCTCGTTGCAGATCACGACGACCCGGAGGTCGTGGTCGGTGGCTTCGGGAGCCTTGTGGCTGCCCTGGGGGTCCAGTCGCCACTCCAGCTCGTTGCGCTCTATGACGAGGGCGCCGGGGATCACCCCGTCCCGCTCGCGCAGCGCCGCGTACCGGATGTCCACCAGCAGGGCGTCTCCGGTGCGTGCCGCCTCGTACGCCTCGTGCGCTGCCACGCGCCGGTAGCCGGCCCGCGCCTGCTCCAGCAACTCGTCGATTCCCAGGGGATGTTGTCCGGCGGCGCTCACTGCCAGTCCTCCGGGCGCTCGACCTGCTCCAGCCGCAGCACCGGTCCGCTGCGGCTGTAGCGGCGGATCCGCGGCAGCGGCGGGTAGTAGGCGTGGACGGAGACGGCATGGTGCTCGGCGGACTCGTTGAGTACCTCGTGGACATGGTCGCGGCCGAAGGAGCGGCCCTTCCCGGCGGGCAGCCGGCGCTCCCGGTCGACGTCCTCGGAGAGCTCCAGGGTCTTCCAGCCGTCGGTGGGCAGCCGGGTGGCGAGCGAGTTCTCCCGCAGTTCGCCGGCGGCGGTGAGGAAGGCGCCGACCGATTCGGCGTGGTCGTGCCAGCCGGTGCCGGACCCGGGCGGCCAGCCGATCAGCCAGGCCTCGCTGCCGCCGGGACCGTCGAGCCGTACCCAAGTGCGGCCCTCCGGGTCGAGCGGGAGCGAGGAGATCAGCTCGGTGTCGGCGGCCGTCCGCCGGACGAAGTCGAGGAGGTCCGCCTGGGTGGGGGCGGCGCCGGGCGCGGAGGCGGACGGGGAAACGGGGGAGGACGGGGTGGAGAGAGAGGCAGACACGTGCACCGTTCCTGATGAAGATTCGCCGAAGGGGGGCGCGGACGGCGCCCCGGAGAAGGAAGGAGAAAAAGCGAATTCAGCAGGACGGAAGACACACGCAGCCCGCATAGCGGACCAGGTCGACATGGACCTTCCGCCACAGGCGCACAGTGGTGTCGTTCACGTTGCGGAGTACACCACGCCGGTGGGGGCGGGTCAACTCACTGTCAGCATGTGGACCGCGCGGTCACCGCGCACCGGATCCGGCCTGTGCCTCCGCCTCCGCTTCCGTCTTCTCCGGGTCCTTGCCGCCCAGCGTCGCCTCGGCGGCCGCGTACAGATCGGCCGGCCGGACCCCGTTGAGGGCGGTGACCAGATGGCCGTCGGGGCGCACGAGCAGCACGGAGTGCGCCGGTGCGCCCGGGTAGGCCTCCGCGACCAGCAGCTCGGCGGGGTGTGGCAGCGCGGCCACGGCCGCGGCGAGCCGGGGCATGATCCCGGCGGAGACCCAGTGCTTGCGGTCCCACACCCCCGTACCGGGCGCGATGAGGACGACGAGCAGTGCGCCGCGGCCGAGCCGTGAGCGCAGCTGCACGAAGGTGCCGTCCTCCGCGGTGACCCGGACGTCGCTGACCGGCGCTCCCAACGGGGTGCCGACCGGGATCTCGTGCTCCAGGTGCCGAGGGTCGAGCGGCGAGTCGGCGTACGCCCCCGGCGCGCCGAGCGGGCCGTGCCCCAGGTGACCATCGGTGAGGAGCGCGTCGTGCCCCCTGGCCGTGCCCGGCACCATCCCGCGCAGCCCGCCGCCGCCGCGCAGCAGCGGCAGCACCTGGTCGGCGGCGCGCAGCCGGGCGGCGACCGCCGCCCGCCGCTCGCTCTGGTAGCTGTCCAGCAGGGCCTCGTGCGGGCCGTGGTGCCAGGCCGGGGCCAGCTTCCAGGCGAGGTTGTCCACGTCCCGCAGGCCCTCCTCCAGCCCGTGCGTGCCGAACGCCCCGAGGAGATGCGCCGCGTCCCCGGCGACGAACACCCGGCCCACCCGCCACCGCCTGGCGAGACGGTGGTGGACGGTGTGCACTCCCGTGTCGAGCAGGTCGTACGGCGGGGTGGTGCCGTCCGCCCAGCCCGCCAGGGTCTCGCGGATCCGGTTCACCAGCAGCTCGGGGGTGACCAGGTCCTTGCCGGGCGGCAGCAGCCAGTCCAGGCGCCAGGCGCCGTCCGGGAGGGGGCGGGCGGTCACCTCCGCGGCCGAGGGCCCGGACATCCGCCACGGCGGGGTCCGGTGGAGCAACGCCTGGCCGGGCCACGGAAGTTCCGTGCGCAGCGCGGCGACCGCATGCCGCTCCACCGCCGTACGGCCCGGGAAGCGGATGTCCAGGAGCTTGCGCACGGTCGAACGGGGTCCGTCGCATCCCACCAGGTAACTGCCGCGCCACCAGGTGCCCTTGGGGCCACGGGTGTGCGCGGTGACACCGGACCGTTCCTGCTCCACGCCGTCCAGCCTGCTGTCCGTGGCGACCTTGACCAGCGGCTGATCGGCGATCGCGGCGCGCAGCGCGTGGGTGAGCGTGTGCTGGGCGATGTGCAGCGGAGACGGTTCGCCGGCCGCGTCGTCGAAGACGACCTCGCGCATCACCTGCTTGCGGCGCATCGAGCGCCAGCCGGTCCAGCGGGTGCCCAGCTCGTCCAGCGGGGCGCCGGACAGCCGCGCCAGCAGGGCGGAGGTGTCCTCGCGCAGCACCACCGTGCGGGCCGGCCGCGGTTCGTCCTTGCCCGGACCCTCGTCCAGGACGACGGACGGCACCTCCTGACGGGCCAGCGCCAGGGCGAGCGTGAGCCCGACGGGCCCCGCTCCTACGATGATCACCGGGTCCACGGCGCGGCGCCCCCTGCCCGTACGCAAGTCCCGACGGAGACGGATGAACAGGTTGTTGGAGCAGGGTGCACGATCACAGAACGTATGCAACAGACTGGGCGCCAGCCGGTCAAGCGGCGCACCCGGGGACACGTCAGCATGGTGGGCGCGCGGGCCCGCCGACGGCCCGGAGAACGACGGAGGCAGCGATCATATGATCGCTGCCTCCGTCGTTCTCCGGGCCGGGCCGACCGTGTGTCAGGCGTTGGCTCCGCCCGCGCCCGTGGCGTAGGTGCCGCTGATCTCCGCGGCGTTCAGGTCGACGACCTCCTCGGCACCCAGGACCGCGCCCGTGCCGCGCTTGCTGCGCCGCAGCCGGCGCTCCAGCCAGGAGGCGAACGTGGTGAGGGCCAGGTTCAGCAGGATGAAGATGATCGCCACGACGATGAAACTGGGGATCACGTTGGCGTAGTTGGCGGCCAGCGTGCCGCGGGCGTTGAGCAGGTCGGTGAACTGGAGCATCACACCGCCCAGCGCGGTGTCCTTCACGATCACCACGAGCTGGCTGACGATGGCCGGCAGCATCACGGTGACCGCCTGCGGCAGCAGGATGCCGGTCATGGTCTGCCCCTTGCGCAGACCGACCGCGTAGGCCGCCTCCGTCTGCCCCCTGGGCAGCGCCAGGACGCCGGCCCGTACGACCTCGGCGAGCACCGAGGCGTTGTAGAGCACCAGGCCGGTGATGACCGCGTACAGCGGCCGTTCGTCGCTGCTCACGTCGGTGGAGCGGACGTAGAACTCCATGGCGAACAGCATCAGCAGCAGGACCGGGATAGCGCGGAAGAACTCCACGACGGCGCCGGCCGGGATGCGTATCCACGCGTGGTCGGACATCCGGGCTATGCCGAAGACCGCGCCCAGCGGCAGGGCGATGACCATGGCGAGCGCCGCGGCCTTGAGGGTGTTCCCGAGCCCCGGCAGCAGGTACGTGGTCCACGCCTCGGAGGTGGTGAACGGCTGCCAGAGGTCCCACTTCAACTGGCCCTTGTCGTCCATCTTCTGCCAGACCCACCAGAGCAGGAGGCCGAGCAGCAGCACGAAGACGACGGAGAGCAGGACGTTGCGCCGCTTGGCGCGGGGCCCGGGGGCGTCGTACAGGACCGAGCTCATCGCTTCACCGCCAGGCGCTTGGCGAGCCAGCCGAGGAACAGGCCGGTCGGGAGGGTCAGGACCACGAAGCCGAAGGCGAAGACCGCGCCGATGGCCACCGTCTGGGCCTCGTTCTCGATCATCGTCTTCATCAGGGCGGCGGCCTCGGCGACGCTGATGGCGGCCGCCACGGTGGTGTTCTTGGTCAGGGCGATCAGGACGTTGGCCAGCGGGCCGATCACGGCGCGGAAGGCCTGCGGCAGCACGATCAGCCGCAGGGTCTGCGAGAAGTTCAGGCCGATCGCGCGGGCCGCCTCGGCCTGCCCGACGGGCACCGTGTTGATGCCGGAGCGGATCGCCTCGCAGACGAAGGCCGCGGTGTAGGCGATGAGACCGAGCACGGCCAGCCGGAAGCCCTGGACCGCGAAGTCCTCGGCGCCCAGGGTGACGCCGAAGATGTCGGCGAGGCCGAGCGAGGTGAAGATGATGATGACCGTCAGGGGGATGTTCCGGACGATGTTGACGTAGGCCGTGCCGAACCCGCGCATCAGCGGGACCGGGCTGACCCGCATCGCGGCCAGCAGGGTGCCCCAGACCAGGGAGCCCACGGCGGAGAAGACGGTCAGTTTCACCGTCGTCCAGAACGCCCCTAGGACGTCGTAGCCTTGAAGAAAGTCGAACACGATTTCCCGCGCTTCCGGGTGTGTGGCGTAGGTGGAGGGCATGGCGCGCCGCCGCCAGGGGAAGCGGCGGCGGCGGCGCGCCCGAGGAACCGTGCGACCTGCCGGATCCCTGCGTCGGCGAAGTTCCGCGGGGCGCGCGGAACCGCGCCTTACTTGACGATCACGCCGATCTTCGGGGCGGGCTCGTTCTTGTACTCGGCCGGGCCGAAGTTGGCGTCGACCGCCTTCTGCCACGAGCCGTCGCCGACCATCTTCTCCAGCGCCTTGTTGATCTTGTCGAGGGTGGCGGAGTCGCCCTTCTTGACGCCGACGCCGTAGTTCTCGTTGCTCAGCTTCAGGCCCGCGAGCTTGAACTGGCCCTTGTACTTGTCCTGCGCGGCGAAGCCCGCGAGGATCGAGTCGTCCGTGGTCACGGCGTCGACGGACCCGCTCTGGAGGCCGGCGATGCACTCCGAGTAGGTGCTGACCTCCTTGAGGTTGGCCTTCGGGGCGATCGTGTCGTGGAGGTTCTGCGCCGAGGTCGAACCGGTCACGGAACAGAGCTTCTTGCCGTTGAGATCTGTGCCCTTGGCGATCGTCGAGTCCTTCTTGACCAGCAGGTCCTGGTGGGCCAGCAGGTACGGGCCGGCGAAGTCCACCTTCTGCTTGCGCTCGTCGGTGATCGAGTAGGTGGCCGCGATGAACTTCACGTCACCGCGCGCGAGGGCGTTCTCCCGGTCGGCGCTCTTGGTCTGCACGAACTCGATCTGGTCCGGCTTGTAGCCGAGCTGTCCGGCGACGTACGTGGCCACGTCCACGTCGAAGCCCGAGAAGGAGCCGTCCGGCTCCTGGAGGCCGAGGCCGGGCTGGTCGTACTTGATGCCGATCTTGATCTTGCCGCCGCCGGAACCCTTGCTGTCGTCGTCCTTGTCGCTGCCGCCGCACGCCGTGGCGGACAGGGCGAGCGCGAGCACGGCGGCCGAGACGGCGGTGACCTTGCGGAGCTGCATGATGAACATCCCTCGTTCGGTGAAGACGACTGTGAAAAGGAAGCGGGTCCCGCGGCGGCTCAGTGGTGCAGGATCTTCGACAGGAAGTCCTTGGCCCGGTCGCTGCGCGGGTTGCTGAAGAACTGGTCGGGCGTGGCCTCTTCGACGATCCGGCCGTCCGCCATGAAGACCACCCGGTTCGCGGCCGAGCGCGCGAAGCCCATCTCGTGGGTGACGACGATCATGGTCATGCCGTCCTGGGCCAGCTGCTGCATGACCTCCAGGACCTCGTTGATCATCTCGGGGTCCAGGGCCGAGGTCGGCTCGTCGAAGAGCATGACCTTCGGGTCCATCGCCAGCGCCCGCGCGATCGCCACGCGCTGCTGCTGGCCACCGGAGAGCTGTGCGGGGTACTTGTCGGCCTGGGTGCCCACGCCGACCCGGTCGAGCAGGGTGCGGGCCTTCTCCTCGGCCTGCTTCTTGTCCGTCCTGCGGACCTTCACCTGACCGAGCATCACGTTCTCGAGCACCGTCTTGTGCGCGAAGAGATTGAAGGACTGGAAGACCATGCCGACGTCGGCGCGCAGCCGGGCCAGCTCCTTGCCCTCCTGGGGCAGCGGCCTGCCGTCGATCGTGATCGTGCCGGAGTCGATGGTCTCCAGGCGGTTGACGGTGCGGCAGAGAGTCGACTTACCGGACCCGGAGGGCCCGATGACCACGACGACCTCGCCGCGGGCGATCGTCAGGTCGATGTCCTGGAGCACGTGCAACGCGCCGAAGTGCTTGTTGACGCTCTTCAGGACGACCAGTTCGCCGGTCGCGGCCACGTCTTCCTTGGCCGCCGATACTTCGGTCATCGCTATCGGGCTCCGTCCTCCTCGGTTTCGGAGGAATGTAGTGAGCCCGGATGACCAGCGTCATTACATCTGAGGGAGATCTGAGCATCACGATCCGATAGCATTCGAGCACATGTCGTAGTGGGCGTGTCCTGTGCGCGTATCGGCCGGGTAACGGAACCCGCGCGCCGCCGAAT
Organism: Streptomyces sp. NPDC026515; assembly: GCF_055567595.1. Classification (NCBI taxonomy): domain Bacteria; kingdom Bacillati; phylum Actinomycetota; class Actinomycetes; order Kitasatosporales; family Streptomycetaceae; genus Streptomyces; species Streptomyces sp. NPDC026515. The sequence goes on from NZ_JBVHQD010000001.1 coordinate 45,275, forward strand.
CCCACTTGACGCCGTCGTCGTCCATCAGCGTGACTGCCATCGTGCACGCGTGCGTGCGCGCGATTTCTACCGGGCGCGGGTTCCGCGCGGGCAAGTCGAGAACGAACCAGGACGAAACGAACGTTGAACCGGAGGGGGCCGGGATGAGACTGCTGCTCGTCGAGGACGACAACCACGTCGCCGCCGCACTCTCCGCGGTCCTGGCCCGGCACGGGTTCTCCGTCACCCACGCCCGCAGCGGCGAGGAGGCCCTCCAGGCGCTCGTCCCGGAGGGCGACTGCTACGACGTCGTCCTGCTCGACCTCGGACTGCCCGACCAGGACGGATACGAGGTCTGCGGAAAGATCCGCAAGCGCACCAGCACCCCGGTCATCATGGTCACCGCCCGTGCCGACGTCCGCTCCCGCATCCACGGCCTCAACCTGGGCGCGGACGACTACGTGGTGAAGCCGTACGACACCGGGGAACTGCTCGCCCGGATCCACGCCGTCAGCCGGCGCACCCACCACGAGGACGGTCCGGCCGACGGCGACGACGCGCTCCGGCTCGGCCCCGTCCACATCGAACTGCCCACCCGCCAGGTCATCGTGGACGGCAAGGCCGTCCAGCTCACCCGCAAGGAGTTCGACCTACTGGCGCTGCTCGCCCAGCGGCCCGGTGTGGTCTTCCGCCGGGAACAGATCATCAGCGAGGTCTGGCGCACCAGCTGGGAGGGGACCGGGCGCACCCTGGAGGTGCATGTCGCCTCCCTGCGCGCGAAGCTGCGCATGCCCGCGCTCATCGAGACGGTACGCGGCGTGGGCTACCGGCTCGTCACCCCGGCCGGGTAGCGGGCCCGGGTGCGCACACGTCTGCTCCCGCTGCTCATCGTGCTGATGGCGGCCGTCCTGCTCGCGCTCGGCGTCCCCCTCGCCGTCAGCGTGGCCGCCGCCCAGCAGCAGAAGGTCGTCGTGGACCGGATCGACGACACCGCGCGGTTCGCGGCCCTCGCCCAGTTCGTCGACGGCACCACCGTCGTCTCACGGCCCGTGCGCACGGACGACCGGCAGGAGACCCTGCACCGCGAACTCATCAGCTACTACGAGGTGTACGGCATCCGCGCGGGCGTCTTCTACCGCAACGCGTCCTCCATGGCCAACGCGCCCGACGACTGGGTGCTGCCGAAGACGGGCGAGGTGCGCGCCGCCTACGACGAGGCACTGCTCAGCCGGCGCAGCCACGACCCGCAGCAGGTCTGGCCCTGGCAGCGCAACCGGCTCGTGGTGGCCTCGCCGGTGATCCGCGACGGCGATGTCCTTGCCGTGGTGGTCACCGACTCGCCCACCGGGCCGATGCGGTCACGGACCCTGCGCGGCTGGCTGCTGATCGGCGCCGGCGAGAGCGCCGCGATGCTGCTCGCCGTCGGTGCGGCGCTGCGGCTGACCGGGTGGGTGCTGCGGCCCGTACGGGTGCTCGACGCCACCACCCACGCGATCGCCAGCGGCCGGCTCAAGTCCCGGGTCGCGGCGGCCGGCGGTCCGCCGGAACTCAGGCGGCTGGCCCGGGCGTTCAACGAGATGGCGGACAACGTCGAGGACGTGCTGGAGCAGCAGCGCGCGTTCGTCGCCGACGCCTCCCATCAGCTGCGCAACCCCCTGGCGGCGCTGCTGCTGCGCATCGAACTGCTCGCCCTCGAACTCCCCGAGGGCAACGAGGAGATCGCCTCGGTCCGCACCGAGGGCAAGCGGCTCGCCCACGTGCTCGACGACCTGCTCGATCTGGCCCTGGCCGAACACGCCGAGGCGGACCTGATGCTGACGGACATCGGGCGGCTGGCGGCGGAGCGGGTCGCGGCGTGGGCACCGGCCGCGACGGCGAAAGGGGTCCGGCTGAGCGGGGAGTGCCCGGCGACCACCGGGTGGGCCGACCCGATCACGCTGTCCAGTGCGCTGGACGCGGTGATCGACAACGCGGTGAAGTTCACGCCCGAGGGGGGTTCGGTGGAGGTGGGCGTCGCGGCCGACGGCGATGTGTCGACGGTCGTGGTCACCGACACCGGTCCGGGGCTGACGGACGAGGAACTCGCACGCGTGGGGGACCGGTTCTGGCGGAGCGGACGGCATCAGAACGTGAAGGGGTCGGGCCTGGGGCTGTCGATCACGCGGGCGCTGCTGGCGGCGGGCGGGGGCTCGTTGGCGTACGAGCACCATGAGCCGCGGGGGCTGCGGGTGACCGTTTCGGTGCCGCGGAGCAGGTGAGGAACCTCCTCAGGGTTTCACCGAGCGGTAGTACCGCCGTGCGCCCTCCTGGAGCGGCAACGGGTCCGTGTAGATGGCGGTGCGCAGGTCCACCAGCTGGGCCGAGTGGACGTGGGCGCCGATGTCGTCCCGGCTCTTGATGACCGTACGGGTCACCCACTCGGTGAGACGCGGATCCATGTCCTTGCGGGTCATCAGAAGGTTGGAGACCGCGATCGTCGGCACCGTCGTGCCCTGCTGCACCGACGAATAAGCCGACTCGGGCATGTTCGTCGCCCGGTAGTAGAGCGCCGCCTGGCCCTCGGAGTGCAGCTTGCTGACGAGGCTGCCGTCTATCGGCACGAACCTGAAGCTGAACTTCTCCGCGAGGTCCAGCAGACCCTTCGTGGGCAGTCCGCCCGACCAGAAGAACGCATCGATCTTGCCCTGCCGCAGCCGGTCGGGTCCGGTGTCGATGCCGTCGGCCAGCGGGGTGATGTCCTTCGCGGGGTCGATCCCCGCGGCCTTGAGCACCCGGTTGGCGATCAGCCTCACACCCGAGTCGGGCAGTCCTATCGCCACCCGCTTGTGCCGCAGCTGCGCGACGCTGGTGATGCCGGAGTCGCGTGCCACGACGAGCTGGACGTAGTCGTCGTAGAGCCGTGCCACCCCGCGCATCCGGCCGGCGCCCCGGCCTCTGTTCAGGTTGTACGTCTCCACCGCGTCGGCCGCCGCTATGGTGAAGTCCGCCTGGCCGGTCGCCACCCGCTGGACGTTCTCGTACGACCCCGCGCTCTGGATCAGCTTCACCTTCAGGCCCGGCATGTCCCGGCCCAGCTCGGTGCGCAGCCGTTTGCCGTACTCCTGGTAGACCCCGCGCAGCGTTCCCGTGCTGAAGGTGATCGTGCCGCTCGGCGGCTTCTCGCCCAGCGGCAGCAGCCACCACAGCAGCAGGCCGAACGCGACGGCGGCGGCCGCCGAGCCCCGCAGAGCGCGACGCCGGCCGACCCGGGGAAACACCTTTGACATGCGCGCGATCCTGCCAGCCGGTCCCGTTCCTGACCAGGGCCGGGCGCTCGGCGGACCGGGAGTGTCAGTGGCGGCCGCTACAGTCGTTCGCATGACCAGCTCCTTGCCCGCCTCCCTCGTCCGAGAGTTCCACCGCGCCTTCGGCCTGGACACCCGCACCACGCCGGCGGAGGTCTCCCCCGAGCTGGCCGCGCACCGGGGGGAGCTGCTCGCCGAGGAAGCCGCGGAGGTCGCCGAGGTGGCCGTCGCCGGGCCCCTCGACCGGCTCGCGCACGAACTGGCGGACGTGGTCTACGTGGCGTACGGGACCGCTCTGGTGCACGGTATCGACCTCGACGCGGTGATCGCCGAGATCCACCGGTCCAACATGAGCAAGCTGGGGCCCGACGGACAGGTCGCCCGCCGGGCCGACGGCAAGGTGCTGAAGGGTGAGCACTACCGGGCTCCGGACGTCTCGGCCGAGCTGCGCCGCCAGGGCTGGATACCGGGCGGCGAGGCCTGACCCAGGGCTCAGAGCGTGCCGCCCGCCAGCTTCCACTCGCGGTGCAGGGCGCCCAGCGGGATGCTCCGCTGCAGCACCGGCGTACCGAAGACCGACAGCTGGAGGCGCAGCGTGCCGGAGAGGTCGACACCGCCGTACAGGCTCCAGGCGCCCTGGGCGTCCGCACCCGGGGTCACGGACGCGTCGGTGACCGTGCCGGAGGCCTCGCCGCGCAGATAGGGGGCCAGGTCGGCGGTGACGCCCACGGTCCCGTAGAGGCCGACCGAGGCTTCGGCGCCCAGGGCGGTCCTGACGCTGCCGGCGGTGGTCATCGAGGTGCGCACCGGCGTGCTCGTCATGTCGGAGCTGCTCACCGGCGTCCAGCCCTGGGCCGCGCCGAAGGTGCCGCCCGCCCTGAAGTCGCCCTTGAGGCTCTGCTCCACGTCGACGGTGATCCTGCCGTCGCCGGAGATCTGGAGGTAGCAGGTCAGGTCGAGGTTGACCACGACGGGGACCGGGCCGACCTGGAGGACGGGGTCGGCGTGCAGTTCGGCGAAGGGGACGCGCAGCGGGGTGGCCGTGGCCGCCGCGGCCCGGCCCCGGACCGCCCAGCCGGAGTTCCAGTCGCCGGAGACACCGAGGTAGGCGGAGCCGGGCGCACTGCCGGTGCCCGCGCCGCCGTAGGCGAAGTGGACCTGCGGGGTGACCTGGACGAAGCCGGACACCGTGGCCGAGGCGGAGGCCGGAGCGCCCGCGGCGGTCGGGATGTCGGCGTCGACGTCCAGCCGGAGGCTGCCGAGCGGCACGGTGGCGCCCTTCGGGCCGACGCGCACGTCACCGGACCTGGCCCAGGACACCTTGACGTCGGGGAGCAGTGCGTCCACGTCGAAGGCGTCCGGGGCGACCGGCACGGTGCCCTTCGCGGTGTCGTCGCCGAGCAGGGCGTCGAGCGTGGCGGGCTCGGTCTGCACCTCGGTGCCCCCGGCGGTCTCGCCGATCACCCGGGTGACCTTGGCGAGCAGTCCGTCCGGAGCGCCGGGCGCGGGGGCGCTGGCGATCACGTCACCGACGGCGGCCTGCCCGGCCGCGGCCGACGCCGAGGGCGCGGGTGACGCCGAGGTGCCGGGTGACGCGGTCGGGGCCGCCGGCTTGCCCTTGGCGACCTCGGATATGACGGCTCGTCGGGTCCTGCCGTCGTAGGAGCTGACGGTGAGCGTGGTGCGGTGAGCCGGGCGGCCCGATCCCGGCGAACCGGTGGCCGCGGTCGGGGTCGCGGCGGGCGCGGCGGCGACGGCAAGCGCCTTGCCGTCCGTGCGGGCGGCGGCAGTGGTGTCGTCGGAGATCCGCGCGGTGTCCTGGGAGTGGTCGGCGGCGGAACTCTGGTGCTGGGGTGCGGAGCAGCCCACGGTGAGAAGGAGGGCGGTCACGGCGAAGGCGGGCAGGAGGGCATGCCCGGGCCTCGTGCGTCTGCGCAAGGTCGGTCCTGAGGGTGGGGGGTGAGGAAGAGACACCAACGGTGGTTACCGACAGGTAGAACCGGGCGGTAACTCGATGTGGCCCCGAGCATGCCACGGCCGCCGACACCTGGCCTCCACAATCCGGCCACAGCCCGACGTGACCTGAACCACGACGACTTCAGGCCGCCGTGGCCACTTCAGGGGCAGGGCCTAGGCGCCGGCCTGGCCGAGGCGCAGGTTCCAGCGGCCGGGGCCGCCCGTGACCTCCGTCGCCGCCAGTGGCGGGACGTCCACGCGCCAGAACGCCGACTCCGGAGCTCCGAGCGCGTGCAGCACCACGGCCCGTACCACCTCCGGCTCCACCACCGCGATCGTCCGGCCGGTGGTGCGGCCCGCCGTCTCCAGCCACCCGGTCACCCGCGCGCAGAACTCCCGTACCGTTTCGCCTCCGTGCGGCGCGGCCCCCGGGTCGGACAGCCAGCGGACCAGTGCCTCGGGCTCGGCGGCGCCGACCTCCTCCAGGGTCCGGCCCCGCCAGCGGCCCGCGTCCAGGCCCGACAGCGCGGGCTCCGCCACGGCGTCCAGCCCCAGTGCGGCGGCCGTCTCACGGCAGCGCACGCTGGGTGAGCTGACGGGCCGCCCGGCGGGCAGGGGCAACGCCACGGACTCCGGGTTCTCGATGGAGTCACCGTCGTCGAAGCGGGCCCGCCGCATCGAGGGGGTGATCGCCGGGGCTACGAGGACGACTCGGCAGGTCACGGGGCGGTTCCTCCTGGACGTCCATCGAGAACGGGTGCCGGACGGGCACGACAGTACGCCGTGCGGCGGCGCCGTTGTCAGTGGCGGCTGACAGGCTGGGCGTCGTGGACACTCAACGTCGTGAACTGGCGGCACGCTTCGTCGAACTGCATCGGGAGGGCTGCTTCCTGCTCCCCAACGCCTGGGACGCGGGAAGTGCCCGCGTCCTGGAGTCGGCCGGTTTCCCGGCCGTGGCCACCACCAGCGCGGGGGTGGCCTTCTCGCTGGGCCGCCCGGACCATGACTACGTCGACCCGTCGTCGGCCGGGGACCGGGTCGGCCGTACGGCCATGATCGGCCGGATCGGTGAGATCGCCGCCGAGGTACGGATCCCGGTGAGCGCGGACCTGGAGGACGGGTTCGGTGAGGCGCCCGAGACCGTGGCCGAGACCATCTCCATGACCCTCACGGCCGGAGCCGCCGGCGGCAACGTCGAGGACTTCACCGGCGACCGCTCCCGCCCGCTCTACGACCCGGAACTGTCGGCGGACCGCATCCGCGCCGCCCGGGAGGCCGTCGACACGACCGGTGAGCCGTTCGTCCTGGTCGGCCGCACCGACGTGCTGCTCACCGGAGGAAAGCTCGACGCGGCCGTCCAGCGGGCCAACGCCTACCTGGCGGCCGGCGCGGACTGCGCCTTCGTGCCGGGCGCGGCGGACGCGGAGACGATCGGCACCCTGGTGCGCGAGATCGACGGCCCGCTGAACGTGGTGATGGGCCTGACCGGCAATGCCTTCTCGCTGGCCGACCTGCGCGACCTCGGGGTGCGGCGGGTCACGGTGGGCGGCAGCATCGCCCGGGCGATGTACGCGCAGCTGCTCGGCGCGGCGAAGGAGCTGGCGGACCGGGGCACCTTCTCCTACGCCGAGCACCAGATCACACAGACGGATTTGAACGAACTCTTCCGGCGGAGGCCCGAGTCGGACCCGCCCCTGCCCGCCACGGGCTGACCCGCCCCGGGCGTCCGCCGGGTAGGTGTCCCGCCGCGGCTCGGCCGGACTCGCGCCGCCGGCGCCGGTACGCGCCGACCGGGAACACCCAGATCTCGCTGACCGCGGGGAACGGCGCGACGGCGGGCCGGAGCCGCGCGAACGCGGTACGGCAGGGCCGGTGACGGCCGGAACACGGGACCGGTCCGCGCCCTTATGGGGGCCATCGGATCAGCCGATGGCCGGGCCGGAAGCCACGGGGTTCCCGGGCGCTTGAGAACTTCCGTCACCTCACGGACGAGGCGACGGGGCGACCGGGTCGCCCCGCACTGCACATCTGAGGACATCTCATGGGATCTGTTTCTCTGACCGGACGCGTGGCCCTGCTGACCGGTGCCACCAGCGGTATCGGCGCCGCGACCGCCGCCCTGCTCGCCGAACGGGGCGCCCACGTGCTGGTCGCGGGACGGGACGCGGTGCGCGGTGACCAGGTGGTCACGGCCGTACGGGAACGCGGTGGCAAAGCCGACTTCCTGGCGGCCGAGCTGCGGGACGCCGACTCGGTACGGCAGCTGGCCGGGCGGGCCGTCGAACTGGGCGGCGGCCGGGTGGACATCCTCGTCAACAGCGCGGGCATCTTCCCGTTCGGTTCGACGGCCGACACCCCGGCCTCCGATGTGGACGCGGTCTACGACCTGAACGTGAAGGCGCCGTTCTACCTGGTCGCCGAGTTGGCACCGGGCATGGCCGAGCGCGGGCAGGGCGCGATCGTCAATGTCAGCACGATGGTCGCCGAGTACGGCGTCGCGGGCATGGCGCTGTACGGGTCGAGCAAGGCGGCGGTCAACCTGCTGACCAAGGCATGGGCCGCCGAGTTCGGCCCGCGGGGCGTGCGGGTGAACGCCGTGGAGCCCGGCCCGACCCGTACCGAGGGCACGGCCGCCATGGGCGACGCCCTCGACGCCCTGGCAGCACAGGCGCCCGCCGGCCGGCCCGGCGAGCCAGGGGAGATCGCCGAGGCGATCGCCTACCTGGCGAGCGACGCGGCCGGCTTCGTACAGGGCGCGATCCTGCCGGTCGACGGCGGCCGCACGGCCGTCTGACATCCGGGAGCGGACGCGTCCCACGTCGGTGCCGGCGACGCGTGATTCACTCCCGTACCGCCCGGTCCAGGGCCGTGATGAAGCGGCCCAGGTCGCGGCGGCGGGAGTCGGACGGCCACACCGCCCAGGTGCGGCGCACCAAGGGGTGGCCGATCAGCGGTGACCAGGTCACGTGGCCGGGCAACGGCTGCGGCCAGCCCGGCGGAGCCAGTGCGAAGGCCTGTCCGGAGGCGACGGCGGCCAGCTTCACGTCGGCGATCAGCGCCTGACCGTCGGGCGCCTCCGGACCGAGATCGAGACCGTGCCCGCGCAGGATCGCGGTCAGCTCGTCGAACCAGGCGGGGCTTCCGGCCCGCGGGAACCCGACCCAGCGCAGTGTGCCGAGCGCGTCGAGCGGGATGCCGTCGGGCCCGGCCAGCTCGGCGGCCTGGTCGGCGGCGATCAGTACGCCGAGCTTCTCCCGTACGACGAGGAGCGCGTCGAACTCCGGCCCCGACGGCCGCTCGCGGAGGAAGCCGACATCTAGCTCACCGGCGCGCAGCGCGGTCAGCTGTTCGGCCGTGGACAGGTGCCGAGCCTGTACCCGCGTCTCCGGATGCGCCTCGGCGAGTTCGGCGAGCGCCGCGTCGAGCAGCCCGGACGCCAGCTCAAGAGGGATGCCGATGCGTAGCGCTCCGCCGCCCGGACCCGCGTATTCAGCCATCACGCGCAGCGCCCGATCGTGTTGGGCGAGCACCGCTCGTGCCTCGCCGGCCAGCGCCGTTCCCGCCTCGGTGGCCCGCACCCCGCCGTGTCCGCGTACCAGCAGCCGCACACCCAGCTGCCGTTCCAGCCCGCTGATCGTCTGGGACAGGGCGGGCTGACTCAGATGCAGCCGCCGGGCGGCAGCGGACAGCCCGCCCTCCTCCACCACCGCCACGAACGCCCGCAGCTCCCGCAACTCCATGCCGCCATGCCATCACGCCCGCCGACGAGAGTCACGCGCCGGACAGAGGGCCGGGCCGGCGGCGTCGGTGCGGCGCCGGGGCCCCGGCGCCGGCAGCCGACGGGCCCCGCCGGGTCGGGTGTGACCCGGCAGGGCCCGTCGGGCGGTGGGGATGTGGGGGATACGGGGTCCGAGGGAGATGGGTTCGACGCCCGTGCCGCCGGATCTGCTACCAGCCGACGGCGACCACCAGCCACTGCGGGTCGGCGTGGGAGATGAAGGAGGACTGGCCCGACACGTCGTCGTAGGGGAAGCCGTAGGCGAGGTGGTTGATGGCGTTGTCGTGCCAGAACCTGGCGTAGTAGTTCGCCGGGGCCGCCGTGTAGAACCTGGCCGGGTCGGACTGCTGGGAGGCCGGCAGGGTGGCGACATGGCGGTTGAGGGCGGCGCACATGTCCGGGTTTCCCGCCAGGGAGGCCGCGCAGCCGAAGATGTCGGAGGTGGCCGCGGTCACGCCCACCGACTGGGCGTAGGAGGTGAAATAGTTCGCGTTGGCACCGCCCGCGCGGAAGCTCGGGTCGCTGCCGGGGGCGATGATCCGGTACGGCGCCTGGGTCTGGGCCAGTACGTCGAACTGGGAGGGTACCGCGTCGGCGAATCGCTGGAACGTGGCGGCGCGGTCCTCGGCGAAGGTCTGCCGGTTCTCGCCGACCTCGACGTCGTAGCCGTCCTTGCTGTGCAGACGCATGGCCAGCTTCAGGCCGAAGGCGTCGACCCGGGTGGTGTTGCCGTTGAAGACGTTGTTGCCGACCGTGAACTCGATGAAGTCGTAGTACGCACTGGTGGGTGAGCCGAGGTAGAAGTACATGCGGCCGGCGGAGTTGGCCGGCATGTCGAGGTAGGGCTGCTCGGCGATGGAGTGCGTCTGGCCGTTGAAGCTCCAGTACACCTGGCTGTCGGGGTACTTGCCGTTGGTGCGGTTGAGGATCTTCACCTCGACGGCATTGTGCGCCGCCGGGATGTCGGCGGTGCTGCCCCAGAAGTCGTCCGGAGGGGTGGTGGACCCGGGGCCGTAGACCTGGAACTCCCACAGGGAGTAGCCGTACGGGGTGGCCCGCGCGGTGCCGTAGAGGCGGACGTAACGGCCGCTGCCGGTGATCGTCAGGTTCTGGGTGCCGCCGGTGGCGGTGCTGGTGGAGTGGACGGTGGTCCAGGTGGCGGCGTCGGTGGAGGTCTGGATCTGGAAGGCGGTCGCGTAGGCGGCCTCCCAGGTCAGGGTGACCCGGCTGAGCTGCTGGACGGATCCGAGGTCGACCTGGAGCCACTGCGGGTCGGAGAAGGCCGACGACCAGCGGGTGCCGGTGTTGCCGTCGACCGCCGCACTCGCGGGGAAGGACGCGTTCTCGGTCGACGAGGCGGTCGCCGGTCTGCCCTGGGACAGCAACTGGTCCGCGGCGTGCGCGGGGGACGGCGCGAGGACCGCGAAGAAGGCGGCGATCAGGACGACGGCCAGGCCGAGAGCCGCGCGGGGGCGTACGGCGCCGGCCGGTGGTCTGCGGGTGGGGGCGCCTGCGGAACTCTGCATGCGATGTCTCCTCAAGCCGTTTCGGCGTGTGTGGGGATGGAGCAACAGCAGTCATGAGAGCGCTCCCTCGGGTTGTAGACCCACCGATGTGCACCGTCAACAACTGAAGCCGAAATCAATGCAGTTGCCACCCGTCGACTTCTCGGCGCTGATCCGGCAGCTGGTGTGGCGCAGCACGCGCGCCCAGCCTTCAGTTCCCGACCGTTCGGACGGCTCCGGATCTCCCGCTTCTACAACCCTTGACATGACCGGTATGGACCTTCGCCCGCCGTCCCGCGGGCGCCCGAGGAGATCACGAGAGGGCCGTGGCCGTGTCGCCCGGGCCCGGCCGGAACCGGCCGGTGCGCCGGATCCCGCGCCGACACGCACCGTGGGCGCCGCGGGCACCGCGGGCGGCGTCCCGGAGCGACCGCGGGCCGATGCCGTGCGCGGCATGAGCGACGATGCCGGGGTGGGGCACTGAGAAGACCGCCTACCCTTTAGGCATGACCAGCAACAGCGACCGGAGCCCGGCAGTGGACCCTCGTTCATCTAAAACCTACGAAATCCGCACCTACGGGTGCCAGATGAACGTCCACGACTCCGAGCGATTGTCCGGGCTGCTGGAGGGCGCGGGGTACGTGCGCGCGCCCGAGGGGGCGGACGGCGATGCCGACGTCGTCGTCTTCAACACCTGCGCCGTCCGGGAGAACGCCGACAACCGGCTCTACGGCAACCTCGGCCGCCTCGCCCCGATGAAGACGAAGCGCCCCGGCATGCAGATCGCGGTCGGCGGCTGCCTCGCCCAGAAGGACCGCGACACCATCGTGAAGAGGGCCCCCTGGGTCGACGTCGTCTTCGGTACGCACAACATCGGCAAACTGCCGGTCCTCCTGGAGCGCGCCCGGGTGCAGGAGGAGGCGCAGGTCGAGATCGCCGAGTCGCTGGAGGCCTTCCCCTCCACGCTGCCGACCCGGCGCGAGAGCGCGTACGCGGCCTGGGTGTCGGTCTCCGTGGGCTGCAACAACACCTGCACCTTCTGCATCGTCCCGGCCCTGCGCGGCAAGGAGAAGGACCGGCGCACCGGCGACATCCTGGCCGAGATCGAGGCGCTGGTCGGTGAGGGCGTCTCCGAGATCACCCTGCTCGGCCAGAACGTCAACGCGTACGGCTCCGACATCGGCGACCGCGAGGCCTTCAGCAAGCTGCTGCGCGCCTGCGGGGGCATCGAGGGCCTGGAGCGGGTGCGCTTCACCTCCCCGCACCCCCGTGACTTCACCGACGACGTGATCGCCGCCATGGCCGAGACGCCGAACGTGATGCCGCAGCTGCACATGCCGCTGCAGTCCGGTTCGGACACCGTGCTCAAGGCGATGCGCCGCTCCTACCGGCAGGACCGGTACCTCGGGATCATCGAGAAGGTCCGGGCCGCCATCCCGCACGCCGCGATCACCACGGACATCATCGTGGGCTTCCCCGGCGAGACAGAGGAGGACTTCGAGCAGACCATGCACGTGGTCCGCGAGGCCCGCTTCACCCAGGCCTTCACCTTCCAGTACTCCAAGCGGCCCGGCACCCCGGCCGCCACCATGGAGAACCAGATCCCCAAGGAGGTCGTCCAGGCGCGCTACGAGCGTCTCGTCGCCCTCCAGGAGGAGATCTCCTGGGACGAGAACAAGAAGCAGGTCGGCCGCACCCTGGAGCTGATGGTCGCCGAGGGCGAGGGCCGCAAGGACGGCGCCACCCACCGTCTGTCCGGCCGCGCCCCCGACAACCGCCTGGTCCACTTCACCAAGCCCGACCAGGAGGTCCGGCCCGGCGACGTCGTCACGGTCGAGATCACCTACGCGGCCCCGCACCACCTCCTCGCCGAGGGCGCCGTCCTGGACGTGCGCCGCACCCGCGCGGGCGACGCCTGGGAGAAGCGCAACGCCGCCGAGGCGGCCAAGCCCGCGGGCGTACTGCTCGGGCTGCCGAAGATCGGCGTACCCGAGCCGCTGCCGGTGGCCGCGGGGAGCGGCTGCGGCTGCGACTGACCGACGGGAGCGCGCCCGACGTGCAGGTCCTCGCCATGACCGGTGTGCGTGGCGCGCAGATCGGGGGCTGACCCCGGGCGGCCGTCGCCCGCTACCCTGCCGATCATGCTTGTCGCCGCAGCAGTCTGCCCCTGCCCGCCGCTCCTCGTGCCCGAGGTCGCCGCGGGTGCCGCCCCCGAGCTGGACACCGCCCGGGACGCCTGTGCCGACGCGCTGGGCGTGCTCGCCGCGGCCCGGCCCGACCTGCTCGTGGTGGTCGGGCCCGCGGAGAAGTCCGGGCGGGGCGTGTTCCCGCAGGGCAGCCGGGGATCCTTCCGGGGCTTCGGCGTCGACGTCGACGTACGGCTGGGCAGCGGCGAGGCCGGTGAGCGGGAGCTGCCGCCCTCGCTCGCCGTCGGGGCCTGGCTGCTGGCGCGCACCGGCTGGGCCGACGCGCCGATCGAGGGGCTGGGCGTGGGCGAGCCCCTGGAGGCCGAGCGGTGCGTGCGTACCGGCCGGGAGATCGCCGGCCGGGCCGCGCGGGTGGCGATGCTGGTCATGGGCGACGCCAGCGCCTGCCGCACTCTCAAGGCGCCCGGCTACCTCGACGAGCGGGCGGCCCCCTTCGACGCCGAGGCGGCCCGTGCGCTCGGCACCGCCGACCTCGCAGCGATCATGGACCTGGACGCCGACCTGGCCTGCCGGCTCAAGGCATCGGGCCGGGCTCCCTGGCAGGTCCTGGCCGGCGCGGCCGAGGGCGCGGGCCTCGCCGGTGCACTGCTCCACGACGACGCGCCCTACGGGGTCTGCTACCTCGTGGCCACCTGGTCCTGAACGCCCCGGGAAACGGCGGACGGCCGGGAGTCGGGTGACTCTCGGCCGTCCGCCGATCTGCGTGGTGCGCCCGGCTCAGGGAGCCGGTGGCCGGTCCTCCGGCCGGGTCGGGGCGGTGGGCTCGTCCGGGTGCACAAACCGGTCCATGGCGTCCTTGGCCCTGCCCGTACCCGTCTGGATCTTGTCGCTGTACTTGCCCTTGGTCTTCTCGTCGACGACCCGCGCGGCCTTGTCGATGCCGTGCTGGAGCTTGTCGATCTTGTCCTCGTGCTGCTGCGCGAGATCAGAGACCCGGTCCCTGGCCGGGCCGAGCTTGGCCTTCAAATTGTCCAAAAGACCCATGGCTACCTTCCCTGTGGCTTCCCTCGCGGGCCGCTATGTGCGGGCGCCCTCGCCGACCTCGTTGTCGGCGGCCTCCTTGGCGGACTGCTGCTGGGGGATCTCGGTGCTCTCGGCGCCGGTGGCCGCGACGGGTTCGGGTGTGGTCCGTGCCGCCACGCTCCCGCCGCCGTCCTCACCGGGCCCCTTCGCCACCGAGGCCCCGGCCGCCTCCTCCGCCATGTTCTCCGCCGCGCCCTCCGGTGCGTTCTCCGTCGCGAACCCGTCCGGCTCGGCGGTGGCCGGTGCCTCGGTGTCCGGCTCCTCCGTGACCTTCGGCTTCTTTCCGAGGAACCGTGCAAAAACGCCCATATCCACTCCATACGTTACTCGTGCGAGCGAAATCCCGCGTGACCCGGTGCGTCCGTTTGCGCCACCGCGGTCACCGCCTTTCTTCGGCGGCGGGAACCTCGCAACGGGCAACGAAGGCGGACACGGACTGTCACGTAACTCGTTCGAGAGCCGCCGCCGAGGTTTGCGAGACTGGTGCGGTGAGCAGCGCACCCCCCGCCCCCCGTGTCATCGCCGTCGTCGGCCCCACCGCGGCCGGAAAGTCCGACCTCGGCGTCTTCCTGGCCCAACGGCTCGGCGGCGAGGTCGTCAACGCCGACTCCATGCAGCTGTACCAGGGGATGGACATCGGCACCGCCAAGCTGACGCCCGAGGAGCGCGCCGACGTCCCGCACCACCTGCTCGACGTCTGGGACGTGACCGTCACGGCCTCCGTCGCCGAGTACCAGCGGCTCGCCCGGGCCCGCATCGACGCGCTGCTCGCCGAGGGCCGCTGGCCGATCCTGGTCGGCGGTTCCGGGCTCTACATCCGCGGTGCCGTCGACAACCTGGAGTTCCCCGGCACCGACCCCGAGGTCAGGGCCCGTCTGGAGGAGGAACTCGCACTGCGCGGCTCCGGTGCCCTGCACGCCCGGCTGTGCGCCGCCGACCCGGAGGCGGGCCGCGCCATCCTGCCCAGTAACGGCCGCCGTATCGTCAGGGCCCTGGAGGTGATCGAGATCACCGGCCGGCCCTTCACCGCCAACCTGCCCGGCCACGACTCGGTCTACGACACCGTCCAGATCGGCGTGGACGTGGCCCGCGCCGAGCTCGACGAGCGCATCGCCCTGCGTGTCGACCGGATGTGGGAGGCCGGGCTCGTGGACGAGGTGCGCGCCCTGGAGGCGCGGGGGCTGCGCGAGGGCCGTACGGCGTCGCGTGCGCTCGGCTACCAGCAGGTCCTCGCGGCGCTCGCCGGGGAGTGCACGGAAACGCAGGCGCGCACGGAGACCGTCCGTGCCACCAAGCGCTTCGCGCGCCGGCAGGATTCGTGGTTCAGGCGCGACCCCCGGGTGCACTGGTTGAGTGGGGCCGCAGCGGACCGCGAGGAACTTCCGCGGCTGGCTCTGGCGTTGCTCGAACGACCGGTCACAGCCTGATCACGTCCTGGCATCGGGATGCGCCACCGGTCATCGGGGCCTCCGGCGCCGTGCCATCATCGAGCTTCGATCGCAAGTGGAGTCCTAGTTGGGAGGGCGCGTGGCGATGGAGGCCGGCCCTCGCGACACCGCACGAGACACCGAGCACGTCGTCGTGGAACCGGGTGATCCGGACGAGGGCGAGGACCGACTGACACCGGACGGTCCGGACGACACGGTGGGCGGCGGGGTGACCGCCGACGGCCCGGAGCCGGAGGAGATGTTCACCAGCGGCCCCGAGGTCGAGGTGGAGCTCCGCCCGCAGCGGCGGCTGCGCCTGTGGCAGCTGGCTCCGATCGTGGGTCTGGCCGCGGTGGGCTCCCTGATGTTCGCCTTCCCGCTGGCCTTCGACTTCGGCGACAGCGGCGCGGTGATCGCGATGCTGGGTCTGCTGATCTGCTCCTGCGCGGCCGGCTGGGGCATGATGGCGGCGCGCCGGGTGGGCTACACCCTGCCGGGCTTCCCGGTGAAGGGCTCGGGCCGCAGGCCCGACTGGCGCGTGGTGATCGGTTACGTGGCTCTGGTCGCGATCGTGGTCGTCCTGGCCGTGTGGCGAGTGGCGCGACTGCGCTGAGGCGCCCCCTGGCGGGCGCGGGGCCGTCTCGGGCCACGGCCGCGCCGGGTGGGGGCACGTTCAGCCCCCGCCGACCCGCGGCCGGACCACCACGCAGCGCTCCCGTACCCTCGAAGGATGCGCATCCCCTTCCTCAAGGGCCACGGCACCGAGAACGACTTCGTGATCGTTCCGGACCCGGACAACGCCCTGGACCTCACCCCGGCCGCCGTGGCCGCCCTGTGCGACCGCCGGTCAGGCATCGGCGCGGACGGCGTGCTGCACGTCGTACGGAGCGCCGCGCACCCCGAGGCCAAGGGGATGGCCGCCGACGCGGAGTGGTTCATGGACTACCGCAACGGCGACGGCTCGATCGCCGAGATGTGCGGCAACGGCGTCCGCGTCTTCGCCCGCTACCTCCAGCACGCAGGCCAGGTCACGGAGGGCGACGTCGCCGTCGCCACCCGCGGTGGTGTGAAGGCCGTCCACATCGCCAAGGAGGGCGACATCACGGTCGGCATGGGCCACGCCCGGCTGCCCGAGGGCGAGGTCACGGTGAGCGTCGGCGACCGCACCTGGCCGGCCCGGAACGTGAACATGGGCAACCCGCACGCCGTCGCCTTCGTCGCGGACCTCGCGGACGCCGGCGACCTCTACACGCCGCCGCCCTTCAGCCCGCCCTCGGCCTACCCCGACGGGGTCAACGTCGAGTTCGTCGTCGACCGCGGCCCCCGTCACGTCGCGATGCGCGTGCACGAGCGCGGCTCCGGCGAGACCCGCTCCTGCGGCACCGGCGCCTGCGCGGTCGCCGTGGCCACCGCCCGCCGCGACGGCACCGACCCGGCCGTTTCCGGAACCCCGGTGACGTACACCGTGGATGTGCCCGGCGGACGCCTCGTCATCACGGAACGGCCCGACGGCGAGATCGAGATGACCGGGCCCGCCGTGATCGTGGCCGAGGGCGGGATCGACGCCGAATGGCTGGAAAACGCCGCCCGCTGAACCGGTTGGACGACGTGAACCGTGGTCCGGGCCGTCGTACAACACCCGGATCCACGGCCCGTGTTGCCTCTGGTGGCAGGAAACATCGGCCACCCCCCGAACAGGTGGCGCAAAAACGTAAACCTCCAAGTCGTCGCTCGAATGGGTGATCCGTTTCACGCTCGGCGGGAGGCGGTCAGTCGGGCGTGTTGGGCTCGGTAGCATCAAGCACCGGCACGGACGGGGGAACGTCACCAATCCCTGAGCCATGTATGCCCTGGGGCCCAGTCCGCCGGTCACGAGCCGGAGGTGCCCATGAGTGCGGAGGCCACGAACCCTGCGACGCCCGGACCTGTAGTGCCCACAGCGGCCCGCAGGAAGGCCCGCCCACGGATCGACCTGCGCCGGCTCGGCCGGGCGGCGCTGCTCGGCAACGCGGCCCGCGGCAAACTCCCCGACGCCATCGGCCATGTCGCGGAGGCCCACCGCGCCCACTACCCCGACGCCGACCTGGAACCCCTGCGGCGTGCCTACGTACTGGCCGAGTCCTCGCACCGCGGCCAGATGCGCAAGAGCGGTGAGCCCTACATCACCCACCCCCTCGCGGTCACCCTGATCCTCGCCGAACTGGGCGCCGAGACCACGACCCTGACGGCCTCACTGCTCCACGACACCGTCGAGGACACCGACGTGACCCTCGACCAGGTGCGGGAGCAGTTCGGCGAGGAGGTCCGTTATCTGGTCGACGGGGTGACGAAACTCGAGAAGGTCGACTACGGGGCCGCCGCCGAACCCGAGACGTTCCGCAAGATGCTCGTCGCCACCGGCAGCGACGTCCGGGTGATGTCGATCAAGCTCGCCGACCGGCTGCACAACATGCGCACCCTCGGTGTGATGCGCCCCGAGAAGCAGGAGCGCATCGCCAAGGTCACCCGTGACGTCCTCATCCCGCTCGCCGAACGGCTCGGCGTGCAGGCACTGAAGACCGAGCTGGAGGACCTGGTCTTCGCCATCCTGCACCCCGAGGAGTACACCCGCACCAGGGATCTGATCGCCGAGAACGCGGCCCGCGCCGACGACCCCCTCGCCGAGATCTCCGACGAGGTGCGCGGGGTGCTGCGCGAGGCCGACATCCCCGCCGAAGTGCTCATCCGGCCACGGCACTTCGTCTCCGTCCACCGCGTCAGCCGCAAACGCGGCGAACTGCGCGGCGCCGACTTCGGCCGGCTGCTGGTGCTGGTCAACGAGGACGCGGACTGTTACGCCGTCCTCGGTGAACTGCACACCTGTCTGACCCCGGTCGTCTCGGAGTTCAAGGACTTCATCGCCGTACCGAAGTTCAACCTCTACCAGTCGCTGCACACGGCGGTCGCCCGTGCCGACGGGCAGGTCGCCGAAGTCCTCATCCGCACCCACCAGATGCACAAGGTCGCCGAGGCCGGCGTCGTCGCCCTCGGCAACCCCTACGCCCCGGCCGCCGACGCGGCCGTCTCCGACGCCCCGGCCGACGGCGAGCGCGCCGACCCGACGCGTCCCGGCTGGCTCTCCCGCCTCCTCGACTGGCAGAAGGCCGCCCCCGACACCGACACCTTCTGGTCCACCCTCCGCGAGGACCTCGCCCAGGACCGCGAGATCACCGTCTTCCGCCCGGACGGCGGCACCCTCGGCCTGCCCGAGGGCGCCACCTGCGTCGACGCCGCCTACGCCCAGTACGGCGAGGACGCGCACGCCTGCATCGGCGCCCGGGTCAACGGCCGTCTGGCCACCCTCAGCACCGTCCTCAAGGACGGCGACACCGTCCAGCTGCTGATGGGCCAGGACCCGGCCTCCGAACCCTCCCGGGAGTGGCTGGAGCACGCGCACACGCCCGCCGCGCGCATCGCGATCCAGCGCTGGCTGGCCACCCATCCGGACAGCGCCGAAGAACCCCACGCCCCGGTGACCGTACCCTCGCGCCCGGCCCCGGAGCCCCAGGCCGTCACGCCGCGCACCGCCAGCGCCGTGGTCGTCGACCGGCCCGACGCGACCGTACGGCTGGCCGGCTGCTGCACCCCCGTACCGCCCGACGAGGTCACCGGCTTCGCGGTGCGCGGCGGAGTGGTCACCGTGCACCGGGTGGCCTGCGCCTCGGTGGCCCACATGAAGGGCACCGGCCGGCCCGAGACCGTCGTCAGCTGGGGCGACAGCACCGCCTGCCGGGTCACCCTGGTCGCCGAATCGTTCGGTCGTCCGCATCTGCTCGCCGACCTCACCGAGGCGATGGCCCAGGAGGGCGCCGAGATCGTCTCGGCGACCGTCGAACCCCCCACCCAGCAGCGGGTCCGCCACACGTACACCGTCGAACTGCCCGACGCGGCCCACCTCCCCGCCCTGATGCGTGCGATGCGCAACGTGGCCGGGGTGTACGACGTGGACCGAGCGCAACACCAGTAAGTACCCGTTCGAGTGGATTAGGTGGGCCGCGTCGCCGTGACCCGGTAGCGCGCTGGTAGCGGTGATCCATGTCGCTCACCCTCCGCGCCCGTCGGCCCCGGCGCCGGCACGCCGCGCTGCTCGCTTCCGCCGTCTCCGTCGCCCTGCTCGGCGCGAGCGCCCCGCCGGCGCCGCTGGGCATCGGCGACCGGCTCTTCCCGTACCTCGGAAACCCGGGGTACGACGTGGCGTCGTACGACCTCTCCTTCACCTATCCCGGCAGCAACGACAAGCCGCTCCAGGCCGTCACCACCATCGACGCCTGGGCCACCACCGACCTGGACCGGATCAACCTGGACTTCGCGCACGGCAAGGTCGAGTCCGTGCAGGTCGACGGCCGGGCCGCCACCTTCGACAGCGCCGGTGAGGACCTGGTCGTCACCCCGGACCAGCCGCTGCGGCGGGGCGGCTGGACGCGGATCACCGTCAAGCACACCAGCGACCCGGTGGCGGCCAAGGGCCAGGACGGCGGCTGGGTGCAGACCACCGACGGGCTCGCCATGGCCAACCAGGCCGACGCCGCCCACCTGGTCTTCCCGTGCAACGACCACCCGTCCGACAAGGCGATGTTCACCTTCCACGTCACCGCCCCGAACGGCTACACCGCGGTCGCCAACGGCCTGCGCACCGAGTCCGTCCGGGTTGGCGGGCAGACCACCTGGACCTACCGCCCCCAGCACCCCATGGCCACCGAACTGGCCCAGGTCTCCATCGGCCGCTCCGCCGTACTGCACCGCACCGGACCGCACGGCCTCCCCGTCCGGGACGTCGTCCCGAGCGCCGACGCCAAGAAACTGGAGCCGTGGCTCGCCAAGACCCCGGACCAGATCGCCTGGCTGGAGGGCAAGGTCGGGACCTACCCCTTCGAGACGTACGGCGTGCTCATGGCGCAGGCGTCAACCGGCTTCGAACTGGAGACCCAGACTCTCTCCCTCTTCGAGAAGGGTCTGTTCACCGAACCCGCGTATCCCAAGTGGTACATCGAGTCGATCATGGTGCACGAGCTGTCCCACCAGTGGTTCGGCGACAGCGTCAGCCCGCGCGTCTGGTCGGACGTCTGGCTGAACGAGGGCCACGCCACCTGGTACGAGGCGCTGTACGCGGAGGAGAAGGGCAAGCAGCCCATGATCAACCGCATGAAGGCCGCCTACGGCGCCTCCGACCGCTGGCGCGCCGCCGGCGGGCCGCCCGCCCGGCCCAAGGTCCCCGTCCCCGGCCAGAAGATCAGCATCTTCCGCCCCGGCATCTACGACGGCGCCGCCCTCGCCCTCTACGCCCTGCGCCAGGAGATCGGCAGACCCGCCTTCGAGCGGCTGGAGCGGATCTGGGTACAGCGCCACAAGGACGCCAGTG
Organism: Streptomyces sp. NPDC026515; assembly: GCF_055567595.1. NCBI lineage: Bacteria > Bacillati > Actinomycetota > Actinomycetes > Kitasatosporales > Streptomycetaceae > Streptomyces > Streptomyces sp. NPDC026515. The sequence continues at coordinate 65,832 of NZ_JBVHQD010000001.1, forward strand.
CCACCACCGCCGACTACGTCCAGCTCGCCTCCGCCGTCGCCAACCGCGACCTCACCGGCTTCTTCGACGCCTGGCTGTACGGCGAGAAGACCCCGCCGATGCCCGGCCACCCGGACTGGAAGCAGACCCCGGCACCGGCCAAACACACCAGGAAGTGACCGCCGGGCGACCCCCCGAATAACACGGTGCCGCACGAGTGCGTACCGTGCGACCATCATGAGGTCGGCACCGTACGGGTCACGGGGAATCTCCCGGGGTACTCGTACGTTGAGAAAGTGAACGCCGATTTCGGCATCCCAGCTACGTAAGGACCCAATGACCTCCTCTTCTTCCCCTTCCCAGGACACCAGGCGCCTCGCGCAGGACTACCCCGAAGGTCTTCGGGCCGATGCCCTGATGGAAGAGGACGTCGCCTGGAGCCACGAGATCGACGGAGAGCGGGACGGCGACCAGTTCGACCGCTCCGAGCGCGCGGCCCTGCGCCGCGTGGTGGGCCTCTCCACCGAACTCGAGGACGTCACCGAGGTCGAGTACCGACAGCTGCGCCTGGAGCGGGTCGTGCTGGTCGGGGTGTGGACCACGGGCACCGTGCAGGACGCGGACAACTCCCTCGCGGAGCTGGCCGCCCTCGCCGAGACGGCGGGCGCGCTGGTGCTCGACGGTGTCATCCAGCGCCGCGACAAGCCCGACGCGGCGACCTACATCGGCTCCGGCAAGGCCCTGGAGCTGCGCGACATCGTCGTCGAGACGGGCGCGGACACCGTCATCTGCGACGGTGAGCTGAGCCCGGGCCAGCTGATCCAGCTGGAGGACGTCGTCAAGGTCAAGGTCATCGACCGGACCGCCCTGATCCTGGACATCTTCGCCCAGCACGCCAAGTCCCGGGAGGGCAAGGCGCAGGTCGCGCTCGCGCAGATGCAGTACATGCTGCCGCGACTGCGCGGCTGGGGTCAGTCGCTGTCCCGGCAGATGGGCGGCGGCTCGGGCGGCGGCCTCGCCACCCGTGGCCCCGGTGAGACCAAGATCGAGACGGACCGGCGGCGGATCCGCGAGAAGATGGCGAAGATGCGCAGGGAGATCGCGGAGATGAAGACCGGCCGCGACATCAAGCGCCAGGAGCGCAAGCGCCACAAGGTGCCGTCCGTCGCCATCGCGGGCTACACCAACGCGGGCAAGTCCTCCCTGCTCAACCGCCTCACCGGCGCAGGTGTCCTGGTCGAGAACGCCCTGTTCGCGACCCTGGACCCGACGGTCCGCCGCGCGGAGACCCCGAGCGGCCGGCTCTACACGCTGGCCGACACCGTCGGCTTCGTGCGCCATCTGCCCCACCACCTGGTCGAGGCGTTCCGCTCCACGATGGAGGAGGTCGGCGACGCCGACCTGATCCTGCACGTGGTCGACGGCTCGCACCCGGTGCCGGAGGAGCAGCTGGCCGCCGTGCGCGAGGTGATCAGGGACGTCGGTGCCACCGACGTACCCGAATTCGTGGTGATCAACAAGGCGGACGCGGCGGACCCCCTGGTCCTCCAGCGGCTGCTGCGCAACGAGAAGCGCTCCATCGCTGTCTCGGCCCGCACCGGCCAGGGCATCCAGGAACTGCTCGCCCTGATCGACGACGAGCTGCCCCGCCCGTCGGTCGAGATCGAGGCGCTCGTCCCCTACACCCACGGCAAGCTGGTCGCCCGCGCCCACAACGAGGGCGAGGTCCTCTCCGAGGCGCACACCGCCGAGGGCACCCTGCTCAAGGTCCGGGTCCACGAGGAACTCGCGGCGGAACTGACGCCGTACGTGGCGGCTCCGGCTGCGTGACAGGCCGTAGCGAATGGGCCGCCCCCCTTTTTCGGGGGCGGCCCATTCGCCTGCCTGGGGGCGCGGGGAACCGTGCGGTCGACCACGATGACGAGTGACCCGCCGACGCACCTCGTCCATCGCGGCGCGAGGGCGGGACTCACCCCCTCACCGATCAGCGAACTCCTTGCTGACCCCCTCGTACACGCCCTTGGCCACGTCACCGAACCGCGGCCCGGCCAGCCACCCCGAACCCACCGGTCCGATCGACGTGTTGGACACCAGCGCCGCCTTCCCGTCGGCACCCGTCTCCACCCAGCCGCCGCCCGACGCCCCGCCGGTCATCGTGCAACCGATCCGGTACATCGTCGGCGCCGACGCATCCACCGACAGCCGCCCCGGCTTGTCCGCGCACTGGTACAGCAGCGACCCGTCGTACGGCTTCGCCGCCGGATACCCGGTGGCCGTGATGCGCGACACCTTCGGCACGGCCGGACCGGCGAAGTTCACCGGAAGCGCCGAACCGACCGTCTCCTCAAGGGACTTGCCGCCACTGCCCTGCTCCGGTGTCACATGGATCACGGCGTAGTCGTACGACGCGCCGTCGCCGCCCGTCTCCCCGCCCTGGTCGATCCACTGCTGCGAGGTCTGCGCCCCGTCACCCCACCAGACCCCGTACGGCGCTATCCGGGAGCGCGTCGCCTGGGTGAGCGCGGTGCCCGTCAGCCCCTGATCGTTGTACGACGGCACGAACGCGATGTTGCGGTACCAGCCGCCGTTCTTGCCGGCGTGTACACAATGGCCCGCCGTCCACACCAGGTTGGACTTGCCCGGGTGTGCCGGGTCCTCCACCACCGTCGCCGAGCAGACCATCGTGCCCTCGGGGGAGTCGAAGAACACCTTCCCCGCGGTGGCCGCGTTGGCGTGGTACGCCGGCCGCACGGCCTTCGCCTCGACCGGGTCCGGCGTCGGGTCCGTCACCCCCTGGTCACCCGAGAGGTCGTTGTCGTCGACGCCCTTGTCCTTGTCCGGGTCGTCGGCGTCCCGCATCCGGTCCGGGTCCCACAGGCCCTTGATGATGGGGTTGATGAAGTCGTTGGCCTCGCGCAGCCAGTCGTCCCTGTTCCAGTTCCGCCAGGCGCCGTTCTTCCACTTGTCGACGTCGATCCCGTGCTCTTTGAGCTTGTTCTTGATGTCGTCCGGGATCTTGATCTTGCCGTCGCCGGTGTCGGCCGTGGCGGACGCGGCCGCCGGGCCGCCCGCGTTGTCGTCGCCGGAGCTGTCGCAGGCGGTGGCGGTCAGTGCCAGCGCCGAAGCGAGGGCGACGGCCGCCAGCGCCCGGGGCGCGCCCCTTCGACGGGTGAACGACGGCCGGATGGATCGCATGCTGGTGACTCCCCCTGTCGGTAAGGAACTTCAGCGTCACACTATGCGGTCGCTGTGCGGGCCCACCCATGGAAGGGCAACGGTTTCGCTACGGGCGGGCCGGGCACTGTCCCTCGTGCTCCGCCCGGCGCACCAGCCCCGCCGGGGCGCTGTCATCGCCGTGCAGGGCGTGCCGCGAGAGCGGCCCACCGCGGCCCTGGTGCTCTCCGGTACCACCCCGCGGCACGCCCGCGGCACCTGGGTCGAACTGGCCTCCCGGCGCAGACTTCGGCGCGTTTCGGAGGCGACGGCCACGCCGAGGGCGGCGGGGGCGCGAGCCGGTCACCTACCGCATGCCACCGCCGACCGTCTGCCTGCCGCGCCGGCGGACCAGTGGGCCGGGTGCGGACGCCCACGCTCGGAGCGGATGCGCACGCTCGCAGCGGAGACGGCCCGTCGGTACCCGCGTCTTCGTCGGGCGCCGCGCCGGGGCCGGCGCCGGTGTTCGTCGGTCCGGTCTCGGCAAGGATCTTGAGGCAACCCGTAACCCGTCGGCCGGTCGAGGGTTGGTAGCGGTGGGGGTCCCGCTGCCTGTGCCCGGTGCCCACCGATCAACTCGCCTCTGGACAGCGGGGAGGACAGCGAGCCGTGGCCGTTACGGAGTCGGTGACCGGGGAGACGTCCGGGGGAGCGCACGAGGCGCACGAGGGGATCCTGAGACGTCAATCGTCGCGCGAGTCGCGGGCGCGGACGTATGCGCGCGCCCTCCCCATCGTGCCGGTGCGGGCTCGCGGCCTGACCATCGAGGGCGCGGACGGCCGCCGCTACCTGGACTGCCTCTCCGGCGCCGGTACCCTCGCGCTCGGCCACAACCACCCGGTCGTGCTGGAGGCGATCCGCAAGGTCCTCGACTCCGGCGCCCCGCTCTCCGTCCTCGACCTCGCCACTCCCGTCAAGGACGCCTTCATCACCGAACTGTTCCGGACCCTGCCGCCCGGCCTCGCGGATCGCGCCCGCGTGCAGTTCTGCGGGCCCGCCGGGACGGACGCCGTCGAGGCCGCCTTCAAACTGGTCCGAGCCGCGACCGGCCGCACCGGCATCCTGGCCTTCACCGGCGCCTACCACGGCATGACCAGCGGCGCGCTGGCCGCCTCCGGCGGGGCCTGCGACGTACGGGTCGCCCGGCTGCCCTACCCCCAGGACTACCGCTGCCCATTCGGTGTCGGCGGTCCGGGCGGCGCCGAACTCGCCGCCCGCTGGACCGAGTCCGTCCTCGACGACCCCAAGTCCGGCGTCCCCTTGCCCGCCGGGATGATCCTCGAACCCGTCCAGGGCGAGGGCGGCGTGATTCCGGCACCCGACGACTGGCTCCGGCGGATGCGACGGCTCACCGCGGACCGCTCCATCCCGCTCATCGCGGACGAGATTCAGACCGGGGTGGGCAGGACCGGCGCTTTCTGGGCCGTCGAGCACAGCGGGGTCACCCCCGACGTGATGGTCCTTTCCAAGGCCATCGGCGGCAGCCTCCCGCTCGCCGTCGTCGTCTACCGCGACGACCTCGACGTCTGGGAACCCGGCGCCCACGCGGGCACGTTCCGCGGCAACCAACTCGCCATGGCCGCCGGCACGGCCACCCTCGCCCACGTCCGGGAGAACGGTCTCGCCGAACGCGCGGGCCGGCTCGGCTCCCGCATGCTCTCCCATCTGCGGACCCTGCAATCGGAGTTCGCGTGCGTCGGCGATGTGCGGGGGCGTGGGCTGATGATCGGGGTGGAACTGGTGGACCCGGAGCGAGACCGGGGTCCGGGGGTCGCGCAGGACGGATACGCACGGGCCGTGGCGGAGGACGAGTGGCGCGTGGGGGCCCCGCGGGACGGTGAGGGCGCGGTGAGCGGGAGGGACGGTGCGGGCCGGCACCGGCCGCTTCCGGCCGCTCCCGAACTGGCCACCGCGGTGCAGCGCGCATGTCTGGACCGCGGACTGATCGTCGAGCTCGGCGGTCGCCACGCCGGTGTCGTACGGCTCCTGCCGCCCCTGACCATCACCGACGAACAGGCCACCGCCGTCCTGGACCGCCTCGCCGACGCCGTGGCCGCGGTGGCCCGCGACCCGGCCGCCCACGGCGTCGGACTGCCCCGCCGGCCCGACGGCCGCAAGGAGCCGGCCGGCTAGCCCGCCCACCCGGAGCAGGCCGACCGGCCGCCGGCCCCGAGACGGACGAGCCGAACGGCCCGCTCGGAGGGGACCGGCCCCCCGGACCACGTGGACGGCGCACCCCACCGAACCCTGCCCGGCCGACCCGCACTCCGGTGCTCCCGGACCGCCGTGAACAGGCCGGCTGCCCGCCGCCGAACCGAATCAGCCGCCCGATGTGCGCGAACCGAGCGGCCCGACCCGACCGGGCCGCGCCTGAAACCCCACATCGTCCACCCCTCTCTCGCAAGGACAACCAGCACCCGACCCACCCCCGAGACAGCCGAGTTCGCCGTAGGCGACGGCCGGCGACCGACGGCCGGCCCCGCACCGCCCAGCCCCGAGGAACGCCTTGAACGCCACACCCGCCCCAGACGACCACGCAGACCAAGGTCCGCAGGGACGCTCCGTTCCGCTCGCCGAGTCGGTTCCCCAGCAACGCAGTCGCGCCATCCCGCCCGAGCAGCCCCACGACGAGACCGGGGACCTTCTGGAACACCCCGACCCGCACGTCGCCGCCCAGGCCGCCGCCGTGGAGAACCTGCTGCGCTGCTGGGTGCGCGAGACGAACTTCCCCGCACCCGACACCGGCACCCTCCGCATCCCCCTGCCCGCCAGCGGTACGGCCCTGATCACTCCGGTCCGCCACTGGTCCCCGACCGGCTGGCACCGCTTCGGCCCACCCCGCCTGGCCGGCGTCCCCGCCCCACCCGTCGACGCGCTCACCCTCGCAGCCCTGCTCGGCAGGGAGACGGCGGGCGCGGCTGGGGGCATGGCAGGCCGACCCGAGACTGTCCCCGGTCCGATCTACGGCGTCCCCGGTCAGACCGATGGCGGCGCCCGTCCGGTCGACGGTGTTCACGGCCAGGCCGGTGGCAGCGCCGGCAAAGCCGACGGCGCCGGTCCGGTCGACGGCAACCTCGCCCGACCCGATGGCGGCCTCCTCCGTCTCGGCGGCGAACCGCCCCGCCTCAACGGCGGTCCCTTCCAGCCCGACGACCGACCCCGCCTCGCCGAAGACGCTCCCCGCGCCCAGGCCGCCGCCCCCGACGCTGGCGACCTCGTGGCCCGCGTCGCCGACTCCCTGCGCCGCACGGTCACCTTCATCGCGGACCGGCGAGCCCGCCCCGCCGACGGCCCCGACCGGTTTCTCGCCGCCGAGCAGGCCCTCCTGCTGGGCCATCCACTGCACCCGACCCCCAAGAGCCGCGAGGGGCTGACCGACTCCGAAGCCCGGCTCTACTCGCCGGAGTTGCGTGGCTCCTTTCCCCTGCACTGGATGGCGGTCGCCTCCTCCGTGCTCGCCACCGACTCGGCCTGGACCGAGCGCGGCCGCCCCGTCCCCGTGCCGCACCTCATGGAAGGCCTGGCCGGTACGGCCCTACCCCTGCCCGACGGCTGTGCCGCCGCCCTGCCCCTGCACCCCTGGCAGGCCCGTGAGGTCCGCCATCGCGAGTCGACGGCCGCCCTGCTCGACGCCGGACTCCTACGCGACCTGGGCCCCCTCGGCGCACCCTGGCATCCCACCTCCTCCGTACGAACCGTTCACCGCACCGGCGCCCCCGCGATGCTCAAGCTGTCGCTGGGGCTGCACATCACCAACTCGCGGCGGGAGAACCTCCGCAAGGAGCTCCACCGCGGTGTGGAGATGCACCGTCTGTTGCGCACCGGCCTCGCCAAGCAGTGGCAGACCGTCCACCCGGGCTTCGACATCGTGCGCGACCCCGCCTGGCTGGGCGTGGACGGCCAGGACGGCCGACCGGTGTCCGGACTGGACGTGGTGATCCGGCACAATCCGTTCACCCCGGCCGAGGACGTGTCCTGCCTCGCCGGCCTGACCGCACCCGTCCCCGTCGACTCCCGGGCGGGGGACGGCGGTACCCGGCCGAACCGGTCCCGGCTCGCCCAGGTGGTCGCCCGGCTCGCCCAACGCACCAGCCGCCCCGTCGGTGCCGTCAGCGCCGAGTGGTTCCTGCGATACCTGGAACAGGTCGTCCGCCCGGTGCTCTGGCTCGACGGCGAGGCCGGTATCGCCTTGGAGGCGCACCAGCAGAACACCCTGCTTCTGCTGGACACCGACGGCTGGCCAGCCGGCGGGCGCTACCGGGACAACCAGGGCTACTACTTCCGCGAGTCCCGGCGGACGGAACTCGACGCCCGGCTGCCCGGCGTCGGAGAGCACAGCGACACCTTCGTCTCCGACGAGGTCGTCGACGAACGCCTCGCCTACTACCTCGGCATCAACAACGTGCTCGGTCTGATCGGCGCGTTCGGCTCACAACGGCTCGCCGACGAACGCCTGCTGCTGGCCGCCTTCCGGCGGTTCCTCACCGACGTGGGTTCCGGACCCGCCCGGCTGCCCACCACCCTGCCCGGTCGCCTGCTCGACTCACCGGTCCTGCGCTGCAAGGCCAACCTGCTGACCCGGCTGCACGGCCTCGACGAACTCGTCGGCCCGGTCGACACCCAGTCCGTCTACGTGACCATCACCAACCCCCTCCACCCCTGACCGTCCGACCCAGGCCGTCCTGCCCACGCCGACTTCATCTCCGGCCCTCCGCCCGTCCGACCTCTGCCCCTTCGACCATCCCCGGCGTCGACCAGGTGCTTCCGACAACTGCCCTCCACCCACCGTCGGCCACCGACCGTCCGCCTCCCATCGCCCGTCATGCACCGACCTTCAATCACCGACCTCCATTCACCTCGCCGACCGAGGAACATGACCCACCTCGTCTCCTGAGAGGAGCGCACCATGCCTCCCACCGACGCGAGCGCCGACGCAGGCCCCGTACCGGTCCACCCCGTCCATCCCGCCCGCTCAGGTCCCGCCGAAGACACCCGGGACTGTGAGGACACCCTGGACCTCCGGCTGCCCGCCGATCTCCTCGCCCTCTTCGCCGGGAAGGTGAACTCTGCCGCGCCCAGCCACGACGGACAGACCTCCTCCCAAGACCAGCTCGGCCCACTGGACACGCTCGACCTGCTCGATCAGCCGGCCAACTGGGGTCCCACCGAGACCCCCGTCGGCACCTTCCACCTCGTGCCGGCCCACGTCGAACGCGACCTGCCGATCATCAGCCGCTGGATGAACGACCCCGCCGTCGCCGCGTTCTGGCAGCTGGCCGGTCCACAGGCGCAGACGGAGGACCATCTGCGCGCCCAACTCGCGGGAGACGGACGCAGCGTGCCCTGCCTGGGCAGCCTCGACGGCACGCCGATGAGCTACTGGGAGATCTACCGGGCCGACCTGGACCCGCTGGCCCGCCACTACCCGGCCCGCCCGCACGACACCGGGATCCACGTCCTCATCGGCAACGCCGCCGACCGTGGGCGCGGACTGGGATCCGCCCTGCTCAGAGCCACCGCCGATCTCGTACTCGATCACCGCCCCGCCTGCGCGCGCGTCGTCGCGGAGCCCGATCTTCGCAACACCCCCTCCGTGGCCGCCTTCCTCGGTGCGGGCTTCCGCTACGCCACCGAGCTCGACCTGCCTGCCAAACGAGCCGTCCTCATGATCCGGGACCGGTCCCTACGTCATCTGATGTAGCGCTGAGTGATGGCGCGTACACATGTAGTACGAAGCGGCCGCCGATCAAGTTCCCGGGTCCCGGAAGAATTCGGCAGAGCCTGCGTTCCGGCCATCCAGGACGACTGGAGGACATGAGGACATGAGGACATGAGGATGAGGACGGCAGGAAACGACACGGGCGAACACCCTGGCCTGCCCTTCCCTGCGCGGCGCCGCCACGGTGTCCTCGCGGTCCCGGCTCAGCCCACCCGTCCAGGAGCGCCCCGCTTGATCCCGCCCCTCGTCCTCGCCTTGATCGCCCGATTGTCAGTGCCGGGCCGTAGGGTGGTCGCGCTATGACGAAGCCCTCACTCCCTGAACTCCTGCATGCCGCTGTCACAGCTGTCGGCGGTACGGAGCGCCCCGGCCAGGTGACCATGGCCGAATCGGTCGCCGAAGCGATCGACGACGGATCCCATCTGCTGGTCCAGGCCGGCACCGGCACCGGAAAGTCGCTCGGCTATCTGGTGCCCGCGCTGGCCCACGGGGAGCGGGTCGTCGTGGCGACGGCGACCCTCGCCCTGCAGAGACAGCTCGTGGAGCGGGATCTGCCGCGTACCGTCGACGCCCTGCACCCGCTGCTGCGCCGGCGCCCGGAGTTCGCGATGCTCAAGGGCAGGTCGAACTACCTGTGTCTGCACCGGCTGCACGAGGGTGTGCCGCAGGACGAGGAGGAGGGACTCTTCGACCAGTTCGAGGCGGCGGCACCGACCAGCAAGCTCGGCCAGGACCTGTTGCGGCTGCGGGACTGGTCGGACGAGACCGAGACCGGTGACCGTGACGGACTCACTCCGGGAGTCTCCGACAAGGCCTGGGCCCAGGTGTCGGTCTCCTCGCGGGAGTGCCTGGGCGCGTCCAAGTGCGCCTACGGCGCCGAGTGCTTCGCCGAGACGGCCCGTGAGCGGGCCAAGCTCGCGGACGTCGTCGTCACCAACCACGCGCTGCTCGCGATCGACGCCATCGAGGGAGCCCCGGTGCTCCCGCAGCACGAGGTGCTGATCGTGGACGAGGCACACGAACTGGTCTCGCGGGTCACCGGCGTCGCCACCGGCGAGCTCACCCCGGGTCAGGTCAACCGTGCCGTCCGGCGCGCCGCCAAACTGGTCGACGAGAAGGCCGCCGACCAGCTCCAGACCGCCGCCGAGGGCTTCGAGCGGCTGATGGAGCTGGCCCTGCCGGGCCGCCTGGAGGAGATCCCGGAGGATCTCGGCTACGCCCTGGCCGCCCTCAGGGACGCCGCCCGCACCGTGATCTCCGCGATCGGGACGACCCGCGACAAGTCGGTCCAGGACGAGGACGCGGTCCGCAAGCAGGCCCTGGCCTCGGTGGAGGCGGTGCACGACGTGGCGGAGCGGATCGTGAACGGCTCGGAGTGGGACGTCGTCTGGTATGAACGCCACGACCGTTTCGGGGCCTCCGTGCGGGTCGCCCCGATGTCGGTCTCGGGCCTGCTGAGGGAGAAGCTCTTCGCGGACCGCTCGGTCACCCTCACCTCCGCGACCCTCAAACTCGGCGGCGACTTCAACGGCGTGGGTGCCTCCCTGGGCCTCGCCCCCGAGGGCACCGAGGGCGACGACCTCCCGCAGTGGAAGGGCGTCGACGTCGGTTCGCCCTTCGACTACCCGAAGCAGGGCATCCTCTATGTCGCCAAGCATCTGTCACGCCCCGCGCGGGACGGCGACCGCGCCGACATGCTCGATGAACTGACCGAACTGATCCAGGCGGCCGGAGGCCGCACCCTCGGCCTCTTCTCCTCGATGCGGGCCGCTCAGCAGGCCGCCGAGGAACTGCGCGTCCGGATCCCCGAGTTCCCGATCCTGCTGCAGGGTGAGGAGACCCTCGGCGAGCTGATCAAGAATTTCGCGGCGGACCCCCGGACCTGTCTCTTCGGCACGCTGTCGCTGTGGCAGGGGGTGGACGTCCCGGGCCCCAGCTGCCAGCTCGTCGTCATGGACAAGATTCCGTTCCCGCGCCCTGACGACCCGCTGATGAGTGCCCGACAGAAGGCCGTCGAGGACGCCGGCGGCAACGGCTTCATGGCGGTCGCCGCCACCCATGCCGCGCTTCTGATGGCCCAGGGTGCGGGCCGGCTGGTCCGGGCGTCCGGGGACCGGGGCGTGGTCGCCGTACTCGATCAACGGCTGGCCACCGCGCGGTACGGCGGTTACCTGAAGTCGTCACTGCCCGACTTCTGGTACACCACGGACCGTAACCAGGTCCGCAAGTCGCTGGCCGCCATCGACGCGACGGCTCGACAGGCGGAGACGAACTGATCGTGGGTCGGCCTGACCCGCGCCGGGGCAGGCCGACCCACGATCCGAAGAGGCGGCCACAGGGCTCCGGACAGTGCAAGACCCCGGAACCGGCGCAGGGGTTCCGGGGCCCGATCGGAGGGCGGGCGGAATGACCGCCCGCCGCAGGCGTCAGACGCGCCGCAGTACCGCGACGACCTTGCCCAGGATGGTGGCGTCGTCGCCGGGGATCGGCTCGTAGGCCGAGTTGTGGGGGAGGAGCCAGACGTGGCCGTCCTCGCGCTTGAAGCGCTTGACGGTGGCCTCGCCGTCGAGCATGGCGGCGACGATGTCGCCGTTCTCGGCGACCGGCTGGCGGCGGACGGTGACCCAGTCGCCGTCACAGATCGCGGCCTCGATCATGGAGTCGCCGACGACCTTGAGGACGAACAGCTCGCCGTCGCCGACCAGCTGCCGAGGGAGAGGGAAGACGTCCTCGACCGACTCCTCGGCGAGGATCGGGCCGCCGGCGGCGATCCGGCCGACCAGCGGGACGTACGACGCCGCGGGCTTGCCAGCGGTGTCCGTGGGCTGCACGGACACCGCCTGGTCGGAGCCGCGGACCTCGTACGCGCGCGGGCGGTGCGGGTCGCGGCGCAGGAAGCCCTTGCGCTCCAGCGCCATCAGCTGGTGTGCCACCGAGGACGTGCTGGACAGGCCGACGGCCTGGCCGATCTCCCGCATCGACGGCGGGTAACCCCGCCGCTGCACCGAATCCCTGATCACCTCGATCACGCGGCGCTGACGGTCGGTGAGGCCCGAGCTGTCCGCCCGGATGCCTGGAGGTCGGCCCGGTAGGGAACGCTTGTGTCCCTCGGGGTTCACGGCTTCGTTCATGGCATGCACCGGGTCGAGTCGGCCCTGGGAGCGGTCCTGGGCGGTGATGGTGGCACTGTCTGCGGTCGTGGTCACGTCGGCCCCTCTCGATGGTCTCCCTGCTGGACAACGGTAGTTGCTTTCGAAAGGTTGCGCCAAACACACGTTCGAGTGAAAAAACGCGGTTCACCGTACGCGATCGCATGTCTGGGTGTATGGCTCACGCGGTACCCGGCAGACAAAAGGTTCCATCGCTGTAATCTTCACCGCCGGGCCGATGGTCCGGCGGGTGTGCTCAGTCTGCCATCCGGACCGCCGCCGGCCGGGACGGCTGTCCCCATCTGCTCCGGAGTCGCACGTGACCTCCGTGCGGCGCCCACGGTATCTCCGTATCCGCCGTAGCGGTACGTGTGCGACACGCGCAACCTGGCGATGTATCAGCCAATCACCACATCTAGTGGTTGGATTCTCGAGGCAGCCCACAAGTTGTGGTCCCCCGGGTCTCCGGTGGCTCTGAGATCGCCTATGCTTGGGGCTGCTTCGTGGGGCCCGGGTGGTCCAGCGAGGTCATTGAGTCTGCTGTGAGGAGGGTTGGAGATCATGCACTGCCCCTTCTGCAGGCACCCCGACAGCCGTGTGGTCGACAGCCGTACGACCGACGACGGCACGTCGATCCGCAGGCGCCGCCAGTGCCCCGACTGCTCCCGTCGTTTCACGACCGTGGAGACGTGCTCGCTCATGGTGGTGAAGCGGTCCGGAGTGACCGAGCCATTCAGCCGTACCAAGGTCATCAATGGCGTGCGCAAGGCGTGCCAGGGGCGGCCTGTCACCGAGGACGCACTCGCCCAGCTCGGCCAGCGGGTCGAGGAGGCGGTGCGGGCCACCGGAAGCGCCGAGCTGACCACCCACGACGTGGGGCTGGCCATACTCGGCCCATTGCAGGAACTCGACCTCGTCGCCTACCTGCGATTCGCCTCCGTCTACCGGGCTTTCGACTCGCTCGACGACTTCGAGGCCGCGATCGCGGAGCTGAGGCAGGCGGCACGGGGCCCCGTCGCGGACGACGAAGACGCGGGAACGGGGAGCCAGGAAGACGATCACGGGCCGGGCGGTGCCACTCGGACGCCCGAGCCCGTCCATCTCGCCGGCTGACGGGCGGACCGGAACCGGGCGGAGGACTCGGATCCGGTTGTCGGACGGTGATCCAGGACTTGTCGCGGGTGGCAGCTGAGGGTGCCCGCGGCGTGACTACAGAACAGCGTGTCACGGGAACATCGTGGCATTTCAGGGCGTTTTAGCCCGTAGAGGGAGGCGGCATGACAGAGACGGCGAGCGGTCCGGCACGGAGTTCCCGCGCGAAGGGGACCAAGGCCACCAAGGGGCTGCGTATCGAGCGCATCCACACCACCCCCGGCGTACACCCGTACGACGAGGTGAGCTGGGAGCGCCGTGACGTCGTCATGACCAACTGGCGCGACGGCTCGGTCAATTTCGAGCAGCGTGGCGTCGAGTTCCCCGACTTCTGGTCGGTGAACGCGGTCAACATCGTCACCAGCAAGTACTTCCGGGGTGCCGTCGGCACCCCGCAGCGCGAGACCGGCCTCAAGCAGCTGATCGACCGCATCGTGAAGACGTACCGGAAGGCCGGCGAGGACCACAAGTACTTCGCCTCGCCCGCCGACGCCGAGATCTTCGAGCACGAGCTGGCCTACGCGCTCCTGCACCAGATCTTCAGCTTCAACAGCCCCGTGTGGTTCAACGTGGGCACACCGCAGCCCCAGCAGGTGTCCGCCTGCTTCATCCTGTCCGTCGACGACTCCATGGAGTCGATCCTCGACTGGTACAAGGAAGAGGGCATGATCTTCAAGGGCGGCTCCGGTGCCGGCCTGAACCTCTCCCGGATCCGCTCCTCCAAGGAGCTGCTCTCCTCCGGCGGCAACGCCTCCGGCCCGGTCTCCTTCATGCGTGGTGCCGACGCCTCCGCCGGCACCATCAAGTCCGGTGGTGCCACCCGCCGCGCCGCCAAGATGGTCATCCTCGACGTCGACCACCCCGACATCGAGGACTTCATCGAGACCAAGGTCAAGGAGGAGGAGAAGATCCGGGCCCTCCGCGACGCGGGCTTCGACATGGACCTGGGCGGCGACGACATCACGTCCGTCCAGTACCAGAACGCCAACAACTCGGTCCGTGTGAACGACGAGTTCATGAAGGCGGTCGACCAGGGCGGCCAGTTCGGCCTGCGCGCCCGGATGACGGGCGAGGTCATCGAGGAGGTCCAGGCCAAGAGCCTGTTCCGCAAGATGGCCGAGGCCGCCTGGGCCTGCGCCGACCCCGGCATCCAGTACGACGACACGATCAACCACTGGCACACCTGCCCGGAGTCCGGCCGGATCAACGGCTCGAACCCCTGCAGCGAGTACATGCACCTGGACAACACGTCCTGCAACCTCGCCTCGCTGAACCTGATGAAGTTCCTGAAGGACGACGGCCAGGGCCACCAGTCCTTCGAGGTCGAGCGCTTCGCGAAGGTCGTCGAGCTGGTCATCACCGCGATGGACATCTCCATCTGCTTCGCGGACTTCCCGACCCAGAAGATCGGCGAGAACACCCGCGCTTTCCGCCAGCTCGGCATCGGCTACGCCAACCTCGGCGCGCTGCTGATGGCGACCGGCCACGCCTACGACTCCGACGGCGGCCGCGCGCTGGCCGGTGCCATCACCTCCCTGATGACCGGCACGGCGTACAAGCGCTCCGCCGAGCTCGCCGCGGTCGTCGGCCCGTACGACGGCTACGCCCGCAACGCGGACGCCCACAACCGCGTCATGAAGCAGCACGCGGACGCCAACACGGCGGCCGTCCGCATGGACGACCTGGACTCCCCGGTGTGGGCCGCCGCCACGGAGGCCTGGCAGGACGTGGTCCGCCTCGGTGAGAAGAACGGTTTCCGTAACTCCCAGGCGTCCGTCCTCGCCCCCACCGGCACCATCGGTCTGGCGATGTCCTGCGACACCACCGGTGTCGAGCCCGACCTGGCGCTGGTGAAGTTCAAGAAGCTGGTCGGTGGCGGCTCGATGCAGATCGTCAACGGCACGGTCCCGCAGGCCCTGCGCCGCCTGGCCTACCAGGAGGAGCAGATCGAGGCGATCGTCGCCCACATCGCCGAGAACGGCAATGTGATCGACGCCCCCGGGCTCAGGCCCGAGCACTACGAGGTCTTCGACTGCGCCATGGGCGAGCGTGCCATCTCCCCGATGGGCCACGTCCGCATGATGGCCGCGATCCAGCCCTGGATCTCCGGCGCCATCTCCAAGACGGTCAACATGCCGGAGACGGCGACCGTCGAGGAGGTCGAGGAGATCTACTTCGAGGCATGGAAGCTCGGCGTCAAGGCGCTCGCGATCTACCGTGACAACTGCAAGGTAGGCCAGCCCCTCTCCGCGAAGACCAAGGAGAAGGAGAAGGCCGAGGTCACCGAGAAGGCCGAGGCGACCATCCGCGAGACGGTCGAGAAGGTCATCGAGTACCGCCCGGTCCGCAAGCGCCTCCCGAAGGGTCGTCCCGGCATCACCACGTCCTTCACCGTCGGCGGCGCCGAGGGCTACATGACGGCCAACTCCTACCCCGACGACGGTCTGGGCGAGGTCTTCCTGAAGATGTCCAAGCAGGGCTCCACCCTCGCGGGCATGATGGACGCCTTCTCCATCGCGGTCTCCGTCGGTCTCCAGTACGGCGTGCCGCTGGAGACGTACGTCTCGAAGTTCACCAACATGCGCTTCGAGCCGGCCGGCATGACGGACGACCCGGACGTGCGGATGGCGCAGTCGATCGTCGACTACATCTTCCGCCGCCTGGCGCTGGACTTCCTGCCGTTCGAGACGCGCTCCGCGCTCGGAATCCACTCCGCCCCGGAGCGCCAGCGTCACCTGGAGACGGGTTCCTACGAGCCGTCCGAGGACGAGGTCGACGTCGAGGGCCTGGCCCAGTCGGCACCGCGCACTCAGGAGCTGAAGGCCGTCGCCTCCCCGAAGACCGAGGCCGTGGTGGCCAAGCCCGCCCCCAAGCAGGCCCACACCAGCGCCGAGCTGGTGGAGATGCAGCTGGGCATCCAGGCCGACGCCCCGCTCTGCTTCTCCTGCGGTACGAAGATGCAGCGGGCCGGTTCCTGCTACATCTGCGAGGGCTGTGGCTCGACCAGCGGCTGCAGCTGACGGGTTGACATGAAGTGAAGTAAGGGGCGTCGGCCGCGGCCGACGCCCCTTACCGCTGTTCCTGGTCGCCTGCCGTCACGGCCGGCCGAGGCCGCCCATGGCGCGGGTGAAGACCACGGGGTCGTCCTCGAAGCCGTGCAGACCGGGCCGGAAGCTCCAGTCGCCGGATCCGTCGCGTACGAACTCCGCGACGGCGGCGGCCGTCGCCCCGAGGACGGAGCCGAAGTCGTCCTCGGCCAGCACGTTGTAGCCCTCCCGGACGCGCACTTCCGGGTTCAGGACGTTCACGAACGTCCGGTGCGCGGACCGTTGTTGTATGACGGCCCCGACCACCACGCGTGTGTACCGGGCGTCGAGCCGGTCGAGTTCGAGCGTCATCACCTCGTCCCAGCCGAAGCCCTTGCCGTCCTGGCTGTCCCGGTTGAGGAAGATCGTGCCGTCCGGTGAGCGGCTGTCGAAGTGCACGAGATAGGCCGCCGTCCCGTACGGGTCGCCCGCCGTGTAGGTACCGGCGATGATGTCGAGATCGGTGGGCGGCTGCCCGGCCGGGCTGGGATCCCACTTCAGTGCGACCTCGACCTTGCTGATCGCCTTGCTGAAACCGCTCATCACGCGTCCCTTTCCCCCTAGAGGTCCCTGCCCCAACTGATCGGCTGCCAAGGCTCTTTACCCATCGTGCCACCTGCGCCGGGGCGCATGCGCGGGTGATCTCCGCCGGAGCGTGACCGGCGCCACGTCCCATGGCCTTACGATGGCGCGGTGCTGGTCAAGTGGATTCGCTGCACCGTGGTGGACCGCCGCGGGTTCGAGCGGGGGCAGCGGAAATGGGCGGGGCTTCTGGGGGAGCCGGGGTTTCGGGGACAGGGCGGGGGCTGGAGTCGGCAGCGAGCGGGGGTGGCGCACACCTTCGCCTTCTGGGAGAGCCGTGCCTTCTACGACTCCTTCATGGCGCGCTCACATGATCGTCTGGCCGCGTCCCAGTCCGGCACGTACAAGGACCAGCAGGTCAAACTGTTCGAGTACCGGTTCGATGTGAAGACCGGCTTCGAACCGCGGTTCACGGACTCCGATCTGGTCCGGGTGGCCCTCTGCCGGGTGCACGAGGAGCGCGTCGAGCACTTCACGCTCATGCAGGAGAAGGTCTGGAACCCGGCGATGGCCGGCTCGCCCGGCATGATCCGAGGCATGTTCGCGGAGGCCCCGGCGAACGAGTTCATGATCCTTTCGATGTGGCGATCGGCGGCCGAACACGGTAAATACCGCACCGAGCGGGTGGAGCGTCTGGCGTTGCGCGCCCAGACCGAGACCGACATCGCGGCCCTCACGGGCGACATCGTGGAGCTCGAACCGAGCTGGATCGTTTGATTCTCCAACCCTCGATTTGTGTGACCTACGCTGTACGGAGCCCATCCGAGTGCTCGACTTTCCGCCACTCGATCTAGGGTTTTGGCATGGCACGACCACGGCGCATCGTCCTTGTCCGGCACGGCGAGTCAACCGGCAATGTCGACGACTCCGTGTACGAGCGGGAACCCGACCACTCACTGGCCCTGACCGAGCGGGGCTGGCGGCAGGCCGAGGAGACCGGAAAACGCATCCGGGAGATCTTCGGCCGGGAGCCCGTCAGTGTGTACGTCTCCCCGTACCGCCGTACGCATGAGACCCTCCGCGCCTTCCACCTCGACCCGGACCTCATACGCGTACGCGAGGAGCCCCGGCTGCGCGAGCAGGACTGGGGAAACTGGCAGGACCGCGACGACGTCCGGCTGCAGAAGACCTACCGGGACGCGTACGGGCACTTCTTCTTCCGCTTCCCCCAGGGCGAGTCCGGGGCCGACGTGTACGACCGGGTCGGCGGCTTCCTGGAGAGCCTCTTCCGCAGCTTCGAGGCGCCGGACCACCCGCCCAACGTGCTCCTGGTGACCCATGGCCTGGCGATGCGGCTGTTCTGCATGCGCTGGTTCCACTGGACGGTCGCGGACTTCGAGTCGCTGTCCAACCCGGGGAACGCCGAGATGCGGATGCTCGTTCTCGGTGAGGACGGCAAGTACACGCTCGACCGGCCCTTCGACCGCTGGCGGGACCCGGAGGCCCCCTGGATGAGCGGCTAGGCTGACCGGGATGACCTTTTCCTCCGACACTCCGAACGCCGGGCGCCTGGACCGCGCCCTGGCCAGCCTGCGCGGACTCGCCACCGGCGACGCGCTGGGCTCCCAGTTCTTCGTTCCCGTGAACTATCCGCTGCTCCAGCGCCGCGAGCTGCCGCCGGGCACCTGGCAGTGGACCGACGACACGGAGATGGCCTGTTCCGTCGTCGCCGTCCTCGCCGCCCACCACCGCATCGACCAGGACGCGCTGGCCCACTCCTTCGCCGCACACCACGACTTCGACCGAGGCTACGGCCCCGCCGTCAACCGGCTGCTCCGGCTCGTCAGGGAGGGGGGCGACTGGCGCGAGCTGGCCGCCGCACTCTTCGACGGGCGCGGCTCGTGGGGCAACGGCGCGGCGATGCGGATCGCGCCCCTGGGCGCCTGGTACGCGGACGATCCGGAGCAGGCCACCCACCAGGCCGAGATCTCGGCCTACCCCACGCACCAGCACCGCGAGGCGGTGGTCGGGGCCATGGCGGTCGCCGCGGCGGCGGCACTGGTGGCGGCACCCGGTGGCCGGCCGACCCCCGAGGCGCTCCTCGACGGGGTCGTCGCGCTCGTCCCCAGGAGCGCCGTCGGGCAGGGCCTGCGACGCGCCCGCGACATGCTCGACTACGAGGACGCGGGCACCGTGGCGGCCGTCCTTGGCTGCGGACGGCGTACGAGCGCCCATGACACCGTCCCGTTCGCCCTCTGGTCGGCGGCACGTGCCCTCGCGGACTACGAGACGGCGTTCTGGGCGACCGCCCGGGTGGGCGGCGACGTGGACACCACCTGCGCCATCGTCGGCGGCGTGCTCGCGGCCGGCACGGCGGGAGCGCCCCCGGCCGCATGGACGGAACGGACGGAGGCGCTGCCGGAGTGGGCGCCGAAGGGTACGGGGACCGCGGTCGGCGGACTGCCGTCGGTGTAGGAAGGCCGCCGTCGGCTGTCGACGGGTCTCAGCGCATGAAAGCCGGCGGGGGACGGTCTCATGCGTGCGAAGCGTTTCGGTCCGGCTTTCGTGGTGCGCGAGAATCCCGGCTCGGAGGCTCCTGCGGTGCTGCTCGGTGCGGTGGCCTCGGCCGTCTCGGCGCCCTGGTGACTCTCGGGGACCCGGGTGGTCTCGACTCTCCGGGACCGGGCACCCTGGGCGCGATCGAGACTCTACGTCACCGGCGGGAACTCTCCGTGACTGTCGGCCGTTTTCCCGGTATCCGCTCCGCGCTCCGTCCGAGTGCGGACGGCCGGGAGGGAAGCGGAGTCGCGGGGGGCAAGGTGTCGGTGGTGTGGGTCGTAAAGGCCGTTCTGGTGGTGTCCGTGTCGCTGTCGGCCCTGATGCGGATGGCCGGACCTCTGCCTCTGCCGTCTGTCCCCTGGCGGCGGTCCGGCCATCCGCGGCTGCCCGTGGAGCCGGTGGGGTCAGCCCAGCCCGGGGCCGGCCGTGCCGGCGAGGGCTTCGAGGTCGCTCTTCCGGACCTTGATCACCAGCCAGGCGGTGAGCAGGCCGAGCGCGGCCATGGCGGCGGCGGGGATGAACGCGGTCGAGATCCCGTGCGCGAGCACCTCATGCCCCCAGGGCGCGGGCAGCTGGTGGGACCTGGCGAACTCCGCCTTCTGCTGTGGCGAACCGTCGGCGAGGAGCTTCGGCAGCTGCTTCTTCGCCTCGTCCTTGCTGGCCGAGCCGAAGACCGTGGTCAGGATGGACAGGCCCAGCGAACCGCCCACCTGCTGCATGGCGTTGAGCAGTCCGGAGGCCGCACCGGCCTCGTGCGGGGCGACCCCGGACACCGCGGTGACGGTCGCGGTGACGAAGTTCAGACCCATGCCGAAGCCGAAGATCAGCATGGGTCCGAGAACCCCGCCGAGATACGAGCTGTCCGGCTTGATGAACGTCTGCCAGGTCAGGCCGACGACCACGAGCGCGGAGCCGGTCATCATGAACGGCTTCGGGCCGAGGGCGGGCAGGAACCGCTGCGACAGCCCGGCGCCGACGGCGATCGCCACCGTCACGGGCAGGAAGGCCAGACCGGCCCGGATCGGGCTGTAGCCCAGCACGTTCTGCACGAACAGCACGATGTAGAAGAACATGCCGAACATCGCCGCGGCCAGGCTCAGCATGATCACATAGGTGCCGGAGCGGTTGCGGTCGGCGAACATCCGCAGCGGGGTGATGGGCTCCTTCGCCCTGGTCTCGATGAACACGAAGGCCAGCAGGAGGACGACCGCGACACCGAAGGAGCCGAGCGTCAGAGCGTCGCGCCAGCCCTCCTCCGCGGCCCGGATGAAGCCGTACACCAGGGAGACCATGCCCAGCGTGGAGGTCAGCGCACCCGCGATGTCGAAGCGTCCGGGATGCCGTTCGGACTCGTTGATGTACTGCGGGGTGAGGGCGACGATCAGCAGGCCGATCGGCACATTGACGAAGAACACCCAACGCCAGTCGAGCCAGTCGGTGAGCATGCCGCCGGCCAGCAGACCGATGGCACCACCGCCCGCGGAGACGGCGGCGAACACTCCGAACGCCCGGTTGCGCTCGGGGCCTTCCGGGAAGGTGGTGGTGATCAGGGCCAGCGAGGTCGGCGACGCGATCGCGCCACCCATGCCCTGGAGGGCGCGGGCTGCCAGCAGTTGCCAGGGTTCCTGGGCGAGGCCGCCGAGGAGCGAGGCGAAGGTGAACAGCAGGATGCCGGTCATGAACACCCGGCGCCGGCCGAGGATGTCACCGGCTCGCGCACCGAGCAGGAGCAGACCGCCGAAGGTGAGCGTGTAGGCGCTGACCACCCAGGTGAGGTCCGTGGTGCTGAACTTGAGTGCGTCTTGAATGTGCGGGAGTGCGATGTTCACAATCGTCGCGTCAAGTACGACCATGAGCTGGCAGGCGGCAATCACGGTGAGTGCGATGCCGGGGCGCCCCTGCCTGCGGGCCGCGCCGGGTTTCTGATCGGATATCAGTTGAGAGGTTGTCACTGTGGATCCCCCACGAAGGTGTTAGTGAACGCCCGCGTTCACTGTCGCGTCAACGGTAGTGAGTCCTCGGTAGAGAACGCAAGCGTTCACTTAAGTGCGCGTCGCGTGCCGCGTCCCCCCTTGTCGTCGCGCGCCGTGTCTGGTCCCCCGCTCCTGACTCCCCGCTCCCCTCGTTCGCTGGAGACACTCAGATGGTTACCTCGCGCTGGACTGCCGCTCCTCCCCAGGCGGCCTCCCCTCGTCGGCGCGGTGCGGTCCTCGAACGCGCGATCCTGGACGCCGCCTTGGAGCAGCTCAGTACGGTCGGCTGGAACGGCCTGACCATGGAAGGTGTCGCCGCCGGCGCGCAGACCGGGAAGGCTGCGGTGTACCGGCGCTGGGCCTCGAAGGAAGAGCTGGTCGCCGACGCACTGCAGGCGGGTCTGCCGCGTCTGGAGGAGGCCCCCGACCTCGGAAGTGTGCGCGAAGACCTGCTGGCCCTGTGCCGGCAGGCCCGGGACGCGATGTTCTCGCGCCCCGGCTTCGCCCTGCGGTCGGTGATTCACGAATGCGATCCGACGCAGGTCGAGCGGTTCCATGGCGTGATCTTCGACGGCGTCGTGGGGCCGACCACCCGGCTGATCGGTGACATCGTCGCCCGTGGCATAGAGCGGGGAGAGGTGCGCGCCGATGCGGCAAACGACTATGTCCTCGACGCCATTCCGGCCATGATGATGTACCGCAACAAGATTTCTGGAAGCGAATGGAACGATCAGGAGGTCGAGCGGATGATCGACCAGTTCATGCTTCCGCTGCTGCTGTCGCACGAGGCCTGATCCACCGCTTCGTCGGTCCCCGGCTCCCTTGGGGAAGCCGGGGTGTCGCTCGGGGATCGGCGCGGCGTACTCTAAGGGCGCCATGCCGTACGAACCGCCTACTCACACCGTCGAGCGCTCCCTCCGCGCCACGACCGGAGCGAAGGTCATCGCCGGTGTCGACGAAGTGGGGCGCGGCGCCTGGGCCGGGCCCGTCACCGTCTGCGCCGCGGTCACCGGTCTTCGCCGACCGCCCGAGGGCCTCACCGACTCCAAGCTCCTGACCGTCAAGCGCCGCACGGAACTCGCGGAGGTGCTGCGGACGTGGGTCACGGCCTACACCCTGGGGCACGCCTCGCCGGAGGAGATCGACAGTCTCGGGATGACGGCCGCGCTGCGGCTGGCTGCCGGCCGTGCTCTGGAGGCCCTTCCGGTCCGCCCGGACGCGGTCATCCTCGACGGAAAGCACGACTACCTCGGCACCCCGTGGCAGGTGCGTACGGTCATCAAGGGTGACCGATCGTGCGTGGCCGTCGCGGCGGCCTCGGTGATCGCCAAGGTTCAGCGCGACAAAATGATGGCCGAACTGGGTATCGACCATGCAGACTTCGGATTTGCGGACAACGCCGGGTATCCGTCGCCCGTGCACAAGGCCGCACTGGAGGAGCGGGGACCCACCCCGTACCACCGGTTGTCGTGGGCGTATCTTGATGCGCTGCCCCAGTGGCAGCACCTCAAGAAGGTCCGCAGCTGGGCGGAGGGAAGCGTTCGGGAGATCGAGGGTCAGCTCGGCTTCGACTTCTGACGTTCCAGTCGCACTGTTGTGCCACCCGGTTCACGTGACCTGCACCAACGTTTGATAGATATCAGCTCATGCCTCTCATTCCCGAGGAGCCTCAGATTCACGAGAGTGCCCAGGGTCCCCGCGCCACTCCGGCCAGTGGCCGTACCGCGCCGACCCCCCGTCCAGTACCCGGCCCCCGCCCCGCGGCTCCGTCGCGTCCCGGTCGTCCTGGCCCGCCGCGGCCTGCGCCGCCGGCGCAGCGCACGCCGCGTGACGTGGCCAAGCCAGGGCCGTCCGGCCCGGCCGTGCCCGCCGCGGCAGCGGCGGCCCCGCAGATCCAGCTGATCCCGGCATCGGTCGAGAGCGCTCTCGACTCCGCCGAGGAGGCGGTGGACCTGCTTCTCGACTCGGGCCGTGCCCCCGGTGACGTGCTGGTGATCACCACCGGCGCGCAGCATCCGTGGGCCGACCACGAGCTGTCCTTCGGCGAAGCCTCCTACTGGGCGCAGCACGACGCGGGCGACGACGTCTTCTACACGGACGCCGCCGTCGCCTCCCGTGCCGCGACCCGCCCCGTGGTCGTCGTCGCCGTCAACGGCGATTCCGACACCGTGGCCACCGCCCTGCCGCTGGCCCTGTCCCGGGCCGGTGCCCTGCTGATCGTCTGCGGAGACCCGCAGCAGATCAACTCGGTGCTCGGCGTCGGCGTCTGACTCCCTTCCGGCGCCTCCGGTACTCCGGAGGTACGGAAGGAGCCGTGGCGACGGACTCGCACGGTGGTGCCTCCGGCATGCCCGCACGCCGGGCGAGGAGCGTTCGCCGTCCGGCCCCCCGTTCGACGGACGGAAGATCCGGACCGCGGGCACCGGGCCGGATCTGTCGAGTGGTCGGAGACGGGGCTGCCCGTCACGGCCCGGAGTTCGTGAATGCCCCCGCAGCACGCCGTACGGCCCGTTCAGGGGGCCGTACCCGGCGGCGCGTGCTTCGGCCGGCGCCCCTGCACGGGGGCCGGCTTCAGCGGGCGGCGGCGCGGCGCAGTACCTCGGACACGGCACCTCCGGTGCGCGGTGACAGGGGCGTGGCCTCGGACAGGGCGAGAGGTTCGGGAGGCGAGTCGGCGTTCGGGCGCCGCCCGCCGCGGCCCTCACCGAGTACCTGCCAGCCGTCGTGGGTCAGTGTGATGTACGACCCGCAGCGCAGTCCGTGCAGCGTGCAGGCGTCCCGCAATCCCCACATCCAGGCACCGTCCTCCTCTGTCCAACGCGCGTCCCCCTCGCGGCAGTAGAGCAGTACGGCGGTCCGCACCGGGGTGCGGCGGCGCAGGTCGTGCGGGATCACCCGGCGCAACTGGGCCAGGAGCGCGTTGCGGAACATCCAGCCGTCGGCCGGGGCCGAGCGCCGGGTGAACGAGGCGCTGGCGCAGAGCCGTTCCTCCGGGTCGAGGACGGCCACGATCGCTGTAGTCGGCTTGGGGCGGTGCCGGGCGTGCAGTCCACTGACCACCTCACGGGGGTTGCGGAGCAGCGGTATTCCGGCGTCTGCCCACTCCGCGGGCTCGAGCAGGCGGCTGGCGGAAACGGCGGACGCGGACGTCGACAACGATGCTGCCGAGGACGGAGCGAATCCGAAGGTCACGTTCCTCCCTTCGGCTACGCGCCCACACAGCGGGCGAGATCGGATTCGGGGGAGCGCGCACCGCAGTAAGGCCCAACCGGATCACGGACGAGCCGTGCGGGGAGCGGACTTCAATTCTTCCTGCCGAACTTGATTGCGGCAACGAGCAAATGGGGCCACCGACGGTTATCTGGTGGTGCGTGGCTTATATCCCTACCCAGGGAGGCGCCGGAGAACTCTGCGACGTCCTGGTACGTCACGTGCGCAGGCCGTACCCGGTGCCGTATTCGAACAGCACCTGGCGGATCAACCCTGAACAGCCAGGACCAGCGGCAACACCCCACGCGCCCCGGACCTCCGCAGCAGGCGTGCCGCGACCGCCAGCGTCCAGCCGGTCTCGGTGAAGTCGTCCACCAGCAGCACCGGACCCTCGGCCGCGGCGAGCGCGGCGGACAGGGCGGGTGGCACGGTCAGCGCGCCGTCGAGGGCCTTCAGACGCTGGGCGCTGTTGCTGCGCGACACGTGCGGCGCCTCACCCGCGTACGTCACGGAACCCAGCAGGGGCAGTCTGCCGACCTCCGCGATGCGGGCGCCCAGGGAGTCGATCAGCCGAGGACGGGAGCGCGAGGCGATGGTGACGACACCCACCGGCCGCGGCTGTGCGTCGGCCGCGCCCGGGGCCCACCCGCCGGGGCCCTTCGCCCAGTCGGCCAGCACGTCCACCACCGCGCGCGCGACGTCGTCCGGCACGGCCGTGTCCGGGGCCTGGGGAGCGAGCAGCGGGCGGAGCCGATTGCCCCAGCCGATGTCCGACAACCGCCCCAGGGCGCGCCCCGCCGAACCCTGTTCACCGGCCGGGATGCGGCCCTTGAGATCGATGCCGATGGCAGGCAGACCGGTCGGCCACATCCGGCGGGGCTCCACCTCGACGCCCGCGCGGCCGAGGTCGACCCGTGCGGCGTCCAGCGCGGCCGTGGAGGTGTCCGCCGTGAACCGCGACCGGTCGCAGTTGTCGCAGCGGCCGCAGGGTTTCGCGCCCTCGTCGTCGAGCTGGCGCTGCAGGAACTCCATCCGGCAGTCCGTCGTGGCCGCGTACTCGCGCATCGCCTGCTGCTCGGCCGCCCGCTGCCGTGCCACCCAGGCGTACCGCTCCGAGTCGTACGTCCACGGCTGCCCGGTCGTGATCCACCCGCCCTTGACCCGCTTGACCGCACCGTCCACGTCGAGAACCTTCAGCATGGTCTCCAGCCGGGAGCGGCGCAGTTCCACCAGTGGCTCCAGCGCGGGCAGCGACATGGGGCCGCCGGCCCGGGACAGGACGTCCAGGGTGCGGCGCACCAGATCCTCCGAAGGGAACGCGAGCGAGGCGAAGTACTCCCAGATCGCCTCGTCCTCCCGGCCCGGCAGCAGCAGTACCTCGGCGTGCTCGACACCGCGCCCCGCGCGGCCGACCTGCTGGTAGTAGGCGATGGGAGAGGAGGGTGAGCCCAGGTGCACCACGAATCCGAGATCGGGCTTGTCGAAGCCCATGCCGAGGGCCGAGGTGGCGATCAGGGCCTTGACCCGGTTGCCGATCAGGTCGTCCTCGGCCTGCTGCCGGTCGGCGTTCTCCGTCTTCCCCGTGTACGAGGCCACGGTGTGTCCGCGCTGCCGCAGGAAGGCGGTGACCTCCTCGGCCGCGGCCACCGTGAGGGTGTAGACGATGCCGGAGCCCGGCAGTTCGTCCAGGTGGTCCGCGAGCCACGCCATCCGGTGGGCGGCGTCCGGCAGCCGCAGCACCCCCAGACTCAGGCTCTCCCGGTCCAGCGGACCACGCAGCACCAGTGCGTCCGAGCCGCCACCGGTGCCGAGTTGCTCGGCGACATCGGCGGTCACGCGCGCGTTGGCCGTGGCGGTGGTGGCCAGCACCGGCACACCCGGGGGCAGCTCGGCGAGCATGGTGCGCAGCCGCCGGTAGTCCGGACGGAAGTCATGTCCCCAGTCCGAGATGCAGTGGGCCTCGTCGACCACGAGCAGTCCGGTCGCCGCGGCGAGCTTGGGCAGGACCTCGTCGCGGAAGTCCGGGTTGTTGAGACGCTCCGGGGACACCAGGAGGACGTCGACCTCACCTGCCGCGATCTCCGACTGGATCGCCTCCCAGTCCTCGGTGTTGGAGGAGTTGATGGTGCGGGCGTGGATGCCGGCCCGGGCCGCGGCGCCCACCTGGTTGCGCATGAGCGCCAGCAGGGGGGAGACGATGACCGTCGGACCGCTGCCCGCGGCCCGCAGCAGCGAGGTCGCCACGAAGTACACCGCGGACTTGCCCCAGCCGGTGCGCTGCACCACCAGGGCTCGGCGCCGGTCGGCGACCAGCGCCTCGATGGCCCGCCACTGGTCCTCGCGCAACCGGGCCGTGCCCGTGTCGTCGCCGACGAGACGGGCGAGGACGGCATCCGCCCGCGACCGGAGTTCCGCGTTGTTCGTGTGCTCCATGCGTCCCATACAACAGGACGGGACCGACAGCCGGGCGGGCTGTGGACGGGCGGGGCGGCGTTGGTGTGTCCCTGATTGGACTTATCCACAGGAAAACCGGAATCACGATATCCGCGGGATCGTCGGCGCATGACGAATCACAGCGAAACCACCGGACCCTCCGACAACGGCGACATCAACGGAGGCGGGGAGCCGCTCGGCCGTCCCGCCCACGACACCCAGATCACCCTGCGCACCCCGGCCGAACTGGCCGACGCGCTGCCCTATCTGCTCGGGTACCGGCCCGAGGACAGCATGGTTCTGGTCGCCCTGCACGACCGGGGCGGCCGCGGCCGGTTCGGCGGACGGGCCCGGCTCGGCATCCCGGCGCACACGGACGACTGGGAATCGGCCGCCCGTCAGCTGGCGCAGGGCCTGATGACGGGCAGCGAACGCCGCGGAAGCCGCCCCGAGCAGATGGTCGCCTACGTCTGTCAGGAACCCGCACCCGGCGAGACGGGCCGGGACGTCATGCGCCGGCTCGCTCCGTTGGCCCAGCTGCTGCGCACCGAGTGCGGCCGCCTCGACGTGCCGGTGATCGAGGCGCTGTGCGTCTCGGAGGGCCGATTCTGGTCGTACTGCTGCCCGGCGGACGAGTGCTGTCCTCCCGAGGGCGCCCCCATGGGCCTGCCCGGCACCTCCGTGCTCGCGGCCGCCGCCACCTACGCCGGCATCCAGGTGCGCGGCACCCTGCGCGAGCTGCGGGCCAGGCTGCAGCCCCGGGAATCCGGTGCCGCGCTGGAACAGGAGACCGCCCTGGACCGCGCGGGAAGCGCCATGGTGCCCCGCATTCTCCACGACGCCTCCCGGGCGGACGTGGCCGACGAGACACTCGCCCTCGCCGAGCAGCTCATGAGCCGGTACGCCGCGGCGATCCCCGTGTCCGGCATCCACCAGGCGGACCTCCGCGACGACGCCCTGATCACCCACAGCGAAGCCGCCCTGCTGATCCTCGGACTCCAGGACCGCACCACCCGCGATCGGGCAGCCGCCTGGATGGAGGGCGACGAGGCCGGACCCGCCCTGCGCCTGTGGCGGGCCCTCGCCCGCCGCTGCGTCGGTGCGTACGGCGAACACGCCGCCGCGCCCCTGACGCTGGCCGGCTGGGTCGCCTGGTCGACCGGTGACGACCTGGAGGCGCGGGAGGCACTGGCGATGGCCCTGGGCGCGGATCCCGAGTACCTCTTCGCCAGGCTGCTGCACCAGGCCTGCAACGAGGGTCTGGACCCCGAGTCGATCCGCCGATGCCTGCGCACGGGGCGCACGGGGCACGAGCCGGCGGTCGACGCGGAAGCCGCCGGTGACGGCGCCCCGGCCGACGCGGGCGACAGCCACGAGCCGACCGCCGCCTCCGAAGTCAGGCGTCGCCGCCGTCCGCGCACGGAAGACAGTCCCGACCCGCGGCGGCCTCGGGCGGAGGGCACCCGTCCGACGGGCTCAGGTCGCGCCCGGACCCGCCCGGGTGCGTCCAGGCCCGGTGACGGCACACGCACCCGGGCGACGCAGAAGACCGACACCCGAGGCGGTCGGGCTGCGCGGGCGGACTCACCCGCCCGGAAGGGCCACGCCGAGGGTGACGAATGAACGAGGGCCGGGCAGCGGCTGCATGCGGACGGGCGTGGGCAGGCGCTGTCCGCAACTGGACAGGAAACCTCACCGGACCGGACCGGACCGGAACGGTTCCGGACCCGCCTGCCCGCCCGCCCGCCTGCCCGCCTGTGCCGCATCGGCCAGCAGTTCTTCGGTGCCGGGAAGTGCGGGCCGACCAGCCCGCACGGTGTCATCTCGCGCAGTTGTCCGGCGGGTTCGACGGACGGGGGCGTGACCAGGAGGAGCCCTCCTCCGTTCACCTGAGTGGCGGAACGCCTGGACGGGTCGTGCCGCCGCCCGTCCACGCCCCCTGTCCCTCCGGAACCTCTCATCCGGCGCCGAGCACGTCCCAGGCGCACCGAGCGCAGAAGGTGCCTGCCATGCATCAGCCGAGTCCGCCCTCCACCGCTGACGGCAACCGTCGACTCCGGGACGGCCCCCCAGCCTGGCTCCCGTGGCCGGAAGGCCCGTCGGGGCAGCCCACCCGCACGCCTCGGGTCACGCCCTCACGATCGACGCCGGGGGCGAAGGGCACGGGGCCCATCGGTGGGCTGCCGCCCACGCACAACGCGCTGATGTGCGTCGCACTGCCCGGCCTCGCCATCTCCGCGGAGCAGGGTCAGTTGACCGGCGCCGGCCTGGAGGGGTTCTACCGGGCGGGCCGGCGGCTGCTCGCACGCTGTCAGGTCCGGGTTGCCGGCCGCGAACCGCTCCCCGTGCAGGCGCGGATGGCCGGCGCGGACTGCGCACACTTCGTGGGAACCCTGCGGGCCTCCCCGGCAGCCGGCCCGGATCCGGACGTCGTCGTGGAACGGGCCCGGCACGCCGACGGCACCGAGCGCATCACCCTGCGCAGCTCCGCGCGCCGTTCGCGGCGTCTCGCACTGGAGGTGGCGCTCGGAACCGACCTTGCGGAGCTGAGCGCCATCGCCTCCGGCAGCCCCGGACCCGAACTCCCGGCCAGCGTCCACGACTCCGGGCTGCGCTGGACCACCCCCACCGGCAGCTCGTCGGTCACGGCGGACCCGCCCCCCACCGACGCGCTGGCCTCCGCGGGGCTGCTGCGCTGGGAGTTCGAACTGGCCCCGGGCGCGACGGTGAGCGTGGAACTACAGGTGCGTCCGGACAGCACGGGCCCCCTGCGTGCCGTGGGACGCGCCGCGACCAGCCCGCTGGCACCCGCCAGGGCCGCGGGTGACGATCCGAGAGCCGCGGCGCTGCTCAGGACCAGCATCGAGGATCTCCAGGCGCTGCTGCTCCGTGACCCTGCCCATCCCTCCGACACCTACCTCGGGGCCGGGGCACCCTGGCGCTGTGGCCTGGCTCCGGCCGAGGCGCTCGCCGCCGCCCGGATGACCCTGCCCCTCGGCACCCGCCTCGCCGCGGGCACCCTGCGCATCCTCGCCCGCACCCAACTGCGAGGTCCGGGGCCGCACGCCGGCATGATCCCCGGCCCACGCCGTGACGCCGGCACACATCTGCCCCCGGGCTGCACGGGCACCGAGGCCACCCTGCTCTTCCCCGCACTGCTGGCGGAGGCCCGCCGCTGGGGGCTGCCGGACCAGGAGATCCGGGAGTTGCTGCCCGCGGCCGAGCGCTGCCTGACCTGGCTGCGCACCACGGTGGGCGACCACACCTATCTCTGCGACCCCCAGCCGGGCGGCCCAGCGCGCAGTGAGACCCAGGCTCACGCCCACCGGGCCGCGCTGCTCGGCGCGGACCTCCTCGACGCGTACCACCGGCCCGGCGGCGCCGGGCTGCGGCAGTGGGCGGGGGAGCTGAGGACGGTGTTCCAGTCGGACTTCTGGACCGAGGACAGAAGCGGCGGCCGTCCGGCGGCGGCGCTGACTCCGGACGGCCGACCCCTGACCCACCTCGGCTCCGCCGCCGTCCACCTGCTCGACACCGGCCTGCTCGGCGGCGGCAGACCGGCCGTAGGTCTGCTCGACAAGGTGCGGACGGAGCAGCTCGCCCGGCTGCTCGGCGGTGCGGCCATGTACTCGGGGTGGGGGCTGCGCGGACTCGGGGTCAAGGAGGCGGGACACAACCCGTTCGGGCACCGGGCCGGAGCCGTCCGGGTCCAGGAGACGGCACTCGCCGTCGCCGGTCTGGCCTCCGCGGGCTACGAGAAGGAGGCGGGCGGGCTGCTGCGCGGCCTGCTGGCGGCGGCCGAACACTTCGGTTACCGACTGCCCGAGATGTTCGCAGGCGAGCAGCGCACCGACGGGAGCGCTCCCCTTCCGCACCCCGCAGCCTGCCGTCCGGCAGCCACGGCGGCCGCCTCCGGGGTGCTGCTCCTCACCACGCTCGCCGGTATCCGCCCCGATGCCCCGGCCGGGACCGTCACGCTGCGGCCCGTCCACAGCGTGCCCCTGGGCGAACTGGGTCTGACCGGCCTGCGGGTGGCGGGCGCACCCTTCTCGATACGGGTCAGCCGGCTCGGCCTGGCAATGGTCGAGGAGGCCGCGAGCGGCCTGCAGTTGGGGGCGTGACGGCCGGGACGCCCGGGCGAGGACGGGCGACGTCATCGGCGTGACGAACGGGTTGCCGGACGTCGGACGCGCGCCGGGACGGACCGCGGGGCGGCGTGTATCGGCGCGAAGTGGATCAGCAGTCGAAGCGGGCGACGAAGGGAGTGTTTATCGTCAGGCAGACGACTATGATCACCGCATGCCCTACGACCCGTCAGCCTTTCCGCCCTTCGCTGTCACCGTGGACCTGGTCGTGCTGACTGTGCGCCGCCACGCCCTGTGCGCGCTGGCGGTACGCAGAGGCGAGCAGCCGTTCCAGGGGCGTTGGGCGCTGCCGGGCGGCTTCGTGCGGGCCGACGAGGATCTGTCGCAGGCGGCGGCGCGGGAACTCGCGGAGGAGACCGGGCTGTGCGCGCACGTCCCCGACGCCCCCGCCCAGGACGGCGGTGCCCATCTGGAGCAGCTGGCGACCTACGGCGACCCCAAGCGCGACCCCAGGATGCGCGTGGTCAGCGTCGCCCACCTCGCCCTCGCTCCCGACCTCCCGGCACCTCGGGCCGGCGGCGACGCCAGTAACGCGCGCTGGGCACCGGTGGAGGAACTGCTCGCGCAGGGCGGGTACGGCCGGGACGGCGAACCGGTCGCCCCGCTCGCCTTCGACCACGCCCAGATTCTGTCCGACGGGGTGGAGCGGGCCCGCTCCAAGATCGAATACTCGTCCCTGGCCACCGCGTTCTGCACGCCCGAGTTCACGGTCGGTGAGCTGCGCCGGGTCTATGAGGCGGTGTGGGGTGTGGCGCTCGACCCGCGCAACTTCCACCGCAAGGTGACCGGCACGCCCGGCTTCCTCGTCCCCACCGGTGGCACGACCACCCGGCAGGGGGGCCGTCCGGCCCAGCTCTTCCGCGCCGGTGGTGCCACCCTCCTCAACCCGCCGATGCTGCGACCGGAGGTCTGACCGCCCGACAGCGCGAACACCGCCGAGATTGAACCCTTCTATACCTGGAAAAACGGTCATTCCGCGCTATCTTCCCTAAGGTGATCGAGGCCTTCGGACTGACCAGCAATGCCCGTAAGGCGCACCCGCCCGCCGTCGACGACGTGACCTTCGAAGCGTGCGCGGGTCGCGTCACCGCACTCCTGGGCGAGGCGGGCGCGGGCAAGACCACGGCGCTCAGGCTGATGCTCGAACTCGAACAGGGCCGTGGACTCACCTATTTCAAGGGTCGCCCCCTGCACCGCATCGCCCACCCCTCGTGTGAGGTCGGCGTCCTCCTCGGTGACGTTCCGGGTCACCCGGCCCGCTCCGTACGCGGGCACCTGCGCATGCTGTGCGCGGCGACCGGGGTCCCGGTCCGGCGTGCCGACGAAGTGCTCGAAGCGGTCGGGCTCGTCAGCCTGCGCGAGGAGCGCCTGGGCACGCTGTCGCGCGGCATGGACCGCCGGCTGGGCCTGGCCTGCGCGCTGCTCCCCGACCCGCACACCCTCGTCCTGGACGAACCCGCGCACGGTCTCTCCGCCCGTGAGGGCCAGTGGTTGCACCGCATGCTCCAGGCGCACGCCGCGCAGGGCGGCACGGTTCTGTTCGCCACCTCCGACCCCAAGGAAGCCGCCCGCGCCGCCGACCGCGTGGTCACCCTGGAGGCCGGCAGGCTCGTCGCGGACCAGGAGGCCAGCGACTTCGCCCGCACCCGGCTGCGGCCACGCGTAGCCGTCCGCAGCCCTCACGCCGCGCGGCTCGCCGCGCTCCTCGCCAAGGAGGCCCGCACGGCCCACCGCTCGGTGGAGGTCGTCAGCGAAGGCGGCAACCGCCTGTCGGTGTACGGCAGCACGACGGCCGAGGTCGGCGAGGCCGCGTTCCGCCACGGCATCCTTGTCCACCAACTCGCGGACGAGGTCGGCGCCATGGGCGCGGGCGCGGGAACGGAGCCGCCGACGGACGCCGTACGACGGCAGCGGGACGCGAACGAGCCGGCGGCGGAGGGGCAGCAGGCGGCCGACGGAGCACCGGCCGCCGACCGGCGGGACACACCCGGAGTCGATCGACGTCCGGACGCGAGTGGTTCTCCGGTCACCCCGCAGCCTCGGACATCGGCCGGACGGAGGTCGGTGAGTCAGTCGTGCACCGCCGACCAGGAGCCGGGCGAGGACCTGCCCGCGAAGACGGCGGAGCACTCCGCCACGGCCGAGCAGCGGCACGAATCCACCGGAGCGGGTGCCGAAGGGCCGGCGGTCCCGGCCGGGTCTCCGCACGCCGAACCTCCGGGCGGCACCAGCGGCACCGAGACTCCGGCCGCAGCGCTCTCGGCCCAGTCAGCAGGCGCCTCCGCGGCCGCCCGGCCGGCGTCGGCCGGCACCGCGTCCGCGCCGCCTCCGGCCCTGGCCACCCCAGCCGAGTCGCCGAGCCAAGCCGCGGCCCCCGAGCTGATCTCCGCCACCGTCCCCGCCCAGCCGCCGTCCACTGCCGACTCGGCCCAGCCGTCCGCCGCCCCGTCCGCCCACCCGTCGGCGGTGACCGCCTCGGCCCGGCCACAGGCGTCGGCCGCCCCCGGCCAACCGCATACCTTCGCCGTATCCCCCCAGCCGTCCCTCCGTCCCCTTCCGGACGATCCCACCGCCCGCGCCGCCACCTCCAAGCCTTCGACGCGCGCCGCGTCCGGCGAGGCGCCGGCCACCCAGCTCGCCCTCGACCGGCCGCATTCCGGTGCGGCCGCGACCGCCGAGGTCTCCGCCGGGCAACTCCGCGGGAGGTCGCAGCCAAGCGGCCCCGCGGCGGCCGGTGGCGTGCCCGCCACCACTCCGGCCGGGCACGTGCGGCGGTCTCGAGCCGCCGCTCTCGACCACTCGTCACCGCTCCCGCCCCCCATCGCCGTCCGTTCCGCCCCCAGCCCCCTCCGCCCCCTGCGCTACGAAATCCGCCGGGCCGCCGGGATCGGAGCCGGGTTCGTCACCTGCGGTGCTGTCCTGGCGGTGTCCGCCGTCATCGCCGTCCTGCTCGCCCGGCTCGGGCACACCCCGCAGGCCCGGCTGTTCGCCGCATGGCCGCGGGAACTGCCGCTGCCGCCCGCGGCGCTCGGTGCGGGACTGCTCGGGGCGCTGGCCTTCGGAGACGAGTTCCGCCATCCTGCGCTGGCGGCGGACCGCGGCACCGTGCCCAGGCGGCTGGGGCTGCTCACCGCCAAGCTGGCGGTCTCCGGCGCAACCGCCGTGCTGCTCTCGTTCCTCACCTTGGGCTGCGACGCCGAAATGCTCTATCTCGTCTACGGCCGGGAACTCGCGAGAGTTCCGTCGGACTGGCTTTCGATGACCGCCAGTTGGTTCGGACTGGTCGTCGGCTGTGCCTGGGCCGGCGTGCTGGCGGCAGGCGTCTTCCGGTCCACCACGGCCGGTCTCGCCGCGGTGCTCGCCGTACCCGTACTCGTCGTGCCGGTCGTACACAAGGCGCTGCAGGGGTCGGGTGTACGGATGGCCGCCGGACTTCCGATGCGGATGCGGGAGACGTTGCTGCTGCAGTGGCCCTTCGGAGGTGAGCGCTATCTGCTCGCGGCGGTTCGTATGCTGGCCCAACCCGTGGGCGGGGCAATGGCGTTGTCGCTGACCGCGCTGCTCTGTGCCTACCTGTTCACCACCCTGCGGACCAGGCTCCGGTAACCCTGGACCGGCCGATACCGATCCCTCCGCGTACACAACTCCGCGCAGAAAGGCCATTTCTTTCTGATAAGGCGTCAATTGCGATGGGGTGAGCGATCACCCTTTCGTGTGCTTTTCACCAAAGACCTCAAGGGAGTTGGAGGCAGCGCCGACAAAGGATCCGTGAGTACCCTTGCGCACACCATGATGACCGCCGCCCGCTCCGCAGACTCTGGTCTGGTCGGCCCGGGCGAACTCGACCGCTACCCGTACGTGGATGCCCCCGTCACCGATCGTGTCGGCGCTCCCTCCTGGGAGGGCCCGGACCCGGAGCTGGGCCGTGTGGGGCGACGTGCCGCGGGCAGCCGCGGCCGCGGACTGCACGGTCAACTCGTCCAACAACTGGGTCAGATGATCGTCTCCGGCGACCTGGGGGCGGACCGCCCGCTGGTGCCGGAGGAGATCGGCCAGCGATTCGAGGTCTCGCGGACCGTCGTCCGTGAGTCCCTCCGGGTCCTGGAGGCCAAGGGCCTGGTCAGCGCCCGCCCGAACGTCGGCACGCGCGTGCGTCCCGTCAGTGACTGGAACCTCCTCGACCCCGACATCATCGAATGGCGGGCCTTCGGGCCGCAGCGTGACGACCAGCGCCGCGAGCTCAGCGAGCTGCGCTGGACGATCGAGCCGCTCGCCGCCCGGCTCGCCGCTGGCCACGGGCGTGAGGACGTCCAGCAGCGCCTGTCCGACATGGTCGAGATCATGAGCCACGCGATGGCGCAGGGCGACGCGCTGACGTTCTCGCGCGCGGACGCCGAGTTCCACTCGATGCTCATCCAGATCGCGGGCAACCGCATGCTCGAGCACCTCTCCGGCATCGTGTCGTCGGCCCTCCAGGTCTCCGGCGGCCCCGTCACCGGCTGTGAGCGGCCGAACGAGACGTCCCTGGCCCAGCACGCGCGGATCGTCGACGCGCTCGGCACGGGTGACGGGACCGCGGCCGAGTCGGCCATGCGGCAGCTTCTCACCGTCCACCCCGAGGTCGAGCGCGTGGTTCCCGCCCCGCGTGAGCACTGACCCGCATCGAGAGCGGTGCGCTCGGTCGGTTCTGCGCTCCGGTAGCGCCGTCGGCCCGTGGCCCCGCTTCCGCCGGACCCCGCCGGATCCCTCAGGGCTCCGGCGGGGTCCGGCGGCGGGACGGGCGCGCAGCGGCCGCAGGACGGAGGCCGCGACGGAAGGGCGGCCTGTGACGGGCTCTGTGGCGGTCGAGTGGCGTACGCGGTGTCGTCCGGCAACCTGAAGAGATCACCGACGGCTACTTTTGTCGCTATCTGACCGTTTTTGAGCGGCTATGGGGTGTGACTCGGGCCACGTAGATTGGGCGTAACGCTCTTGCGGACAGCGCGATGACCTAATAGGTGACAGCCGCGGAGGGAATACGGACGCCATTCATGGCGCTGTATATCTTCTCGGCCCCCCGCCCGCGCCGTCGGCCCATCCCCAAGCCGGCGGTCGGCTCCAGTCCGCCCAGGACGGGGCCGGAAGCCGTTTTCCAACGTTCCGAGAGGTTGTTCGTGTCGGCCAGCACATCCCGTACGCTCCCGCCGGAGATCGCCGAGTCCGTCTCTGTCATGGCTCTCATTGAGCGGGGAAAGGCTGAGGGGCAGATCGCCGGCGACGATGTGCGTCGGGCCTTCGAAGCTGACCAGATTCCGGCCACTCAGTGGAAGAACGTACTGCGCAGCCTCAACCAGATCCTTGAGGAAGAGGGTGTGACGCTGATGGTCAGTGCCGCGGAGCCCAAGCGCACCCGAAAGAGCGTCGCAGCGAAGAGTCCGGCCAAGCGCACCGCCACCAAGACCGTCGCGGCGAAGACGGTGACCACCAGGAAGGCCACCGCCACGGCCGCTCCTGCCGTGTCCCCTTCCGTCGCCGACGACGCGGCCGAGGAGGAGGCGCCCGTGAGGAAGGCCGCCGCCGCCAAGAAGGCCGCCCCCGCCGCCAAGAAGGCCGCCGCGAAGAAGACCGCGACCGCCGCGAAGAAGGCGGTGCCGGCGAAGAAGACCGCCGCCAAGAAGGACGACGCCGAACTCCTCGAGGAAGAGGTCCTCGAAGAGGCCAAGGCGGGCGGCGAGGAACCCGAGGGCACCGAGAGTGCGGGCTTCGTCCTGTCCGACGAGGACGAGGACGACGCGCCGGCACAGCAGGTCGCCGCGGCCGGTGCCACCGCCGACCCGGTCAAGGACTACCTCAAGCAGATCGGCAAGGTCCCGCTGCTCAACGC
Source organism: Streptomyces sp. NPDC026515 (assembly GCF_055567595.1). Lineage (NCBI taxonomy): Bacteria > Bacillati > Actinomycetota > Actinomycetes > Kitasatosporales > Streptomycetaceae > Streptomyces > Streptomyces sp. NPDC026515. Next base: position 102,835 of record NZ_JBVHQD010000001.1, read on the forward strand.
CGAGCAGGAGGTCGAACTCGCCAAGCGCATCGAGGCCGGTCTGTTCGCCGAGGACAAGCTGGCCAACGCCGACAAGCTCGCCCCCAAGCTCAAGCGCGAGCTGGAGATCATCGCCGAGGACGGGCGCCGCGCCAAGAACCACCTGCTGGAGGCGAACCTCCGTCTGGTGGTCTCCCTGGCCAAGCGCTACACCGGCCGCGGCATGCTCTTCCTGGACCTCATCCAGGAGGGCAACCTCGGTCTGATCCGCGCGGTCGAGAAGTTCGACTACACCAAGGGCTACAAGTTCTCCACGTACGCCACCTGGTGGATCCGTCAGGCGATCACCCGCGCCATGGCCGACCAGGCCCGCACCATCCGTATCCCGGTGCACATGGTCGAGGTCATCAACAAGCTCGCGCGCGTGCAGCGCCAGATGCTTCAGGACCTGGGTCGTGAGCCCACCCCGGAGGAGCTGGCCAAGGAACTCGACATGACCCCCGAGAAGGTCATCGAGGTCCAGAAGTACGGCCGTGAGCCCATCTCCCTGCACACCCCGCTGGGCGAGGACGGTGACAGCGAGTTCGGTGACCTCATCGAGGACTCCGAGGCCGTCGTCCCCGCCGACGCCGTCAGCTTCACCCTCCTGCAGGAGCAGCTGCACTCGGTGCTGGACACGCTGTCCGAGCGCGAGGCCGGTGTCGTCTCCATGCGGTTCGGTCTCACCGACGGCCAGCCGAAGACCCTCGACGAGATCGGCAAGGTCTACGGCGTCACGCGCGAGCGCATCCGTCAGATCGAGTCCAAGACCATGTCGAAGCTGCGCCACCCCTCGCGTTCGCAGGTGCTGCGCGACTACCTCGACTAGGCCGCAGCCGTACGTCGTCGAAGGCCCGGTCTCCCTACGGGGGGCCGGGCCTTCGGGCTGCGGGTCGCGATGCGCTGGATGACTCTGGGTGTCCCGGTACCACCCAGAGTGAGGAGCGTGCATGCGCCGTCCCTTTGCCCCGGTCCTGATCCGGCCGCTGATCCTGGCGGCCGTCGCCGCCGCGATACCGCTGGCCGGCCAGCCTCCGGCAGCCGCTGACAGCGTCGTCGTGGGCGGGTTCCCCGTCGACGTCTCGCAGACTCCCTGGACGGTCGCGCTGTCCAGTCGTGACCGGTTCGGAGGTACCCGGGCCGGCCAGTTCTGCGGAGGGGTGGCGATCGGCCGGACCACCGTGCTGACCGCCGCCCACTGCCTGGCCGACGACGTGATCGGGGGACCCGCCGGCCCGGTGCCTGACCTCAAGGTCATCGCGGGCCGCACGGACCTGCTCTCGACGCAGGGCCAGGAGATCCCGGTGACCGTCGCCCGGGTGAATCCACGCTACGACCCCGACGCGAACACAGGCGACTTCGCCGTCCTCACCCTCGCGCGGCCGCTGCCGGCCGACGCCGTCGTCAAGATGGCCGCCGAGGGCGACGGCGCCTACCGGCCCGGGACGGGTGCCCTGGTCTCCGGATGGGGTGACATCACGGGCGGCGGCGACTACGCGCGCCGGCTGTACGCGGCGCGGATCCACGTGCTGCCCGACGAGGAGTGCGCGCGCGCCTATCCCGGCGGCGCCGACGGCACCTACCGCGCGGATTCCATGGTGTGTGCGGGCGAGGCCCTGGGCGGCCCCGACGCCTGCCAGGGTGACAGCGGGGGACCGATGGTGGCGCAGGGGCGGCTGATCGGACTCGTGTCGTGGGGCAGTGGCTGTGGGCGCCCGGGCAGTCCCGGGGTCTACACGCGCGTCTCAGAGGTCGTACGGGCTCTGGGGCCCGACGGTGTCCTCAGCGGCTCACGAAGGCCGCACACGCACTCCTGAGGGCTGCTGTGGGCACATGACGACGGGCGGCCGCTCCCCAGGGGAGCGGCCGCCCGTTCACCGGTCAGGGCCGGAGCTGGCTCGTCGTGGGTGCGAGAGGTCAGCGCTCATCTTCGGAGGCGGTGTTCGGAACGGAGGTCAGCCGCTCCGTCTCGTCCTGTATCTCAGCGGCGATCTTCTTGAGTTCCGGCTCGAACTTGCGTCCGTGGTGGGCGCAGAAGAGCAGTTCTCCGCCGCTGAGCAGCACGACGCGCAGGTATGCCTGGGCGCCGCAGCGGTCGCAGCGATCGGCGGCCGTCAGGTGGCTCGCGGGGGTCAGAACAGTAGTCACGTCGCCTCTTCTCTAGCTCGACGAGCTGTCGTACCAGGGTCAACATCCAACCAGCCCGAAAACGTTCCCGCTCGGGGCTTCTCCTCGAAAAAAATCTTTCGAGGTGGCCGTCTGCTGCCGGTTGGCGGCGAATGTGCCGTATTGCGTCGTCTTCGGTGCTTACGGGTTCGCGCGGTTCATTCGGTCTCATCCTCCCGGCGGGGTTGCCGGTTGTTTGTGAGGACGTGCCCGGAGCCTAAATGGTTCATGCCTCGAAGGGAACGTGATATGTACTTCACTCCATGGAGGGATCGAACATGCATACGACCCTGGACTAGGGTGAGTTCGGGACGAGGGTGGCGTTACAACGGCTCTACCAGGCCTCGGTACCCTCTGAACGGCGACCGAAGCCGGCCCCTTACCCAAAAGGGGCACCAGTGAAATTCAGCGAGGAGCGAACCGCGTGACCGCCGATACGTCCGTGCCGTCCACAGCGCTGCTGGCAGGAGCAGACCGGGACGGCTCCAACTACACCGCGCGGCACCTGCTCGTCCTTGAGGGCCTCGAGGCAGTGCGCAAGCGCCCCGGTATGTACATCGGATCGACCGACAGTCGCGGTCTGATGCACTGCCTGTGGGAGATCATCGACAACGCCGTGGACGAGGCCCTGGGCGGCTACGGCGACCACATCGAGGTCATCCTCCACGACGACGGTTCCGTCGAGGTCCGGGACAACGGCCGCGGCATCCCCGTGGACGTCGAGCCGAAGACCGGTCTGTCCGGCGTCGAGGTCGTGATGACCAAGCTGCACGCCGGCGGCAAGTTCGGAGGCGGCTCCTACGCGGCCTCCGGCGGTCTGCACGGCGTCGGTGCCTCCGTGGTCAACGCGCTGTCCGCGCGGCTCGACGTCGAGGTGGACCGCGGTGGCCAGGTGCACGCGATCAGCTTCCGCCGCGGCGTCCCGGGCGCCTTCGCGGGCGACGGCCCGGACGCGAAGTTCGAGGCCAAGAGCGGGCTGCGCAAGACCAAGAAGATCCCCAGGACCCGCAGCGGCACGCGCGTGCGGTACTGGGCCGATCGCCAGATCTTCCTCAAGGACGCCAAGCTCACCCTGGAGATCCTTCACCAGCGGGCACGCCAGACGGCGTTCCTGGTGCCCGGCCTGACCATCGTCGTCCGTGACGAGTACGGTCTGGGCGCGGACGGCAGCAAGGGCGAGGAGTCCTTCCGCTTCGACGGCGGCATCAGCGAATTCTGCGAGTACCTGGCCACCGACAGGCCGGTCTGCGATGTCCTCCGTTTCTCCGGACAGGGGACCTTCAAGGAGACCGTCCCGGTCCTGGACGACCACGGCCAGATGACCCCCACCGAGGTCACCCGCGAACTGGGCGTCGACGTGGCGCTGCGCTGGGGCACCGGTTACGACACGACCCTGAGGTCGTTCGTCAACATCATTGCCACGCCCAAGGGCGGCACCCACATGGCCGGCTTCGAGCAGGCCGTCCGCGAGACCCTCAACGAGGTGCTGCGCGCCAAGAAGCTGCTGCGTGTCGCCGAGGACGACATCGTCAAGGACGACGCCCTGGAGGGCCTCACCGCCGTCGTCACCGTCCGGCTCGCCGAGCCGCAGTTCGAGGGCCAGACCAAGGAGGTGCTCGGCACCTCGGCGGCCCGCCGGATCGTGAACAACGTGGTCACCAAGGAACTCAAGGCGTTCCTCACCTCCACCAAGCGGGACTCGGCCGCCCAGGCCCGGGTCGTCCTGGAGAAGGTCGTCGCCGCCGCGCGGACCCGCATCGCCGCACGTCAGCACAAGGACGCGCAGCGCCGGAAGACCGCCCTGGAGTCCTCGTCCCTGCCGGCCAAGCTGGCCGACTGCCGCAGCGACGACGTCGAGCGCAGCGAACTCTTCATCGTCGAGGGAGACTCCGCGCTCGGCACGGCGAAGCTGGCCCGGAACTCGGAATTCCAGGCGCTGCTGCCCATCCGGGGCAAGATCCTCAACGTGCAGCGGTCCTCGGTGACGGACATGCTCAAGAACGCCGAGTGCGGCGCGATCATCCAGGTCATAGGAGCGGGCTCCGGCCGCACCTTCGACATCGACGCGGCCCGCTACGGCAAGATCATCATGATGACCGACGCCGATGTCGACGGCTCCCACATCCGCTGCCTGCTGCTGACGCTGTTCCAGCGCTACATGCGGCCCATGGTCGAGGCGGGGCGGGTCTTCGCGGCGGTGCCGCCACTGCACCGCGTCGAGATCGTCCAGCCCAAGAAGGGCCAGGACAAGTACGTGTACACGTACTCGGACCGCGAGCTGCGCGACAAGCTCATGGACTTCCAGAGCAAGGGCATCCGGTACAAGGACTCCATCCAGCGCTACAAGGGTCTCGGCGAGATGGACGCCGACCAGCTGGCCGAGACGACCATGGACCCGCGCCACCGCACCCTGCGACGGATCAACCTCTCCGACCTCGAAGCCGCGGAGCAGGTCTTCGACCTGCTGATGGGCAACGACGTGGCTCCCCGAAAGGAGTTCATCTCCGGCTCGGCGGCGACGCTGGACCGGTCGCGGATCGACGCGTAGCCGGTGCGCCGGGCCTTGGCCGAGGGGTCGGGGCCCGACGCCGGGACGGTGAGCCGCCGGCCGGCGGTGGGCCGGCGAGCCGGACGTGGGTGAGTGCGGCGAGCGCGGGCAGCGGCGGCAGGCCGCGTGGTGGCGAGGCCTGCCGGTGGCGTGCATGCGGGGTGAGCGTGTCCCAACGGGGGCACGCCCGACTGCCACGCCCGTGATCGGGTAACCGACCGACGGGAGCGCACCCGCCCGGGTCGGTCCCTCGGGCCGCCGCACCCTCGGCCTGAGCCGGTAGAGGCCCACCGGCCGTCCCCCGAGACGCCGCCCGGTCCGCCGCATCCTCCACCCGCGGAACCGCCGCACCGACGCCTGCCGAACCACCGCACGACCACCCGCCGTACGAAAACAACGCCGTCTGTCGAACCACCGCGCGGCACCGGCGGGCATCAGCCATCCGGACAGGCCCGCACAGGGGTCTCCACCCGAGGGTGGAGAGATCCCGCTCGGTGGATTCCACCCGTGATCCACCCACGCTCCGATCTGCTGACCTGCACATTTCCGTAGCGTCGTTGGTGTCGGCGGCTCCCGCTCCCGGCACCGCCCCTTCCCGCTCACGGAGGCTCTGATGGCCGGGCTCGTCAATGCGTTGCTGATCGTGGCAGTCGTCGTCGTGGTGATCGTGCGCCAGTTCCGCGCCCGCCCGATCGACACGGGCCGGCGCTGGTGGGTGCTGCCCGTGATCCTCGCGGTCGTCGCGCTGCGCGAACCCGGGATACTCGACGCCCATCACCGCACCGAGTCCGCCCTGCTGCTCGCTACGGAACTGCTGGTCGGACTGGGGACGGGCGCCGCGTGGGCCTGGACCACCCGGGTCTGGACGGAGCCCGACGGGGTCGTGTGGACCAAGAGCACCAAGGCCAGCGCGATGGTCTGGTTCCTCGGGATAGCCGTGCGCGTCGGTCTCGTCGCCCTCGGCGCGTTCATCGGCGTCCACCAGGACAGCTCGGCCCTCATGCTCGGACTGGCGGTCACTCTCCTGGTTCGCGCCGGCATCCTCGTCTGGCGTGCGCAGTCCCTCTCTCCCGTCCCGTCCACCGGCGGCGCCGCCCGGGCGTACGGTGACGGCATGGTCCGTGTCACCAGGAAGGAAGGCGTGTGACGGAGAGCGTCTGGATGAGCTGGCCCTCGCGTGAGGCGCTGGGCCGCGCGGGGATCTCCCAGCCCCGGCGCATGCTCGCCTGGGCCGTACGACTGATGGTCCTCGCCCTGCTCCTGTGGAGCGCCTTCAACCAGTCGCACGTCCGCGGCTGGGAGATCGCCGCGGCCGTGGCGGGGGTCGTCGTGGCCGCAGTGGCCTCCTGGGGCTTCTTCCGGACCACCTACGCCCACCGCCTCCTGCCGTCCCTGGTCCTCATCGGCGTCCTCCTGGCCATCGCGGTCGCGGCGGAGGCCAACGGATTCCGGGGACCGGCCCTGGTGATCTGGTGCGGCTGCGGCATCTCCGCCCTGGAGCGGCTGCCGATCGCGATCGCGGTCCCCGTCACGACGGTGGCCCTGGCCTCGTACTCGGCCTTCAACAACGACGTGTGGCTGACCACCGCTGCCACCGTCGTCGGCCTGGCTCTCGCCGGTTACGTGATGAGACTCGACGCCGAGGCCCGGGGCCACGCTCAGCGGCTGCTGACCCAGGAGCGCGCGGCGAGAGCGGCCGAGGCGGAGTCCGCGGCGCTGGCGGAGCGGGCCAGGATCGCGCGGGAGATCCACGATGTGCTCGCCCACAGCCTCTCGGCCCAGATGGTGCACCTGGAGGCGGCGCGGTTGCTGATCGAGCGCGGTGCCGACCGGGAGCAGATTCTCGAACGGGTCGTGGCCGCCCGGGCAATGGCCCGGGACGGACTGGCCGAGACCCGCCAGGCGCTGTCCGCCCTGCGCGGTGAGCTGACCCCGCTGGAGGAGTTCCTCTCGGAGATCGTCGCTTCGACCGACGGCGCCGAGGTCACTGTCACGGGTGAACGCCGGGCTCTGTCGGCGGAGGCGTCGCAGGCCGTACGCCGCGTCGCCCAGGAGGCGCTGACCAACGTCCGCAAGCATGCCCACGGTGCCAAGGTCCACGTGCGGCTGGACTACCAGGAGCACGAAGTGACCCTGGACGTGAGGGATTCCGGCGGCCGTCCCGGCGATCTCACCGCCGCGGGCAGCGGGTACGGTCTGCTGGGTATGCGGGAGCGGGCCGAGTTGATGGGCGGTTCGCTGGAGGCGGGGCGTGACGACGAGGGGTTCGCGGTGACGTTGAGGGTGCCCGTATGACGGAGGGGGAGAAGAAGCCCGCGCGGGTGGTGGTCGCGGACGATCAGACCGTCGTCAGGGAGGGCATCGTGATGCTCCTCGGCCTGCTGGCCGGCGTCGAGGTCGTGGGCGCGGCGGGCGACGGGGAGGAGGCCGTGCGACTGGTCGCCGAACTCGCTCCGGACGTGGTGCTGATGGATCTGCGGATGCCGCGTTGTGACGGAGTGGAGGCGACCCGGCGGATCAGGACGGAGTACCCGGGGACGCAGGTCGTGGTGCTCACCACGTTCGCCGACGACGAGTCGCTGTTTCCGGCGCTGAAGGCCGGTGCCCGTGGCTATCTCACCAAGGACGCGGGCGGCGACGAGATCGTGCGGGCGGTGCACAGCGTGCTCTCCGGGGACGCGGGACTGTCCCCGAGCATCCAACGGCGGCTGCTGGAGCGGCTGTCGCAGCCCGAGCCGGCGGCGGCCGTGGCCACCGAGGCACCCGACGGGCTGACCGCGCGGGAGACCGAGGTCCTGGTGCTGATCGCCGAGGGGCTCACCAACCAGGAGATCGCGCGCCGCCTGCATGTCTCCACCGCGACCGTGAAGACTCACATCAACAACCTGTTCGCCAAGACGGGGCTCAAGGACCGGGCCCAGGCGGTGCGTTACGCCTACGGCAAGGGACTGGCGCGGCCACCAGCGGATTGAGTCACCTGATGGGGTGAAGAGCCGCGGGAAGAAGTGTCGGGGATCTTCCCGATCTGTCCATCCTGGGGCATGCAGTCAAGCAATGGTCGTCACCGCGACGGCGGGGGCGGTCCCGAGAGTTCGGCCGAGCAGCACGAGCGCCAGGGCGAGTTCGGCGCGGCCTCCCGAGAAGTCAGGTACGAGGACCCCTGGTACGACGCCCTGGCGTCCGGCTGGGGCGAGCTGGACGGCACCGGGGTGCCTGCTCCGGGCGTACCGGCCGCGCGGACGGAGCGGGAGGGGGCGGCGGTCCGCGCCCGCGACGTGTACCTGGAGGTGCAGCGCAGTGCGGCCTTCCAGGAAGTGCGCAGCCGTTACCGGAGGTTCGTGGTGCCGGGCGTCGCCGTCTTCCTCACCTGGTACGTCGGGTACGTGGTGACCGCGACGAGCGCGCCGGGGCTGATGGCCAGGCCCGTCGCGGGGGCGGTGAACGTGGCGATGGTCGCGGGCCTCGGGCAGTTCCTCACCACGTTCCTGCTCACGTGGGCCTACGCCCGGCACGCGCGGTTGCGCAGGGACCGTGCCGCGCTGGAGCTGCGCTGGGACACGCAGGAGCTGACCCGGGGCGCGCGGGGTGGTGAATGATGACGGGGCATCACCAGACGCTGGCTCTGCTGCTGTTCAGCGCGTTCGTCGCGGTGACGCTCGGGATCACGACGTGGGTGAGCCGGCGACGGCATGGTTCCGCGGAGGAGTTCTATGCCGGCGGGCGGCTCTTCTCCCCGATGGAAAATGGCTTTGCCATCGCAGGCGACTACATGTCGGCGGCCTCGTTCCTCGGCGTGACCGGGCTCATCGCACTCTTCGGCTACGACGGGCTGCTGTACGCGGTGGGCTTTCTGGTCGCCTGGCTGGTCGTGCTGTTCCTGGTGGCCGAACTGGTCCGTAACTGCGGGCGGTTCACGCTCGCCGACGTGGTCGCGGCACGGATGCGGGAGCGGCCGGTACGGATCGCCGCGGGAACTTCCTCGATCACCGTGTCCGTTTTCTATTTGGTGGCGCAAATGGTGGGAGCGGGCAGCCTGGTGGCGCTGCTGCTCGGACGGACCAGCGAGGCCGCGCAGGTGTGGACGGTCATCGGGGTCGGCGCGCTGATGGTGATCTATGTGTCGTTGGGAGGGATGCGGGCGACCACCTGGATCCAGATCGTGAAGGCGGTCCTGCTGCTGGGCGGGACGGTGGTGCTGACCGTGCTGGTGATGCTGCACTTCCACGGCAATATCGACAGGCTGCTGCTCACGGCGGCGGAACGCAGTGGACACGGGAAGGCCTTCCTGGCACCGGGCCTCAAGTACGGCGGCGGCTGGAGCGCGCGGTTCGATTTCATCAGCCTGGGGCTGGCGCTGGTGCTGGGCACGGCCGGGCTGCCGCACATCCTGTCCCGCTTCTACACGGTGCCGACGGCCAGGGCGGCCCGGCGGTCCACGGTCTGGTCGATCGGGCTCATCGGCGGCTTCTATCTGATGGCGATCGTGCTGGGGTTCGGGGCCGCCGCCGTCGTCGGCCCGGACGCGGTGCGTGCGTCGAACGAGGCGGGAAACACGGCGGTCCCCCTGCTGGCGCTTGACCTGGGCGGCGGCGAGGGCTCCACCGGGGGAACCGTTCTGTTCGCGGTCGTCGCCGCCGTCGCGTTCGCGACGATTCTGGCGGTGGTCGCCGGGATCACCCTTTCCTCCTCGGCGTCCGTCGCCCACGACCTGTATGCCTCGCTGCGCAGGCCGCGCGCCAAGCAGCGCGGCGAGGTGGCGGTGGCGCGGACGTCCGCGGTCGGCATCGGGGTGGTCGCGATCGCTCTGGGCCTGCTGGCCCGCGACATGAACGTCGCCTTCCTGGTGGGGCTGGCGTTCGCGGTGGCCGCCTCGGCCAACCTGCCCGCGTTGCTGTACTCACTGTTCTGGCGGGGGTTCACCACCCGCGGCGCGGTGTGGGCCGTATACGGCGGGCTGATCCCGGCCGTGGGCCTGGTCGTGCTGTCCCCGGTCGTCTCCGGAAGCCCGGGCGCGCTGTTCCCGGCCGTGGACTTCCAGTACTTCCCGTTGCAGAACCCGGGGATCGTCTCCATCCCGCTCGGCTTCCTCGCCGGGTGGCTCGGCACGGTCACCTCGGACGAGGTGCCGGACGAGGCCAAGCACGCGGAGACCGAGGTGCGGTCGCTGACCGGGGCGGGGGCCGTCTGACCCGCGTCGCGGCCGCTACGGCGCCACCCAGGCGTACCGGTGTTCCGGGCGGCCCGTGTCGCCGTACTTGAGGGAGAGGCGGAGCCGGCCCGCCTGTTCCAGGTGGCGGAGGTAGCGCTGGGCGGTGGACCGGCTGAGGCCGGTCTCGGCGGCGACCTCGTGGGCCGAGAGCGGATGTTCGGCGCGGTGCAGGACGCCGCAGATGAGGTCGGTGGTGGGTTCGGAGTGGCCGCTGGGCAGCCCGGGCGCGGACGGGGCCGGTGAGGTGCGCAGCGCGCCGAAGATCCGGTCGACCTGCTCCTGGCCGGTCAGCCCCCGGCCGCCGACCCGGTCGACGGTGCGGCGCAGCGCCGCGTAGGAGTCGAGGCGGGTGCGCAGGGCGGCGAAGGTGAACGGCTTGACCAGGTAGTGCAGGGCGCCCAGCCGCATCGCCCTCTGGACGGTGGTCACGTCGCTGGCGGCCGTGATCATGATGACGTCGGTGCCGTGGCCCTGTTCCCGCATCAGGTGGACGAGTTCGAGGCCGGTCCGGTCCGGCAGATAGTGGTCCAGCAGGACCAGGTCGATGGTGCCGCGTTCCACGGCGGCCAGGGCCTGGGCGGCACTGTGTGCGCGGGCGGCCACCCGGAAGCCGGGAACCTTCCCCACGTACTTGGCGTTTATCTCAGCGACGCGGAAGTCGTCATCGACCACCAGGACGTCAATCATCAGGCCTCTCCTTCAAGGCCGGCGAGCGTTAAGCCCGTGTTTCGTCTGCGCAGTTCTAGCGCGCGCAAAACGAGCACAACAGGTGCTTGCGAGCAAAAGAACGGCTTGCGCCCAGAAGACTGCTGTTGTGGTCCGGGCCACACCTACCGTCCCGGCTCATGAGCGCAGACACCAGCCCCGCCATCGAGCTGCGGGGCGCGAGCAAGATCTTCAAGACCCCGTCGGGGGGTCTGCACACGGCTGTCCACGACCTCGACCTCACCGTGGGGCGTGGTGAGTTCGTGGCCGTCGTAGGGCCGACGGGTTGCGGCAAGTCCACCACGCTGACCCTGGTCAGCGGGCTGGAGGAGCCCAGCCGGGGCGAGGTGCTGGTGGCCGGCGCGCCGGTGGCCGGCGTCGGCGACAAGGTCGGTTTCGTCTTCCAGCAGGACGCCACCTTCCCCTGGCGGACCGTGCTGTCGAACGTGATGGCCGGTCCCCGCTTCCGGGGCGTGCCGAAGGCGGAGGCGAAGGAGAAGGCCCGCGCCTGGCTGGCCCGGGTCGGACTCGCCGCCTTCGAGGACCGTTATCCGCACCAGCTCTCCGGCGGTCAGCGCAAGCGCGTGGCGCTCGCGGCGACCTTCGTCAACGACCCCGAGATCCTGCTCATGGACGAGCCGTTCTCCGCGCTCGACGTGCAGACCCGGGCCCTGATGTCGGACGAACTCCTTGAGCTGTGGGAGGGCACCGGCGCCTCGGTCGTCTTCGTCACCCACGACCTGGAGGAGTCCATCGCGCTGGCCGACAAGGTCGTCGTCATGACCGCCGGGCCCGCGACCGTCAAGCAGGTCTTCGACATCGACCTGCCCCGCCCCCGCAAGGTCGAGTCGGTGCGTCTGGAGCCGCGGTTCATCGAGATCTACCGCGAGATCTGGGAGTCCCTCGGCGAAGAGGTCCGCATCACCCGCGAGAGGGGTGCCGCTCATGTCGCCTGAGATCCTCAGCACACCGGTCGTCGAGACGGCCAAGGCCCCGGACCGCGCGCGGTCGCGGGCCCAGGCCGCCCGCAGACGCAAGGTGATCGTGTTCGCCGTGCGGGTGCTGCTCCTGGTGGCCGTCCTCGGGCTGTGGGAGGTGCTGTCCCGGGCCGAGGTCATCGATCCGTTCAACTTCTCGATGCCGTCGAAGATCTGGGACCAGATCTGGACCTGGGTGAACCACGGCACCGCCCTCGGCTCCCTGGGCGAGCAGATCTGGTACACGCTCTACGAGGCGCTGCTCGGCTGGGTCATCGGGGTCGTCGCCGGTGTGGTCTGCGGTATCGCCCTGGGCCGTATCGCGTTCCTCGCCGATGTCCTCGGTCCCTACATCAAGGTGCTCAACTCGATCCCCAGGATCGTGCTCGCCCCCATCTTCGTGATCTGGTTCGGGCTCGGCGCCTCGTCCAAGGTCGCCTCCGCCGTCGTCCTGGTCTTCTTCCCGGTGTTCTTCAACGCCTTCCAGGGCGCCCGCGAGGTCGACCGCAACCTGGTCGCCAACGCCCGGATCCTCGGCGCGAGCGACCGCAGGGTGACCCTCCAGGTCGTCATTCCCTCCGCCACCTCCTGGATCTTCACCAGCCTCCACGTCAGCTTCGGCTTCGCCCTGATCGGCGCCATCGTCGGCGAGTACATCGGTGCCACCAAGGGCATCGGCCTGCTCGTCGCGCAGTCGCAGGGCACCTTCAACGCGGCCGGTGTCTACGCCGCGATGGTCATCCTCGCCGTCGTCGCACTCGCCGCCGAAGGGCTGCTCACGTTCGCCGAGCGCCGCATCTTCCGCTGGAAGCCGTCGGACTCCGACAGCTGACCTGCCCCCTCGCCTCCTCCCCGCACCGCCCTCTCACAAGGACGTGAACCGTCATGCGCAAGTCCGCCAGATACTCCACCCTGGCCGCCGCCGGCCTGCTCGCCCTGTCCTCCCTCACCGCCTGCGCCAACGACGCGGCGAGCACCGCCTCCACCGGATCCGGCAGCAAGGGTGACGGCAAGGGCACGAAGGTCAAGATCATGGTCGGTGGCCTGGACAAGGTCATCTACATGCCGGCCATGCTCACCCAGCGGCTCGGCTACTTCGACGCCGAGGGCCTCGACGTGGAGCTGCTGACCGAGCCGGCCGGTGTCCAGGCCGAGACCGCGCTCGTCGCCGGGCAGGTGCAGGGGACGGTCGGGTTCTACGACCACACGCTGGACCTCCAGACCAAGGGCAAGGCGGTGGAGTCCGTCGTGCAGTTCTCCCGCGCTCCCGGTGAGGTGGAGGTCGTCTCCACCAAGGCGGCGGGCGACATCACCTCGCCGAAGGACTTCAAGGGGAAGAAGCTCGGCATCACCAGCCTCGGGTCCTCGACCGACTTCCTGACCAAGTACCTCGCCGTCAAGAACGGGGTGAAGGTCAGCGACTTCTCGCCGGTCGCCGTCGGAGCGGGCGCGACCTTCATCTCGGCGCTCCAGCAGGGCTCCATCGACGGCGGCATGACGACCGATCCGACCGTGGCGACCATCCTGGACAAGAAGGCGGGCAAGGTCCTGCTGGACATGCGGACGCCGGAAGGTTCCCAGAAGGCGCTCGGCGGCCCGTACCCGTCGTCGAGCCTGTACATGCAGACGGACTGGGTGAACGGTCACAAGGAGACCGTCCAGAAGCTCGTCAACGCATTCGTCAAGACGCTCAAGTGGATGTCCACGCACAGCCCCGCCGAGATCGCGGCCAAGATGCCCGCCGACTACGCCCAGGGCGACAAGGCGCTGTACACGCAGTCCATCGAGAGCACGCTGCCGATGTTCACCGACGACGGCGTGATGCCCGAGAACGGCCCGGAGACCGTGGAGAAGGTGCTCAAGGCGTTCAACACGAACATCCAGAACGCCGATGTCGACCTGAGCAAGACGTACACCACGGAGTTCGTCGAAGCCGCCGAGTAACACGCCTCAGCCGCGGGTCGCCCACACATACCGGTGTTCGGGGCGGCCCGCGTCGCCGTACTTGAGGGTCAGCCGGGCCCGTCCCGTGCGTTCCAGGAGCTTGAGATAGCGCTGGGCGGTCTGGCGGCTCACCCCGGTCCGTTCGGCGATCTCCTGAGCGGACAGCGGGACCTCGGCGCTCATCAGGGACTGGCGCACCAGCTCGGCGGTGGTGGGGGAGTGCCCTTTGGGCAGGTCCGGCTCGGCCCTCGAGGACAGGGCGCCGAACATCCGGTCCACCTCGGCCTGTTCGGCCTCGCCGCCGCCGTCCAGGGTGCGCCGCAGCTCGGCGTACGCCTCCAGCCTGGCGCGCAGCCCGGCGAACGCGAACGGCTTGACGAGGTACTGCAGAGCGCCGTGCCGCATCGCCGCCTGCACGGTCGCCACGTCCCTTGCCGCCGTCACCATGATCACGTCGGTCTGGTGGCCGCGCCGGCGCATCTCCTGGACCACCGCGAGACCCGTGTCGTCGGGCAGGTAGTGGTCCATGAGGACCAGGTCGACACGGGGCAGCGCCGCCAGCCGGCCCAGCGCCTCGGCCGCGCTGTGCACCTCCGCGGCCACCCGGAAGCCCGGCATCTTCCCGACGTAGGCGGCGTTCACCCGGGCGACCCGGATGTCGTCGTCCACCACCAGGACCTCGATCATCGCGTCTCCTCGTCGGCCGGGACCAGCGCCGGCACCGGCTCCGCATCGGTCAGTGCCTCCGGGAGCGCGACCGTGAACTGCGCGCCCCCGCCGCCCGCCTCGCCCACGACCGCGCTGCCGCCCTGCCGTTCGGCGAGCCGGCGCACCAGCGAGAGTCCGATACCGCGCTTGCCGTGCGCGGGCGGTTTCTTGGTGGACCACCCCTCGGTGAAGACCAGCTCCCGCTGCTCCGCCGGGATCCCGGGCCCGGTGTCACGCACCCGGAGGAGGACCGCGCGGCCCTCGGCGCACAACTCGACCTCCACGCGCGCGTGCGGAGTGCCGGCGACCGCGTCCACGGCGTTGTCCACGAGATTGCCCACGACCGTGACCAGACCCCTGGGGTCGATCAGCCGGTCCGGGAGCCAGGTGCGGTCCGACACCCACAGGGCGACCCCGCGCTCGGCCGCGACGGTGGCCTTGCCGACCAGCAGGGCGGCCAGCAGCGGGTCGTGGATCTTCTCGGTGACCTGTTCGGCGGTGACCCGGTGGTCGCCCACCACCTCCCCGACGAAGTCCACGGCGTCGTCGTACATCTCCAGTTCCAGCAGCCCGAGCAGGGTGTGCATACGGTTGGCGTGCTCGTGGTCCTGAGCGCGCAGGGCGTCGATCAGCCCGTGTGTGGAGTCGAGTTCGCGGCCGAGCTGCTCCAGCTCGGTGCGGTCGCGCAGGGTGGCGACGGCGCCGCCGTCGTCGGTGGGCATGCGGTTGGCGACCAGGACCCGCTGGCCGCGCACGGTGAGCAGATCGGTGCCCGTCACCCGGCCGGCCAGGACATCGGTCGTACGGCCCTCGCCGAGGGCCTCGTCGGGAGACCGGCCGACGGCCTCGTCGCCGATGCCGAGCAGTCGTCTCGCCTCGTCGTTCAGCAGCCGGATGCGGCCGCCGCCGTCGAGCGCGACGACGCCCTCCCGGATGCCGTGCAGCATCGCCTCGCGCTCGGCGAGCAGGGCGGAGATGTCGGAGAAGGCCAGGTCGCGGGTCTGCCGCTGGACGCGCCGGGAGATCAGCCAGGCGGCCAGCGCACCGACTGCGAGGGCGCCGCCGGCATAGGCGAACAGGCCGGGGATGGCACTGAGCAGGCGTGCCCGGACGCTGTCGTACGCGATGCCCACCGAGACCGCCCCGATGATCCGGTGGCGCGAGTCGTACAAGGGCACCTTGCCGCGCGCGGAGCGGCCCAGGGTGCCGTTGTCGATCTGCATGACGTCCCTGCCGGCCAGTGCCTCGTCCGGGGAGGTCGAGACATGCCGGCCGATCTCCGAGGGCGTGGTGTGCGACCAGCGGAATCCCCGCAGGTCCATCACCACGATGTACTCGGCACGGGTGGCCTTCCGGATCCGTTCCGCCTCCCGCTGGACCGGGCCGGTCGTGGTCGGCCGGGTGGTGAGGACGCCTTCGGCGATCTGCGGGTCCTGGGCCGTGGTCTGCGCGATCGCGAGCGCCCGGCGCATCGCCTCCTGGTCCAGCTGTTTGCTCAGCGGCGCCAGGAAGAGCCCGGTCGCCAGCACCGCGACGCCCGCGGCGATCACCACCTGCATCAGCAGGACCTGCGAGAACGCCCGTCGGGGCAGACCGAAGCGCAGGCGGCGTGCGGGGGGAGTGGGGCTCATGCCCACGACGGTACGTGGGCGGGCGCTCCGGGCCGTAGGGGGTGTGGCGTGGATCTCTTGACTGTTTCATGGGGGAATCGGCCGTCGGGGCCGCGCCGGCACACCCGCCGAGGCCGCGTCAGCTCGCCAGAGCCGTCGTCGTCCCCAGCTGTCGCAGCGAGACCACGTCCATCCGGGCCGGCGACCCGAGCACCGACACCCCGCAGCTCTCCGGACGGGGCGGCAGGGAGGTGCCCTGTGCCACGCCCACCCGCCAGCGGCGGCCGTCGGTGTGGGCGACGGTGACGTCCCAGCGCGGGGCCGCGCCCGCGGTCCGTACGACGCTCAGCGTGTCCGCCGCGTACTCGCCCGCCGCCTCGCGCACGGCCAGTTCGGCCGCCTGGCCGGGCCGTTCCCAGGCGGAGCGCCCCCGGCAGCCTTCCAGCACCACACGGCCCTCCTGGAGGCCGTGCAGGACCTTCTTGACGGCATGGGCCTCGGCGCGGCCGTACGCGTAGCCGTGCGGCAGCACGAGCACCGTCGGCGAGAAGCGATGACCACCCAGATGAGTGACTTCCCAGGTGCCCGTCACTCCGGACGCGGCCAGATCGGCGGCGAGCGGGCGGCCGAGCAGGGCGCAGCAGCGGTCGCGCTTGCCGTTGGTGCAGACGAGCGCGAGGGGGCCGCCCGCGTGCGGCCGGCCGCCGAGCGCGGACCCGAACGAACGGTGGTCCCCCGCGCCGAGCGCGGCGAAGTCCAGGCCGAGCAACCGCTCCGGGTCGCGGGTGGCGGCGCCGTGCAGCCAGACGTTCCCGGGAACCGTGTGGGCCACGTACACCTGGCGCATCCCGGGGGTGCCGGGATCGGCGTGGCGGCCGGGGCGGCGGATGAGCGCGATCCGCACGCCGGTCCCCTGGGCGGCGGCCTCCAGGGCACGGCCCAGCGCGGGGTCCAGATGGCTCGAAGTGAGCGCCTTGGGACCCCACGGGCCGGGCTGTTCCAGCAGCAGCCATGTCGTCGCGGTGGCGGCGGTGCCGCAGACGGGCTCGTCGAGCAGCCGGGAGACGGTTGTGCACCTACTCACAGAGGTGAGCCTAACCTGACTCTGGGGTCGGCGACTTCCGGCCCCGCCCGCTCCCCCTCAGCGGGCTATTCCGGCTGCGGCAGCGGTTGCGGCGGCCTCGGGCCGACGTAGTGACCGCTGGGGCGCATCCGCAGCGGGCGTTCCCCGTACTCCTCCAGGGTGTGCGCGATCCATCCCGCCGTCCGTGCGACGGCGAAGATCGTCTCGCCCGCCGTGGCGGGCATGCCGCAGGAGGCCGTGAACACGGCCAGCGCCAGGTCGACATTGGCGTGCAGCGGAGCGTGCCGCGCGGTCGTGGCGACCACGTCCCGGGCCGCGAGCAGGGCGGGCTCCGCGCGGGGAACGTCCTCCAGAAGGCGGAACAGAACCCGCGCGCGGGGATCCTCGCCCTGGTAGAGCCGGTGGCCGAGCCCGGGGATACGGCGCCCCGCGCGGAGCTCGTCCGCGATCACGGGGACGGCGGTGCCCCGGGCGAGGACGTCGAGCAGCATCCGGTGGGCGAGGCCGCTGGAGGCACCGTGCAGGGGGCCTTCGAGGACACCGAGCCCGGCCGACACGGCCGCGTACGCGTGGGCGCGTGCGGAGGCGGCGAGCCGGACCGCGAGCGTGGAGGCGGCCAGGTCGTGGTCGACGAGCAGGGCGAGTGCCGTGTCCAGGACGCGCAGCGCGGCGTCGCCGGGGTCGACGCCGGTCAGCCGGCGCCACAGCCGGTGGGCCAGCGGGCCGTCGTCGGGCCGGCCCTCGCGCTGCACGGGCAACGCCGCGACCAGGGTGGGGATCAGCACGCGCGCGGTGCCGAGGACGGCGTCCTCGGACAGGTCGAAGCGCAGCGGGTCCTCGGCGGCCGAGGCGATCGTGGCGACCCGCAGCCGGTCGGTGGGGGAGGTGTGCTCCGGCAGCGCGTCGACGGCCCGACGGGCCGCGGCGACGGTGGCCTTCGGGGCGGTGAGGGTCGCGCCCGGGGTCATCCGGCCCGTCCACAGCCACTCGGCCACCTCCTCGTAGGAGTGCCGCACGGCCAGTTCGGCGGCGTCGACGCCCCGGAAGAAGTAGCGGTCCTTCTCGATCAGGGTGATCCGGGTGCGCACCGACAGCTCCCCGCCGGAGCCCGGAGTCCCCACG
Organism: Streptomyces sp. NPDC026515; assembly: GCF_055567595.1. NCBI lineage: Bacteria > Bacillati > Actinomycetota > Actinomycetes > Kitasatosporales > Streptomycetaceae > Streptomyces > Streptomyces sp. NPDC026515. The sequence continues at coordinate 120,926 of NZ_JBVHQD010000001.1, forward strand.
GCATCCCGCCTGTTGCGCTGGGCGAGCGCCTCGACCTCGCCGGCGTCGAAGGTGCTGGCGCGGCCACCGGGTGCACGCCTGCTGCTGAGCTGACCGCGGCTCACGTAGGCGTAGACGGTCTCGGGCTTCACCCCGAGCAGTTCGGCGGTCTCCTTGGTGGTCAGCCGCCGCGCGGGACTGCCGGGAGCGGGTTGTTGATCGCGCATGACGCCACCGTAGTCGTGTCGCATGCATGCTGATCCAGTCAACGTTGACAGCTGGCAGGTCAAACATGGACGGTCGAATCAAGTTCAGGCAGGACAGGTGGTTCTGCAGTCAGCGGGCAAGTCTCTGAAGAGCCGGGGAATCTCATCCTCGGGGTTGGCGATGGCCGGCTGGAAATCGGCTCCGACTCGCAGAGAGCGGGGTTTCAGCAGCCGCCGGAGGAGGCGGTCGGGGCTCCGATGCCGGTCTGGGGAGTGGCGGGGGCGGCGCAGCATCCGCCGCCCTGCTGCTCGGCGTTGTCGGGCTCGTCGAAGAGGCCCGCACCGCCGCACACTCCCGACTCGGGGAGGACCAGCTCGACGCGCTCTGCGGCCTCCCGGTCGCCCGCGACGGCGGCGGCGACCGAGCGGACCTGCTCGTAGCCGGTCATCGTGAGGAAGGTCGGGGCGCGGCCGTAGGACTTCATACCGACCAGGTAGATGCCCTGCTCGGGGTGGGAGAGCTCGTTGACGCCGTGGGGGTGGACGGTTCCGCATGAGTGGACGTTGGGGTCGATCAACGGGGCGAGGGCGGTCGGGGCCTGGAGGCGCTCGTCGAGGCCGAGGCGGACCTCGGAGAGGAAGGACAGGTCGGGTCGCAGGCCGGTCAGGACGATCACCTCGTCGACCGGGTCGAGGCGGCGGCCGTCTTCCGCGACCAGGACCAGCCGGTCGCTGTCCCGGTCCACCGCTTGTGTGCGGAAGCCGGTGACCGCGCTTGCGCGGCCGGCCTCCACGGCGGCTTTGGCGCGCAGGCCGAGTGCGCCGCGTGCGGGCAGCTGGTCGCCCTCTCCGCCGCCGTAGGTGTTCGCGCCCATGCCGCGGCGCAGGATCCACACCGCGTGCGTCCCCTCTTCCTCCTTGGCCAGGTCGGCGAGGAGGGCGAGGGCGGTGAAGGCGGAGGCGCCGGAACCGACGACCGCGGTGCGCCTGCCCGCGTAGCGGGCGCGTACGGCCGGGTCGCCGAGGTTGGGGACGCGGTAGGTGATCCGGTCGGCCGCGGTCTTCTCGCCGAGGGCGGGCAGACCGTCGGCGCCGGCAGGGCCGGGGGCGGACCAGGTGCCGGAGGCGTCGATGACGGCGCGGGCGGTGATCCGCTCCTCGCGTCCGTCGGCGTGCCGGATGTGGAGAGTGAAGGGCTGTTCGTCGCGGCCGGAGTCGACGATGCGGTCACGGCCGGCGCGGGCGACACCGGTGACCGTCGCGCCGTAACGGACCCTGTCGCCGATGACGTCGGCGAGCGGCTGCAGGTACTGCTCGGCCCAGTCGCCGCCGGTCGGGTAGGCGGTGCCCCCGGGGCGGACCCAGCCGGTGGGGGCGAGAAGCTTCTCGGCGGCCGGGTCGGTGACCTCGGCCCAGGGAGAGAACAGCCGTACGTGTCCCCAGTCCCGGACGGCGGTACCGGCGGTGGGACCCCCCTCCAGGACCAGCGGTTCGATACCGCGGTCGATGAGATGCGCTGCGGCGGCCAGACCCACGGGGCCGGCACCGATGACGGCGACCGGCAGCCGTCCGGTGGTGGACGCGCTGTTGGTGGACACAGCCACGAGGTTCCTCCCTTGTTTCGACATCTGTCGATGACTTGTGCGGGTCAGCATTACATCTGCATCGACATGCGTCAACATAGACATTCTTCGAATTAGACCGGACGGGTGACCGGCGTCACGCCGTCGGATCCGCCTCGGCGCGCACGGGTGCCGTGCGCCCGGCCCGGCGTTCGGCCCCGCCGGCGACAGGGCCGCCGCCTCCCGCCTTGCTTCGGCATGTGTCAACATAGACGCATGTCGAATGTCCAGGTGCTGCCGCTGGTCGAGTCCGGATCCTCCGACGGCGTGGCGCCCTGCTGCCCGCCGCTCACCGAGCGTCCGTTCACCGCAGGGGAAGCCGACGTTGCGGCGCGGATGTTCAAGGCGCTCGGCGACCCGGTGCGACTGCGGCTCTTCTCCGCGGTCGCCTCCCACGAGGGCGGCGAGGCGTGCGTCTGCGACATCTCCGACGTCGGCGTCTCTCAACCGACCGTCTCTCACCACCTGAAGAAGCTCAAGGACGCCGGCCTGCTGACCTCCGAGCGGCGCGGCACCTGGGTGTACTACCGGGTCGAGCCGTCGGTGTTCGCCGCGATGGGACGGCTCCTCGCTCCGCGCTGATCCCTCAGGTCACCCACGAGAAGGGAGCTCGCCGCCCCGCCGTCACGCATCCGTCTCCCGCCACCACCGACGCATGGCAACCGTCCGGACGGGCTCGCGACCGCGGTGAGCCGTACCAGGGGGGTGAACGGCTATGTGGACGCGACGTTCGAGACGGCCCACCGCCTCCAGGTGGCCGCCATCAGGACGGGCCCGGGCACACCCGTGGTGCCCACCTTCGAAGCCGTACCGGGCGGCATCGCCGGGGCGCGGGTGACCGGCGCGGGCAACGACCTGGCGCCGGGCGCCGGACTGCGTCCCGCGCCCGGCCGGGGCGTATCGGACCGTCCTGGTGACCTACGAGGTCGTGTGCGAGAGCGGCAACGGGGCCTCCGTCCTGCCGGCGTTGGACTCCTTCCTCGCCGGCCCCGTCGGCGAGGCGGGCCAGGATCTCCCGCACCGGGTGGGATGCGCGCCGGTGCCCGATGGGATCGCCGCCCGGGCCCGCGAGGTCGTCGCCGCCCTGTCCTGACCCCGCCTGGGGGGGGGCTTGCGTTCAGGGCCGGAGGAGTTCGGTGACCGCCCGTGCAGCATCGCGTGCCGGGCGGCCGACGCCGATGAGGGTGGCGGAGGCGGGGCCGGTCCAGTCGCCGTAGCCGAGCAGGTGCAGGCGGGGCTCGTCGGCCGCGCGCGTCCCGGCGGTGGCGATATGACCGCGCCGCCCCCGGAGCCGGAGCGGGGCGAGATGCGAGAGTACGGGCCGGAAGCCGGTGCACCAGATGATCGTGTCGGCATCCGAGCGGCTGCCGTCGGCCCATTCGACGCCGCGGGGAACCAGCCGGGAGAACATCGGGGCCGCTTTCAGCAGGCCGCGGTCACGGGCTTCGCGCACCGGCGGGACCGCGACGATGTCGCCCAGTGACGCGACGCCGCCCGTGTCGGTGCGGCCCTCGGCGAGGGCGCGGCGGCGGGCAGTGGCCGTGTCGAACAGAGCACGCCCGTCGACGTCGTCGGCGAGGAAACGGGGCGGACGCCGGGTGACCCAGGTCAGGTCCGTGTCGTGGGCGAGCTCGGCGGCGATCTGGGCGCCGGAGTTGCCGCCGCCGACCACGATCACGCGCCGGCCCGCGAAGCCGGCGGGGCTGCGGTACTCGGCCGTGTGCAACTGGCGTCCCCCGAACACCGCTTGGCCGGGGACGGCGGGGAGGAAGGGCCGCCACCAGGTGCCGGTCGCGCTGATCACCGCACCGGCGTGCCAGGTGCCGGCACCGGTCTCCACCCGCAGAAGCGAGCCGTCCCGGCGGACGGCGAGGACACGTACGGGGCGCTCGACGGGCAGCTCGTAGCGCTTCTCGTAGTCGGCGAGGTACTCCACCACATGCCGTGCGTCGGGGCAGGTCTCGCCCGGCTGGGGTGGCATGAGACGGCCGGGCAGCGAGGAGTAGGCGGCCGGGGAGAACAGGTGCAGGGAGTCCCAGGCGTGCTGCCAGGCGCCGCCCGGCGTGCTCAGGGCGTCGAGGACGACGAAGTCGAGGCCGAGACGCCGCAGGTGGTAGCCGGCGGCGAGCCCGGCCTGGCCGCCGCCGATCACCACCACCTGTGTGCGGTGGCTCATTCCGCCGGTCGGCCGGGCGTGAAGATGACCGCGACCAGGGCCAGTCCGACCACGGCGCCCACGAGTTGCGCGCCGGTGAAGCCCAGAACCGAACCCGGCGCGATGCCCGCGAAGGTGTCGGTGAAGGCGCGGCCGATCGTCACGGCCGGGTTGGCGAAGGACGTGGACGAGGTGAACCAGTACGCGGCGCCGATGTAGGAGGCGACCGCGACGGGCGCGAAGCGCAGCTGGTCCGCCCGTGACAGGCCGAAGATCAGCAGAATCAGACCGGCCGTCGCGACGACCTCACCCAGCAGCAGATGACCCGCCGACCGGTCGTGCGTGGACCACTTCACCAGTGGCTCGCCGAACATCGCGTCGGCCAGGACGGCGCCCGCGACGGCGCCCGCGATCTGCGCGGGCAGGTACACGGCCACCTCGCGCAAGGTGACCCCGGCGCCGCCGCGGCGGGCGGTCCACCACTCGGCGAGCGTGACCACGGGATTGAAGTGCGCGCCGGAGACCGGGCCGAGCAACAGGATGAGGATGCCGAGGCCGAAGACGGTGGCCGTGGAGTTGGCCAGCAGCTGCAGGCCGACGTCCTCGGTCAGCTCGGTGGCCTGGATGCCGGAGCCGACCACGATCGCCACCAGCGCCGCGGTGCCTGTGAGTTCGGCGGCGGCCCGGGCGGCCAACGGGGTACGGGGCGGGGTCGCACCCGGCGCGGGCGCCGCAGGCCCGGCCGCAGGCGCCGCCCGCGCGGCCTGTTCGGCAGGGGCGGCTTCGGCGGCAGTCACGGGCAGGCCCTCTTGTTCTGTGCGGCGGCGCGGGCGGACTCGGCCAGGTCGGCGAACTGACCGGCGAGTGAGGCGATGACGTCCGGGCGGAGCTTGTAGTACGTGAACCGGCCGCACGGCTCCGTCTCCACGACCCCGGCCTCGCGCAGCACCTTCAGGTGGTTGGAGAGGTTGGTCTGTCTCGCGCCCGTCTCCTCCACGAGATGCGTGGTGCACAGCGTCTCTTGGGCGAGCAGGGTCACGATCTGGAGCCTGAGCGGGTCGGCCAGAACCCGGATCAGATCAGTGTCGACTGACGTCAGCATGCACTGATACTGTCACATCAGCGGTGACTGACACCACCGGACGCTGATATGTCGTGCCCGTTCTGTTGCGAGACAAGAGAGACCTCTGATGTCCGACAAGCCCTCCGTGCTGTTCGTCTGCGTCCACAACGCCGGCCGTTCCCAGATGGCCGCCGCGTGGCTGACCCACCTGGCCGGGGACCGCGTCGAGGTCCGCTCGGCCGGCTCCGACCCCGGGGCGGGCGTGAACCCGGCCGCCGTCCAGGCCATGGCCGAGGTCGGCATCGACATCTCCGCCGAGGTTCCCAAGATGCTCACCGTCGACGCCGTCAAGGAGTCGGACGTCTGCATCACCATGGGCTGCGGCGACACCTGCCCCGTCTTCCCCGGCAAGCGGTACCTGGACTGGGACCTGGAGGACCCGGCGGGCCAGGGCGTCGAGGCCGTCCGCCCGATCCGCGACGACATCAAGGTGCTGGTCGAGGGCCTGATCAGGGAGATCGCACCGGAGCCCCAGGCGTGAGCACCGCAACCGGCGGCGTACGTGACGTCATCGTCATCGGCTCCGTCCCCGCCTGATACACCGCAGCCCTCTGCACCGCCCGTGCCTGGCTCGAGCCGCTGGTCTTCGAGGGTGCGGTCACGGCCGGCGGCGCGCCGGTGCAGACGACCGAGGCGGAGAACTTCCCCGGCTTCCCTGGCGGCATCATGGGCCCGGACCTGATGGACGGCATGCGGGCCCAGGCCGAACGCTTCGGCGCCGAACTCGTCCCCGACGATGTCACCGAGGTGGACCTGAGCGGCGCCGTCGGGACGGTCACCGGCAGCGGGGGGACGGTCCACCGGGCGAGGGCCGTGATCGTGGTGACCGGCTCGTAGCACCGCAAGCTGGGTCTGCCGGGTGAGGACGCGTTCTCCGGCCGCGGGGTGTCGTACTGCGCGACCTGCGACGGCTTCTTCTTCCGCGAGCACCACATCGTGGTGGTCGGTGGCGGCGACACGGCCATGGAGGAGGCCACCTTCCTCTCCCGCTTCGCGGCCTCCGTGACGGTCGTCCACCGCCGGTCCACTCTGCGGGCCTCCCAGGGCATGCAGAACCGGGCGTTCTCCGACGACAAGATCTCCTTCGTTTTCGACAGCGAGATCGCCGGCCTCACGGAGCGGGACGGCAAGCTCACCGGAGTCGTGCTGCGGGATGTCTTCACCGGTAGGACCCGCACCCTGGACGTGACAGGCCTGTTCGTCGCGATCGGCCACGACCCGCGCACTGAACTGGTCACCGGCCAGCTCGACCTGGACGGCGAGGGCTGCCTCAAGGCCGCCTCCCCTTCCATCCGCACGAACGTCCCGGGCGTCTTCGGCGCGGGCGACGTGGTCGACCACACCTACCGGCAGGCGATCACCGCGGCCGGCTCCGGCTGCGCGGCCGCACTGGACGCCGAGCGCTACCTCGCCGCACTGGCCGACACCGGCACCGCGGGCGGGCCGGCCGTGGCTGCGGTCTGACGTCCCGAAGGAAGACCACGGCTCTCAGGAACGTCACCGATGACTCCTTCGGACAGGACGTCCTCGACGACGAGAAGCCGGTCTTGGTCGACTTCTGGGCCGCCTGCGCGGCCAGTGCCGTCAGCTCGCCCCTTCCCTGGAGGCGATCGCCGCCGAGCACGGCGACAGGATCGAGATCGTCGAGCTCGACATCGACGGGAACTCCGCCACCGCCGCCCGCCGCGGCGTGAGGTCCATCTCGACGGTGAACGTCTGTCAGGGCGAGCCCCGCGGCCCCCTTCTTCTGGCGGAGGCACCCGGGGGCCAGTAGACGCGTCGTCGCCATCAGCGGCACCGACGCCGGTGTCGGCGCGGCCCTGCGCGCCCGCGAGCTGGATGCCGGCAGCGACGTCACCGTCGTGGTGGCCGATGCCCAGCCGAACTTCTCCGTCTGCGGCGTCCCGTACCACGTCAGGCGCGTCAGCGCGCGAGTCGCGCGGGCGGGCTCGGCCCTAGGGGTCGCGGTGAGGACGCCGAAGTCCTGGGCGGCGAGGGCGTATCGGGTGCGGGCAACGGCGGTGGCGAAGGCGGTGTCCAGGCGAGCCGTGCGGTCGTGACACGGGGCGGTGATGCCTGCCCTCGTGTCCGCTCGGGTGGACGGGGCGCGCGTCCCGTCGGGTGGACGACGTGCTCGTGTGGTGTCGGCCGGGGTTTCCTTACTTCCAAAAATACCCCCAGGGGTACTCGTGCTACCGTCGTAGATATACCCCCGGGGGTAATTCTTCGTCGGATGGGAGTACCTCATGTTCTTCGTCGACACGATCGAGGTGTCGGGGCTCGGCAACCGCAGCTATCTCGCCGGTGGTGAGCGCACGGCCGTGGCCGTCGACCCGCCCCGCGACGTCGACCAGGTCATCGCGGCCGCGGCCGGGCGCGGGGTGCGGATCGCGTATGTCGTCGAGACGCACGTCCACAACGACTACGTCACCGGCGGCCTGGAGCTCGCCCGGGTCACGGGCGCCGCCTATCTCGTGCCTGCCGGGGCTCGCGTCTCGTTCGAGCGGGTGCCGGTGCACGACGGCGACCGTGCGGAGGTCGACACCGATGCCGGCCTGGCGGTGCGTGCGCTGGCCACACCGGGCCACACCCCGCACCACACGTCCTACGTGCTGGAGGAGAACGGCACGGCGGTCGCCGTGTTCACCGGCGGCTCGCTCCTGATCGGCAGCGTCGGCCGCCCCGACCTGGTCGAGCCCCGGCTGACGGAACGCCTCGCCCGTGCCCAGCACGCCTCCGCGCACCGGCTGGCCGCCGAGCTGCCGGATGAGACGGCCGTGCTGCCGACCCACGGCTTCGGCAGCTTCTGCTCGTCCTCCCAGGCGGAGGGCAGCGACACGACCATCGGCAAGGAGAAGGCGTCCAACGAGGCCCTCACCCGGGACGTCGACACCTTCGTCGCCGACCTGCTGGCGAGCCTGGACGACATCCCCGCCTACTACACGCACATGGGCCCGGCCAACGCCGCCGGACCCGCGCCCGTCGACCTGACCCCGCCCGCCGTCGCCGACGCCGACGAGATCGCCGCCCGGCTGGCGGCGGGGGAGTGGGTGGTGGACCTGCGCAACCGCGTCGCCTACGCCGAAGGGCATGTCGCGGGCTCCTTCAACTTCGAGGCCGAGGGACAGCTGGCCACCTATCTGGCCTGGCTGATTCCGTGGGGCAAGCCGGTCACGCTGCTCGCCGAGTCGCCCGAGCAACTCGCGGCGGCCCAGCGCGAGCTGGTCAGGGTGGGCATCGACCGCCCGGCAGCGGCGGCCACGGGCGGGCCGGCCCGCTGGGTGCGCGAGGGCGAGGAGCCGGCCTCCTTCCCGAGGGGCACCTTCGCGGACCTCGCGGGGCGGATCGCGGACGTCGTCGTCCTGGACGTGCGCCGATCCTCCGAGCGGGCCGGCGGGTTCGTCGAGGGCTCGGTCCACATCCCCGTCCACGCCCTGCACCGCCGCCTGGACGAGGTGCCCGACGGCGAGGTGTGGGTGCACTGCGCGGGCGGGATGCGCGCCGCCGTCGCCGCCTCCCTGCTGGATGCCGCGGGGCGGGACGTCGTCGCCGTGGACGACTCCTTCGACGCCGCCGGCAAGGCGGGGCTCACCGTCCGTACGCCCTGACGCGGCGGCCGGACTTCCGTACCGACAGGGGACACAGGAGCGAGAGACCGAGATGAGCATATTCCGACGTGCCCGGGGCGGCTCCGGGCGTGTGAGCGTGCAGGAGGCGGCCGTGCGCACCGGGCACGGTGGCCCCGACGGTGCCGCCGACGCCGTCCTGGTGGACGTGCGCGAGCCGTATGAGTGGCAGGCGGGGCACGCGCCGCACGCCGTGCACCTGCCACTGTCCGCGCTGGCCGCCGGGGCTGGGCTGCCCGATCGCGCCCAGGCGCGGCCCCTGGTCGTGATCTGCCGCTCCGGGCATCGCTCACAGCGGGCCGTGGAACTGCTCGCCGCCCGCGGCTCGGCGGCCGTGGACGTGATCGGCGGGATGCGGGACTGGGCGGAGGCGGGGCTGCCGGTGGTCGACGGGCGCGGCCGGAACGGCACCGTCGCGTGAGCGCGGTCGTACTCGCCCTCGCCGCCGGCGCCGTCATCGGCGTGGCGCTCGGCGCGCTAGGGGGCGGCGGCAGCGTCCTGGCCGTCCCCGCGTTGATCTACCTGCTCGGCTTCAGCCCCGTCGCGGCGACCACCGCGAGCCTGGTCATCGTCACGCTCACGTCGGTCACCGCGCTGGTCGCGCACGCCCGGGAAGGGCACGTCCGATGGCGGACGGGGCCGCTGTTCGCGGCGGCCGGGATCGGCCCGGCGATGCTCGGCGGCGCGCTCGCCGCCCACGTCCCGGCGGCCGCACTGACGGCGGCCTTCTCCCTGGTCGCGGGAGCGGCCGCCGTGCGGATGCTGCGGTCCCGGCGGGCCGCGGAGGGCGCCGTGACCGTACGGCCGGGGCGCGCCGCGGCGGCCGGGGCCGGACTCGGCGCGGTCACCGGTGTCCTCGGTGTCGGTGGCGGTTTCCTCGCCGTACCGGCGCTGGTGGGCGTGCTCGGCATGCGGATGCGCGACGCGGTGGGCACCAGCCTGCTCGTCATCACCGTCAACTCGCTGGCCGCGCTGACGAGTCGGGCGGGTACGGTCGAGGGGCTGGACTGGACGGTCGTCGGCCCCTTCGTCGGGGCCGCGATCCTCGGAGCCTGGGACGGGAAGAGACTGGCCTCGAAGGTCTCGGGCCACACGCTTCAGCGGACCTTCGCCCTGGTGCTGCTGTCCGTGGCCGCCTTCATGCTCGTCGACGCGCTGGTGTGAGGCACACCGTGACGCGCGCTCACGCCAGGGACAGGAACAGCTTCTCCAGCCGGGCCCGCATCGCCTCCGGGTCCTCGCCGTTCTTACGGCCGGACTCCATGTCCGTCACACAGCGCTGAAGGCCCGTCGCGATGATCGCGAACCCGGCGCGGTCCAGCGCGCGCGAGGCGGCGGCGAGCTGCGTGACGACCTCCTCGCAGTCCCGCCCCTCCTCGATCATCCGGATCACACCGGAGATCTGACCCTGTGCCCGGCGCAGCCGGTTCAGCACGGACTTCAGCTCCGCACCCGCGAGATCAAGTTCCACGACCACTCCTCGAAAAATACCCCTCCGGGTACTGTACGTCCCGGTTCGGGACGGCGTCGACCACCAAGGATCACACCTGCCATGACACATTCCCCCGCCCCCGTCGCCCTCGGCACCGACCAGACCCGCACCCGCTTGCACGAACTCACCGTCATCGACGTGCGTACGCCAGCCGAGTACGCCTCCGGGCATCTGCCCGGCGCCGTCAACATCCCCCTCGACCACATCCGGCGTGCGCTGCCGGAGATACGGCACGCCGCCGAGCGCGGCGACGTCCTCGTCGTCTGCGCCTCGGGCGCCCGCTCCGAGAACGCCTGCAAGCTCCTGGCCGAACAGGGCATCACCACGGCCACCCTCGCCGGCGGCACCAATGCCTGGGCCGCCGAGGGGCACGACCTGCACACTCCGGCGGCCTGCGACACGCGGGCCGGCTGGAGCATGGAACGCCAGGTGCGCTTCACCGCCGGCACCCTGGTTCTGCTTGGCGTCGCCCTCGGGGCGTTCGTGCACCCGGCTCTCCTGCTGATCCCGGCCGGTGTCGCCGGCGGCCTGGTCTTCTCCGCCGTCACGAACACCTGCGGCATGGCGGCCGTGCTCGGCAGGCTCCCGCACAACCGCCCGCGCGGCGCCGACCTGGACGCCGCTCGCGCGGCCCTCCGGGGCCGCTGACGGCGCTCGGCCCCGGGCACCCGCGTACGCGGCGCGTGTGCCCGGCCGGGCGTACGGCACATCCGATCGTGGACGGCGACGAGGGCGGGGACGGACGAGATCCGGTCCGGCCACGGCGTTCGGGCGCTGGATCGCCGACGAGCGGGAGGAGATGACACGCAGGACGCGACGGTCCCGGCCTGTACCTGGCCGGGACCGTCGGGGTCGTCGCGGGAGAGCGGCGCCTACACGGCGGCCGTCGGAGCCCCCGCACGTGCCTTGCGGCGGCGCAGCGCGAACGCGGTGGTCATGGCTCCGGCGGTCAGGACACCGGCGCCGACGGCGATCGGCAGGGCCGGGGAGGTGGAGCTGCTGGCGGCGACGTTCTGGGCCTTGAGGTCCTGGACGTACGCCGGGTAAGGGGCGTGCGTGGATCCGGCGGACGCCGCACGGCCGTAGTGGTGCGGGATGGGCTTGACCGACCTGACCGAGCCGTCGGTGTTCAGCAGCACCTGCTTGTCGTTGGGGTGCCGGAAGTCGAACATGCCGGCCAGGCTGCCCGCGCGCCGGTCGAAGGAGGCGTCACCGATGCCGCCGGTGTGCCAGTTGTTCTCGATGAACTGGGTGATCGAGGTCTGCTCGGTGGCGGTGTGGTCGACCGAGTTCACCTTGCTGTAGGGGGAGATGACGAGCAGTGGCTGCCGGGTGCCGGGGCCGCAGCGGTCCGCGTAGCCGCCCTTGGCAGCCGGGCCGGCCTGGCAGTCGGGACCGTCGACGGCCTTGCCGTTGGAGCCCACGGTGGAGTTCGTGGAGCCGTTGAGGACCTTGGAGGTCACGTGGTCGTACCAGCCGTCGGAGTCGTCGTAGGCGACCACGACCGCGGTGGACTTCCACTCGGGCGACTGCTGCAGCTCGTTGATCTCCCTGACCAGGAAATGCTGCTCGTCGGTCGGGTCGGAATAGGCCGCGTGACCGTCCTGGTACTCGGCGGCCTTCAGGAAGCTGACCGCGGGCAGGTTGCCGGCCTTCAGGGCGGCGTCGAAGTCCGTGAGGTCGTAGTTGTGGTTGGCCCGGCCGTTGTGCCCGATCTCGGCGATGCTCTTCGGGGCCAGGTGGTGCGGGTTGGACGTCGACTTGTAGTACTCGAACGGCGAGTGGTGCGGGCTGTAGTCGACCACGGCGGCGCCGCCGACGTTGCTGTGCGTGGTGTCGCACTTGGCGTAGGCACCGGCCGTGCCGTCCCACGCGGTCGACGGGCGGAAGCCGCCCTGGAACCAGCCCCAGCTCACGCCCTTGGCGTTGAGCAGGTCACCGATGTTCTTGCCCTGCATTGCCGCGAGGGCGTTGGTGCTGGTGTGGTCCTTGTCGGAGCAGTCGTCGTAGGCCGGGTCCGGGTCGTTGGTGACCGTGCCGACGCCCTTGGCGTCCGGCGAGATCACGGTGTACGAGTCCGGGGTCGACGTCTGCTTCGGGTTCTCCGTGCCGGTGGAGGGGTCGGTGGAGATGACACCGTGCGTCTGACCGGAGACGAGGTTGAGCGCGCCCGGCGTGGACGGGCCGTAGACCGAGCTGAAGGAGCGGTCGTTGAGGGAGTACTGCTGCGCGTAGTTCCACAGCGCGGTGACGGTGTTGCCGTCGTAGTAGTCCATCACCAGGCCGGGCTCGCCGTAGAGCCCGGTGCACTTGCTGACCTCGGTGTTCTCGACGTACTTGTCGGCCCTGCCGCCGTCGGCCGCGTACTGCTCGGGACCGTAGGAGTGGTTCTGGTCGCAGGTCATCGCCTGCGCCGGGGTGAGCCGCCTCGGTGTGTAGAGGTTCGGGTTCTTCGTCAGCAGCCCGGAGTTGAGCAGGTTGTCGGCCTTCGGGGTGTGCCGTGCCGCCTTGAAGGCGGTGCCGTCGGTGTTGGCCGCCTGCGGGTAGGTGGCGAAGTAGTGGTCGAACGAGACGTTCTCGTCGTAGATCACCACCACGTGCTTGATCGGCGTGGCGGTGTGCGTGCCGCCGTGGCCGTGGCCGCCGTGCGCCGAGGCCGCCGCCGGGACGGCGCCGCCCGCCGTGGCGAGGGCGGCCGCGCCGATCAGGGCGCCTATGCGCGTCAGCCGACGTCGCGGGCCGAAGGTTCTTCCAATGCCGAGCATGCTGTGTCGCCTTCCGGGAGCACCGAGTTCCACTGCCTGGCCCATGCGTGACCATGACGTCTATGGCCGGATCCTGGGCAATGCTGACGACCGGTCGAGGGAGCGGCAATGAAGGGCGCACGAACGAATGGTCAGGAGATCCTCATGGTCTCTTGACCTTCTTTTGATCCGGGTGCGCTCGCCCGGTCACGTCAGCAGGCGGCGTCCCAGCCAGTCCGAGGCGTCCCGCACCCCGGGCAACGCGAAGAAGTAGCCACCGCCGAACGGCGAGACGTAGTCGACCAGCGGCTCCCCGGCCAGCCGCTTCTGCACGGTCTCGAACTGCCGCGCCAGGTCCTGCTGGTAGCAGCAGAACAGCAGCCCCATGTCCAGGTTGCCGTTGGCGTCCGTACCCCGGTCGTAGTTGTAGCCGCGGCGCAGGATCCGCTGGTCGGCGCTGGCGGTGGTGCGCGGGTTGGCCAGCCGTACGTGGCTGCTCAGGGGGATGATGTCGCCCTTGGGATCCTGGGCGTACTGGGGCGTGTCCTTCTCGTGTCGCCCGTCCAGGGGCGCACCGGTGTCGCGGGCCCGGCCGAACATCCGTTCCTGTTCGGTGATCGGGACCCGGTCCCAGAACTCCACCAGCATCCGGATCAGCCGTACGACCTGGTAGCTGCCGCCCCTGGCCCAGTCCGGTTCGCCGTCGCTCACGCCCACCCACACCAGGCGGTCCGTCTCCCGGGAGCTGGTGACGTCCGGGTTGGCGATGCCGTCCTTGAATCCGAAGTGGTTGCGCGGAACGCCGGAGGGGCGGGACGGGCTGATGAACCCGTCCATCCGCCAGCGCACCTGCATGCCACCGCGGGTGTGCCGGGCGACGTCGCGGAGGGCGTGCAGCACCGTGTCCGTGTTGGCTGCGCAGAACTGCACGCTCAGATCACCGTGACACCAGGCGGCGTCGAGGTCGTCGTCCGGGAACGACGGCATGGCGGTCAGCCGGCGGGGCTTGCGGGCGGCGAGTCCGTAACGGTCGTCGAAGAGGGAGGCGCCGACGCCGACGGTGACGGTCAGTTGGTCGGTGGGTATGTCCGGGCCGAGTGTGCCCGAGTCGGCGGGCGGCGCGGTGATGCCCAGTTCGTCCGGGGTGCCGCCGGCGGTGAGGAAGCGGGCCCGGTCGGTGAGCGTGCGCAGCAGCGCGGCCAGTTCGCTGCGGTTGTCGGCGGTGGTGTCGAAGGACACGAATGCCGTGGCGCGGGGTGCCGGGGTAGTGATGCCCGCCTGGTGCGGACCGTGGAAGGCCACGCGCTGCGGCGCTCCGGAGGGCGCGGCGGCGGAGGCGGTGCCGTGGTCGGCGGCGACCAGGCCGGCGCCGGCCACCGCCGCGGCGCCGGCCAGGAAACCCCGGCGCCCGACGTCGTTCACGTGCTTCACGAGGTCCTCCGTACGTCCGTGAGGGCGGCCACGTCGGCGAGCCGCTCGACCAGTTCACCGAGGTTCGCGTCGACCTTCTCCCGCTCGGCGAGGGTCAGCCGGTGCAGGGGTGTCCAGCGGCCGTCGTGGTCGAAGCCGTCCAGGATGTTCTGGGTGCGGTCCAGCCAGGAGTCGAGTCCGGCCAGGCCGGTGTCCCGGGTCCTCAGCAGCGGGCGCAGGAAGCCGAGGAGGGTGCGGGTGCCGTCGAGGTTGGCGCGGGCGGTGGCCAGGTTGGTGCCGCTGCCGTAGTCGGTGCGGCCGGTCAGCTCGAACTGCACGGTGTTCTCCAGGATCTCGTGCGCGCGCAGGCCGACGTCGGCCGGGTCCATCCGCTGGGTGGGCCAGCTGTCACGCAGCGCTCGTACTGCCTGGGCGAGTTGGTCGGTGGGGCCGCGCAGGCCGCTCGCCGACTCGCCGTGCCACAGCCCGTACTCGACCCGGTGGAACCCGGTGAAGCCCTTGTCGCGCACCCCGCCGGACAGCGCGGCCGTGGTTCCGTCGATCTCACCGTCGGCGTCGCCGAAGGTGCCGTACGCGGCGCCCATCCGCTCGTACACCAGATGCGCGGGCAACCACGCGGCACGGGCGGCCGCGAGGTCGCCGCGGTCGACGGCGTCGCGCAACGCGTCCGTCCTCTGCACCAGTTCGACTGTGCGGGCCTGGATCCACCTCTGGTAGGCGAGCGTGGGCGGGATGAGGTCCTGCTGGCTCACGGGCACGGCCGCCGGACCGCTCCTCACCTTCGCGCCGGTGAGGCGGACCGTCGGCCCGGTGACGGCGTCCGCGTCGTCGGGCAGGCACTTGAAGGCGTACGAACCGTTGCCCAAAGTCACCCGCAGCGGGCGCTCGGTGCCCGGAGCGAGGCCTTCGACCTCGCCGTAGACGGCGCCGGTCCTCGGGTCGGTGAGAAACACCTCGGCCGCCGAGCTGGAGGTGTTGCGCAGGTCGAAGACCTGGCGGCCGGGCTCGGGGCGGGTCCAGCCGCGCCCGCAGCCGGCGGTCGCGATCTCGACGGTGGTGTGCGGCAGACCGTCGGCCGCCGTCTTCCGGTGGGCGCTGCCGCCGGATCCCCCGGCGGCCAGCAGGACCGCCCCCACCGCGCCGGCGGCCACCAGGGCGCCGCCCGCGAGCAGCACGGCGCGCCGCCGGCCGACGGGGCCGGGCGAGGGCGGGGCCGATATGGAACCAGGATCGGCTTCGCGTGCGGCTTCGGGCACGCAGGGCCTCCAGACAGTCGTACGAACGAGGCGCCGTTGATCCTAAGCGCGCCGGAAGGCCACCACGGGGCCGCCGACCGCTCCCTGACCGAACGCGGGAACAGAATTCGTCCGCGGTTCACCGTCCCGTCCACCGGCGCCGTGGATCGGCAGAGGAGTGCCGGTGGCCGGCGGGGCGGACGAGGTGGAGGTGGACCTCACCGTCGTCCGCCACCCCGTACAGGTCGATCCGTACCAGTCTCCGGACGCGGGCCGGAACGCGGCGCGCGTGCCACAGGGCGTCGGTCGGCACGACCAGCGCGTAGCGGACGCGCGGGGAGTCGGCCGTCGTGCGGCGCGGCAGCCGGCCGTAGGCGCCTCGACGCCGGTCCACCGGTCCGTGGGGATGACGGGTGTCCAGCCGCCGACGACCGGACGGCGCCGGAAGGCATCGGTGACACGCTCCCACGCCGACGTCGAGGTCTACGCGGGCGTGGTCATGGAACTCTGCGGTCTGCCCCGGGAGATGTTCGCCCCGACGTTCGCGGCGGCCCGCGCGGTCGGCTGGAGCGCCGACATCCTGGAACAGGCGGCGGACTCGAGGATCATCCGTACGGTGGCACGGTACGCGGATCCGGAGCCGGGGGTGACGGCCGCGGCTCGGTGGGCCCCTGCGGCGGGTCGTTTCCTATCCTGGAGCGGCCCACACCCCCGCCCGCACGGAAGAGGCCCCCGTTGGAGCACCACCGCAGCCCCCAGCAGATCCCGGTCGTCGTGCTCGCCGGATTCCTGGGCTCCGGGAAGACCACGCTCCTCAACCACCTGCTGCACCGCAGCGGAGGCAGCCGAATCGGGGCGATCGTCAACGACTTCGGAGCCATCGAGATCGACGCGATGGCCGTGGCCGGCGCCCTCGGCGACTCCACCGTCTCGCTCGGCAACGGCTGTTTGTGCTGCGCCGTCGACACCAGCGAACTGGACCGGTACCTGGAACGGCTCGCCGACCCGGCCACCGGCATCGACGTGATCGTCATCGAGGCGAGCGGTCTCGCCGAGCCCGAGGAACTCGTCCGGATGCTGCTCGCCAGCGAGCACCCCGGCATCGTCTACGGCGGTCTCGTCGAGGTCGTGGACGCCGCCGAGTTCGACGACACGCGCGCGAAACACCCCGAGATCGACCGGCACCTCGCCCTCGCGGACCTGGTCGTCGTCAACAAGCTGGACCGGGCCGAGCAGGGGGGCGAGCGGGTCCTCGGCCTCGTGCGGTCACTCAGCGACCACGGGGCCGCCGTCGTGCCCGCCACCTACGGCCGAGTAGACCCGGAGTTCCTCTTCGACTGCCGGCCCGGCGAGGAGCGCGTCGGGCAGTTGTCCTTCGACGACCTGGAGCATCGAGAAGCCGGTGAGCACGCGGGACACCTGCACGACCGCTACGACAGCCTGTCCTTCGTCTCCGGCCGGCCCCTCGACCCGCGTCGCCTCATGGCCTTCCTCGACAGCCGGCCCGAGGGGCTCTACCGGATCAAGGGGTACGTCGACTTCGGGCCGTACGACACCGGGAACCGGTACGCCGTGCACGCCGTGGGACGGTTCCTGCGGTTCTACCCGGAGCCCTGGGGGCGCGCCGAGGAGCGGCTGACCCAGGTCGTGCTCATCGGCTCCGGCATCGACGCGGACGCCCTGCGCAAGGAACTGGACGCGTGCACGAACGACGCCCCACACGCCGACGAGCACGGCATGTGGGGCGTCCTGCGCTACGTACAGGGCCTGGAGGAAGACCCTGAGCAGGGCTACCAGCCCTAGACCGGGCCCGCCACCACCGACACCGTCTTCGGCAGGGACACGCCCGAGCCGTCCCGGCGCGGGTCGATCTCCGGGAGTTCGGCCGGCGTCCCGTTCTTCTGGGCCGCCTTCGCCGGGACCGGCCCCGCCCAGGCGAAGGCCAGGCAGTCCTCGCCCTTCAGGAACCGCTGGCAGCGCACCCCGCCGGTGGCGCGGCCCTTGCGCGGGTACTGGTCGAACGGGGTCAGCTTGGCCGTCGTCTGCACCGAGTCGTCGAGCGTGCCGCGGGAGCCGGCCACCGTGAAGACCACCGCGTCGGCCGCCGGGTCCACCGCCGTGAAGGAGATGACCTTCGCGCCCTCGGTCAGCTTGATGCCCGCCATACCGCCCGCCGGACGGCCCTGCGGGCGCACCTGGGAGGCCTGGTAGCGCAGCAGCTGCGCGTCGTCGGCGATGAACACCAGGTCCTCCTCACCGGTGCGCAGCTCCACCGCGCCGACGATCCGGTCGCCCTCCTTGAGGGTGATGACCTCCAACTCGTCCTTGTTGGACGGGTAGTCGGGGACCACGCGCTTGACCACGCCCTGCTCGGTGCCGAGGGCGAGACCCGGGGAGGACTCGTCCAGCGTGATCAGGCAGACCACCGTCTCGCCGTCCACCAGGGAGAGGAACTCGGACAGGGGCGCGCCGCCCGCGAGGGTCGGCGCGCTCGCCGTCTCCGGGAGCTGGGGCAGGTCGACCACGTTGACGCGGAGCAGACGGCCGGACGAGGTCACCGCGCCGATCTCGCCACGGGCGGTCGCCGGCACCGCCGACACGATCACGTCGTGCTTGGCCCGCTTGCCGTCGGCGTCCTCCGGGAACGGCTCGCCGTTCGTCGTGCGCGCCAGCAGGCCCGTCGAGGAGAGCAGCACCCGGCACGGGTCGTCGGCCACCTGGAGCGGCACCACGCTCGCCGGGACACCCGATGCCTCCAGCAGGACCGTGCGCCGCTCGGTGCCGAACTTCTTCGCCACCGCGGCCAGTTCGGCCGAGACCAGCTTGCGCAGCTCCGCGTCCGACTCCAGGATCCGGGTCAGCTCGGCGATCTCCGCGGTGAGCTTCTCCTTCTCCGCCTCCAACTCGATGCGGTCGTACCTGGTCAGGCGCCGCAGGGGGGTGTCCAGGATGTACTGCGTCTGGATCTCGGAGAGCGAGAAGCGCTCCATCAGGCGCTGCTTGGCCTCCGCGCTGTTGTCGCTGGAGCGGATCAGCCGGATGACCTCGTCGATGTCGACCAGGGCCGTGAGCAGGCCCTCGACCAGGTGGAGGCGGTCGCGGCGCTTGGTGCGGCGGAACTCGCTGCGGCGGCGGACCACGTTGAAGCGGTGGTCGAGGTAGACCTCGAGCAGTTCCTTCAGGCCGAGCGTGAGCGGCTGGCCGTCCACCAGGGCGACGTTGTTGATGCCGAAGGACTCCTCCATCGGCGTCAGCTTGTAGAGCTGCTCCAGGACCGCCTCGGGCACGAAGCCGTTCTTGATCTCGACGACCAGACGCAGCCCGTGCTCGCGGTCGGTGAGGTCCTTGACGTCGGCGATGCCCTGCAGCTTCTTGGAGTTGACCAGGTCCTTGATCTTGGCGATGACCTTCTCGGGGCCGACCGTGAAGGGCAGTTCGGTGATGACCAGGCCCTTGCGGCGGGCGGTGACCGTCTCCACCGCCACCGTGGCGCGGATCTTGAAGGTGCCGCGGCCCGTCTCGTACGCGTCCCGCACGCCCTCCAGGCCGACGATGCGGCCGCCGGTGGGCAGATCGGGGCCCGGGACGTGCTTCATCAGCGTGTCCAGGTCCGCGTTCGGGTACCGGATCAGATGCCGGGCGGCCGAGATGACCTCGCCGAGGTTGTGCGGCGGCATGTTCGTGGCCATGCCGACCGCGATTCCCGACGAGCCGTTGACCAGCAGGTTCGGGAACGCGGCGGGCAGCGCCACCGGCTCCTGCTCCTGCCCGTCGTAGTTCGGCGTGAAATCGACCGTGTCCTCGTCGATCGACTCGGTCATCAGGCTGGTCGCCTCGGCCATCCGGCACTCGGTGTACCGCATGGCGGCCGGCGGGTCGTCGTTGCCCAGGGAGCCGAAGTTGCCGTGGCCGTCGACCAGCGGGACACGCATCGAGAACGGCTGGGCCATGCGCACCAGCGCGTCGTAGATCGACGCGTCGCCGTGCGGGTGCAGCTTGCCCATCACCTCGCCGACCACGCGCGCGCACTTCACGTAGCCGCGCTCGGGGCGCAGGCCCATCTCGTTCATCTGGTAGACGATCCGGCGGTGCACCGGCTTCAGGCCGTCGCGGGCGTCCGGCAGGGCGCGCGAGTAGATGACCGAGTACGCGTACTCGAGGTAGGAGCCGCGCATCTCGTCCACGACGTCGATGTCGAGGATCCTCTCCTCGTACGAGTCGTCGGGCGGCGGGGTCTTCGTGCTGCGGCGGGCCATCGCTGCCGGCTCCTTGCTCATGCGTGAACGGGATCTGACGCTGACCATTGTGGACCGCGGTACTGACAACCCGGGCCAGGACCCGGTCTCCGCGGCCCGCCCCGGTGCCACGGAGGCTTTCGGGAGCGGGTCGGACGCAGGCTACGCGATCCGCTGTGGGCGTACGTGGTGCGGGAACTTCGCCGGGTTCCGGCACGCTTGCATACAGTGGCAGGACTGGCAGAAAAACCGCGGTTCGAGACGGCTTCCGCGAGTGAGTGACGCGAGTGAAGGGACGTACATGCCCATGGGTCACACGACCACGGCCGAGACAGGCTCCGGAGGCCTGACAGCGACCGAGCACCGCTTGGCCAACGGTCTGCGCGTGGTGCTCTCCGAGGACCACCTGACCCCGGTCGCGGCGGTCTGCCTCTGGTACGACGTCGGTTCCCGGCACGAAGTCAAGGGACGTACCGGCCTGGCTCACCTTTTCGAGCACTTGATGTTCCAGGGCTCCGCCCAGGTGAAGGGCAACGGCCACTTCGAGCTCGTACAGGGCGCCGGCGGCTCGCTCAACGGCACCACCAGCTTCGAGCGCACCAACTACTTCGAGACCATGCCCGCCCACCAGCTGGAGCTCGCCCTCTGGCTGGAGGCCGACCGCATGGGCTCGCTGCTCGCCGCCCTCGACGACGAGTCGATGGAGAACCAGCGGGACGTCGTCAAGAACGAGCGCCGCCAGCGCTACGACAACGTCCCCTACGGCACCGCCTTCGAGAAGCTCACCGCGCTCGCCTACCCGGAGGGCCACCCCTACCACCACACGCCGATCGGCTCGATGGCGGACCTGGACGCGGCCACCCTGGAGGACGCGCGGGCGTTCTTCCGTACCTACTACGCGCCCAACAACGCGGTGCTCTCGGTGGTCGGCGACATCGACCCCCAGGAGACCCTCGCCTGGATCGAGAAGTACTTCGGCTCCATCCAGGCGCACGACGGCAAGCCCGCCCCGCGTGACGGCTCGCTGCCCGACATCATGGGCGAGCAGCTGCGCGAGGTCGTCGTGGAGGAGGTGCCCGCGCGCGCGTTGATGGCCGCCTACCGGCTCCCGGAGGACGGCACGCGCGTCTCCGACGCGGCCGACCTGGCTCTCACCGTCCTCGGCGGCGGCGAGTCCTCGCGTCTGTACAACCGCCTCGTACGGCGCGACCGTACGGCCGTCGCCGCCGGCTTCGGGCTGCTGCGCCTGGCCGGTGCGCCCTCCCTGGGCTGGCTGGACGTGAAGACCTCCGGTGACGTCGAGGTCCCGGTCATCGAGGCCGCCATCGACGAGGAGCTGGCCCGCTTCGCGGAGGAGGGCCCCACGCCCGAGGAGATGGAACGCGCCCAGGCCCAGTTGGAGCGCGAGTGGCTGGACCGGCTGGGCACCGTCGCCGGCCGCGCCGACGAACTGTGCCGGTTCGCCGTCCTGTTCGGCGACCCGCAGCTCGCCCTGACCGCCGTCCAGCGCGTCCTCACGGTGACCCCGGAGGAGGTCCAGGAGGTCGCCAAGGCCCGCCTGCGGCCCGAGAACCGCGCGGTGCTCGTCTACGAGCCCAAGTCCCCCGAGACGGTCGAGGACGCCGACGTACCCGAGGACCCCGAGGCCGAGGCCACGGTCGAAGCCGGCGACAACAACGAGGAGGCGGCGAAGTGAGCGAGCTCGCCACCATGGACTTCCACCCGCAGCCCCAGGCCGGCGAGGCCCGGCCCTGGGCCTTCCCGGCCCCCGAGCGCTCCACCCTGGACAACGGGCTCACCGTGCTGCGCTGCCACCGCCCCGGACAGCAGGTCGTCGCCGTGGAGGTGCTCCTGGACGCACCCCTGGACGCCGAGCCGGCCGGCCTGGACGGCGTCGCCACGATCATGGCGCGCGCCTTCTCCGAGGGCACCGACAAGCACTCCGCCGAGGAGTACGCCGCCGAGCTGGAGCGGGCCGGCGCCACCCTCGACGCGCACGCCGACCACCCGGGCGTCCGGCTCAGCCTGGAGGTCCCGGCCTCCCGTCTGGGCAAGGGCCTCGGGCTGCTCTCCGACGCGCTCCGGGCACCCGCCTTCGCCGACAGCGAGGTCGAGCGGCTGGTCCGCAACCGCCTCGACGAGATCCCGCACGAGCTGGCCAACCCCAGCCGCCGGGCCGCCAAGCAGCTCTACAAGGAGCTCTTCCCGTCGGCCGCGCGGATGTCCCGGCCGCGCCAGGGCACCGAGGACACCGTCGAGAAGATCGACGCGGCCGCCGTACGCGCCTTCTACGACCGGCATGTGCGGCCCGCCACCGCCACCGCGGTCATCGTCGGCGACCTGACCGGCATCGACCTGGACGAACTGCTCGGCGAGACCCTGGGCGCCTGGCGCGGCACGGCCGCCCAGCCCCGGCCGGTGCCCCCGGTCACCGCGGACGACACCGGCCGTGTCGTCATCGTGGACCGCCCCGGGGCCGTCCAGACGCAGCTGCTCATCGGCCGCGTCGGCGCCGACCGGCACGACCGTGTCTGGCCCGCCCAGGTGCTCGGCACCTACTGCCTGGGCGGCACCCTCACCTCCCGCCTGGACCGCGTCCTGCGCGAGGAGAAGGGCTACACCTACGGCGTCCGTGCCTTCGGGCAGGTGCTGCGCTCCGCTCCCGACGGCAGCGGCGCCTCGATGCTCGCCATCAGCGGCTCCGTGGACACCCCGAACACCGGCCCGGCGCTCCAGGACCTGTGGACGGTGCTGCGCACCCTCGCCTCCGGGGGCCTCACGGACGCCGAGCGTGACGTCGCCGTGCAGAACCTGGTCGGCGTGGCGCCGCTCAAGTACGAGACGGCGGCGGCCGTCGCCGGCACCCTGGCCGACCAGGTCGAGCAGCATCTGCCGGACGACTTCCAGGCCACCCTCTACCGGCAACTGGCCGCCACCGGCACCGTGGAGGCCACCGCGGCGGTCGTGAGCGCCTTCCCGGTCGACCACCTGGTGACGGTCCTGGTCGGCGACGCGGCGCAGATCAAGGAGCCCGTCGAGGCCCTCGGCATCGGCGAAGTGACGGTCGTCGCCGCGGAGTAGCGGCACGCGCGCGCCCGGAGCCCTGGTGACCCTCGGGTCACCAGGGCTCTGAAATGTCCGAATTGAGGCGGAGGTTGCCTGTCTGCCCTGTGGGATGCGCGACAAAAACCGCGATCCGTTTGAGGATTGCGGGGACGCCCTCATAGGTTCTTCCGGACTGTCCGCCAGGCACCGAGCCGCGCCCGCGGCACCGGACAGTCATCGCCGAGTCCCCGTACGGCGCGAGCCAGGGGAGCCGGGGACCCATGCAGTCCCTGGGGTGAATCGGACGCCCGCGCGAGCCGCGAGGGCGCCCGTAGGAGACCTTCCTGCTCCGAACCCGTCAGCTAACCCGGTAGGCGAGAGGGAAGGAAAGGACCAGCCTCTACATGGCGTTCATGTGCGCCTCCGGGAAGCACCGTCGTCCCGGCCGGGTGAAGCGCACCACCGCGCAGGCCGCCGGTATCGCGGCCCTCACCACCACAGGTGTCATCGGCACCGTCTCGGCAGCCCCGGCGCTCGCCGCGGAGAACTCGGTCGAGCAGACCGGCCTCACTCCGGTGATCACGGTCAGCGACTCGGTCGCCGAGCAGATCGACGCCCAGGCAGCCGCGCAGACGGCGGCCGCCGAGCGCAAGGCGGCCGAGGAGGCCGCGCGCAAGAAGGCGGCAGCCAAGGCCAAGAAGGAGCGCGAGGCCGAGGTGCGTGCCGCGCGGGAGGCCGAGCGCAAGCGTCTCAACGCCTTCGTCGCGCCGATCTCCGACTCGTACGTCTCCACCGGCTACCGGACCGGCGGCTCCCTGTGGTCCTCCGGCGCCCACACCGGCATCGACTTCCACGCCGCCACCGGCACGGTGGTGCACGCGGTCGGTACCGGCACGGTCGTCTCCACCGGCTGGGGCGGCTCGTACGGCAACCAGATCGTCATCAAGATGGCCGACGGCATGTACACCCAGTACGGCCACCTGTCGTCGATAGGAGTCTCGGTGGGGCAGAAGGTCACCCCGGGCGAGCGGATCGGCCTCTCCGGCGCGACCGGCAACGTGACCGGCCCGCACCTCCACTTCGAGGCCCGCACGACCCCGGAGTACGGCTCGGACGTCGACCCGGTCTCCTACCTCCGCAAGCACGGTGTCGACGTCTGACCCGAACGCGGCGACGACCGTGTGACGTCACGCGGCGAGTGTGCCGAAGCCCCGGCTCCCGAGCCGGGGCTTTCGTCGTTTTCGTGAACCCGATGTCCAAAAAATATGCATGGATTCAGGGCCGCCGTCGGAAATTCCCGCTCATTGCAATAGAGTCACGGAACGGACGCCACTCGGCGGCGTTTCACGGGGATTAAGGCGGAGGTCGGACATGCGTATTCCGGCGCACTCGGTATGCACGGCGATCCGGGACGACATCGTCGCGGGTGTCTACGAGCGCGGCAGCCGGCTCACCGAGGAACTCCTGGCCCGCCGCTACGGTGTCTCGCGCGTCCCCGTCCGCGAGGCCCTGCGCACCCTGGAGGCCGAGGGCTTCGTCGTGACGCGCCGGCACGCGGGCGCGTGCGTGGCGGAACCGACCGAGCAGGAGGCCGCCGACCTGCTGGAGATGCGCCTGCTCCTGGAGCCGCTCGGCGCCTCCCGGGCCGCCCAGCGCCGCACCGAGGCCCACCTCAAGGTGCTCCGCGGACTGGTCAGGCTGGGCCAGGAACGCGCCCGCAGGGGTGGCAGCGAGGACCTGCGCTCCCTGGGCGGCTGGTTCCACGAGACGCTCGCCCAGGCCACCGGCAGCCACGCCCTGACCTCGACGCTCACCCAGCTGCGGCACAAGATCGCCTGGATGTACGTCGTCGACTCACCCGCCAACCCCGTGGAGTCCTGGGCCGAGCACGGCGCCATCGTGGACGCGGTGACACGCGGCGACGGCGAACGCGCGCGGGCGATCACCGCGCTGCACGCCGAGCGGTCCACGGTCTCCCACCGGCCGCGCTTTTCCGGCGGCACGGACCGGTCGGCCGGTGTGAGGACTTCGCAACATCCCGTAAACATGTCGGGCCTGCGGCATTAACACGGGCGCCGTATACAAAGAGATGTTATTCGGTGGAGCAGTATTTCCGACGCCCTCGGCCGGACTCCGCCGCCTTTATCTCGCGCGCGCCCGGAATTTCCGGAGCGTGTTATCGCCGTGCCCGGCGGGGAATTAACCGCGCCCGGTGCGCGGCCGGGTTCCGCATAAACGCCCCGTTCGCAAAAGGCGGCCGAGGCGGCTCGGTTTCCCGCCGCGCGGCGGGAACGGCGAGGCCGCGCCGCCCTGGCAGGGGTGGCGCGGCCTCGTTCGTGCGGGTGCGGTGGCGCTCAGACGGTCTCGGGGAGCTCCTCGAGACCTTCGCCGACCAGCTTGGCCAGGCGCTCGAGCGCGGCGTCCGCGCCCTCGGCGTCGGAGGCGAGGACGATCTCCTCGCCGCCCTGGGCGCCCAGACCCAGGACAGCCAGCATGGAGGCCGCGTTGACGGGGTCGCCCCCGGCCTTGGCGATCGTCACCGGGACGCCTGTGGCCGTGGCGGCTCGGACGAAGATGGAAGCGGGGCGGGCGTGGAGGCCCTCGGCCCAGCCGACGTTGACGCGGCGCTCAGCCATGTGATGCTGCCCTTCGGTGTTCAGGGTTGTCTAGACCAGTTTCCCATATCGTGAAGCATGCCCGGAGCGGACGTGAGTCCCCGCGGGTGTGTCGTCGGACCGCGGCCTCGGTCCGGCTTCCGTCCTCCACAGACTGCCTCGCGCCACTGTCGGACGCGAGCCGTACTCTGGGGCCCATGCAGACCCCGGCGGACCGACACGACCGGCACGCGTACCCCTCCCACTGGGAGGCGGACGTCGTGCTGCGCGACGGTGGTACCGCGCGCGTCCGGCCCATCACCGTCGATGACGCCGGCCGCCTGGTCAGCTTCTACGAGCAGGTCTCGGACGAGTCGAAGTACTACCGCTTCTTCGCGCCCTACCCCAGGCTCTCCGCCAAGGACGTCCACCGCTTCACGCACCACGACTTTGTGGACAGGGTGGGACTCGCGGCCACCATCGGCGGCGAGTTCATCGCAACCGTACGCTATGACCGCATTGGCGCCGACGGGATGCCCGCCTCCGCGCCCGCCGACGAGGCGGAGGTCGCCTTCCTCGTCCAGGACGCCCATCAGGGCCGGGGCGTCGCCTCCGCCCTCCTGGAGCACATCGCGGCCGTCGCGCGGGAGCGCGGCATCCGCCGGTTCGCCGCCGAGGTGCTGCCCGCCAACAGCAAGATGATCAAGGTGTTCACGGATGCCGGGTACACCCAGCAGCGCAGCTTCGAGGACGGCGTGGTCCGCCTGGAGTTCGACCTGGAGCCCACGGACCGCTCCGTCGCCGTCCAACGCGCGCGCGAGCAGCGGGCGGAGGCCCGTTCGGTACGGCGCCTGCTGACCCCCGGTTCCGTGGCCGTGATCGGCGTCGGCCGGGCGCCCGGCGGCGTCGGCCGCAGCGTCCTCGGCAACCTCCGGGACGCCGGCTTCACCGGCCGCCTGCACGCCGTGAACCAGGCCTTCCCCGACGATCTCAAGGAGGTCGACGGGGTACCCGCGCACCGCTCCGTGCGCGACATCGACGGACCGGTCGACCTGGCCGTGGTCGCCGTACCCGCCGAGCAGGTCCCGGACGTCGTCACCGACTGCGGTGAACACGGCGTCCAGGGGCTTGTCGTGCTGGCCGCCGGATACGCGGAGAGCGGCCCGGACGGCCGTGAACGCCAGCGCGAACTCGTCCGGCACGCGCGCACGTACGGCATGCGGATCATCGGGCCGAACGCCTTCGGAATCATCAACACCGCCGCCGACGTCCGGCTGAACGCCTCGCTCGCCCCCGAGATGCCCCGCCCCGGCCGCATCGGCCTCTTCGCCCAGTCGGGTGCCATCGGGATCGCCCTGCTGTCCCGGCTGCACCGGCGCGGCGGCGGCGTCACCGGCACCACGGGCGTGTCGACCTTCGTCTCGGCCGGCAACCGCGCGGACGTCTCCGGCAACGACGTCCTTCAGTACTGGTACGACGACGCCGAGACCGATGTCGTCCTCATGTACCTGGAGTCCATCGGCAACCCGCGCAAGTTCACCCGCCTCTCGCGGCGCACGGCGGCGGCGAAGCCGCTGGTCGTGGTGCAGAGCGCCGGTTCGGCGCCGCAGGGGCACGCGGTACGGGCCACCCGGCTGCCGCATGCCACGGTGTCCGCGCTGCTCCGGCAGGCCGGGGTGATCCGCGTAGACACGATCACGGAGCTGGTCGACGCGGGGCTGCTGCTCGCCCGGCAGCCGCTGCCGGCCGGGCCCCGGGTGGCGATCCTCGGGAACTCCGAGTCGCTGGGGCTGCTGACCTACGACCGGTGCCTGGCGGAGGGGCTGCGGCCCGCGCCGCCGCTGGACCTGACGACCACGGCGACCCCCGCCGACTTCCACCGGGCGCTGGCGGAGGCGCTGGCCGACGAGTCGTGCGACGCGGTGGTCGTCACCGCCATCCCGACGATCGGCGAGGGGGCGGTCGGGGACGGTGAACTGGCTGAGGCCCTGCGGTCGGCGGCCGAGGGGGCGCACGGGAAGCCGGTCCTGGTCGTGCACGTGGAGCTCGGGGGGCTGGCGGAGGCGCTTTCGGCCGCGGGCCGCACCGCACCGCAGGCACCTGTCATGGCACCCGGCGCCTTCGGCGGCACCCACCGGTTGCGCCCCGCACCGACGGAGACCGCGGCCCGGACGCCGTCCGCGGGAGCCGGCCGGACACCGCCCGCCGCCGTCACCGAGACCGCCCGGCCGCGTGCCCCTCACTCCTGCTCCCGGCTGATTCCCGCCTACCCCGCCGCCGAGCGTGCCGTGCGGGCGCTCGCCGAAGCCGTGAAGTACGCGCAGTGGCGGCGGGAGGCCACCGATCCCGGCAAGGTGCCCGAGTACGACGACATCGACGAGAGGGGAGCCGCCGGACTGATCGGCACGCTGCTGGAGCGCGGGGAGGGACTCACCCTCGGGACGGAGGAGACCTGCGCGCTCCTCGGCAAGTACGGCGTCGCCGTGCACCGGGCCCTGCCGGCCCGCACTCCGGAGGCCGCCGCCCGGGCCGCCGCCGACCTCGGCTACCCGGTCGCCCTCAAGGCCACCGCCCCGCACCTGCGGCACCGCGCCGACCTGGGCGGAGTACGGCTCGACCTGGCGGACGAGGAGCAACTGCGCCGGGCGTACACCGAGTTGACCGAGCTGTTCGGGTCGCCGGCGGAACTGCGCCCGGTGGTGCAGCGGATGGCCCCCCGGGGCGTCGACACCGTCGTACGGGCCGTCATCGACCCGGCGGCCGGGGCCGTGCTCTCCTTCGGGCTGGCCGGAGCCGCCTCACAGCTGCTCGGGGACACGGCCCACCGGCTGGTCCCGGTGACGGACCGGGACGCGACCTCGCTGGTGCGGTCGATCCGGACCGCACCCCTGCTGTTCGGCTGGCGGGGCTCGGCCCCCGTCGACACGCCCGCCCTGGAGGAGCTGCTGCTGCGCGTCTCCAGACTGGTCGACGACCATCCCGAGGTGGTCGCGGTCACCCTGGAACCGGTCGTGGTCGCCCGGCACGGCGTCAGTGTGCTCGGTGCCACCGTCCGCCTGGCGCCCCCGCCCGCCCGCGACGACCTGGGCCCGCGCACCCTGCCGGCCTACTGACCGCTCGAACCCCGCTCCGTGGTGGCTTTGCACCAGGGTGCGCCGACTGGCCCGGACCCCCCTTGCCCACGGATTAGGATGGACGCCATGGCCAAGACCAGTACGACGACCCAGGGGCTGCGCGTCGCGATCGAGCGCAGCGGCTACTACCCGGCCCTCGTGGCCGAGGCGGTGGAGGCCGCCGTGGGCGGTGAGCCGATCCGGTCGTATCTGGTCCACCAGGAGACGACGTTCGACCAGAACGAGGTGCGGCGCCATGTGACCGTGCTCGTCCTCACCGGGAACCGCTTCATCGTCAGCCACACCGACGAGCAGGCCGCCGACACCACCTCCCCGACGCCGTACGCCACCACCTCCACCGAGTCGGTCAAGCTCGGCCGGATCTCGTCGGTCGTGGTCAGCCGGGTGGTGGCCAACCCGGAGCAGTACACGCCGGGCACCCTGCCCCGCGAGATCGTGCTGACCATCGGCTGGGGCGCCGTCTCCCGCATCGACCTGGAGCCCGCGGCCTGCGGCGACCCCAACTGCGAGGCCGACCACGGCTACACGGGCAGCTCCACGGCGGACGACCTGAGCCTGCGCGTCAGCGAGGCGGGGGACGGCCCGGAGACGGTGCGCCAGGCGCTCGCCTTCGCCCAGGCCATCTCCGAGGCGACCGCGGACGTCGCGCACTGATGGCGTACGCCGCCTGGGATCACCCGGAACCGCTGGCCCTCGGCTCCGCACCGCTGCCCGAGTACGGCAGTGGTTCCCTCGCCGACCTGCTGCCCACCCTGGCCGCCGGCATGGCCGTACCCGGAATGACCGCGTCGATCACGGAACTGACCGCGGCCGACCGCAACTGCGTCTTCCTGGTCGACGGTCTCGGCTGGGAGCAGCTGCGGGCCCACCCGGACGAGGCGCCCTTCCTGGCCTCGCTGCTCGGCAGTTCACGCGGCGGCACCGGGCGGCCGATCACCGCCGGCTACCCGGCGACCACCGCCACCTCCCTCGCCTCCGTCGGCACCGGCCTGCCGCCCGGAGCGCACGGCCTGCCCGGCTACACCGTCCGCAACCCGGCCACGGACGAGCTGATGAACCAGCTGCGCTGGCAGCCGTGGACCGACCCGGCCGCCTGGCAGCCGTACCCCACCGTCTTCCAGCTCGCCGCCGACGCCGGTGTGCACTCCGCCCAGGTGTCCTCCCCGCACTTCGAACACACCCCGCTCACCAAGGTCGCGCTGAGCGGCGGAACGTTTCACGGGCGGCTCACCGGCGAGGAGCGGATGGACTTCGCGGCGGAGCAACTGGCCGCCGCCGACCGCTCGCTCGTGTACACGTACTACGCCGAACTGGACGGCGCCGGGCACCGCTACGGCGTCGACTCCGACACCTGGCGCGGCCAGCTGATGCACGTGGACCGGCTGGTGCAGCGGCTAGCCGAGCAGCTCCCGGCCCGCAGCGCGCTGTACGTCACCGCCGACCACGGCATGCTCGACGTGCCGTTCGACGAGCAGCATCGCATCGACTTCGACGAGGACTGGGAGCTGCGGGCCGGCGTCGCCCTGCTCGGCGGCGAGGGCCGGGCACGGCACGTGTACGCGGTCCCCGGCGCCGCGAACGACGTCCTGACCTGCTGGCGCGAGGTACTCGGCGAGCAGTTCTGGGTGGCCTCCCGGGACGAGGCGATCGCGGCCGGCTGGTTCGGCCCGCCGGACCGGTTCGACGAACGGGTGTACGGGCGGATCGGCGACGTCGTCGCCGCCGCGCACGACGACGTCCTGATCATCGCCTCCGAGCGGGAGCCCAAGGAGTCGGCGATGGTCGGCAACCACGGTTCGATGACCCCCGTCGAGCAGCTCGTCCCGCTGCTCGAAGTACGCTCCTAGCGACCCTTGGTCCCACCATCCGAAAGGTGCTCAACCTCCCATGCCCGAGCTGGTCTTCTTCTCCGGAACGATGGACTGCGGGAAGTCGACGCTGGCTCTGCAGATCGAGCACAACCGGTCGGCCCGCGGTCTCGTCGGCATGATATTCAGCCGTGACGACCGCGCCGGCCACGGCAAGCTGTCCTCCCGCCTCGGCCTGGTCACCGACGCCGTGGAGGTCGAGGACGGCCAGGACCTGTACTCCTACCTGGTCGACCACCTCTCGCAGGGCGGTCGCGCGGACTACGTCATCGCCGACGAGGCACAGTTCCTGGTGCCGGAGCAGATCGACCAGCTCGCGCGCGTGGTGGACGATCTGGGCCTGGACGTCTACGCGTTCGGCATCACCACCGACTTCCGCTCCAAGCTGTTCCCCGGCTCCCAGCGGCTGGTGGAACTGGCCGACCGGGTCGAGGTGCTCCAGGTGGAGGCCCTGTGCTGGTGCGGCGCCCGGGCCACGCACAACGCCCGCACCGTCGGCGGCGAGATGGTCGTCGAGGGCGCCCAGGTGGTGGTGGGCGATGTCAACGAGTCGGCCGGGAAGGTCGGTTACGAGGTGCTGTGCCGCCGCCACCACCGGCGCCGGATGACCGCCACGTCGGCCCGCGCGGCGGCCCTCTCCCCGGACGTCCTGCCCGTCACCACCTGATTCAGCGCGGGTTCTCGATCACCGAGAAGACCGCGCCCTCCGGGTCGGCCACCGTGCCGACCCGGCCGTGTGCGCTGTCCCGGGCCGGCTTCAGCACCTGCCCGCCCAGCTCGGCGACCTCCCGCAGGGTCGTGTCCGCGTCTGCCACCTCGAAGTACGTCAGCCAGTGCGGCCCCCGGTCCCGGGGCAGCGAGAGGCCGACCCCGTGGATGCCGGCCACCGGGCGGCCCTCGACGTGCAGGGTCACGTAGTCGAAGTCGGCGGACACCACGGGCTCCTCCGCGTAACCGAAGACCGCCCCGTAGAACTTGGCGACGCTCGCGGTCTCGAAGGTGAGCAGCTCGTTCCAGGCGGGCGTGCCGGGGACACCGGTGACGGCCGTGCCGAGGTGGGCGGAGGCCTGCCAGATGCCGAAGACCGCGCCCGCCGGGTCGGAGACGATGGCCATCCGCCCGGCCTCTGCCGCGTCCAGCGGGCCGACGCCCACCGTGCCGCCGCACAGCCGGGCCGTCTCGGCCGTCAGGTCCACGTCCGCCGAGGCGAAGTACGGCGTCCAGGCGATCGGCAGTCGGCGATCCGGCGGCAGCTGCCCGATGCCCGCGACCTCCTGTCCGTCGAGCAGCGCCCGGACGTAGGGGCCGAGCTGTTGCGGCCCGGGCTGGAACTCCCAGCCGAACAGGGCCTCGTAGAACTCCTCGGTCGCGGTCAAGCCGTGCACCATCAGACTCACCCAGCAGGGGGTGCCGGGCGTGCGCAGAACGTGTGTACCGCCGTTCGGGCCGGCCGATCCCCGTACCTCGGTCATCGTCACTCTCTCCCCGGCCCCTCGCGGTGGCCGTGTCGCTTCCGCTCTCCGGACCGGCTGTGCCGCAGCCGCGGGCACGCCCCGTGCCGATGCTCGCACCCTCCGTGGCGGCCCACGGCCAGGCAGCGGCGGCCCTCGCCGTGAGGATGCCTGGTCTGCCGTTTCTCGCCCGTTTCCGGCCGACTGCCGCCGGGTGTCCATCGGCCGTACAGCATGTGCCCGATCCCGCACGCCCGGTGATCGAGCCTGTCCGGCCGAGCACAGTAGTCGTACCTGGACGATGCGGCCACCCCTGACGTAAGGATGGGGCCATGGAAGCCATCATCACCGCAAGCGAACTCGCCGACGACCTGGCCGGCCCCAATCCGCCCGTCCTGCTGGACGTGCGCTGGCAGCTGACCACGCAGGGCGGCGCGGCCTTCGACGGCCGGGCCGAGTACACCGCCGGGCACCTGCCGGGCGCCCGCTACGTGGACCTCGACGCGGAACTGGCCGCCGCGCCCGGCGAGCGCGGCCGGCATCCCCTGCCCGACCTGGCCGTCTTCGGAGCCGCGATGCGCCGTGCGGGTGTGTCCGCGGACCGGCCGGTGGTCGTCTACGACGGCGGGCACGGCTGGGCGGCGGCGCGCGCCTGGTGGCTGCTGCGCTGGACGGGTCACCCGGACGTGCGGGTCCTGGACGGCGGGTTGCCGTCCTGGGGCGGTGCTCTTTCGGCTGACGCGGTGGAACCGGCCGAGGGTGACTTCGAACCCGCGCCCGGTGCGCTGGAGTTGCTCGACGCGGACGGGGCGGCCGCGCTGGCCCGCGCGGGTGTGCTGCTCGACGCCCGCGCGGGGGAGCGGTACCGGGGAGAGGTGGAGCCGATCGACCGGATCGGCGGCCACATCCCGGGCGCGGTCTCCGCGCCGACCTCCGAGAACGTCGGCCCGGACGGCCGTTTCCTGCCCGCCGGGGAGCTGAGTGACCGTTTCAAGGCGCTGGGCGCCTCCGGGGCGGCCCCGGTGGGCGTCTACTGCGGCTCGGGTGTCTCGGCCGCGCACGAGGTGCTGGCGCTGGCCGTGGCGGGCATTCCGGCGGCGCTGTACGTCGGTTCGTGGTCGGAGTGGTCCGCGGACCCGTCCCGTCCGGTCGCGGTCGGCCCCGACCCGCAGTAGCGGGAGCCGAAGAGGGGGCACGCGCGCGTGCCCCCTCTTCGTACGGTCGTACGGCTCCTGCTACTCCTGCTTCTTGCGCCGCGTCCCGAAGACGATCTCGTCCCAGCTCGGCACCGCGGCCCGGCGGCCGGGGCGGACGCCGTCGGCCTCGGCCTGACGGTCGGTGGCGCCGATCAGCCGGTCGCGGTGGCTGCCGACGGAGCGGGGCATGAGGACGTCCGCGTAGGCGGAGCCGGCCGAGGCCGCGGGGGCCGGCGGCTCCTCCGCCGCCGGTTCCGGTGCGGGCGGCTCCTCCGGGACGGCCTCGGCGGGGCGCTCCGGGACCACCATGTCGCCCCGGAAGCTGGGCACCGCCTCCAGCAGGCTGGTCAGCGAGTCCCGCTCGCCGGCCGTCTCCTCGACCGGTTCGGACGACTGTGCGGGCAGGCTCGGCCGGTCCCGGTCGCCGGTACGGTCCAGCGGGCGGTCGCGCGGCAGCCGCGCGATCCGCGGAACGAACGGAAAGCTGGGTTCCGGTACGGCGAGGTCGTCGGACTCGCCGATCAGCGAGCGTGCCTCGTCGTCGACGGCCTGCACGAGCCGCCGGGGCGGGTCGTAGGTCCAGCTCGCCGAGTGGGGTTCGCTCGCGACCCGGTAGACGAGGAGGACCTCCCAGGTGCCGTCGTCGCGCCGCCAGGAGTCCCACTGCACGGTGTCCTTGTCGGCGCCGCGCAGCACCAGCCGCTCCTGCACGGCCTCGCCGAGCAGCGGACCGGAGTTCTCGCCCGGCCGGCGGACCGGCGTCTTGCGGGCTCGTTCGGCCATGAAGGCGCGCTCGGCCAGTACCGGACCCTCGAAGCGCCGCACCCGGTCGACGGGGATCCCGGCGAGCTGGGCGACCTCTTCCGCGGTCGCGCCCGCCCGTATCCGCGCCTGGATGTCTCGGGGCCGGAGATGGCTCTCGACCTCGATCTCGATCTGGCCGAGCCGGGGCCGGTCGCCGCGCACGGCGGCACGGAGCCGTTCGTCGATCGGAAGCGTGTACTCCGTAGAGTCGGCAGCCTTGAGCACCAGTCGTGTGCCGTCATTGGAGACGGCCACGACACGCAGTTCGGGCATGGGGACCTCCCGGGTGGTGCCTGCCGACGTCACGTGCGTCGCTGCTTCCGCTAGTCGAGTGTGGCCTGCCCGGGTGCAGCCTGCCACAACCTTGCCGAGTTGCCCGGCGTGTCGGGCACGGGCCCGGGTACGCCGTTATGGCACGGTTACCTATTCGCAACGCTAAGTGACCAACTCCGTCACCCTGTGCAACTAGCCCCCTCCCGGCGGTCCCGTAAGGCCGCGGACGCCCTGGCGGGAGACCGGACCCAGGGCTCGCAACAGTACTCCATTCGGGCCACGTGCGTGGATTGGCGCGCCGCCCAACTTCTGGCAACGAGCCTTCCCCGGCCGCCGATTGCCCATTCCGGGGCGATCTTGAACGTGGCGTACTTCACGCATTCCGTAGAAACGGAACTAATGGTTTCGTCCGTACGTCCCTTTCTCGTGCGGTTGGTCGAACAAGTACGGGAAGGGCAGGCAAGGTTCGGGAATGCGTGAAAGGCCCGGTTCCGGTGACCAGGCGAGTACGGGAGAGGGGGTGACGGGGCGTCCGAGGCGGATCGGCCTCAGCGTGCCCCAGGTCGCGGGCAGCGCGGTGGCCGCGGTGGTGGCCGCCGAACTCGCGTCCTGCGCCGGGGTGTACGGCACGGTCCTCGGCGCCGGCGTCGTCAGTGTGATCGCCACCTGTGACGGCACGCTGTTCCAGCACTTCCTCAAGCGCACCGGGGAACGGCTGCGCGACGCGACGGTGACCCCCCGGCCCCGGGGGCAAGGGTCCCCGGCGCCCGGCGAGTTCACCGAGGGCACCGTCCACCGGGCCCGGGTGCGGAGCCGGCGCCGCCCGGTGGTCGCGGCGGCCCTGGTGTTCGCGGTGGCCATGGCCGGCATCACGACCTGTGAACTGGTCCAGGGCGGCAGTTTCAGTGGCGGCTCCGCCACGACGGTCAGCGGCGCCGTCACCGGCGGCACCGTGCCCGAGAAGCCCTCTGAGCCCTCTGAGTCCTCGGGTTCCCCGGGCCGGCCGGGCTCTTCCGGCCCGAACTCCGGTGACGGGACGGCCACTTCGCCCACTCCGACGCCGTCCTCCTCCCCGGATCCGGCCCGGACGCCCGCGAGCGGGGGTGCCGCGACGCCGGCACCGTCCGCGACCGAGTCCACGGGCGGGGAGCCGAGTACGGCCCCCTCGCCGACCGCGTCCTCGGCTACTGGCCCAGAACCCTCCGCAGATAGTCGTTCTGGAACAGCCGGTCCGGATCGAGCCGATCCCGCAGCGCGGTGAACTCGCCGAACCTCGGGTAGGCCTTGGCGAAGTACTCCGCGTCCCTGGTGTGCACCTTGCCCCAGTGCGGGCGGCCCTCGTGCGCGGTGAAGATGCGCTCGGCGGCGGTGAAGTACGCCTGGTACGGCGTGCCCCGGAACATGTGGACCGCCACGTAGGCGCTGTCCCGGGCGGAGGCGGTGGACAGGGCGATGTCGTCGGCCGGAGCGGTGCGGACCTCGACCGGGAAGTTGACCCTGAGGCCGGAGCGGTCGACCATCGCCTTCAGTTCCCGCACCGTGTCCACCAGGGCCTCGCGCGGCACGGCGTACTCCATCTCCACGAAACGTACCCGGCGCGGGGAGGTGAAGACCTTGTAGGGAATGTCCGTGTACGTCCGTGCGGACAGCGCCGTGCTGGAGATGCGGGCGACCGTCGGGACCACGGCGGGCACCGCCCGGCCGAGCAACTGCACCCCGTGGAAGAGGCCGTTGGAGAGGAACTCGTCCTCGAACCAGCCGGCCAGCCGACCCACGGGCTGCGCCGGGCCCGCGCTGCGGTTGTTGCGCTTGGTGTTGGTGTTGCCGGTGTGCGGGAACCAGTAGAACTCGAAGTGCTCGTTCTCGGACCAGAGCTGGTCGAACTCGGCGAGGACGCGGTCCAGGGGCATCGGTTCCTCGCGCGCGCCGAGCAGGAAGAGCGGCTCCACGGCGAAGGTGATCGCGGTGACGATCCCGAGCGCGCCGAGGCCGATCCGCGCGGCCGCGAAGACCGCGCGCTCCTCCTCGGTGCCGTCCGCGGAGCAGGTGAGCACCGAGCCGTCGGCGGTGACCAGTTCGAGTGCCCTGATCTGGGCGGCGAGCGAGGCGGACTCGCGGCCCGTGCCGTGGGTGCCGGTGCTGGTGGCCCCGGAGACCGTCTGCTCCATGATGTCGCCCATGTTGGTCAGCGACAGGCCCTCGCGGGCCAGGGCCATGTTGAGTCTCCTGAGCGGGGTGCCGGCCTCGACCGTGACGGTCATGGCCTTGCGGTCGATGCCGCGGATCCCGGTCAGCAGCTGAGGGCGGACCGAGAGGCCGTCGGTCGCGGCGATCGAGGTGAAGGAGTGGCCGCTGCCGACCGCCTTCACCTTCAGGCCGTCCTCGGCGGCCTGCCGTACCGCCGCAGCCAGTTCGTCCACGGAGGCGGGAGTGACCTCCCGCGCGGGGCTGACCGTGACGGTCCCTCCCCAGTTACGCCACGTGCCGCTCTTCCCGCTCGCTGTACTGCTCAACGGTGCCTCCCCGACCCGTGACCGGCCTGTTGAGCCGGCGGTAACCGAGGAAACCGACCGCGACCGCGACGGCCCCGGACACGGCCGGAACCCCGTACCCGGTGCGGGCCCCGGCAGCGTCGATCACCCAGCCGGCGACCGAGGAGCCGAGCGCCACCCCGACCGCGAGGCCGGTACTCACCCAGGTCATCCCCTCGGTGAGCTTCGCGCGAGGTACGTGCTTTTCGATGAGGGACATCGTCGTGATCATCGTCGGTGCGATGGACAGGCCCGCAACGAACAGCGCCACGGCCAGAAGCGGCAGGTTTCCGACCAGTAGGAGGGGGATCATACTCACGGCCATCGCACATATGCCCAGCAGCCACCTGCGTTCCGGCTTCCCCGCGAACCGCATCAGACCGAAGACCGCGCCGGCCAGACAGGAGCCGGCCGCGTACAGCGCGAGGACCACGCTCGCGGCACCCTTGTGGCCGCGTTCGTCGGCGAAGGCGACGGTCACCACGTCTACCGCGCCGAAGATCGCTCCGGTGGCCACGAAGGTCGCCACCAGCACCTGGAGACCGGGCGCGCGCAGCGCCGAACCGCGGGTGTGGTGCTCGCGCGGGTGCGGCGCGGGCTCGGTGGCGCGCTGGGCGGTCAGCCAGAAGACGCCGGCGGCCAGGAAGCAGGCGGCCAGCAGCGGCCCCGCCTCGGGGAACCAGACCGTGGACAGGCCGATGGAGATGATCGGCCCGAAGATGAAGCAGACCTCGTCGACGACCGACTCGAACGAGTAGGCGGTGTGCAGCTGCGGGGTGCCCCGGTAGAGGGCGGCCCAGCGGGCCCGGATCATCGCGCCCAGGCTCGGCACCGCGCCGATCCCGGCGGCGCAGACGAACAGCACCCAGTCCGGCCACCCGAAGCGCGCGGCGAGGAGCAGCCCGGCCGCCGCCGTGAGCGCGAGGAGGGTCGCGGGACGCAGCACCCGGCGCTGGCCGTGCTGGTCGACCAGCCGGGAGACCTGCGGGCCGACCGCGGCGGCGGACAGCGCGATGGTGGCCGAGAGGGCGCCGGCGAGCCCGTACCGCCCGTCGATCTGGGAGATCATCGTGACCACGCCGATGCCCATCATGGACAGCGGCATCCGGCCGACGAAGCCCGCGGCGGAGAAGCCCTTGGTGCCGGGAACGGCGAAGAGGGCACGGTAGGGGCTGGGCACGAGGGTCTCCGACGGGGCTGAGTAAGGCGTGACTGCGGTGTGTACAGCTTACGAGCGAGGGGACCCCGATGCACCTGGCCGGCTCTTGGGATAAACCTCCCGAATCCGACTCTTAATGCTCCTGTTTCCGGCCGGTCAGTGACGGGTGACAGGATCGGACACATGTCAGACGCGCTCGATGCCACCCCCTACGACGCCCTGCTCCTGCTCTCCTTCGGCGGCCCGGAAGGCCCGGACGACGTGGTCCCGTTCCTGGAGAACGTGACGCGCGGGCGCGGTATCCCGAAGGAACGTCTCAAGGAGGTCGGGCAGCACTACTTCCTCTTCGGCGGGGTCAGCCCGATCAACGACCAGAACCGCGCCCTGCTGGACGCTCTGCGCAAGGACTTCGCCGAGCACGGCCTGGACCTGCCGGTCTACTGGGGCAACCGGAACTGGGCGCCGTATCTGACGGACACCCTGCGCGAGATGGTCGCCGACGGGCGCCGCCGCGTCCTGGTCCTCGCCACCAGCGCCTACGCCTCCTACTCGGGCTGCCGGCAGTACCGCGAGAACCTCGCGGACTCCCTGGCCGAGCTGGCGGCCGAGGGCCTCGAACCGCCGAGGGTCGACAAGCTGCGGCACTACTTCAACCATCCCGGCTTCCTCGACCCGATGATCGACGGGGTGCTCCAGTGCCTCGCCGATCTCCCCGAGGACGTCCGCGCGGGTGCCCACATCGCCTTCACCACGCACTCCATCCCGACCGCGAGCGCCGACACCTCGGGACCGGCCGAGTCCCACGGGGAGGGCGGCGCCTACGTCGAGGAGCACCTGGACGTGGCGCAGCTGATCGCCGACGCGGTCCGCGAGCGCACCGGTGTCGACCACCCCTGGCGGCTCGTCTACCAGTCCCGCTCGGGCGCCCCGCACATCCCGTGGCTGGAGCCCGACATCTGCGACCACCTGGAGACGCTGCACGGCGCCGGGGCCCCCGCCGTCGTGATGGCCCCGATCGGCTTCGTCTCCGACCACATGGAGGTCCTCTACGACCTCGACACGGAGGCCATGGCCAGGGCCGAGGAGCTGGGTCTGCCGGTACGGCGGTCCGCGACCGTCGGGGACGACCCGCGGTTCGCCGCCGCGGTCCGGGACATGGTCCTGGAGCGCGCGGGCGTGGAGAACGGGCGGGAGGTCACGCCGTGCGCGCTGGGCGCGCTGGGCGCGAGCCACCACCTGTGCCCGGTCGGCTGCTGCCCGTCCCGCACCCCCCGCCCGGCCGCGGCCGGCGCCGACAGCCCGTACGCGTGAGGAGCCCCGTGACCGACGCCCTGCACTCCGACCTGCTCAGGCTCGCCCGGGAGGCGGCCGCCCGCGCGGGCGAGCTGCTCCGGGACGGCCGCCCGGCCGACCTCGCCGTGGCCCGGACCAAGTCCAGCCCGATCGACGTCGTGACCGAGATGGACATCGCGGCGGAGAAACTGATCACCGACCTGATCTCCGGCCACCGCCCCGACGACGGCTTCCTCGGCGAGGAAGGCGCGTCGGCCGAGGGCACGAGCGGGATCCGCTGGGTGATCGACCCGCTCGACGGTACCGTCAACTACCTGTACGGGCTGCCGACCTGGGGGGTCTCCATCGCGGCCGAGCAGGACGGCGAGACCGTGGCGGGGGTCGTCGCGGCACCGATGCGCGGCGAGACGTACCACGCGGTACGGGGCGGCGGGGCCTGGGCGACCGGGGCGTGGGAGGGCGAGCGGAAACTGCGCTGCCGCCCGGCGCCGCCGCTGGACCAGGCACTGGTGTCGACCGGCTTCAACTACGTGACCGAGGTCCGCACCCATCAGGCCGAGGTAGCCGCCCGGCTGATCCCGCTGCTCCGCGACGTACGCCGGAGCGGGTCGGCGGCGGTCGACCTGTGCGATGTGGCCTGCGGCCGGCTGGACGGGTACTTCGAGCGCGGACTGAACGCGTGGGACTGGGGCGCGGGCGACCTGATCGCGCGGGAGGCCGGCGCGTCGACCGGTGGCCGCCCCGGAGAGCGCCCGTCCCGGGATCTGACGATCGCCGGCACCCCGGGTGTCTTCGAGCCGCTCCAGCGGTTGCTGGAGGACTTCGGCGCCTGGCACGACTGAGCCCCGGACGCCGGGCGTGGGGGACCGGTTTTCTTCTGGTGCGGATGAGTCGAACGTCGTTGCGGTGGGTAGGGGCCACGGCATGAGCGGGGCCCCGGCGCTGGATTCGCCGGGGCCCTGCTCCTGTGCCGGTGAGCTGCTGCTGCGGGACTGTCAGACGCTGGTCACGCCGACTTCCACGCCGTGTTCGGCGGCGAGGCGGCGCAGGTCGTCGAGCTCGGCCTGCTCCACTTCGACAAGGAAGTCGTCGCCCTCGTCACGAGCCCGGGTGATGTCGGACTCGGTCGCCTTTATGCGCTGCAGAAGTCCTGTGGTGAATGCGTCCATGCTGCGCCCCCTCGTCCTGGGTCGTGGGTCGGTGGCACGGGGGTGTGCCGTTGAAGGGGCGATCACGTCTCTCGCGGGTGCCCAGCGCTGCCCAGCCGGGCGGCGACGGTGCCGGACACCCCCGTCGTCCACTCTGCTGTAGCGGCGACGTACGTACCGCATGGTGCTGCGGCACATGCAGAGCGTGATCGCGGGGTGTACATGCCGTCCTCCCCTCGCTCCCTTCGCTGGAAACCTCAACCGGAGGAGAAAATCTGGCATTCCCGCCCGGCGGCGCCGATCCTGTTGCCGCAGCCCTCGTCTTACTGCCGACTTATGGCCGAAAAGGGCAGGATGGAGGTCACACACCCCACGAAGGCCCCTGCCCGCGTGCGCCGCTGCGCGCTACGCGGGTGGACAGAGGAAGGACAAGCGACGTGCGCGTACTCGTCGTCGAGGACGAGCAATTGCTCGCCGATGCGGTGGCCACCGGACTGCGCCGGGAGGCCATGGCCGTCGACGTCGTGTACGACGGCGCGGCCGCCCTCGAGCGCATCGGCGTCAACGACTACGACGTGGTCGTCCTCGACCGTGACCTCCCCCTCGTGCACGGCGACGACGTCTGCCGCAGGATCGTCGAGCTGGGCATGCCCACGCGCGTGCTGATGCTCACCGCGTCCGGTGACGTCAGCGACCGTGTGGAGGGCCTGGAGATCGGCGCCGACGACTACCTTCCCAAGCCCTTCGCGTTCAGCGAGCTGATCGCGCGCGTGCGCGCCCTCGGCCGCCGCACCAGCATGCCGCTGCCCCCCGTCCTGGAGCGCGCCGGCATCAAGCTCGACCCGAACCGCCGCGAGGTCTTCCGCGACGGCAAGGAGGTCCAGCTCGCGCCGAAGGAGTTCGCGGTCCTGGAAGTGCTGATGCGCAGCGAGGGTGCGGTGGTCTCCGCCGAGCAGCTCCTCGAGAAGGCCTGGGACGAGAACACCGACCCCTTCACCAACGTGGTGCGCGTGACCGTGATGACGCTGCGCCGCAAGCTGGGCGAGCCCGCCGTGATCGTCACCGTCCCCGGCTCGGGTTACCGGATCTGATGACCGTGGCCGCCACTCCCGCGCCTCCGCAGGCACCCCCCAAGCCCACCTGGGACCCCCGGAGACCGCAGCCGGTCTTCCCGTGGCTGCGCCCGACCATCCGGATACGGCTCACGCTGCTGTACGGCGGCATGTTCCTGATCGCCGGCATCCTGCTGCTGTCGATCATCTACCTGCTCGCCGCGCAGGCGATCAGCACCGGCAATCAGCCGCTGTTCAAGATCGTCAAGTTCTCGTCGCTCCAGGTCTCCAGCGACAACTGCCCCGCGATCAACATGGCCAGCACCACGTCGCAGAGCGTGCCGCTGCCGGACTTCAACCAGGCGATCGCCCGGTGCGTGGACCACCAGCGCCAGGCCGCCCTGGACGACCTGCTGAGCCGTTCGCTGCTGGCCCTGCTCGGCCTGGCCGTGATCGCCTTCGCGTTCGGTTACGCGATGGCCGGACGGGTGCTGTCCCCGCTCGGCCGGATCACCCGCACCGCCCGCGCGGTGGCCGGCTCGGACCTCTCCCGCCGGATCGAACTCGACGGCCCGGACGACGAGCTCAAGGAGCTCGCGGACACCTTCGACGACATGCTGGAGCGGCTGCAGCGGGCCTTCACGGCCCAGCAGCGTTTCGTCGGCAACGCCTCCCACGAGCTGCGCACGCCGCTGGCGATCAACCGCACGCTCCTGGAGGTGCATCTGTCGGACCCGGGGGCACCGGTGGAGCTGCAGCAACTCGGCAAGACCCTGCTGGCCACCAACGAACGCAGCGAACAGCTCGTGGAGGGCCTGCTGCTGCTCGCCCGCAGCGACAACCAGATCGTCGAGCGCAAACCGGTCGACCTGGCCGAAGTGGCCACCCAGGCCGTCGACCAGGTGCACGCGGAGGCCGCGGCCAAGGGCGTGGCCGTCCGGGGCGTGCGCAAGCCGGCGGTCGTGCAGGGCAACGGCGTCCTGCTGGAGCGGATCGCGCTGAACCTGGTGCAGAACGCGGTGCGCTACAACGTGCCCGAGGACGGCTGGGTCGAGGTCGACACCGAGATCCAGCACGGCCAGGCGGTACTGTCCGTGTCGAACACCGGCCCGGTGGTGCCGGCGTACGAGATCGACAACCTGTTCGAGCCCTTCCGGCGGCTCCGTACCGAGCGGACGGGCAGCGACAAGGGCGTCGGCCTCGGCCTGTCCATCGTCCGGTCGGTGGCGCGGGCGCACGGCGGTCACATCGCGGCACAGCCACGCGAGGGCGGT
Organism: Streptomyces sp. NPDC026515; assembly: GCF_055567595.1. Lineage (NCBI taxonomy): Bacteria > Bacillati > Actinomycetota > Actinomycetes > Kitasatosporales > Streptomycetaceae > Streptomyces > Streptomyces sp. NPDC026515. The sequence goes on from NZ_JBVHQD010000001.1 coordinate 163,596, forward strand.
GGTCTCGTGATGAGGGTCACCTTCCCCGTCTGATGCCGTTGCAAGATCGCGACACACGCGGGGGATGTTCGCTTTGCGCGGAATTTTCGCTCGGTGTGTCGTGGTACCCCTTGTGTGATCGATCACAAGGGCGTATTTCAGGCCATCTACTCTCCGTGATCACGGCGGGGGGAATAAAGCCGGGAAAATCCCTGTTTTCACGGGTCTTGATCACGGGAAGTACAGGGTGAGGCGCCTTTGAGGTGCCTCGTGAGGACCGTGTACGGTCCCCATCGCCATTCAACCCGATCACTCTCGGGGGATCCGGTTGGGTGTCGATTGAGTAACAGACCTTGATGTGAGGCAAAATCTCCGCCTCAGGTCGGGCACAAGTCCGGCCTCTCACGCGTTACGTGCGCTGGAGACACCGCAGACACCCAGAGGGGGAGAGCGACCATGGCAACCGATTACGACACTCCACGCAAGACCGACGACGACGTCGACTCGGACAGTCTTGAAGAGCTGAAGGCCCGGAGGAACGACAAGTCCACGTCCTCGGTGGACGTAGACGAGTTCGAGGCCGCCGAAGGCCTGGAGCTGCCCGGCGCGGACCTCTCGAACGAGGAGCTGGCCGTCCGGGTGCTGCCCAAGCAGCAGGACGAGTTCACCTGCATGAGCTGCTTCCTGGTGCACCACCGCAGCCAGCTGGCCCGGGAGAAGAACGGTCAGCCGATCTGCCGCGACTGCGACTGAGGAGGGGTCGGGCATGACTGGCTCGACCCCACCCCGGAAGCGCCGTTTCCCCCTGCCGGGAGCGGACTCGGGGCCGTCCGACGGCCCACGCGCGCGTGACGACGGGCGAGGCTCATCCGATCCGGGAGCCTCGCTCGAACCGGCGGCCGACCGGGGTGACCTCCCGGCGCCGGCGGACGAGCCCGCGCCCGTCGGCAGGCGACGGGCCGGGGCCATCCGTGACAAGGCCGTGAACCTGGCCCGGGAAGGTGCCCGTAAGGGCGGCAGCCGGGCGAGAGCGGGGCTGGCCTACCTCGCGGACCGGATCATCGAGATCGCCCCTCGTGTCCCCGTACGCGACCTCGGGACCCTGCGCCGGCAGTTCCCGGACCTCGGGCCCGAGCAGCTCGCCGACAAACTGGTGGCGGGTGCGGCGGGCGCGACCTCGGCGGTCGGCGCCGGGGTCGGCGCGGCGGCGATGCTGCCGGTGCCGCCGGCGATGCCGACCGAGCTGGCCGCGGAGATCACCGGGGTCGCGGCGATCGAGCTCAAGCTGATCGCCGAACTCCACGAGGTCTACGGCGTGCGGCCGCCGGGCGGTCTGAAAGCCCGCTCCACCGCGTATCTGGCCTCCTGGTCGGGGGAGCGCGGAATCGACGTGATGAAGCCGTCGACGATCAACAACGCCCTCGGCGGGCACATGAAGCGCGAGCTGCGCCAGCAGATCATGAAGCGGATGGTGCGGGACCTGCCCAACCTGATGCCGTTCATGGTGGGCGCCGCGGTGGGCGCGGTCATGAACCGCCGGGACACCAGGAAGCTCGCGGCGCGGATCCGCGCGGACCTGAGAAAGATCCAGGTGCCGTGGGAGGAACTGCCGGAGCTGCCGCCGCTGGAGAAACCGGCGGAGCCGCTGCCGATCGCCGAGCTGCCGGAGGACTTCGGAGGGTGACGGCCGGCGGCGGGAACCGGGCGAGGCCTACCGGGCCTGCTTCGCCGCCTCGATCGCCGCCGCCAGAGCCTCCGGCTCCCGGGTCGACAGGTACAGGTACGGCGTCGGGTCCGCCGGGTCCGTGACCTCCACGCGCAGGGCCCTCGGGATGTAGGCGCGCAGCAGGAGGAAGGCGCGGACGTCGGCCTTGTACGTGCGCCAGGCGCGCGCCTCCTCCGGGTCCAGCACCTCCGAGGCGCCGAGCGCGGACACCGGGATCTTCGCCTCGCCCGCGATCAGCGAGTCGCCCACGACCCGGATCCGCGGTGAGCCGTACGAACTGGCCACCACGGCCGCCGCCGCCGTGCCGCCCACCAGGCCGCCGAGCGTGGGCAGGGTGCCGAACGGCAGCAGGACCAGGGCGCACGAGACGCCGAGCAGGAAGCTGAGGAACCACCACGACCGGGGGGCCGTGAGGCGTTCTTCGTACGGGGTGGCGGAGAGCTGCATGGAGCCAAGCTTGGCACGGTGTCCGGATTCACCGGACGCGCGGGTAAGGTCTGCGCCTGTGAGTGGTAGTTCCGCAGCTCTTCAGCCTCCCGCCAGTGCCAGGAAACCGGTGCGGCACCCCGACGCTCCCGCGCCCGGCGAGCTCATCGGCGCCCACTACGAACAGTGTTTCGGGTGCGGCCACGGGCAGTCGCACGGGCTGCACCTGGAGGTGCGGGCCGGCGAGGGAGTCTCCCTCACCGCCGAGTTCACCGTGCGGGCCGCGCACCAGGGCGCCCCGGGCCTCGCGCACGGCGGTGTCCTCGCCACGGCTCTCGACGAGACGCTGGGCTCGCTGAACTGGCTGCTGCGGAAGATCGCCGTCACCGGACGGCTGGAGACCGACTTCGTACGACCGGTGCCCGTGGGCACCACGCTGCACCTGGCGGCCGAGGTCGCCGCGGTGGCCGGCCGGAAGATCTACTCGACCGCCACCGGGCGCCTGGACGGCCCGGACGGCCCCGTCGCCGTCCGTGCCGAGGCGCTCTTCGTGGAGGTACCGGTCGAGCACTTCACCGACCACGGCCGCGAGGAAGAGATCAAGGCCGCCATGAACGACCCGGACCAGATCCGGCGCACCCGCGCCTTCGAGGTGAACCCGTGAACCCCGCATCCTCCGCGAGCCCGCTCGACGTCCTGATCCGCCGTGTCGACCAGGACGTACCGCTTCCGGCGTACGAGCACCCCGGCGACGCGGGAGCCGATCTGCGCACCACCGAGCCGTGCGAGCTGAAGCCCGGCGAACGGGCCGTCCTGCCCACAGGGGTGTCGATCGCCCTCCCGGAGGGGTACGCGGCCTTCGTACACCCTCGTTCGGGGCTCGCCGCCCGGTGCGGTGTGGCCCTCGTGAATGCCCCGGGGACGATTGATGCCGGGTACCGTGGGGAGATCAAGGTGATCGTGGTGAATCTCGACCCGCGCGAGGCCGTGCGGTTCGAGCGCTTCGACCGGATTGCCCAACTGGTCGTCCAGCAGGTCGAGAGGGTCCGCTTCCAGGAGGTGGCGGAACTTCCCGATTCGGCACGGGCCGAGGGGGGCTTCGGGTCCACCGGCGGGCATGCCGCGGTGGACGACGTGAGCGGCACAAGCGGTCAGGCCGCCGAGGGCGGTCGGCCGGGTGGGAATCGATACGCTTCGGTCGTATCCGACCGGGAAGGACAGTGACGTGTTCGGACGTCGCAACAAGAAGGGTGCCGCCGAGGATGCGGCCGGCGAGGCCGAGCAGGTCGTCGACAGCATCGACACCGAGGCGGACGAGGAAAAGGGCGAGCGCGAGCGCGTGCGCCTGGAGCCGGAGCCCCGGCCCGACGGGCCGTGGGACGCCACCGAGGTGCGGGAGCCGGGCGAGGGCCGGGTGGACCTCGGCGGGCTGTTCGTGCCCGGCGTCGACGGCATGGAGCTGCGGGTCGAGGTCGCGGGTGACGCGATCGTCGCGGCGACCGTGGTGCTCAAGGACAGTGCCGTGCAGCTGCAGGCCTTCGCCGCGCCCAAGCGTGAGGGCATCTGGGGCGAGGTGCGCGAGGAGATCGGCTCCGGCATCACCCAGCAGGGTGGCATCGTCGATGAGGTCGAGGGCCCGCTGGGCTGGGAGCTGCGTGCTCAGGTGCCGGTCCAGCTGCCGGACGGCACGGGCGGCTACCAGGTCGTGCGGTTCGTGGGTGTGGACGGACCGCGCTGGTTCCTGCGCGGTGTGATCTCCGGGCAGGGCGCGGTGCAGCCGCAGGCCGCCGGGCTCCTGGAGCAGATCTTCCGGGACACCGTCGTGGTCCGCGGCGAGGGCCCGATGGCACCCCGTGACCCGATCGTCCTGAAGCTGCCGAACGACGCCCAGATGGTTCCCGAGGGCGTCCAGCAGGAGGAGTCCTCGCGCTTCTCCGGCGGCATGGGCCAGCTCCAGCGCGGACCGGAGATCACCGAGGTCCGGTAGCGGAGCCGAGAAGCGGCAGGGCCGTACCCCGAGTCCGGGGTGCGGCCCTTTCACATGCGCGGGTGATCCGGTGTGAATGACCCCGCCTTACTTCACACCTTGACGGAAGTCTGGTCCGTACCTACGGTCTCGGCACGCCTATGTTCACAGAGGCGCTCCAAGTTCACATACGAGAACTAGAACGGAGTCGCTGTGCGTCGCATCCCCCTGCTCGCGGCCGCGGGAGCCCTGCTCCTGGGCGTCTTCACGGCCCCCGCCGCCCACTCGGCCCCCAGCACCTTCGTGCACCCGGGAGTCACCGTCTCCAAGTCCCAGCTGGACTTCGCCCGCGCCGAGGTGCTGGCCGGCGCCCAGCCCTGGAAGTCGGCCTACGACCAGATGATGGCGAGCAAGTACGCCGACCTGAACCGGACGCCCGCCCCCAGGGCAACGGTCGAGTGCGGGTCGTACTCGAACCCCAACTACGGCTGCACCGACGAGCGCGAGGACGCGATCGCCGCCTACACCGACGCCCTTGCCTGGTACGTCACCAAGGACGCGCGCTACGCCCAGAAGGCGATCCAGATCATGGACGCCTGGTCGGCCACCATCACCAGCCACACCAACAGCAACGCGCCCCTGCAGACCGGCTGGGCCGGCTCCTCCTGGCCCAAGGCCGCCGAGATCATCAGGTACACGTACACCGGGACCTGGGCGAACGAGGCCCGCTTCGCCACCATGCTGCGCGACGTCTACCTCCCCACCGTCATCAAGGGCTCCAACTCCAACGGCAACTGGGAGCTGACGATGATGGAGGCCGCCGTCGGCATCTCCGTCTTCCTGGAGGACAAGGCGTCGTACGACACGGCCATGGCCAAGTTCCGCACCCGCACGGCCGCCTACGTCTACCTGGCCTCCGACGGGTCGGTGCCGAAGACCGTGCCCAGCCAGAACCTCGACACCACCGCCAAGATCGTCTCCTACTGGCAGGGCCAGTCCACCTTCGTCACCGGCCTCACCCAGGAGACCTGCCGGGACTTCACGCACACCGGCTACGGCATCTCCTCGATCTCGCACGTCGCCGAGACCAGCCGGATCCAGGGCCAGGACCTCTACGGCACGGACGTCGGCGAACGGCTGCGCCAGGCGCTCGGCTTCCAGGCCAAGTACCAGCTGGGCACCGCCGTCCCCAGCTGGCTCTGCGGCGGCTCCCTGACCCTCGGCCTCGGGCCCGTCACCGAGGTCGGCTACAACGCCCTCCACAACCGGCTGGGCATCGCCATGACCAACACCCAGACGCTCACCCAGAACAACCGTCCCGCGGGCACCAACAACCTCTTCACGGCCTGGGAGACCCTCACCCACGGCGACAACCCCAACTGAGCCGCGCCGAGCTCCTGACGTGCCCCGCGGCCCCTCGGCAGGGCCCGCGGGGCACATCAGGGTTCTGTCAAAGATGCCCGCCGCCGGACCGCCCGGCCCGTTCGCCTGGACTGTTGGCCGTAAGGTCGACGCTGCGTAGGCGGCGGTAAGCGGAAGACAATGGGACCATGGCACGCGGCAAGCTTCGGATCTATCTCGGTGCGGCACCGGGCGTGGGCAAGACCTACGCCATGCTCTCCGAGGCCCACCGGCGTGTGGAGCGCGGCACCGACTGCGTGGTCGCCTTCGTGGAGCACCACGACCGGCCGCGCACCGAGGTGATGCTGCACGGCCTGGAGCAGCTCCAGCGCAGGGAACTGCAGTACCGGGACACCGCCTTCACCGAGATGGACGTGGACGCCGTGCTGCGCCGCGCCCCCGCCGTCGCCCTGGTGGACGAACTCGCCCACACCAACGTCCCCGGCTCCCGCAACGCCAAGCGCTGGCAGGACGTCGAGGAGCTGCTGGCCGCCGGGATCGACGTCGTCTCCACCGTCAACATCCAGCACCTGGAGTCCCTCGGCGACGTCGTCGAGTCCATCACGGGCGTGCGCCAGCGCGAGACCGTGCCCGACGAGGTGGTACGGCGCGCCGACCAGATCGAGCTGGTCGACATGTCGCCCCAGGCGCTGCGCCGGCGCATGGCGCACGGCAACATCTACCAGTCCGACAAGGTCGACGCGGCCCTGTCCAACTACTTCCGGCCGGGCAACCTGACCGCACTGCGCGAACTGGCGCTGCTGTGGGTGGCCGACCGGGCCGACGAGTACCTGAAGCAGTACCGCAGCGAGCACCGGGTCTCGAAGATCTGGGGCTCGCGGGAGCGGATCGTCGTCGGGCTGACCGGCGGACCCGAGGGGCGCACGCTGATCCGGCGGGCCGCGCGGCTGGCCGAGAAGGGCGCGGGCGGCGAGGTGCTGGCCGTCTACATATCCCGCAGCGACGGCCTGACCTCCGCCTCCCCGAAGGAACTCGCCGTCCAGCGCACCCTGGTCGAGGACCTGGGCGGCACCTTCCACCAGGTCGTCGGCGAGGACGTCCCCGCGGCCCTGCTCGACTTCGCGCGCGGGGTCAACGCCACCCAGATCGTGCTCGGCTCCTCGCGCCGCAAGGCCTGGCAGTACGTGCTGGGGCCCGGCGTCGGCGCCACGGTCGCCCGCGAGTCCGGGCCCGACCTGGACGTCCACATCGTCACCCACGAAGAGGTCGCCAAGGGGCGCGGACTGCCGGGGGCCCGGGGGGCCCGGCTCGGGCGCGGCCGGATCGTCGCGGGCTGGCTGGCCGGCCTCGCCGGGCCGGCCGTGATGGCGGTGCTGCTGAACACCGTGGATCTCGGCCTCGCCAACGACATGCTGCTCTTCCTGACCCTCACGGTCGCGGCGGCGCTGCTCGGCGGGCTCTTCCCGGCGCTCGCCTCGGCGGCCTTCGGGTCCCTGCTGCTCAACTACTTCTACACCCCGCCCCTGCACCGGCTGACCATCGCCGATCCGAAGAACATCGTGGCGATCGTGGTCTTCTTCGGGGTCGCGCTGTCCGTCGCCTCGGTCGTGGACCTCGCCGCCCGGCGTACCCACCAGGCCGCCCGGCTGCGTGCCGAGTCCGAGATCCTCTCCTTCCTCGCCGGCAACGTGCTGAGAGGGGAGACCAGCCTGGAAGAGCTCCTGGAACGGGTCCGGGAGACCTTCGGCATGGAGTCCGCCGCCCTCCTGGAGCGGTCGGGCGACGTCGAGCCGTGGAGCTGCGCGGGCCGGGCCGGCATCGGCCCCGCCCTGGCCCGGCCCGAGGACGCCGACGTCGACGTACCCATAGGCGACCACATGGCCCTCGCGCTGACCGGCCGGGTGCTGCCCGCCGAGAACCGCCGGGTGCTCGCCGCCTTCGCCGCCCAGGCAGCCGTCGTGCTGGACCGCAGGCGGCTCCAGGAGGAGGCCGAGGGGGCCCGCGCGCTCGCCGAGGGCAACCGGATCCGTACGGCCCTGCTGGCCGCCGTCAGCCATGATCTGCGCACCCCGCTCGCCGGGATCAAGGCGGCGGTGTCGTCGCTGCGCTCGGACGACGTGGCCTGGTCCGAGGAGGACCAGGCGGAGCTGCTGGAAGGCATCGAGGAGGGCGCCGACCGGCTCGACCACCTGGTCGGCAACCTGCTCGACATGTCCCGCCTGCAGACCGGCACCGTCACCGCGATCGTCCGGGAGACCGATCTCGACGAGGTGGTTCCGATGGCCCTGGCCGGGGTCCCCGAGGGGAGCGTGGAGCTGGACGTCCCCGAGAGCCTGCCCATGGTGGAGGCCGACGCCGGGCTCCTGGAGCGGTCGGTGGCCAACCTGGTCGAGAACGCCGTCAAGTACAGCCCGGCCGACCGGCCCGACCGGGTGGTCGTCGTGTCCGCCAGTGCCATCGCCGACCGCGTGGAGCTGCGGATCGTGGACCGCGGGCCCGGCGTGCCCGACGACGCCAAAGAACGCATATTCGAACCCTTCCAGCGCTACGGTGACGCTCCGCGCGGCGCCGGGGTCGGCTTGGGGCTCGCGGTCGCCCGGGGCTTCGCCGAGGCGATGGGCGGCACCCTCAACGCCGAGGACACGCCCGGTGGCGGCCTCACCATGGTCCTCACCCTTCGCGCGGCAGGATCGGTCACCGCAGCAGCAGAACCCGTGGCGCAGGCAGCAGCACGAGCCGCGGCAGAACCGGAAAGGCAGGCCTCATGACCCGTGTGCTCGTGGTCGACGACGAGCCGCAGATCGTGCGCGCCCTCGTGATCAACCTCAAGGCGCGCAAGTACGAGGTCGACGCGGCCCCCGACGGCCGTACCGCCCTCGAACTGGCCGCCTCGCGCCACCCCGACGTGGTCGTCCTCGACCTCGGCCTGCCCGACATGGACGGCGTCGAGGTGATCAAGGGGCTGCGCGGCTGGACCCGGGTGCCCATCCTGGTGCTGTCCGCCCGGCACTCCTCCGACGAGAAGGTCGAGGCGCTCGACGCGGGCGCCGACGACTACGTCACCAAGCCCTTCGGCATGGACGAGCTGCTGGCCCGGCTGCGGGCCGCTGTCCGGCGTGCGGAGCCGGTCTCCGGCGGCGGCGAGGACGACGTGCTGGTGGAGACCGAGGGGTTCACCGTCGACCTGGCCGCGAAGAAGGTCAACCGGGCCGGCAGGGACGTCCGGCTGACCCCCACCGAGTGGCATCTGCTGGAGGTGCTGGTCCGCAACACCGGCCGGCTGGTCAGCCAGAAGCAACTGCTGCAGGAGGTGTGGGGCCCGTCGTACGGGACCGAGACCAACTACCTGCGCGTGTACATGGCGCAGCTGCGCCGCAAACTGGAGACGGACCCCTCGCACCCGGAGCACTTCATCACGGAGCCGGGGATGGGGTACCGCTTCGAGAAGTGAGCCGCGGTTCGACCGGGGGTCCGGGGTGTCCCCCCGGGGGGATGCGGCATCACGGAGCCGGGGACGGGGTACCGGTTCGAGAAGTGGGCCGGGACGTGAGCTGGACTACGGCAGTGCCGGTGGGCCCCGGTACGCTTTCAGACATGAGTGCTGTTCCTCGTCCCGAAAAGCCGGCCGGCCGGTTCCGGCGCATGCTGGGCCGGCTGTCCTCGTCGCAGGAGGACCTGGAGTCCGAGGAGCTGCGCGAGGACGCCGACACGGCGGGCTGCATCCGGATCGGCGACTGCCATGACCGGCAGATCGTCACCGTTACTGGTACCTTGCGCACGGTCACCCTGCGGCCGCGCGCCGGAGTCCCGGCCCTGGAGGCCGAGCTGTTCGACGGCTCCGCGGCGCTGGACGTGGTGTGGCTCGGCAGACGCTCCATCGTGGGCATAGAACCGGGGCGCAGACTGATCGCATCGGGCCGGATCTCGCTGAGCCGGGGCCGCCGGGTGCTGTTCAACCCCAAGTACGAACTGAGACCCCTCGGTAGGGAGTAGCCGGTGACGTCGCTCGACAAGCCGACCGAAGACACGCAGGCAAAGGACGACGCGCGGGCGGTGACCGAGGCCGCGCTGTTCGAGGCCTTCGGCGGCGTGCGCGGCATGGTCGAGACGGTCCTGCCCGGCCTGCTGTTCGTCACGATCTTCACCCTCAACAAGGACCTGCACTGGTCGGCGATCGCCGCCCTCGCGGTCTCCGTGGTGCTGGTCGTGGTCCGCCTGGCCATGCGGGACACCGTCAAGCACGCCTTCAGCGGGGTCTTCGGCGTCGTCTTCGGTGTCGTCTTCGCGATGATGACCGGCAACGCCAAGGACTTCTACCTGCCCGGCATGCTCTACACACTGGGTCTGGCGGTGGCCTACATCGTCACCACGCTGTGCGGGGTGCCGCTGATCGGCCTGATCCTCGGCCCGGTCTTCAAGGAGAACCTCTCCTGGCGCACCCGCAACCCCGGCCGCAAGAAGGCGTACGCGAAGGCCAGCTGGGCCTGGGGCCTGATCCTGCTCGCCAAGTGCGCGATCCTCTTCCCGCTGTACTGGTGGGCCAACACGGCCCAGCTCGGCTGGGTGCTGGTCGCGCTGAAGATCCCGCCGTTCCTGCTCGCCGTCTGGCTCACCTGGGTCTTCCTGGCGAAGGCGCCGCCGCCGATCGACGTCTTCGCCGAGATGGAGGCGGAGGAGAAGGCCGAGGAGGAGCGCAAGGCCGCGCTGGCCGCCGAGAGCGGCGAGCCCTCCGGCGGACGCCACCGCAGGTAGGCCGGTATCCGGACACGACAGAGGGGCGCCCTCCGCCGCGGCGGGGGGGGGCCCCCTTTCGCGTTTTGTTGATCTTTCCCCCGCGCCCAAAAAAAAGCCTCTAACGTTTTCCCTTGTGCCTTGGGCCCAAGAAAAAGGGAACT
>NZ_JBVHQD010000001.1:173959-797868 GCF_055567595.1 Streptomyces sp. NPDC026515
AGGACGCGTGGGACAGGGGGGGATAAGAGCCCCCCGGGGGACACCACAACGGGGAGCCGGGGACCAGAAAAGAAAGAGGGGCCCCCCTCCGCCGCGGCGGGGGCCGCCCCTCTGTCGTGCTGCGTCAGTCTTCCCGCCGTACCGACAGCAGATCCTCCAGCTGTTCCTCGCGCGCCTGGGCCGCGACGAAGAGGAGTTCGTCGCCCGCCTCCAGGGAGTCGTCGCGGGAGGGGGTGAGGACCCGGGTGCCGCGGATGATCGTGACCAGCGAGGTGTCCTCGGGCCACTCCACGTCGCCGACCTGGGTGCCGGCCAGCGCCGACTCCTCGGGCAGCGTCAGCTCCACCAGGTTGGCGTCGCCGTGGCTGAAGCGGAGCAGCCGGACCAGGTCGCCGACGCTCACCGCCTCCTCGACCAGGGCGGACATCAGGCGAGGCGTCGAGACGGCCACGTCCACACCCCAGGACTCGTTGAACAGCCACTCGTTCTTCGGGTTGTTGACCCGGGCGACGACGCGCGGAACGCCGTACTCGGTCTTCGCCAGGAGGGAGACGACCAGGTTCACCTTGTCGTCGCCCGTCGCGGCGATCACGACGTTGCAGCGCTGCAGCGCCGCCTCGTCCAGGGAGGTGATCTCACAGGCGTCGGCGAGCAGCCACTCCGCCTGCGGGACCCGCTCCACCGAGATGGCGGTCGGGGCCTTGTCGATCAGCAGGACCTCGTGGCCGTTCTCCAGCAGCTCGCCCGCGATCGAGCGGCCGACGGCGCCGGCTCCGGCAATGGCGACCCTCATCAGTGACCGCTCTCCTCTTCCGGACCCCCGGCGAAGGCGGCCTCGACCTTGTCGACGTCGTCCGTGCGCATCATCACGTGCACGAGGTCGCCCTCCTGGAGCACCGTCTGCGAGGTCGGCAGCATCGCCTCGCCGAGCCGGGTCAGGAACGCGACCCGGACGCCGGTCTCCTCCTGGAGCGTGCTGATCTTGTGCCCGACCCACTTCGGGGAGGCGTGCACCTCGGCGAGCTGGACCCCGCCGGTGGGGTCGCGCCACAGCGGCTCCGCGCCCGAGGGCAGCAGCCGGCGCAGCATCTGGTCGGCGGTCCAGCGGACCGTGGCGACGGTCGGGATGCCGAGGCGCTGGTAGACCTCGGCGCGGCGTGGGTCGTAGATACGGGCCGCGACGTTCTCCACGCCGAACATCTCGCGGGCGACCCGGGCCGAGATGATGTTCGAGTTGTCGCCGCTGGAGACGGCGGCGAAGGCGCCGGCCTCCTCGATGCCCGCTTCACGCAGGGTGTCCTGGTCGAAACCGACCCCGGTGACCCGGCGGCCGCCGAATCCCGGGCCCAGCCTGCGGAAGGCGGTGGGGTCCTGGTCGATCACGGCGACCGTGTGCCCCTGCTGCTCCAGGGTCTGGGCGAGAGCGGAACCCACTCTGCCGCAGCCCATGATGACGATGTGCACGACCGTCCTTCCGGTGTCCCAAAGTTACTGCTCAGCCCCATCAGGGTCTCAGACCGACGCCCAAGCTACACACGCACCGTCCCGGCCGGGCACCCCTCGGCCAAGCTCATCGCCGAGTGATGCTGCGCACGCTCCAGGCGGTGAGGATTCCGAGGCCGAGGAGGGTCACCGCGGCGCCGATCAGTTCTGCGGTCGCGGGCATGAGACCTCCGAAGTGCGATGACAGGCGGGATCTGCCATCTAGGCACGAATGACGCGCAGGGTACGGAATGCGCAGTTCCAGCCGTCACCTTTTTCACTCGGGAGGCAGATCGTGCCCTGCGGCTGGAGCCATGCCAGGTGGAAGCCCTACGATCCTCTCTCGTGTCCAAACTGACCGACGTGCCCAAACGGATCCTGATCGGGCGGGCTCTGCGCAGTGACCGGCTGGGCGAGACGCTCCTGCCGAAGCGCATCGCCCTCCCCGTCTTCGCCTCCGACCCGCTGTCCTCCGTCGCCTACGCGCCGGGGGAGGTCCTGCTGGTCCTGTCCATCGCGGGTGTGTCGGCCTACCACTTCAGCCCCTGGATCGCGCTCGCGGTCATCGTGCTGATGTTCACCGTGGTCGCCTCCTACCGGCAGAACGTGCACGCCTACCCGAGCGGCGGCGGCGACTACGAGGTCGCCACCACCAACCTCGGCAACAAGGCCGGCCTCACCGTGGCCAGCGCCCTGCTCGTCGACTACGTCCTGACCGTCGCCGTCTCCATCGCCTCCGGCATCGAGAACCTCGGCTCGGCGATCCCCTTCGTGGTCGAGCACAAGGTCTTCTGCGCCGTCACCGTGATCGTGCTGCTGACCCTGATGAACCTGCGCGGGGTGAAGGAGTCCGGCAAGCTCTTCGCGATCCCGACGTACGTGTTCGTCGGCGGCGTCTTCGTCATGATCGCGTGGGGGGCCTTCCGGGGCCTGGTCCTCGGGGACACGATGCGGGCCCCGACCGCCGGCTTCCACATCAAGGCCGAGCACCAGGGTCTGGCGGGCTTCGCACTCGTCTTCCTGCTCCTGCGCGCCTTCTCCTCCGGCTGTGCCGCGCTCACCGGTGTCGAGGCGATCTCCAACGGCGTCCCGGCCTTCCGCAAGCCGAAGTCGAAGAACGCGGCGACCACCCTGGCCATGATGGGCCTGCTGGCCGTCACCATGTTCTGCGGGATCATCGCGCTCGCCGCGGTCACCAAGGTCCGCATGGCCGAGAACCCGGCGACCGACCTGATCCACAACGGTGTCCCGATCGGCTCGGGCTACGTCCAGAACCCGGTGATCTCCCAGGTCGCCGAGGCCGTCTTCGGCAAGGGCAGCCTGCTGTTCATCGTGCTCGCCGCCGCCACCGCACTGGTCCTGTTCCTGGCCGCGAACACGGCGTACAACGGCTTCCCGCTCCTCGGCTCGATCCTCGCCCAGGACCGCTACCTCCCGCGCCAGCTGCACACCCGCGGCGACCGTCTCGCCTTCTCCAACGGCATCGTGCTGCTCGCCGGCGCCGCCGCCCTGCTGGTGGTCATCTACGGCGCCGACTCGACCCGCCTCATCCAGCTCTACATCGTCGGCGTGTTCGTGTCCTTCACGCTCAGCCAGACCGGCATGGTCCGGCACTGGAACCGCCACCTGGCGACCGAGAAGGACCCGGCCAAGCGCAGCCACATGACACGCTCCCGCGCGATCAACGCGTTCGGCGCCTTCTTCACCGGCCTGGTGCTGGTCGTCGTGCTGGTCACGAAGTTCACGCACGGCGCCTGGGTGGCGCTGCTCGGCATGTGCATCTTCTACGCGACGATGACCGCGATCCGTAAGCACTACGACCGGGTCTCCGAGGAGATCTCGGCGCCCCAGGAACCGGACGACGACCTGGTCCGCCCCTCGCGCGTGCACTCGGTCGTCCTGATCTCCAAGATCCACCGCCCCACCCTGCGCGCCCTCGCCTACGCCAAGCTGATGCGCTCGGACACCCTGGAGGCGCTCACCGTCAACGTCGACCCGGCCGAGACGAAGGCGCTGCGTGAGGAGTGGGAACGGCGCGGCATAGACGTACCCCTGAAGGTCCTCGACTCGCCCTACCGGGAGATCACCCGGCCGATCATCGAGTACGTCAAGGGACTGCGCGCCCAGTCCCCGCGGGACGCGGTCTCCGTGATCATCCCCGAGTACGTGGTCGGCCACTGGTACGAGCACCTGCTGCACAACCAGAGCGCCCTGCGCCTCAAGGGCCGGCTGCTGTTCACGCCGGGTGTCATGGTGACCTCGGTGCCCTACCAGCTGGCGTCCTCGGAGGCCGCCAGGAACCGGGCCCGCAAGCGGCAGGACTGGAACGCCCCGGGCGCCGTCCGGCGCGGTCCGGCGGAGCACCGGCCGAAGGAGCACAGCGGGGGGTGAGCCGGCGGCCCGCCCCGAGCGGGGCGGGCGCCTTCGCCGAGCACGTAGACTGGTGGGCTGTCGTCGGCCCGCGCGCGGCCGTACCCCCTCTCGTTGATCTGGAGTCACCCCGCCATGCAGGCAGAACCGAAGAAATCTCTGGTGGGGACGGAGTACGAGGTCGAGGTGGGCCCGGTCGCCCACGGCGGGCACTGCATCGCCAGGACCGCCGAGGGGCAGGTGCTGTTCGTCCGGCACGCGTTGCCCGGTGAGCGGGTGGTGGCCCGGGTGACCGAGGGCGAGGAGGGGGCCCGCTTCCTGCGCGCCGACGCGGTGGACATCGTGGACGCGTCCAAGGACCGCGTCGAAGCCCCCTGTCCCTACGCGGGCCCCGGCCGCTGCGGCGGCTGCGACTGGCAGCACGCCAAGCCGGGCGCCCAGCGCCGGCTCAAGGGCGAGGTGATCGCCGAGCAGCTGCGGCGGCTGGCCGGCCTGACGCCGGAGGAGGCGGGCTGGGACGGCACGGTGATGCCCGCCGAGGGCGACAAGCTGCCGGCGGGCGGGGTGCCGCAGTGGCGCACGCGCGTGCAGTACGCCGTCGACGCCGACGGCAACGCGGGACTGCGCCGGCACCGCTCGCACGAGGTGGAGCCGATCGAGCACTGCATGATCGCGGCGCCGGGCGTCAGCGAACTCGGCATCGAGGAGCGCGACTGGTCGGGCATGGTGTCGGTGGACGCGATCGCCGCGACCGGTTCCCAGGACCGGATGGTGATCCTGGAGCCCCGCCCCGGCGCCCGCCTGCCCCTGGTCGAACTCGACAAGCCGGTCTCGGTCCTGCGGGTGGACGAGAACGACGGCGGCATCCACCGCGTCCACGGCCGTGCCTTCGTCCGTGAGCGGGCCGACGGCCGCACCCACCGCGTGGGCAACGGCGGCTTCTGGCAGGTCCACCCGAAGGCGGCGGACACCCTGGTCACCGCGGTGATGCAGGGCCTCCTCCCGCGCAAGGGCGAGATGGCCCTGGACCTGTACTGCGGTGTCGGCCTGTTCGCCGGCGCCCTCGCCGACCGCCTCGGCGAGAAGGGCGCGGTGCTCGGCATCGAGTCCGGCAAGCGCGCGGTGGAGGACGCCCGCCACAACCTCGCCGGCTTCCCCCGGGTCCGCGTCGAGCAGGGCAAGGTCGAGTCGGTCCTCCCGCGCACCGGCATCACCGAGGTCGACCTCATCGTCCTCGACCCGCCCCGCGCGGGCGCGGGCCGCACCACGGTCGAGCACCTGACGTCCCTGGGCGCCCGCCGCGTCGCCTACGTCGCCTGCGACCCGGCCGCCCTGGCCCGCGACCTGGCGTACTTCCGGGACGGCGGGTACCGGGTGCGGACGCTGCGGGCCTTCGACCTGTTTCCGATGACGCATCATGTGGAGTGCGTTGCCATCCTTGAACCGGCCGGAAAGACCGCCTGACCTGCGGGTTCGGGTGGTGTGCGCGATGTGCGGTGTGGGCGTTACGGGCGATGTCTTGACGCTGAAATGACGCTCTCCGGGGTATCTTGACGCTCACTTGACGCTCGTTCTGATGAGGTGTCAGGAGCGCCGCGTCGCTGGTCGAATTCCCTATGGAGGCGTGGGGGACCTCTTCAGTTCTCGATACCGATTGAGGGGGGATCCGTAGGTCAGATGACTAACCTAGAGGATTCCGCAGGCCTCGACGCTCTTGCTGAATGGTGGGAACGGCAGCAGGAGGAGCGTGCGCTGACGGAGTGCAGGATGCCCGCGACGAGTGCGGTGGGCCGGGCTTGTGCGGCGAGGTCGGCCGCGCCTTCTTGCGAGGTGAACACCACGTCCGGCTGCAGCCCGGACAGCAGGCTGTGGAGGGTCGATGCCGTCCGGTGCTGCGGTACGGCGATGCAGTCCACTTTCTTCCACTGGTAGCGCAGGTCGCCCCGCGTCTCCTCGTAGGGGGTGTGGTGGGAGTCGAGGAAGGCTCGTATCTGGGGGAGTTGTGTTGCCTGGTCCCAAGGTGCCTGGTGGGAGCCGAGGTAGACGGTCCGCCAGCCGGCTGCGGCGAATTCTTCAGCGAGCAGTTGTTGGGTGACCTCGGCCCCGCCGATGAGCAGCGGGGGCGGAGTGTGCCGCCAGGCGAAGAGGGCGGTGGGCAACGGCCAGTCACCTTGCCAAGAACGCGACGAGGGATTCGACTGCGTGCGCGACGTCGGCCGGGTCGGTGTCGGCCCGGCCGACGATGACCTCCCGTGACACCGGCGGTCGTGCTCTGGAGACGAAGTAGTTCCGGGCGTGGGTGAGGAACGCCGGATCGTGGAGGAAGTAGTCGGATTCCGTTGCCGTGTGCCTGGCCAGTTTGCGGCGGAGGTTCAGCGCTTCGGCGGGTACGTCGAGGTAGAGGGTGTGGTCGGGGCGTAGGAATGGGAGTTCCTGGAGGCGGTCGCGGAGTTGGTCGTGGACGTCGTATCCGTACAGGGCGTCAAGGGCGTGCGCGTGGGCCAGAAGGGTGTCGACGGAACGGTCGAGGACGGCCCCGGGTTTGGCGCTGGCCAGGGCCGCTCGGACGCGGGTGTTCTCGATGGCCATGAACTTCTCGAAGGCGGCGAGCTGCGCGGCCGCGGATTCGGTGCGGGCCGGGGGGATGTCGTCGCGGTGGGCGATCTGGCGGACGTAGCAATCCGATACGAATGCTTGTCTCTCGATGCCAATGCTGCGCAGATGCTCAATCGCGGTGGACTTTCCCGCGTACGAGGGTCCTTCGACAGCGATGATCTTCATGGTGATTCCATCCGGTAGAAGCGTTCCGCGTAGGTTCCTGTGCCGACCGGGAGAGCGGTGGCGGTGGTCCAGGCGTGCCGGATGGGCCGGTACATCTTCCGGTCCGGGTGCATCTGCGAGCCGTGCATCCGCAGGACGGTGGTCTTGTCGAGGATCACGTCGGTGATGTCGACCCGTTCGGTGGTCAGGGCCGGGCCAGTGCGGGCGCGGAAGAGGTGCTGGTCGCATCCGGCGAGCGCGTAGGTGGGCCAGAACGCGAGGTCTTCCCAGAACCATCGGCATCCCAGGCGTACGGCTGCGTGGTGCACGAGGAGGTGGTCGGGGTGCCGGGTGACGGCGGCCGGGGCGAGGAGTTCGGCGTCGGGATGGGCGTCGATGACTTCGTGGAGTTCGTGGGTGACTTGTTCCAGGCGGTCCTGGTTGTAGGGCCGGTACGGCGGTTCGGCGTCCTTGTGCCCGAGCAGGACGCGCTCGGCGGCCAGCGGGGCAAGTGCGGCGGCGCCTTCCCGTTCGCGCAGGTGGGACACGGCGGCCTCAGTGGTGAAGGCGTCCTCCAGAGCCGGATGGACGATGGTGGACCGGGTGAACACGGTGGCCACGGTGGCCACGGTGAGGGGACGAGGGTGGGCGAGGAAGGTTCCGGAAGCCGACAGGGCGAAGTCGTCGTGGTGCGGCTCGATCACGAGGACCGGGCGGCCGGCGGGGTGGCGGAGCTCGATGAGGTAGGGGTGGCCGTTATAGGGGGTCATCAGCTCGATGACGTGGTCGTCGTGGGCGCGGTGGCGTTCGACGAGGTGGTTGGTCCACTGCTCGCGGGCGCGGGCGCGGACGAGGTCGTCGGGGAACGTGTAGATCCCTTCTGCGTCCGGCACCGGCAGCGTCACGGGCGTATGGCTCTGGTTCATCGGACCGTGGTCCCCTACCAGTGGCGCCACATGCGCGGGGAGCTCAGCCGCAGACGGGCGGTCACGGGGTTCCGCCACCACAGCATCCGGAGGCTGGACCACTGGTCGTAGCGGCGAGTGGAGGGGCGCACGCGCAGCTCGTCCAAGATCGCGACCGAGGCGGCGGTGGCCCGGCCATGGTGGCGGTCAGGCGATGGAAGAAGTCGACGTCCTCGCTCATGAACAGGTCGTCCCGGTATCCGCCGATCTTGTTGAAAGCCAGGGCGGTTGCGAACTGGGCGACGCCCTGCGCGCCACCGTGGGCGGTTCGGTAGTGGTCCCAGTACGCGCACAGCAGCCGTGCCCCGAGCCGCTTGGGGGTGTACAGGGGCGGGATGGCGCCACCGACGGCCCCCGTGTCCATCGCGGTCGCGGCGGCGGTGATCGCTTCCAGGGGCAGTGCGACGTCGGCGTCCGTGAAGAACAGCCGTCGGCCGCCGGCCACGGCCGCGCCGCTGTTGCGGACTCGCCCGATATTGCGCACGCTCTCGCTGATCACGCGCACGCCGAAGGAGGCGGCCACCTCGGCGGTCGTGTCGGTGGAGGCGTTGTCGACCACGATCACCTCCCCCAATTCGCCGCTGCTCTCCTCCCACCTGGTGAGGGAGGCGAGGACGGTGGGGAGGTAGCGGGGCAGGTACGCGGCTTCGTTGTGGGCGGGGATGACGACGGTCAGGCCAGCGGCTCTGGTCATCGGGGAGTCCTTTCCGTGCGTGGTGTGCGGAAGAGGTGGGGTGTCCGGTGGGTGAGGTCTGCGAGCCGGCCCCGCCACAGCGCTTGGTCCTCGCCGGGAGCGGAATACGCCCAGCAGCGGACGGTGATCAAGACCACCCATGCCGACAGACGGGCGCTGTTCAAGGCGAGGGGGTAGCTGCTGGTGAGCGCGTCACGGTCCCACGGCGTGTGGGCGGCGGTCATGACGAGGGCATGGGCGACATCCGACTCCCGCGAGCCGGGGGCCGCGTCGGTGAAGTCGACCAGATGGCGTGTGTCCCGGGGCCGAAGAGCCGTACTGGATCGCCTACTTCGACGAGGCAGAACTCGCTGGCACCACGGGCGGCAGGCTCCTCGAACTCGCCCCCCAGAACCCGAAGAAACACGCCGAAGCCGCAGCCGGAGAGATCCGCCACGCCCTTGCCCGGCGCGGTCCCGAAGCCGGCCGCAGCCATGCCCTCGACCGTATCGGCCTGGCCCAGTGCCACTTCCTGCTCGGCGACCTGACCGGCGCCCTGGCGGAGACCCACCGAGCGGTGGACGCGGCGAGCGGGACCCGCTCGAACAGGGTCCGTGCCCAGCTGGGCGAGCTTTACCCGTACACCGTGGGCAACAGCGCGGCCCGGCCCGTGCGCGAGGCCCGCGATAGGATCCGCGACCTGCTGTCGACCTGAGAAGGAGAACGACGACCGTGACGACGATCGCGGTGACCGGGCACATGGACCTGACCGATGACAGCATCCCTCTGGTCCGCACCGCCCTGGACGACCTGCTCAAGCAGTACGCCGAGGACGGCGATCTCGTCGGCGTCTCCTGCATCGCCAAGGGCGCCGACTCCCTCTTCGCCGAAGCCGTCCTCGCCGCCGGCGGACGCCTGACCGTCGTCATCCCCTCCCAGGACTACCGCCAGAACAAGGTCAAGCCCAACCATGCTGCCCTCTTCGACCACCTCGTCGAAGCCGCCGCCGAGGTCCTCGTCCTCCCTCACGAGACGGCCAACCGGCAGGCGTACGAGGCCGCGAACACCGTCCTCATCGAACGCGCAGACCGGCTCGTCGCGGTATGGAACGGCGAACCCCCGACGGGTAAGGGCGGTGGCACCGCGGACACGGTCCTCGAAGCGCAGGCGGCGGGCATCCCTGTGGACGTGGTCTGGCCCGAGGGAACGGCTCGTAAGAGCTGATTCGCGCGCGTGTGCCCTGGCCTTGCCGGTTACCGGTGGGCGCCCGGCTTGCTGCGGCGCGAGGATGGCTGGGGGACCGGTGCTGGACTGGTGCCCGAGCGCTGATGCGGTGTTCCCGGGTAGGCGGCCAAGTCTGCCATGCGGCGCAGGCGCCAGACGAGGACGTCGCTGACGGAGGATGCGCTGGCCAGCTGGCCTCGGCGAGGACGGTGTCAGCCAGGTCGGGCAGAACCACGCGTAGCTGGACGGCGTACCAGTCACTGACTCGCCGGATGACCTGCCTGCCTTGTTCGCGTAGCCGGGCGATGGGCGCTTCAACGGCCCCAACGTACGCGGCGCGCAGGTGGTCGGCGGCTTGGCGGGCGGCCTCTGCCTGTTGGGCGTGCTGCCGCTTGGCGTGCCAGTGGCCGGCGGAGAGAACCAGGAGCGGTGTCCGTTGCGGTAGTTCTCCCGGCCGCCCTCGGCCCGCTCACCGGGCTCGTGTCCCAGGTGATCGGTGAGCTCGCCCTCCAGGGCTGCCTCCAGCACCCGCTAGGTCAGCTGCTGCAGCAGGCCACCCTCCCCGGTGAGCTTCGCGCCACCAGCCTGGGCCCGGGCAACCAGCTCGGCCACCAGCCCGCCATCCACCGCGTTCGTCCCACTCACAGCGGCCTCCACGGCCTCGGTGCCACTCGTGACGTCAGTCATCAACTGTCGCTTCCAGCGCGGGAGTTGCACCGCTCACCGTACAGACCCGCCCTCGTCATCTTGTGAACGGAGATACGTGATCTTGTGAGCAGAGATACGCAGGCTCATTTGCGCAGTCTGGACTGCGCAAGTTAGCCTGAGTGTATGGATGAGGTCATCAGCACCACCGGCGGAGTGTCCGAGTCGGCCGTACGCGCAGCGCGCGAGGTCCGTGTGGTCTACAGCCGGCTGAGGCGCCGCCTGCGTGAGACCTACGACCGCGGCGAGCTCACACCGTCGCAGACGTCCGTCCTCAGCCGTCTGGACAAGGACGGCGAGGCGTCGGTCAGTGACCTGGCGGCCGCCGAACGGGTCCGCCACCAGTCAGTGGCCGCCATTACGGGCGCCCTGGAAGAGCGCGGTCTGGTCGCCCGCCGTCCGGATCCCCAGGACGGCCGACGTCAGCTGGTCTTCGTCACCGACAGCGGCCACGCCTTCCTGGAGGACCGCCGCCAGGCCGGTGAGGGCTGGCTCGCCAGCGCGCTGGAGGAGCAGTGCACCGAAGAGGAGCGCCGCACGCTTCTCGAGGCAACCGCCGTACTCGAACGGATCGTGCGCTCGTGAGCGGCGTCCTGCACAGGCTGCGTCCCAGCCGGGGCAAGCGCCCGGACGACGGGTTCGACCGTCGTCTGCTGGCCCCGATGATGACGGGAGCGGCCCTCAACCCGGTCAACTCCTCCATCATCTCCGTCTCCCTGGTGCCGATCGGCGCCGCCTTCGGGGCCCCACCGTCCCAGACCGCATGGCTGATCTCCGCCCTCTACCTGGCCACCGCCATCGGACAGCCGGTGGTGGGCCGGCTGATCGATCTCTTCGGGCCCCGCCGTCTGTTCCTGGCCGGGACCGCCCTGACCGGCATTGCCGGCGTCACCGGCATGCTCGCCCCCAGCCTCGGCGTCCTCATCGCCGCACGGGTACTCCTGGGCTTCGGTACGTGCTCCGGCTATCCGGCGGCCATGTACCTCATCCGCAGCGAGGCCCGGCGCACCGGTCACGACAGCCCCGCCGGCGTCCTCACCGCTCTGGCCGTCACCACCCAGACCATCGCCGTGATCGGCCCCAGCCTCGGCGGCCTGCTGATCGGCGTCGGCGGCTGGCGCGCCACCCTGGCCGTCAACATCCCCCTCGCGATAGCCGGCCTCTACCTCGGCGCCCGCCGTATCCCCGTCACCCCCGGCTCCCGCCGTGCCGACGGGCACCGTCCGGTGAGCGACCTGGACGTGCCGGGCATGGGCCTGTTCTCCGCAGCGCTCGTCTGCCTCCTGCTGTTCCTGATGAACCCGGGCGTCGGTGACTGGTACCTACTGCTCCTGGTCGTCGCCGCGGGCGCCGGCTTCGCCTGGCGGGAACTGCACGCACGGCAGCCCTTCATCGACGTACGCGTCCTCGGCGGCAACCTGCCGCTGCTGGCCACCTACGGGCGGACCCTGCTCTGCTACATCGTCACCTACGCCTTCCTGTACGGCTACACCCAGTGGACGGAGGAGGGACGCGGCCTCTCCGCATCGCTGGCCGGCCTGGTGCAGCTGCCCCTGTTCGCCGTCGCGATCGTTGTCTCCACCCTCACCGGACGACGCCAGGCCGTCCGCAGCAAACTCCTGGTCGGTGCTCTCGGCCAGATCACCACCTGTGCCCTGCTGCTCCTCCTGCACTCCGACAGCCCGGTGTGGATGCTGCTGGCCGTCGTGATCGTCCTCGGCATCCCGCAGGGGCTGAACAGCCTTGCCCTGCAAAACGCTGTCTACCACCAGGCCGACGCCGACCGGATGGGCTCCTCTGCCGGGCTGCTGCGCACCTTTGGTTACCTCGGCGCCATCATCGCTTCCGCCGCCAACGGCGCCTTCTTCGGCGAGCACGTCACCACCGGCGGTCTGCACCATCTCGCCTGGTTCATGCTTGCCATCAGTGTCCTGTTCCTCGTGGTCACCGTCGCCGACCCCTCACTGCGCCGCATCGGGCGCGAAGCCGACGACCCCGCCGAGAGCGAACCCCCGCGTCCCGGCCGGTAGCCGACGACATCCGGGCCCGTGCCCGAAAGGATCCGCCTCGCGGCGCCCCGCCGCGCAGGATGACCCGTTCCACCCCGACACCGAGGATGAACCCGTGCCCAACTCCGCCCTGCTCGTGATGGACGTACAGAAGGCCATCATCGGTCGCGTCCCCGACCTCGACCCCGACTACACGCCCCGTCTCGCCCGCGCCGTCAACGCCGCCCGGGCTGCGGGCATTCCGGTGGTGTACGTCGTCGTCGGCTTCCGCGCGGGCCACCCCGAGGCCAAGTCCAGCCCGATGTTCAGCGCCCTGCCCGAGGACGCCTTCATCGATGGCGACCCTGGCGCCGCCATCCATCCCGACGTCGCGCCCCAGCCTGGCGAGAGCATCGTCACCAAGAAGCGCGTCAGCGCCTTCACCGGCAGCGATCTCGACCTCGTCCTGCGCGGCGCCGGCGTCAACCACCTCATCCTGACCGGTCTGGCCACCAGCGGTGTCGTCCTGTCCACCCTGCGCCAGGCCGCCGACCTCGACTACCGCCTCACCGTCCTGGCCGACGGCTGTGTTGACGGCGACCCCGAAGTCCACCGGGTGCTCACCGAGAAGGTGTTCCCCCACCAGGGCGCCATCCTCACGAGCGTCGATGCCTGGGTCTCGGACCTCACCTGACGTCCCCATCGCGCGCGGCGGCTGGCCGTGCCACGCC
This sequence comes from Streptomyces sp. NPDC026515, assembly GCF_055567595.1. Classification (NCBI taxonomy): domain Bacteria; kingdom Bacillati; phylum Actinomycetota; class Actinomycetes; order Kitasatosporales; family Streptomycetaceae; genus Streptomyces; species Streptomyces sp. NPDC026515. The sequence goes on from NZ_JBVHQD010000001.1 coordinate 186,858, forward strand.
CGGCCGTCCGGGGCACCACCCCTGACAGCCGGGCGTCACGGTCGGCTCCTGACCGCGCCGAGCGCGGATCCGCGCCTGCGCCCCGGCCGAGCGATCGCGACCATCTTGCCGGTGCTGTCGAGTCCCCTTGATGACGAGCACCGCCAGGCCCCCGGGGGCCAGAGCTTCGGAGATCTGAGCGATGACGTCCCTGGGCCGCGGCGAGTGGCAGAGGCAGAACGCGGCGACGGCGACGGCGCACGGCATGGCGGGCAGTGGGAGGTGGTGAAAGTCGCCTTCGACGAAGGCCCCCGCTGTGTCGGGCAGCTCTTGTGGCGCTCGCGGGCCTGGGCGAGCAGGGCGGGGGCCGCGTCCAGGCCGACGACGTGCTGCGGCCGGAGCCGCCCGGGGATGACCAGACCGATCGTTCCGCGACCGCAGCTGATGCCGAGCACCACGCCGAGGCGGTCCGGACGCGCGTGGTGGGGCCGCACGAGGCTCACGATCGTCTCGGGCTCCGGACGACCGGCGGTCTTCACGCGCATCAGGGCGCTGGCTCGCCCGGCCAGCCGGGAGGCGCGCCCGTAGAGCTCCTGCTGGCGGGCGGGGTCCAGGAAAGGGTCGGGCTCGTTCATGCCGCACCCCTTGTCCAGGGGCACGGGCCGTTCAGGGCTGCTCGGCGGCGACCTTCCGCAGTCAGCGGCACGTCTGCCGCCGGTCGGCCAGCGGCACCACGTCGGCTCTGCCGGCTGCGAACTCCTCGGTCTTCGCCATCAACCGGGGGCCGCATCGTGCGGCGGTACGTGGCGACGTACTTGATCACACCCCAGTGGTGAGCTGCCCCGAGTTTCGTGGGCACACCGACGTGACTCCACCGCATGAGGCTCCGTACCGGGGGAGGTGCTGCTGTACCGCTGGTAGCCATGCCACGCCAGATCGCCCGTGCCGGACCGACGTACGGCCGTGACGCTCATCCGACGCTCCGGGCGCCCGCTGGCCCTCAGTTCCCCGACCAGGTCACCGCCCCGCGGAGACGGCCGGAGGACGATGCCTGCGACGGCCGCAACCGGGCTTGGCACGAGAGCGGCGCACAACCCCCAGGGCCAGGGCGGTCCGTCCTCTCCCTGGGCGCGGAGGGCTGTCGCCGGCAGGGGAGGGCACGACCGCGGACGTCCGTCGACAGCGGTGGTGGTCGGCTCAGTCGGCGGCGAGCAGGTGGGCGGGGGCGATCCGGGACAGCCCCCGGATCGGCACCGCCAGAGCCGCCACCACCAGCGCGGTCGCCGCGAGGGTGGCCAGCAGCGCGGCGCCGGCGATCGTGAACAGGTGTCCGTGCAGCACGCCCCGGCCGAGGGCCAGTACCCCGGCCAGACCGGCCACCGCACCGGACAGACCGCCCAGCAGCGCCAGTCCGATTCCCTCGTAGAGGGTCAGCCTCGCCAGCTCGCGGCTGGTCCAGCCGGTCGCGCGCAGCACCGCGAGATCAGCGGCGCGTTCGCGCTGGGAGATGACCAGGACGTCGATGGCACCGGCGGCGCCCAGCAGCAGGGACAGGGCGACGCTGAGGTAGTCGGCCTCGCGCGCCCGCGCCACCACGGCACTGCCGAGCAGCGACCCGGCCACCTCGCCCCGGAAGGCCAGCGTCAGGGCGAGCAGCACCGTGAAGGCGGCCACTCCCAGCGCCAGCCCCGCCGCACCCAGCAGCGTGCGGCCCCGCACCCGCAGCAGGTTGAGCACGGCCAGTCCGGCCACCGAACGCACCGGGCGCGCGCGGCGGGCCGCCGTCACCGGGGGCCGGACGGCTTCCATCGGTCCCAGCCGGGTGGCGAGCCAGGCGGGGATCAGGCCCGCCGCCGTGGCCAGCAGAAGCGCCACCGGGAGCACGAGGAGCGACTTGACACCGGCTTCGGGCTGTCCCAGCACCCGGCCCAGCACGTACGCGAGCACCGCGCCCGCCGCTCCGGCGGCCAGCCCGATCACCGCCAGTTCGCCGAGGACCAGGCGGAGTACCTCGCCGCCGCTCCAGCCGAGGCAGCGCAGCGTGCCGATCTCGGTGCGGCGCGAGCGCACCGAGGCCAGCGCCGCCTGGCCGAGGAAGAGCGCGCAGACGACGAGGACCAGCACGAAGAGCACCGCGCTCTTGGCGTCCACAGCCCTGAGAATGCGCAGTGCCACGCCCTTGGCGACCCAACGCTCCGTCACCTGCGCCGAGTCACTCAGCGCCACCGTCCGCGGCGCGGGCGAGCTGCCGACGGTGACGTCGACCTGGAGACGGGGGTAGGCGGCCCGGATCTTCCCGGCCACCGCGTTCACCCGCGCCCGGGAGGCGGTGTCGACGCCGGCCACTCCGGCCACCCGGATCCTGATCGCGCTGACCGGCGCCTTGTCCTGGATGCTCGGGACCCGACGGCTCTTGGTGAGCGCGGTGATGGAGTCCATGGTCGTCAGCATGGTGGGCGGCGGGCTGACGTAGCCGCCCAGGTTGCGGTCGGGCTGCAGCGGCCTGCCGTGGAGCCTCGCTCGGGTCGCGGTGTCCGCACCGGTGACCTGCGGTGTCTGGTAGGTCTCCAACGGGGCGTCGGACAGGGGTGAGAAGCCGGCCAGTCTGCCGGTGTCGTAGCGGCCGACGAGGTGGACGAAGGGATTGGGCAGGCGTCCGGAGTCCACACCGTCGCAGGTACCCAGTCCGATGCAGTCCGTGGCGGCGTGGCTGGTCACCTTCCGGTACTGGGTGCCCTGATGGTTCTCCTCGGGGACGCCGGAGAACGGCTGCTGGTTCGAGTTGGTGATCCACAGGCTGGGCTTCTGCGGCGGCTGCGGCCGCGCGGTGAGGTCGCCGTGGGAGGTCCGGCGGTAGGTGACCGGGCCGACCGTCCAGTAGGACCCGGTGTCGAACGAGTCCTCGTTCAGTGCCTTCCGGTAGCCCTTGCGCAGGTCGACCCGGGTCGTGCCCACCGTGGTGCCGTGGAGGCCTCGGACGAAGCTGTCGGCTGTCGGGTTGCCCAGTTTCGAGGGCAGCCCGGCCGGGTCGCCGACGTCGAGCCGCTCGACGGTGGCGTCGAGCGTGCCGGTGGTCAGCGGGTTGTCACTGAGCAGCGCCGGGATGTAGGAGTCGTGCTGTCCGTGAACGCTCTTGGCGGACGACACCGTCCACGGTTTGTCCTGCTCGGTGAGCATCCGGCCCGAGGCGATGGTGTCGCCCAGGCCCACCAGCCGGTCCTCGGCCACCGGGTCGACGGCGGACAGCAGCACGGGGTAACTGACCGGAACGTCGATGGTGGCCTTGTCCTGTCCGGACTGGCAGTTCATCCGCGAACTCAGGTCCGGGTCGAACGGCGACCTGTCCCTGAGGTCCTCGGCGATGATGTTCGGCTTCAACGGCAGCTGCAGGTTGAACTCGGTCTGCTCGGTCTTGTCCCGGTTGAAGTAGAAGCAGACGTCGTACTTCCCCTTGATCCGATACCGCTGGGTGCTCTTGCCGCCCGCACCCGTTTCCAGGGTGTCGGACTCGAAGAGGTGGTCCGACTCCGATGCCGACGTCAGGGGGGAGCGGGTGAGGTAGACGTACTCGTCCGAGGTGCGGTAACTGCCCAGTCCGGAGGTGAGCGTGGGGCTGATGCGCAGGATCTGGCGGGACGCCTTGCCGTCCAGGAAGCGGGACACGTCCACCGTGACGGTGCTCGCCACCATGAGGTAGCCGATGTTGGCGACCGGCGCGGCCACGTCGACCCCGGCCATGCCGCGGATGCGCCGGTACTGGTCCATGGTGATGCCGCCGAACGTGCCGGACAGGAAGTTCGGCGCGACCAGACCGCTCTGCCGCTCCACGTCCGTCTGCGAGTCGGGCGGGCGGACCAGGACGTCGTACGCGGACCGCGCGTTCTTCCGTACGGTGCCCACGGTGGTCGCCTGGCTCGTGCTCACCGTCGCGGTCAGCAGGGTGAAGCTGGTCGCCGCCACCAGGATTCCGGTGGCCAGGGCCAGCGCACGCCCGCGCCGCCGCCGGAGCTGATCGAGGATCATCGTGATCACGGGCGGAGGCCCCCCAGCCGGTGCAGCACGTCGACGGACGGGGTGACCCGCTGGTCCGAGGTGATCCTGCCGTCCTGCAGCCGCACCACCCGGTCGCCGTTGGCGGCGACCTCCGCGTCGTGCGTGGCGATCAGCATCGTCATCCCGTACCGCTCGCGCAGCGACATCAGCAGGTCGATGATCTCCCGACCGATGACGCTGTCCAGGTTGCCCGTGGGCTCGTCGGCCAGCAGCAGTCCCGGCCGGTTGATCAACGCGCGTGCGACGGCGACGCGTTGCTGCTGACCGCCCGACAACTGCGCGGGCAGCGCGTCGGCCCGCTGGTCCAGGCCGACGGCTTCGAGCAGCTCCATGCCGCGCGCCCGCCGGTCGAAGTCCACTCTGCGCGGCAGCACGGGGGCGAGCACGTTGTCCAGCACGGTCAGCGCGGGCAGCAGGTGGAAGCGCTGGAAGACGAAGCCGACACGCCGCCGGTGACGGTCCAGGTCCCGGGGCACCAGTTCCGCGCCGTCGACCTCGACGTGTCCTTCGTCGGGCTGGTCCATGCCACCCGTCACATGCAGGACGGTGGATTTGCCGGCGCCGGACGGCCCGGTCAGCATCACCACCTCGCCGGCCGCGACCTCCAGGTCGACCTCGTCCAGAGCGGTCAGCCCGGGATACCGACGGCTCACCCCGCGCAACGCCACGCTCACAGCCATTGATGCAGCCTCGCCCTCGCACATCGCGGCACAGACCTCGCCGCCCCTGCATTGTGACAATTCAGGGGTATGTTGTCACAATGTAGAAGGGACGTATATGCCGCTCCACCACGCCGTGCTCGCGCTGCTGACCCGGCGGCCGAATCACGGATACGAACTCAAGGCCCGTTTCGAGGAGGCCATCGGCCCGCAGTGGGGTGGCCTGAACATCGGTCACCTCTACCAGATCCTCGAACGGCTGGTCCGTGACGGCTATGTCTCACGCTCGCAGGTCACGCAGACCGACCGGCCCGACAAGAACCTCTACACGCTCACCGAGGCGGGCGAGGCCGAGCTGCGCTCGTGGGCGACCACCGCCTGGGTGCGCGTCGGCGGCTTCCGCGACGAACTGTTCCTGAAGCTCCTCGGCGCCTCCGCCCTGGGCCCGCAGGCCCTTGCCACGCTGATCGAGTCGCAGCGGCAGACGTACCTGTCCGAGCTCGCGGGCCTGGCCCAGCAGCGCCGCGCCCACGCCGACGAGCCGCTGGTCGCCGTCCTGATCGACGCCGCCATCGCGCACACCAAGGCCGACCTCGGGCTGCTGGACGGTGCCGCACGGCATCTGGGCCCGCTCGCCACGGCACAGAGCGCGCAGGCGCCGGAGCGCTCACCCTCACGGGGGCGGGGCGACAGCGACGAGGCCGGGGGGCACGGTGGGACGAGAGGGGACCGTACCGAGTCCGCCTGAGGGCTGTCCCGTGATCGCCGGTGGATCAGCGCGCGGCGTCAGATGCGGTGCATCGCAAGGCGGAGGGTCGTCCTCATCCTGGGCGTATTCGGGCTATCCGGCAACGCGGCGAGGTGCCGTGGCTGTCGTCGTGCGCCCGCCGGGGATCACGGGACAGCCCTTGGTGGCGTTCCCGGGTCGCCGTGGCGTCCGTCCGGATCGCCGTCGCCGGAGCCCGCGGTGAGGCCAGGCCGTGAATTCGCATTTTGCCTGTTGCTCAGGTTCCATTCCTCTTCCCATTCTTTTACTTGCCTTTTGGCTTACGGGAGTTGATTAAAGGGGGGGGTAATTCACGAAACAACCTTGACTGTGAACGGTCAAGGTGCGTAAAAATTACGTCCGTCGGCGCTTGTGGATCATGGGGGACTGCGATGACGCCTGTTCGGATACGCCAAGACGCTTGCGTAAAGGCTGGTTGAGCCTCGGCACCGTTCTGGCCGTGGCCATGGGGACGCTCAACGCGATACCGGCCTCCGCCGTCTCCACCGGGTTCGCCGCTGAAAGCCGGGAATCCCAGACGGACATGACGGACGCCCAGAAGGCGTCCCGGGAAGCGGTGGAAAGCGGCGAACGCGTCGAGGTACACAGCGAGCGCACCGAATACGCCACCACCTATGCCAATCCTGACGGCGCGACCTTCTCACTCGGCCCCACGCCGCCGACAACCCGGCGTCCTTCTCCGACCCGAGCGGCGAGCAGCTCATCGAGTGCGCGCAGGGCCTGATCGAGTGCCGGGGCGGGATGCCGGTCACGCACAGCAAGAAGACCTCCACCGACTCCGGCAACAGCGGCAAGGGCACCGGCGGCAAGACGGTCGTCCGGCACGGCGGCAAGAGCAACGTCGGCTCCGCCTGCGCCCTGACGTTCCACATGAGCGGCCATGACGCCGCCGTCTGCCAGTCCGGCCACGCGGCACAGGTGTGGGCCATGGAGTCCAAGGTCGAGGGCTACGTCACGGTGGACGTGGGCGACGGCGGCACCACCGCGAACACCGTGCCGGGCGCGAGCGGCAACAACACCGGCAACGACGGTGCCGCCGACGTCATCCTGTGGACCAAGGACAAGGTGTACATCTGGGAGGTCAAGCCGGGGAACGCCTACGGTAAGACGGACGGCCCCAAGGACCTGACCAGGTATGTCGAGGGCATGCAGGACTATCTGGAGGACGAGGGCGACGACCGGACCGTGGAACGGGGGGCCGGCCTGCTCTCCGGCCGGGACGCGTCCCGGGAGGGCATAGTGAATGTCTGGTCGAAGTCCGAGCCTGAGTACCAAGGCATGCGCTTCTATGGACGCAAGAACCGGGACAACCCCGCGCCCAGCCCGGACCCGGTCCAGACCCGGTCCAGTTCCCACGCCCAGCGCGAGCACCGCGGCACCGGTCGGGGAACCCGCACCGGGAACGGTCGACGCCCCAGCCGTGGAACCGGCGCCGGGCCCGACGGGGGGCGCGTCGGCCGGTGGGGCGGCGGGTGGCTTCCACATCTCTCCGGATGCGCAGAAGGCCGGAATGGGAGCGGTCGTCTTCACCGGCGTGCTGTTCACGGTCGGCTTCTTCTTCAACGGCCTCACGGGCGGCGCGTTCGCCTAGCGGGGCACCGAGTAGCGTCGGTAACGACGTGAGGAGGAGAGGTCTGTGATGGATTACGAGGCCCCCGACAAGGATGTGACCATCTGGGCGACGCTCGATGAACGGGCCGCGGCGTCCCGCGGGGACCTGGTCGTCCACTGGTTCCGGACCGCAATCGACTCCTTCTTCTCAAGCGGGGCGAAGGAGACGGCCGACTCGTATGCCCGTGCCACCGAGTCGTTCAGGGGCGGGCGGCAAACCCGGCTCAGGAACGTCCGGGAGAACTGGCCGGCGTTCGCCGGGGTCTTGCGCGCCCATCCCTTCTACGCGAGCGTCGGCTTCCACGAGCCGTCGGTGGACGAGGACGAATGGGCCGATGACTACGGGCGCGTGGGCAGTCAGCACGCGGGCCGTGGCGGTACGCACACCGAGCTTTCCGTGTTCCTCCCGGGCGGAGACCGGATCGTCGACCCGGACTTCTGCGCACGCCTGTTCGGCTTCCTGGCGGTGGCCCTCGACGGGGCTGACCCGGTCTTCGCGCGTGTCGACTACCTGAACTTCCACGACAAGCCCGACCTGGAGGTGGCTCTGCGACGGGACCACCGCAAGTATCTCAGCGAGTCCCGCACCCACCTGCGCGGCTACTCCTGGATCACCGGCATGCCTGGCGAACTCGCCGCCCGCCTCGGCGGCGCCCCGCGCCTCACCGCGACCGGCGCCTTCCACGCCGTACGGGAACTGCGCGGCGGCGGTGTGCTGCTGCAGGCGACCGAGACGCTCGCCGGGTACGACGACCGTGCGATGCGCGAGGTCTTCCGCGCCCTCGCGCCGGTGCTGCCACCGGGCATCCCGGAGGACGACCCCGCGCGGGGGAGTCTCCGAGTGGTGTTCGAGGACGCGAGCGGCGTCTGAACGGCGGCCCCGGACGCCCTCGCCCAGCCACCGAGAGGGGTCTCTGTCCGGCTCGGGCTCGGTGCCGGCGATGATGCCGTCGACCTGTGGCCGGTCGGACGGCCGCCGGTACCGCCCGAGCCGGGCGGCGGCGAACGCGATGACGGCCAGGGCCGCGACGGGTGTGCAAGGGGGCCGGATGAGCAGGCCCGCCCGCGGGCGGCGGCGCCGTGCCCCCGTGACCGCACAGGTGGCCAACGACGACGGCGGCACCGATCCGGCGCTCTCGGCGCCCGCACCCGCCCAGACCGCCTATCCGAGCGGCAGGCGGGTCTCGTCCCTCACCTCGTACGCCTCGATCGGCGACGCGTGGCATTCGACGCCGACTCGGACCAACGTGCCGGCGGCGGGCACGCAGCCGGCCATGTTCTCCTCCATGGCCGCCTTGGCGATCCGGTTGTCCAGTACCTGGCCGGAGCGCAGTGACAGCGGCGAGAACAGCTCGCTGGTCATCCGGGCTCCCCTCTCGATCTCGGTCGCCTACGATGTGTGCAGCGTTCACATTAGGGTGACGATGTGAGCGATGTAAACATGAGGGAGCGTGGCGGATGTCGCAGGCGGGAAGCACGTATCACCACGGCGATCTGCGCGCCGCCTGTCTGCGGGCCGCGCGGGAGCTGCTGGAGGAGGACGGCAGTGCCGGGCTGTCCCTGCGGGCGGTGGCGCGACGGGCCGGTGTGTCGGCGACGGCTCCCTACCGCCACTACGCGGACCGCGACGCGCTCGTCTCCGCGGTCGCCGCGCGGGGCTACCGCGAACTCGCCGAGTACCTGGGCGCCGTGCATCCCTCACCCACGACCCCCGACGAACTGGCGGCCGTCGCCGTCGCCTACGTCCGGTTCGCGCTGGAGCGCCCGGCGCTGTTCCGGGTGATGTTCGCGGAGCCCCGTGATCCGGACAGCGAGGAGCGGGTCGCCGCGACCGCCGCGATCTCGGAATACGTCCGCGGTGTCGTCCGCGGTGCCTTCCCCGGCGCCGACGCGGACGCGCTGTCCGTCACGGTGTGGGCCCTCGTCCACGGCCTGGCGTTCCTGCACCTGGACGGCAAGCTCGACACCTCCACGCCCGAGGCGGTCGCCGACCAGGTGCGCTCCGCCGTACGCGCGCTGTTCGTCGCCCCCGTGGCGGCCACGGCGCCGGCGACAGTGGCGGTACGGCCCGAGTAGCCGGCCAACGTCCCTCAGGGCTCGCAGAAGAACAACACGCCGGTTCCGGTTCTGGAACGCGCCGTCGTGCTGTCGGACGCTGCACTTGCAGGTCACGGCGGTCTGCACCGCGCGGGTCCGGAGGGGCTCGTACGTTGCCGCAGGACAGAACGCGGCAGGTCGGTGGCCGCTACCACAGCTGCTCGACACGGCCGGAGAATCAGCGTGTCGTTGTTCTGCAAGCCCTCAGGGAAGGGCCAGTTCCGCCCAGATGGTCTTTCCGGACGCGGTGTAGCGGGTGCCCCAGCGCTGGGAGACCTGGGCGACGAGGTACAGGCCGCGGCCGCCCTCGTCGTCGCGGCGGGCACGGCGCAGGTGAGGGGCCGTGTGCGCGTTGTCGGAGACCTCGCACAGCAGACTGCGGTCCCTGATCAGCCGCAGCATCACGGGACCGGTCGCGTAACGGATGCTGTTGGTGACCAGCTCGCTCACCACCAGCGCGGCGGTGAAGGACAGTTCGGACAGGCCCCAGGTCTCCAGCTGGCGCTCGGTGTCGGTGCGGGCGTCCGCCACCACGGCCGGGTCCGGCGGCAGTTCCAGGTCCGCCACGTGGTCGGCGCCGAGCCGTCGGGTACGTACCAGCAGCAGCGTGGCGTCGTCCGCCTGGGGGCCGGGCGGCAGGGTCGACACCGCCCGGTCGCACAGTTCCTCGAGCGGGCAGCGCTGCCAGGTGAGCACCTGGGCGAGGCGGTCGATCCCGCTGTCGATGTCGGTGCGCCGGTCCTCCACCACGCCGTCGGTGAAGAACGCCACCACGCTGCCGTCGGACAGGTTCAGCTCGACGTTCTCGTACGGCAGACTGCCGAGCCCCAGGGGTGGCCCCGGGGCTCGCGCGGACAGGGCCACCGAGCCGCTCGCGTCGGCCACGATCGGCGGGGGATGGCCCGCGCTGGCCCAGACGCAGCGGCCGCCGACCGGGTCGTAGATGGCGTAGAGGCAGGTCACGCCGACCGCCTCGTCGCCCAGTCCGTCCGCCTGGTCGGGTTCCGGGTCCAGCTCGACCAGGCCGTCCATCCGGGTCAGCAGCTCCGCCGGGTCCAGGTCCAGCAGCGCCAGGGTACGGACCGTGGCGCGCAGCCGCCCCATGGCCGCGGCCGCGTGCACACCGTGACCGACCACGTCGCCGACGGTCAGCCCCACCCTGGCACCGGAGAGCGGGATCAGGTCGAACCAGTCGCCGCCCACCCCCACCCGGCTGTCGGCGGGCAGATAGCGGTACGCCACCTCGACCGCGCTCTGCTCGGGCAGCCGCCGGGGCAGCAGGCTCCGCTGGAGCACCAGGGCGGCCACGTGCTGGCTGGTGTAGCGGCGGGCGTTGTCGATGCCGACGGCGGCCCGCTCGGCCAGTTCCACGGCGAGCGTCTGCTCCTCGGGTCCGAAGGGGTCGGGGTTGTTGTCGCGCCGGAAGGTGGCGAGGCCGAGGACCGCGTCGCGGGCGAGCAGCGGGACGAAGAGTTCCGAGGGCCGGCCGGCCGGTCCCTCCTCGCCCGGCGGCTCGGAGAGACCGACGACGGGGCGGCCGCTGGCCAGGCTCAGCGCCTGCGGTGACGACGGCGGATAGGAGACCGGGCTGGTCCGGAACTCCTCCGGGGTACGGCCGTGCATCCGCAGCAGACTGTGCCCCGGCGCCGAGCGGGTCGGAGGCTGCCGACCCTCGATGACCGCCGACGGCAGATCCACCAGCACCTCGTCGGCCAGCTGCGGCACCGCCACGTCGGCCAGCTCCGCGGCCGTGCGCCGCACGTCCAGGGAGGCGCCGATGCGCTTCCCCGCCCGTACGAGCAGCGACAGGCGCTCCTGGGCGCGGTAGCGGTCGGTGATGTCCAGGGACTCCTCGAACAGCCCGAGCGGTTCGCCCCTGGCGTCCACCAGCCGGTAGTACGAGCAGGACCAGACGTGCTCGCGCACCGGATCGGCGGGGGCGCGCCCGCGGTAGTGCATGCCGAGGACCGGTTCGCCCGTCTTCAGCACCTGCTCCATCACCTGGTCCTCGTCCGGAGGGTGGTGGCGGGAGATGAACTCGCCCTCGGGGAAGAGATCGGCAGCCGGCCGGCCGACGTACTGGGCGACCCCGGCCAGTTCCAGATCGGTGGAGACGTTTCCCCAGACGACGCGCATGTCGGTGTCGTAGACGGTCAGCCCCACGGACGACTCGGTCGCCAGTCCCTGCAGCATCGCCAGCTGGGCCTCCCAGCCGCGCAGGGCCGCCAGCTCGGCCGCCACCACGACGGTCGCGGCGACACCCTGGTGCGAGAGCGGACTGAACGTCACGGCTGCGCGCAGGGTGTGTCCGTTTCGGCAGCGGAGGTCCAGGACCGTGCCGCGGGGGCGGTGCGCCCTGCACAGACCGGACAGCCACGGACCCGGGTCGGCCACCAGCCGGTTTGCCGGCCGGCCGAGCACCTCCTGGGGCGGATGGCCGAGCAGACGCTGGGCCGACAGACTCCAGCCGCAGACGCGGCCCTCCGCGTCCAGAACCGCGGCCGCGGCCCTGGTCAGGTCCAGGGGGCTGTGGAATTCGACGTCCGGAGCATTCGGAAAACGATCCATGGCACCGCTTCCCCTCGTGCTCATTCAGCATCCCGTGCCGCACGACGGACGACAACCGCACACGGTCCGAGTCGGTTTACAGGTCGTAAAGAACCGGCATGCGGCGTATCGTCCGCACGGACTTTGCCGCGGGCGTTCTCAGCCGCCGGTGTCCGCCGCCGCGGCGAGGGCGTCCCGGAGCTGCGCCCTGGCCGTGATACCCAGCTTGGGGAAGACCTTGTGCAGGTGGTAGCCGACCGTGCGCGGCGAGAGGTAGAGCCGGGCCGCGATGTCGCGGTTGGTCAGGCCCTGGGCGGCCAGCTCGGCGATCTGGCGTTCCTGCGGGGTCAGTTCACCGGCCGGGGCGGTGACTCCCGCCGTGCCCGCCGCCCGCAGCTCCGCCGCCGCCCGCTCGGCCCAGGGACGGGCGTCCAGCCGTTCGAAGCACTCCAGCGCCGCACCGAGATGCCGGCGGGCCTCGGCGCCCCGGCGGCGCCGGCGCAGCCACTCGCCGAAGTCGAGGTGGGCCAGCGCCTTCTCGAACGGCCAGCAGTCGGTGCCGACGCCGTCCAGGGCGGCCCGGAAATGCCGCTCGGCGTCGTCGGTGTCGGTCAGCAGGGCGGTGGCCCGGTGGAGCACGGCGGCCAGCCGCGGGGAGGCGTCGGACGTCAGGCCCTGTGCCACGCCGTCGACCACCGTGCGCGCGTCGTCCGTCCGCCCGGCGCGGACCGCGGCGGCGGCCAGGTCGCCCAGGTAGTAGAGCGAGGCGTGGTAATGGACGGGCGCGGGGCGGAAGTCCCGGGTGAAGGCCGCGCGCAGCTGCTCGTAGGCGCCGGCGTGGTCCCCGGCGACGAACGCCGCCATGCCCAGGGCGTGCCGGTGGCGGACCTGGAGACTCAGGGACCTGCGCAGATCCACCTCCCGTACGGCCTCCGTCGCCCGGGCCCGGGCCGCCGCCGGGTCGCCGCGCAGCGCGCACAGTGTGGCCCGCAGGAGGCGGGCGCCCACGGTCACGTTGTCGGCGCCCGCCTCCGTCGCCATCCAGAACGCCTCCTCGGCGGCCTCCTCCGCCGCAGCCCAGGAACCGTTCTCGAACAGGGCGAGGGCGAGCGCCTGGGTCACGGTCGCGTTCGTCCCCGCGCTGCCCGCGCGGCGCAGGACGTCGATGGTCCGGCCGAGGACGCGGACCGCCCGCTCGGTCTCGTCCAGGATCCAGGCCGTGCCGCCCGTCGCCGTGAGGTTCCCGAGGCTCTCCTCGCGGGCCAGCTCGGCCAACCCCTTTGTCAAGTGGGCCATGAGCAGCGGCCGTTCGCGATGGGGGTCGACGACCGCCAGGGCCCAGGAGCGGCCGGCCGGATCGCCGTCCCCGTCGATCAGCTCGCCGATCCTGCGGAGTTCGGCGCGGTAGTACGGCGCGCCGGAGTTGTAGACGGACGTCGCCGCCGTGCTCAGGGCGCCCAGGGCCAGGGCCGGAAACGATGCGGCGGTGGCCTCGGCGACGCCCAGCAGCAGCGCCAGCGCGTCCTCGTGGCGGAGCGTGACCCCGAGGGCCCAGCCGCCCAGCAGGGAGGCCTCGGCGCGTACCCGGGGATCCCCGGTCATCTCGCCGACCCGGCCGCTCATCTCACCGACCCACTGCGGGTGACCGGCGAACATCGCCGACTGCGCGGCCGTCAGCAGCCGCCGGGCGCGCAGTTCCGGGTCCGGGGTCAGTTCGGCGGCGCGTTCCAGCGCGGTGGCGGCGGCCGCGTGACCGCCCCGGCCCCGGGCCCGCTCGGCGCTCTCGGCCAGGGCGTCGGCGACCTCCGCGTCCTGGCCGGTGGCCGCGGCGGCCAGATGCCAGGCGCGGCGGTCCGGCTCCCCGGTGAGCGCGGCGGCCAGGGCGAGATGGGCCTGCCTGCGCTCGTGGAACGAGGCCGCGTGGTAGACGGCCGAGCGGACCAGCGGGTGCCGCGGCAGCACCCGGCCGTCCGCCACCCGGACCAGGCCGGCGCGCTCGGCCGGGTCCAGGGCCCGGACGACGTCCAGCTCCGGAGCGGCCCGGATGAGGTCGGTCAGATCCGCCGTGCCCGCCGCGGCCACCAGCAGCAGGGCCTGACGGGTGGGCGCGGGCAGGCCGGACAGATCGGCGGCGAACAGGTTCTCCAGCCGCGCGGTGAGCGGAAGGGCCGCGCCCCCGGCACCCCCCGCGACACCCGCGGCGCGGCCCCGGGCCAGGGCGCGCGGCAGCTCGATCAGGGCCAGCGGATTGCCGGCCGCCTGCCGGAGGATCTCCGCGCGCGCCTTGCCGCGGGGCGGATCGGGCTGCGCGTCCAGCAGCTGCCCGGCCGCCGTCCGGCTCAGCGGGCCCACGGTGACCTGCGGGAAGTCCCGGTCGAACCGGGCCGGTACGCCCTCCTCACGGGCGGCCAGCAGCAACACCACGGGCCTGCCCTCCAGCCGCCGGGCGAGAAAGGCCAGCACGTCCACCGAACCGAGGTCCAGCCACTGGGCGTCGTCCACCAGCAGAAGCAGCGGCCGGTGCGTCGCGGCGGAGGTGATCAGCGCGAGTGCACCGACGCACAGCGACAACTGGTCGAGCCTCAGTTCGTACTCCGCGGCCCCCGGGCCGAACGCCTGGTCCAGGGCCTCCCGGTGCGCCGCGGGCAGGCCGTCGCCGGGCAGCAGCGGATGCAGCAGCTGGTGCACGCCCGACAGACCGAGGCCGGTCTCGCCCTCGCTGCCCCGCACCCGCAGGATGCCGAAGCCCAGTGCCCGCCCCCGCTCCGCCGCCCGGTTCACGAGGGTGCTCTTGCCCGCCCCCGGCTCCCCGGTCAGCACCAGCACCTGGGGGCCGCCGTCGGTCACCGCCCCGAGCAGCCGGTCGACCCGGTCCAGTTCGGCCGCCCGGCCGAGGACGACCGGATCGGCGGGACGGTCGGTGCCGGTGTGCATGAGCGGTCCTTGTCGTCGAGGGCGCCGAAGGCATCGACATGGCCGGGCCCGTCGACATGTCCGAGCCCGTCGGCGTGGCCGGGCTCCTGATACCGCCATCCTGCCAGCGCCGGCCCGCGCGGCCGCGGCCGCGGGTGACTGGTCACGTGACAGAAGAGAGGCCGCCCGGCCTCGGCGATGATGGCTCTGGCCAGGGAGAACGTCCATCGCCACGGGAGTATGTGCATGACGGTCCAGTCACCCCGGCAGTCCGCTGTCGCCGCCGAGGCCTCCGTTCTGGGCCGGGACGCCGAGATCGAGCGGATCCTGCGGTGTGTGACACGCGAGCCCGGCGCCCCCCAGACCCTGCTGGTCCTCGGACGGGAGGGGATCGGACGCACGACCCTGCTGCGGCGCGTCCGCGAACTGGCCGCCGGTGAGGGCGTGCCGGTGCTCGCGGCGCAGGGCTGGGCCGGTGACCCCCGGCATGCCCGGGCCTGTCTGCAGCAACTGCTGGCGCCGCCGGCCACGGGCGAACCGGCCGATCTGCCCGCCGCGTCCCGGCAGGTGCTGACGGCCGTACTCCGCACAGACGGCCGGCCGGACGAGGAGGAGCTGCGGGCGGCGCTGACCGCGCGGCTGGACCGGCTCGCCGCCGCCCGGCCGGTGCTGGTGTGCGTGGACGACGCCGACCTGTGCGACCGGGCCACCGTGGCGGCGCTGTTCGCCGCCGTCCGGCAACTGTCCGGCCGCCCGCTGACGGTACTGCTCGCCGCCCGCCGGGAGAACGCCCTGCCGGCCCTGCCCCCCGGCACCGAGACCCTGAACCTCGGCCCGCTGGACGACGCGTCGGCCGCCGCACTCCTGGACCGGCAGCCGGCACCGCCCACCGGCCGGCACCGGCTGGAGATCCTTACGGAGGCCGAGGGCAACCCGCTGGCCCTGGCCGAACTGGGGCGCGGCGCGTCAGGTCCCGCCGGAGCGGCACGGCACGCGCCGGCCGAGCCCGTCTTCGGCGTACGGCTGGACGCGCTTCCCGCGCGCACGCGGCGCGCCCTGCTCTACGCGGCGGCCGCCGGGCCCGGCGAGACCGTAGCCGCTGTCATGACCGCTCTGGACACCGATGAACTCGCGGTGTGGGCCCCGGCGGAGGCGGCCGGATTCGTCTCGCTGTCCGAGGACCGGCTCGTCTTCCGGCATCCGCTGGCACGGTCGGCCGCGTACCTGCGGCACCCGGCGGCCGAGCGCCAGCGGGCGCACCGGGACCTGGCCGAGGTCGCCGTCGTGCCGGAGAGCAGGGCCCGCCACCTGGCCGCCGCCACCGTGGGAGCCGACGCGTTCGTCGCCGCCGGGCTGGAGACCTCCGCCTGGCGGGGCGGCGACGCCGTCCGGGCCGCGCGCGCCCTGGAACAGGCGGCCCGGCTCAGTCCACGGCGGCCGGAACACGTGCGCCGGCTCGCCGAGGCCCTGACGGCGGCGCAGGCGGTGGGGGACCCCGGCTGGGTACGGGAGCTGTACGGCCGGCTCCTGCGCGAGTCCGCCGAGCCGGAGTCGGTCTGTGTCGCGGCCGGTGCCCTCGCCTCGGTCCTGTGCCACGAGTCCGCCCAGCGCGAGGCCTTCGAGCTGCTGGCCGCCGCCTCGGAGCACTTCCCCCTGATCGGCCGGCCGCTCGCGCTCACCCTGGCGGGCCTGGCCGCGGGG
The DNA here is from genome assembly GCF_055567595.1 of Streptomyces sp. NPDC026515. Taxonomy (NCBI): domain Bacteria; kingdom Bacillati; phylum Actinomycetota; class Actinomycetes; order Kitasatosporales; family Streptomycetaceae; genus Streptomyces; species Streptomyces sp. NPDC026515. The sequence goes on from NZ_JBVHQD010000001.1 coordinate 203,205, forward strand.
GTCGCCGACCAGTCCGGGCTCCCCGAACACCGCACGGCCCTGCCCGCGCTGCTCGAACGGGCCCGCCGGGCGGGCGGCGCCGATTCCCATGGGACAGGTGCTCCGGGTGAGCTGGACGTGCCGGGTGTCCGGCGGGGTGACGGGGGTGCGGCGGGGGATCTCACGGCGGGTGGGTCCCCGGGGCAGCGGGTGGGGGCGATCACCGGGGGTGCGTCCGCTGCGACGGCCGGGGCTCCGGGCGGGCCGGGGAGGCCGGGGAGGCCGGGTGCAGCACGGGCCGGCGGGAGCGAGGCGGGGTGCCCCGGAGCGGGTGGGCCCCTCGGGCGGCTGGACGCGCCCGGGACGGAGCGGGCGATGGAGGCGCTGGTAGCCGTGGTGGCCAGGCCGGAGACCGCCACCGGTGCACTGCGCGGTCTCGGCCGGCCGCCCCGCGCACCGCTCGGCGGGCCGGACGCGCCGGCCGGCCGGCTGGCGGCCGCCGCGGTGGCCCACCACGCCGACGAGGCCGACCTGGACCTGGGACAGGCCCGCCTGGCCGACGACCGGCTGCGCAGCACCCGCGCCTTCGGTCTGCGCGGCTGGTCGGTGCTCGGCCTGGTGGACACCCTCATCGCCGTCGCCCGGTTCACCGAGGCCACGACCGTGCTCCACGACGCCCTGACCGAGGCGACGGTGCTGCGCCTGCCGCGCCTGCGGGCGGACCTGGAGACGCAGGCGCTGACCTTGCGGGCGCTGCGCGGCACCCTCCCCGCCGAACCCGGACTCACCCCGGCCGTCTGGCGCGCCGTCTGCCTGGACGAGAACCGGGCCACCCACGCCCGTCTGCTGCGCGCCCGCGGCCTCGCCGCCATGGCCCGCGGCGACTGGGACGACGCCTGGCGGCAGCTGCGCGAGCTGTTCACCGCGGACGGCTCGCCGCTGCACCCCTCCCTGTCGCCCCGGAGCATCGCCGAACTCGCCGTCACGGCCCAGCGGACCGGCCGGCCGGCGGAGGCCCTGCCGATCCTGGAGCGGGTGCGTGCCCGGCAGGGGGACCGGCCCAGCACCAGGATGACGCTGCTCCTGCACCACGCGACCGCCGTACTCGGCCCCGACGAGGAGGCCGAGGAGCACTTCCAGCTCGCCCTGGTCAACCACGCGGCGAACCGCTGGCCGTGGGAGTGCGGCCACGTCCGTCTCAACTACGCGCACTGGCTGCGCCGTTGCCGCCGGACCCTGGAGGCGCGCGGGCAGCTGACCACGGTCCTGGAGACCGCCGAACGCCTGGGCGCCGGACCCCTCGCGGCCGCCGCCGGCCGCGAACTGCGCGCCAGCGGAGCCGCCCCCGCCCCCGAGGCGGGCGGCCCGCTGGCGGAACTGACGGCACAGCAGCGGCAGATCGTCCAACTGGTGGCGCGCGGTCTGTCCAACCGGGAGATCGGCGAACGGCTCTTCCTCTCCCCGCGCACGATCGGCTCGCACCTCTACAAGGTGTATCCCAAGCTCGGCATCAGCAGCCGCCATCAGCTGCGTGACCTCGTGCAGGGCCGGTGAGGAGGGCCGGCGGGCCGGACGGAGCAGCGCCCATGCGGCCGGGACCGGCGGGCAGCGCCGTCGTCCTGGACCGGGCGGCGCAGCGCCTGGTCACCGCGTCCGCCACCCCGCCCGCCCTCGACGACCTCGCGCCGGACACGGCGCGGCGGGCGCTGCGCGAGACCCAGGCCGACCGGTTCGCGGACTTCGACGTGGACGCGGCCTTCCAGGCGGCCCCCGTCGGCCCGGCGGGGCTGCTCGGCTTCTGGACCGTCCGTCCCACGGCGGCCACCGGCCCGCTCCCGACCCTGCTGTACCTGCACGGCGGCCGGTGGACGCTCGGCGACGCCCAGACCCACGCCCGTCTCATCAGCTCTCTCGTCACCGGCGCCGGCGTGTGCGCGCTCGTCCCCGAGTACAGCCGCACCCCCGAGGCCCGTTACCCGCTGGCCCTGGAGGAGTGCTACGCCCTGCTGACCTGGGCGGCCGGCCGGGCCGGTGAACTCGGCCTGGACGCGGGCCGGCTGGCGGTGGCGGGCGACTGCGCCGGAGCCACCCTGGCGGCCGCCGTGACGATGCTGGCCAAGGTCCGGAACGGGCCGCGGATCGCCGCGCAGCTGCTCTACTACCCGCTCACCGACGCCCGCTGCGACAGTGCCTCGCAACGCCAGTTCGCCACCGGATACCTGCTCACCCGCCGGGCACTGCGCGGCTACTGGGCCCGGTACGTCCCCGACCCGGCCCGGCGCGCCGAACCCACCGCGGCACCGCTGCGGGCCCGCCTTGAGCAACTGGCGGGACTGCCACCGGCCCTGGTGGTCACCGCGGAGGCCGACGTGGCCCGCGACGAGGGCGAGCTGTACGCGCGCCGGCTGACCGAGGCCGGTGTCGACGCGCTCTCGGTGCGCTTCCTCGGCACCATCCACGACTTCGTGGCCCTGCACGCCCTCGCCGACAGCCTGCCCGCCCGGGCCGCGATCCGGACGGGCTGTTCCTTTCTGCGGGCCCGGCTGTCCTGACGTACCCGGCACCGGCCGAGGACCAGTCGGCCGACTGATGCGCCGACGCCCCCCGCCGGGCGAAGCTGAGGGCATGCCAACCGCGATCGGCTCCCACGAGGAGAGACGCCGGCGTCCGGCCGTCCCGGCGGGTGTCCGGGCGGGGCTCCTTCCGGCCGCCGCGCCGGCCGCCCGGGCCAGGGTCCTGACCACCCGCACGGTGCCGCCGGACGAGAGCCTGGACTACTGGCACGACGCCGTGTTCGACACCCTGGTGGGGATGGACATCGCCACCGCGGGCGGCACCTACGACGCGACCCTGCGGACCGACCGGCTCGGCGACCTGCAGATCACCACGGTGGAGGCCGACCCCGGCCAGGTCCACCGGGCGCCGCGCTTCATCGCCCGCGGCGACGGGCACCAGATCTTCGTCGCCGTCCAGAGCACCGGCCGGGCCCGTGTCGAACAGGACGGCCGCAGCGCCGAGATGCGCACCGGCGACATCGGGTTCTTCGAGACCATACGCCCGTTCCGCACCACGTTCCCGGAGCGCTTCCTGCTGAAGATCTTCGCGGTCCCACGCCGGCTGCTGCAGCTTCCGGAGGCCGACCTACGGCGGCTCACCGGGCGCGCGGTCCGCCCCCGCGGCGGACTCCCCGCGCTGCTCGCGCCCCTGCTGGAGCGGCTGGCGGACACCTCCGAGTCGTACGCCACCCCGACGGCCGAGCGGCTGGCCGGGAGCGTCATCGACCTGGTGGCCGCCACCGCCGCGGAGCAGCTGGGCGGGGACCCCGCGGAACTGCCGGGCGCCGACGACGTCCTGCTGCTGCGCGTGCGGACGTACATCCGCTGGCATCTGTCGGACCCGGAACTCACCCCGTCCCTCATCGCCGCGGTGCACGGCATCTCGGTCCGCTCCCTGCACCGGCTGTTCCAGTCCGAGGGCACCACGGTGTGCGGGTGGATCCGCGAACTGCGCCTGCACGAGTGCCGCAGGGAACTCGCCGCCCGGCCGCCCGGCACCGTCGGCCTGGGCCAGGTGGCCCGCCGTTGGGGCTTCACCGGCTCCGCCGGGTTCGGCAAGGCCTTCCGCAAGACCTTCGGACTGTCACCGACGGACTGGCTGGACCGGGTGCGGACGGAGGGGACGCCATGCTGACGACGGTGTCCTGCGCCCTCCGGGAACCGGCCCCCGGAGACCGGCCCGCCGCCTGGCAGCGGGCACTGTCGGAGACCTTCGTCGACCTGGAGGTCACGGTGGACCAGGGCCGCCCCTGGACGGGCGAGCTCACCGCCCAGCGCCTGGGCGCCCTCCAGATCGCCACCGAGGAATCCGGCCCCGGGACCGTCCTGCGCAGTGCCCGCGCGGTGGCCGCCGACCCGCGCGGCCACATCCTGGTCCGCCGCCAGCTGGCCGGCACCGCGCTGCTGCTCCAGGACGGCCGCACCGCCGAACTCCGCCCCGGCCGCCTGGCCTTCCACGACGCGCGGCGCCCGTTCCGGATCGTGCTCCCCGAGCGCCAGCGGGCGCGGATCCTCATGGTGCCCCGCGCCCTGCTGCGCCTGGAGGAACGGCACCTGCACGCGCTGACGGCCACGGTGGTGGACGAGGCCGAAGGGGGCGCGGCGGCCCTGCTGCTGCCGCTCCTGGACGGACTCGTCGACGAGGTCGGCCGGGCCGGACCGGCCCGCCGCGAGCAACTGGCCCGCACCGCCGCGGAGATCCTGGCCACCGTGGCCCTCGACCAGGCCGGCCGGCAGCCGGAGCCCGCCCTGTGGGAGCGGATCACCGCGTCGGCGGCGGCCCGGCTGGGCGAGAGCGGACTCACCCCGCGGGACCTCGCCGACCAGCACGCCATCTCGCTGCGCTATCTGCACCTCCTCTTCCAGCGCCACGGCACCACCGTCGGCGCCTGGCTGCGGACCCGGCGGCTGGAGGCGGCCCGCGAGGAGCTCGCCCGGCCCGGGTCGGCGCACCGGTCCATCGCCGCGGTGGCCGCCCGCTGGGGCTTCACCAGCCCCTCCCACTTCAGCCGGGCCTTCCGGGCGGCGTACGGCCTGTCACCGGCGCAGTGGCGGCGGACGGCCGCCGAGAACGTGCACGGGCCGCGGCCGGAACCTCCTACTCTTTCCGGTGACGGCCGGATCGAACTGACGGCCCGAGTGACGATGGAGCACGTATGACCGACGAGGCGATGGGTGACGACGTCTACCAGCCGGACGGTTCGGAGGTGCAGGACGACGCCGGTGTCCTGGACGCGTCCGACACCCTGGACTACCGGGCCGGAGAGGAGGCCCTGGACGAGGGCTACTCGCCGCCGGAGCGGCCCTGGGCCGTGGAGCACACGGGCGTCACGGCGGCGGAGGGGCAGCGCGGTGAGACCCTCGACGAGCGGCTCGCCGAGGAGGTCCCGGACATCGCCGCCCTGGAAGGCGACGACCTCGGCGACACCTGGGACACGGACGGCGAACTCCTCGACGACGAGGTCGGCGACGGCCGCGCCGGACGGCTGGTCGCACCGGACGAGGGCGCCCACGAGAACACCGAGACCGACCTGTTCGCCTCCGACCGGGGCCTGGACGGCGCCGGGGCGTCGGCGGAGGAGGCCGCGATGCACGTGATCCCCGACGCCGACACCTACTGACCGGCGCCATCGGTTCAGGTCATGTGCCGCAGCAGTGCGGCGACCGCCGCCGAAGGCTCGCCGGGCGGGCGTACCACCATCACCTTCCAGCTCGGCGCGTGGCGGCCGAAACGGTAGATGGTCAGGTCCGGGAAGCGGTGGGCGATGGTCGGCGGCATGATGCAGACGCCGAGGTCGTTGCGGACCAGTTCGGACGCGGCCACGATGTCGTTGACCTCGAAGGTCGTGGCGCGTTCGACGCCGGCCGTCCGGAACGCGCGGTCGGCCGCATCGCGGATCGCCCAGCCGGGAGGGAACTCCACCTGCGGCAGGTCGGCGATGCCGGCCAGGTCGACCGTGCCCCCGGGGCCGCTCGCGGTGAGGTTCCGGCGGGGCGAGGCCACCAGGACCATCTCCTCGTGGGACAGCAGTCTGGTCACCAGACCGCGCTGCTGCTGGCGGTCCAGGGCCACCACCGCCAGGTCCACCGTGCCCTCCCGCAGCCCCTGACGGAGATCGACGACCGCGGCCTGCCGCAACCGCACGACCACCTGCGGGTGTTCCTCCCGCAGCGCGGCGAGCGCGAGGTGCAGGTTCGCCCAGACCCCCTGCATCGTGCCGACCGTCACCCGGCCGCGCAGCTCTCCCCTGGCCGCGTCGACCGCCTCGCGGGCCAGCTCGGCGGCGCGCAGCGCCTGCCGTGCCGCCGGGACGAACGCCTCCCCGGCCGGGGTGAGCCCGACCCGGTGGGTGGTCCGGGTGAACAGCGCGGTGCCCAGCTCGCGTTCGAGTGCGCGGACCGTGCCGGAGACCGCGGACTGGACCACGTGCAGCTGCCGTGCCGCCGCGGTGAACCCGCCCGCGTCCGCCACCGCGACGACGACTTCCATCTGCCGTAGGTCCATCATCCGCTCCCGCCGGCGCAGTGCCCCGCCTCGGCGGGGCGGCGATCTTCACAGCATCCTAGGCAGCCACCCGACGCCACCGGCGGTCGTACGGCCCTACGCCGGGCGTTTCGCGCCCGGCCGGAGCTCGGTCAGCCAGTACAGCAGCGCCAGCACCGGCAGGGCCGCCGCGAACAGACTGACCGCGTTCCAGCCGCCGGCCCGGTAGGCGATCGAGCCGAACTGCGAGCCGAGGGCGCCGCCGATGAAGAAGATCGCGATGAAGGCGCTGTTGAGACGGGCGCGGGCGAGGGGGTCGAGCTGGTAGACGGTGTGCTGGCCGAGGATGAGGCTGGTCTGGACGGCCGCGTCCAGCGCGACTGCTCCGAGGGCGATCAGGAGCACGCTGTGCTGACCGAAGCCGGCTATGACGAAGGCCAGCGCGGCGAGCCCGAGCGCGGCACCGGTCATCGGCCGGGTCAGCCCGTGGTCGGCCCAGCGTCCGGCGAGCGGCGCCACGGCCGCGCCGGCGGCTCCGACCAGTGCGAACACCCCGACACCGACGGCGGAGTAGTGGAAGTGCGGCCCGGTCAGGACGTACGAGACGGTGGTCCAGAAGGCGCTGAAGGCACCGAACATCGCCGCCTGGTAGAGGCCGCGGCGCAGCAGCGCGGGGTGCGTGCGCACCAGCGCCGCCGTGGAGCGCAGCACGTGGTGGTAGGGCACCGACGTGGTCGGCGCCTGCCGGGGCAGGGCCAGCCGCAGCGCCACACCCAGCAGCGCCATCAGGACGGCCGAGCCGAGGTAGACGACCCGCCAGCCGGCGGTGCCGGACACCAGGCTGCTGAGCGTGCGGGAGAGCAGGATGCCGGTGAGCAGGCCGCTCATCACCCGGCCGACGATCCGGCCGCGCGCGTGGTCGGGCGCCAGACTCGCGGCGAACGGCACCAGGATCTGCGCGACCACGGAGGTGGCACCGCTGATCAGGGAGGCGATCAGCAGCATCGGGAAACCGGTCGCGAGACCCGCCGCCACCAGGGCGAGGGTGGTGATCGTCAGCAGCGTGGTGATGAGGCTCCGCTTCTCCAGCCGGTCACCGAGCGGGACCAGGAAGATCATGCCGATCACGTAGCCGACCTGGGTGAGCGTGATCAACGCGCCCGCGGTGGCCTCGCCGATGTGGAAGACGCCGCGCAGCTCGGACAGCAGGGGCTGGGCGTAGTAGAGGTTGGCGACCGTCATGCCGGAGGCGACGGCGAACAGCGCGATCAGCCAGCCCGGAACCCCGTGGGCGGGCTCGGCGGCGGGCTTCCGGCGCGGGGAGCTGACTTGGGACGACGACTGGGACACGGGGACCTTCCTCACAGGAGCTGTGACTCTCACTGCGCACAGCGCTCCGCCGCCCGCGATGCTTCCCCGTGCGGAGCGATGGATGAGGATGTCAGTCATCTCACCCGAAGATGACCGCGGTACCCGGCGCCGGGCGTGCGCTGCGGGGTGGCCGGAAGTGCGCTCGGGGGCAACCGCCCGGCGCGGCCGGCTCCTACGGTGAGGCAGGACGGCGCCGGAACGACCGGCGATCCCCGCGCAACTCCAGGAGACTCGCATGTCCGAATCCTTCACGCCCGTCAAGCCGGTGCTCGAACCCGCCGCCCAGGCCTTCGTCGAGGCCACCGCCAACCCGCCCTACCTCTTCGACCTCGCCCCCGCGGAGGGCCGCAAGGCGGTCGACGAGGTGCAGTCCGGCGAGATCGCCAAGCCCGCCGTCGACGAGGAGTGGATCACTGTCCAGGGCGGCCCCACCGGCACCGTCCGGGCCCGCATCGTGAAGCCCGCCGGCGCCACCGGAACCCTTCCGGTGATCATCTACATCCACGGCGCCGGCTGGGTCTTCGGCAACGCCCACACCCACGACCGCCTGGTCCGCGAACTGGCCGTCGGCGCGAACGCCGCCGTGGTCTTCCCCGAGTACGACCTCTCGCCCGAGGTGCGCTACCCGGTCGCCATCGAGCAGAACTGGACCGTCGCCCAGTGGGTCGTGGCACAGGGTGCGACGAAGGACCTGGACGCCGGCCGGATCGCGGTGGCCGGTGACTCGGTCGGCGGCAACATGACGGCCGCGCTGACCCTGATGGCCAAGGAGCGCGGCGGCCTCCCGCTGCTCCAGCAGGTGCTGTTCTACCCGGTGACCGACGCGAGCTTCGACACGCCGTCCTACCACCAGTTCGCCGAGGGCTACTTCCTGCGCCGCGACGGCATGTTCTGGTTCTGGGACCAGTACACGACCGACGAGGCCGAGCGCGCCCAGATCACCGCGTCCCCGCTGCGCGCCACCGTCGAGCAGCTCAAGGACCTGCCCCCCGCCCTGGTCGTCACCGGCGAGGCCGACGTGCTGCGCGACGAGGGCGAGGCGTACGCCGACAAGCTGCGCGAGGCCGGGGTGCCGGTCACCGCGGTCCGCTTCCAGGGCATCATCCACGACTTCGTGATGCTCAACGCCCTGCGTGGGACGCACGCCGCCGAGGCCGCCATCTCGATGGCCGTACGCACCCTGCACGCGGCCCTGCACACCGCCTGATCCGCGGACCGGCGTGAGCACGGACGAGCCGTCCGGGCTCGGCCGCCCGCACCTCGGGCACCTCAGGGAACAGCAGACCGAACACCGCCTCCGGGCCCGGGCGGAACGCGAGGAGGCCGGGCCGGCGGAGGCGGTCGACACCGCGCCTTCGACCTGAGCGCCGGCATCGCAGCCCGTCCCCGGCCACCCGGCCGCCGGATACGACGTCGACACGGACCTCGGTCCCGACGTGCGACGGCCGGCCCCGTCATCCCACCCGCCCGCGTTGACCGCGGACAGCCGAGAAGGAACCCCCATGACCGACCCCGCACCCACCGTCGTCCTGGTGCACGGCGCCTTCGCCGACGCGTCCAGCTTCGCCCAGGTCATCCCCGAGCTGCTCGCCGGCGGGCTGAAGGTGCTCGCCCCGGCCGTGCCGAACCGCAGTCTGACCGGCGACGCCGCGTACATCGCCTCGGTGGTCCGTGCGCTGCCCGGCCCCGTCGTCCTGGTGGGGCACTCCTACGGTGGTGCCGTCATCACCGTCGCGGGGGCCGAGGACAACGTGCGGGCCCTCGTCTACCTGGCCGGCTACGCCCTGGAGGAGGGCGAGAGCCTCGGCGAGCTGCAGGGCCGGTTCCCCGACTCCGAGCTGGCCTCGGCCCTGGTGTACACGCCGTTCCCGGTCGCGGGGTCGGACGAGCCCGGCACCGACGTGACGGTGGAGACCGACCGGTTCCCCGCGATCTTCGCCGCCGACGTAGACCCGGACCTGGCCGAGGTGCTCGCCGTCTCCCAACGGCCCCTGGCCGGCGCGGCCTTCGCCGAGCCGGCCCCGGTCGCGGCCTGGAAGACCAAGCCCTCCTGGGGCCTGGTCGCCTCCTCGGACCGCACCATCAACCCCGACGTCGAGCGCTACGGCTACGAGCGCGCCGGCATGACCGTCGTCGAGGTGGACTCCTCCCACCTGGTCATGCTCGCCCACCCCGAGAAGGTCGCCGCCCTGATCCTGGAGGCGGCCCGGAGCCTCGCCGCGGAGTGACCCGCCAAGGGTGACACCAGGGGGCCGCGTACCGGCGCAGACCGGGCGCGGCCCCCTGGTGCGCACCCGCGCCCCGGGCCGTCGGCCTAGCCCTGCGCGGCCGGCTTCCAGTCCTGGGCCAGGAGGCCGAGGAGCACCTCGTCGAGGAACTCTCCCATCACCCAGGCCGCGGAGCGCAGTACGCCTTCGCGGACGAAGCCGTTGCGTTCGGCGGAGCGCAGCATCGCGGCGTTGTCCGCCAGCGTGTCGACCTGCAGCCGGCGCAGTCCGCGTACGACGAAGCCGTAGTGGCACAGCACGGCGACCACGTCGGTGCCGTAGCCCTTGCCGCGGGCGGACGGCAGCAGCCCGAGCCCCAGGTGCGCGGACCGGTTGTGGGTGTCGAGGCCCCACAGCATGGCGCTGCCGACCAACGTGCCGCCCTCCAGCTCCACCACGGAGAACGGGACGTTCCCCTCCTCCGCGTCGGCCACCACGAACGGCGCTTCCTTGGAGCCGGGCGTGAACGGCCGCCACGGCCGGCGGTTGGCCCGCGAGGCGGTGACCACGGCGTCGTGGAGTTCGGCCTGCAGGACGGGGACGTCCGCCTCGTACCGGGCCCTGAGTCCGACCTTGCTACCCCTGAGCATGCAAGCTTCCTATCCGACCAGGCCGACCGGCGGCAAACGAATAAGGCCCGCCCGGGCCGGTGACCGCGAACCGGCACCCCCCGCCGGCGGGGGCCCGACGCGAGGATGATGCGCCACGACGGCAGGACGGGGTGCACGCTCGGCACGCGCCGCGGTGCCCGCGGCCGTCCCGGCTGGACCCGCTGTCCCGGCCACGGCGAACGGGCCGGCTTCCGCAGCCCGCGGGCCGTCGCCGGCCTCCTCACCGCCGCGGCCGCGGCCGCGGCCGCTGCCCGCCCGGCCCGCCGTACCCGAGCGGCCGTGTCCACGTCCGCCGTGCCGCCGCCCGGCGGACGTCCTCGACCGGCGGCTTGCCGTGGCGCGGGCCGGCCGTACGGGGTGCCGGGCTTCGAGGACGGGGTCGCGCCGTCCGACGAGCGGCGGGAGACGCTTCAGGATCAGGCGGTTCGAGGCGTGTCCGGGGATTCCCCGAACGCCTTGAGGATCCGCTCGGCGGCCAGCGTCGCCGTCAACGTGCCGTCCCGGACCTGCCGTTCGAGGTCGGGGGCGGCCGCCCGTACCGCCGGATGGGCGGACAGCCGGCCGAGCAGCTCCTCCCGCACCATCGACCAGGTCCAGCCGACCTGCTGCTCACGGCGCTTCCGGGCGAGCCGCCCGGTGGAGTCGAGCAGCGCCCGGTGCTGCTCGAGTCGCTCCCAGACGACGTCCAGCCCCGTCGCCTCACGGGCGCTGCAGCTCAGCACCGGCGGCGTCCAGAAGGCGTCCTTGCCGTGCATCAGCCGCAGCGCGCCGGCCAGTTCGCGTGCCGCGGACCGCGCGTCCCGTTCGTGCGGACCGTCCGCCTTGTTGACGGCGATCACGTCGGCCAGCTCCAGGACGCCCTTCTTGATGCCCTGGAGCTGGTCGCCGGTACGGGCCAGGCTGAGCAGCAGGAAGGAGTCGACCATGTCGGCGACCGCGGTCTCGGACTGCCCGACGCCCACGGTCTCGACCAGGATCACGTCGTACCCGGCGGCCTCCATGACCACCATCGACTCGCGGGTCGCCTTGGCCACCCCGCCGAGGGTGCCCGCGCTGGGGGAGGGCCGGACGAAGGCGGCCGGGTCGACCGACAGCCGCTCCATCCGGGTCTTGTCGCCGAGGATCGAGCCTCCGGTCCGGGTGGACGACGGGTCCACGGCGAGCACGGCGACCCGGTGGCCGAGCCCGGTCAGCAGCGTCCCGAACGCGTCGATGAACGTCGACTTGCCCACGCCCGGCACCCCGCTGATGCCGATCCGCCGTGCCCGGCCGCTGTGTGGAAGCAGCTCGGTGAGCAACTCCTGCGCCAGCACCCGGTGCTGCGGACGGGTGGACTCGACCAGGGTGATCGCGCGGGCGACGACCGCGCGCCTGTGGTCGAGCACACCCTTCACATAGGCGTCGACGTCCATCACAGGTCGTGCCCGAGTTCCGCCGACAGCCGCTTCACCAGGTCGTGGGCCGCGTCCGGGATCACCGTCCCGGGCGGGAAGACGGCGGTGGCGCCCATCTCCAGCAGGGTCGGCACGTCCTGCGGCGGGATCACCCCGCCGACCACGATCATGATGTCCGCCCGGCCCTCCTCGGCGAGCTTCTCGCGCAGCGCCGGTACGAGGGTGAGGTGGCCGGCCGCCAGCGAGGAGACGCCGACCACGTGGACGTCCGCCTCCACCGCCTGGCGGGCGACCTCCTCCGGGGTCTGGAACAGCGGGCCGACGTCGACGTCGAAGCCGAGGTCGGCGAAGGCCGTGGCGATCACCTTCTGGCCGCGGTCGTGGCCGTCCTGGCCCATCTTGGCGACCAGGATGCGCGGACGGCGCCCCTCGGCCTCGTCGAAGGCGTCGACCAGGGCCCGGGTGCGGTCCACGTTCGGGGACTCGCCGGCCTCGTTGCGGTACACACCGGAGATCGTACGGATCTGGCTCGCGTGCCGCCCGTACACCTTCTCCAGGGCGTCGGAGATCTCGCCGACGGTCGCCTTGGCGCGGGCCGCGTTCACCGCCAGCTCGAGCAGGTTGCCCTCGCCGTCCGCCGCGCGGGTCAGTGCGTCGAGCGCGGCCCGGCACGCGACGTCGTCCCGCTCCGCGCGCAGCCGCCGCAGCTTCTCGATCTGCTGGGTGCGCACCGAGGAGTTGTCGACCTTGAGGACCTCGATCTGCTCGTCGCTGTCCACCCGGTACTTGTTGACGCCGATCACCGGCTGCCGCCCGGAGTCGATCCGCGCCTGGGTCCGCGCGGCCGCCTCCTCCACGCGCAGCTTCGGGATGCCGGCGTCGATGGCCTGGGCCATCCCGCCCGCCTGCTCGACCTCCTGGATGTGCGCCCAGGCCTTGCGCGCGAGGTCGTAGGTCAGCCGCTCCACGTAGGCGCTGCCGCCCCAGGGGTCGATGACCCGGGTCGTCCCCGACTCCTGCTGGATCAGCAGCTGGGTGTTGCGGGCGATGCGCGCCGAGAAGTCCGTCGGGAGCGCGAGGGCCTCGTCGAGGGCGTTGGTGTGCAGCGACTGGGTGTGGCCCTGGGTCGCCGCCATCGCCTCCACACAGGTCCGCGTCACGTTGTTGAAGACGTCCTGCGCGGTCAGCGACCAGCCCGAGGTCTGCGAATGGGTGCGCAGGGAGAGGGACTTGGTGTTCTGCGGCTCGAACTGCGCGACCAGCTTTGCCCACAGCAGCCGGGCCGCGCGCAGCTTGGCGATCTCCATGAAGAAGTTCATGCCGATCGCCCAGAAGAAGGAGAGCCGCGGGGCGAACGCGTCCACGTCCAGGCCGGCCTCGCGTCCCGCGCGGATGTACTCGACCCCGTCCGCCAGCGTGTACGCCAGCTCCAGGTCGGCCGTGGCACCGGCCTCCTGGATGTGGTAGCCGGAGATGGAGATCGAGTTGTAACGGGGCATCCGCTGCGAGGTGTAGGCGAAGATGTCGGAGATGATCCGCATCGACGGCTTCGGCGGATAGATGTAGGTGTTGCGGACCATGAACTCCTTGAGGATGTCGTTCTGGATGGTCCCGGCCAGCTTCTCGGGTGGTACTCCCTGTTCCTCGGCCGCCACGATGTACAGCGCGAGCACCGGCAGCACGGCGCCGTTCATCGTCATCGAGACGGTCATCCGGTCCAGCGGGATCCCGTCGAAGAGCCGGCGCATGTCGAGGATCGAGTCGATGGCCACGCCCGCCATGCCGACGTCACCGGTCACCCGAGGGTGGTCGCTGTCGTAGCCCCGGTGGGTGGGCAGGTCGAAGGCGACCGACAGGCCCTTCTGGCCGGCCGCCAGGTTGCGCCGGTAGAAGGCGTTGGACTCCTCGGCGGTGGAGAAGCCCGCGTACTGGCGGATGGTCCAGGGCTGGTTGACGTACATCGTCGGGTAGGGGCCCCGCAGGTACGGCGCGATGCCCGGGTAGGTCCCGAGGAAGTCCAGGCCCTCCAGGTCACGGCCGGTGTAGAGCGGCTTGACCCCGATGCCCTCCGGGGTCTCCCACACCGGGGCCTCACCGCCGGATGCCTGCTTGACGGCCGTACGCCATTGCGCGTCACCGCCCTCGGTGACGGGGGTCCCCAGTTCGATGCCGGAGAAGTCGGGGATTCCCATCAGGACACTCCCATGCGGTCGAGGGTCTCGGACAGCACGGCCACGGCGTCGCAGCCCGCGAAGACGTGACCGTCGACGCCGGCGTACTCGCCCCGGCCCGCGAGGAACACGTGCCCGGCACCGGCATCCTTCAGCGACCGGGCGGTCGGCTCGGCCTGTTCGGCGTAGAGCGCGTCGCTGGAGCACAGCACCGCCTCGGTGGCACCGCTCTCCTCGAAACTGCCCTCGGTGACGGGTTCGATGCCGCCGGCCTGGAAGAGGTTGGCGGCGAAACCGGCGCGGGCGGTGTGGGCCGCGGCCGGGCCGATCGTCGCCAGGTAGATCCGGGGGCGGGCGCCGGTCGCCGCGAGATGGGCGTCCGAGCGGGCACGCAGCTCCTCGTACGCCTCGTCCCGGCGGACCCGGGGGAGCCCGCCGGAGGGCGGCTCGGGGGCGGGCTCGCGCACCGGCGTCCTCTCGGCCAGGTGCGGGAACTCGCTGACGCCGGTGACGGGTTCGCGGCGCCTGGCGAGCTTCTTGGAGCGCTCCGCCCAGGTCGTCGCGAGGTCCGTGCGCAGCCGGCCGGAACGGAGCACGGCCGCCTGGCCGCCGTCCCGCTCGATCGACCGGAAGTACTCCCAGCCCGCGTGGGCGAGTTCGTCGGTGAGCCGCTCCACGTACCAGGAGCCGCCCGCCGGGTCGACGACCCGGGCCAGGTGCGACTCCTCGACCAGGATCGTCGAGGTGTTGCGGGCGATACGGCGGGCGAACGCGTCCGGCAGGCCCAGCGCGTGGTCGAACGGCAGCACGGTGACCGCGTCGGCGCCGCCCACGCCGGCGGCGAGCGTGGCCACCGTGGTGCGCAGCATGTTCACCCACGGGTCGCGGCGGCTCATCATCACCGGCGAGGTGACCGCGTGCTGCACCTGGGCGCCCGCGCCGGGCGCCCCGCTGACCTCGGCGACCCGCGCCCACAGCCGGCGCGCGGCGCGCAGCCTGGCGATCGTCAGGAACTGGTCGGCGGTCGCCGCGTACCGGAACTCCAGCTGTCCGAGGGCCTGTTCGACGTCCAGTCCGGCCTCGGTCAGCGCCCGCAGGTAGGCCACCCCGGTGGCCAGCGAGGCACCCAGCTCCTGCCCGGCCGAGCCGCCCGCCTCGTGGTACGGCAGCGCGTCCACGGTCACCGCGCGCAGCCCCGGGAACTCCTCCGCGCACCGCCGCGCGAGGGCGGCGACGGGTGCGAAGTCCAGCGACTCACCCGTACGCGCCTCGAACCCCAGCGGGTCGGCGCCCAGATTGCCGCGTACGGCCTCGGGGTCGACGCCCTTCTCGTCGTACAGCCGGAACAGCTCGGCGGCCGCTCCCGCCACCTCGCGGCCGGCGTCGAGGACGACCGGGGCCAGGTCGAGGTAGACACCGTCGAGGGCGCGGGCGAGGCCGGAGACCGGGATGCCACCCTGGCCGGCCAGCAGCCAGAGCGAGGTGACGCCGTTCTCCAGATCGGCCAGGAGCGCGCCGTCGGGGGCGGTGGCGTGCCGCTGCCTTATGTCCCAGCCGCCCGCGGTGCTCCCCTCGGGCCGGCCGCCGCGCACGAACGGCGCGAAGCCGGGCAGGCCGGGGTCGGGCGCGGTGTCGCGCGCGGTGTAGAGGGGGCGGGTGCGCAGCCCGTCCTCCAGCGTCGTGGACAGGGCGTCCTCAGCGGCCTCGCCCGAGACTTCCCTGCCCGACTTGCGCAGTACGCCCGCCACGAGGTGTTGCCACTGCTCGTGTGTCGCGTCAGGGAACTCGGCGGCCAGTGAGAGCCCGTCGTCAGGCAGGACCGTCATGCTCGGATGCTAGGGCAGCGGGCCGAAGGCGCACGGGTGACGGGGCTGTGAGCTTGCCCTCTCCGTGATTGTGACCTGCGCCTCCCGAGGGGGGAGGGGCGGGATCCGGGGGGTCAGCGGGTGCCGTCGTCCAGGGTCGGCACGAGCGCGCACAGGGCCTCGCGCTGCTCCGCTCCGATGACGTGGGCGAACGCCTCCCCGACCGTCTCGGCCAGGGCGGCGGAGGCGTCCTGGATGCGCCCGCGGGCCTTGTCGGTGAGGGCGACCTCGATGCCCCGCTTGTCGTCGCAGACGGCCTTGCGGGTGACCAGGCCGGCGTGCTGGAGGCAGGCGATCTGGTACGTGAGGCGGGTCTTGGGGCGGCCCAGCAGCTCGGCGATCCGGGTCATCCGCAGGCCCTGGCGGGGCTGCTCGGCGAGCAGGCACAGGATCAGGAACTCGTCGTGCGAGACGTCCAGGGTCTTCTTCACGACCGACCGCAGCCGCTGCTCCACCGCCCCCGTCGCGGCCAGCAGCAGCATCCAGGCGCGCAGCTCGTCCGGGAGCAGCCCGTCGCCCGTCCGGGACGGGCATACGGGCAGCTCTGCGGGGTCTTCCTGGACGGCGGCCATGGCATCGAGTCTACCTGTTGTCCAAATTTGGATATTGGGCTAGCGTGCAGCCGTACCGCAGTCATCCAAATTTGAACCATCAACCGATCGGAGCACAGCCGTGACCGTCACCGTGGCAACCGGCCTCTGGCAGCTCGACCCGGCCGCCTCCACCGTCGCCGTCCGGCACAAGTCGGTGTGGGGTCTGGTCACCGTCAAGGGCGCCTTCACGGGCGTCACCGGCCGGGGCGAGGTCGCCGCCGACGGGACCGCGACCGGCACGCTGACGATCGACGCGGCCACCTTGGACACCAAGAACAAGAAGCGGGACGACCATCTGCGCTCGGCCGACTTCTTCGACGCCGCCAACCACCCGGAGATCACCTTCGCGGTGCGCGGGGCCGAACGGGCCGCGGACGGCGCGGTGCGCGTCGACGGTCAGCTGACCGTCCGTGGCGTCAGCAGGCCGCAGCAGGTCACCGCGGAGCTGGTCGCGGCCGACGCGGACGGGCTGACGCTGCGGACCGAGTTCACGGTGGCGCGCGAGGAGTTCGGGGTCACCTTCAACCAGATGCGCATGATGGGCGGCCCGACCACGGTCACGGCCACCCTGCGCTTCACCCGCGCGGCGGCCTGACCGGCCCTCACGGGGGCGTCCCGCGCAGTGTGACGTACCGGCTGGACAGGGTCTGCGGGTCCGAGGTGAAGGCGCGCAGCCGGATCCGGGTCCCCGGCTTGGCGGGAATACCGAACCGGCCGTCGGGCGGCCGGAGTTCGACGCTCGCCGTGCCGTGCCCGGGGATCGTCGCCGGCCCCCGTACCAGCAGCCAGTACCGGCTCATGCCCTGCCCGGTGGTGAGCGTGTAGTGCGGGGTGAGCGGGGTGCCCCCCGTGTTCACCACCGTCAGCGTCATCGCCCGGACCACCGCGGCCGACCGCTCGGCCCGGCGCAGCGCGGTGACCTCCATCCGCAGCGGCGGCCTGCCGGACACCGCGAGGGCCGCGCTCACCAGCGCCGGGGTGAACAGCAGGGCGACCGCCACGACCCGGACGGACCGGCGGCGGGGCCCGGTCGGGAAGGCCGGCCGCGGCTGCCAGGCGCGCTCGAACTCCGGGAGGGGCGCGGTGACGGCGGCCGCCAGCCACAGCGGGGTCATCAGCAGGTAGTAGCCGTCCTGGGAGCGGGTCGCCACGAAGAAGGCGAGCCAGGGCAGCACGGTCGCGACCGGGCCGAGGCGCCGTACGAACAGCACGAACAGGGCGAGCAGGGCCGCCGCGAGCAGCATGCTGGCGTGCGAGTACCAGGCGATGCGGTCGCTGCCGTCGGTGAAGTACAGGGTGACGTCCACCAGGCCCTGGCCGTGCACCACGGCGCCCTGCGTCAGCGGCAGCGTGATCCCGGCCAGCCAGCGGCCGGGTCCGGACACGATGAAGTACGTGTTGATCAGCAGCCAGACCGTGACGGCGATGCCGACGATCCGCAGGACCACCAGGGCGGCGGCTCGGCCGCCCAGCTCCCCGCGCCGCACCGCGAAGATTCCGGCCAGCAGGAACGGCGTGACGAACCAGGGGAGTTGCTGCGCCGCGCACGCGGCACCCAGGCACCCGGCCCGGGCGATCCCGGCCGCGCCCAGCCGGCCGCCCGCACCGGTCCGCGGCCAGCGCACCGCCACCGGGATCAGCAGGGCCAGGCCGATGACCGCCGGGTAGCCGAGCCGGGCGTACGTCGACAGGAAGCCGAACCCGAGACAGGTCAGCGTCGCGGCCGACCGCCACGGCACCGGGAGCAGCCGCCACAGGGCGACCGTGCCGGCGATCAGCGCGCCCACGCACACCGCCGTCGCCGGTGCGCCGGAGTGGCCGAGCCACAGCAACGGGACGGTGAGCAGCGGGGCCAGCGGGGGATAGCCGTAGGTGTAGTCGTAGCCGCCGTCCATCGTCGGCGTCAGGGCGATGCCCGTGCCGTGGAACAGCCAGGGCCAGGGCTGCCCGTAGACGGCGTGGCCGGTGACGAGTTCCCGGGCGGCCTGGGTGGTGAGGGAGCCCTCGTCGCCGCCGTTGGGGTTCAGCGCCCAGGCGCACAGGGCGAGCGTCACGGCCGTGACCAGGACCAGCAGGTCGAGACGGGCCAGTGAGCGGGTCCCGCGCACGGTCAGGGCCAGTACCCCGGTCACCAGGATCGAGACGTAGCAGAGGGAGATCAGGGCCGCCAGGGCCAGGTGGTGGGTGGCCGCCTGCGTCCAGACCGACCGGGTGCCGATGAACAGGGCGATGTCGGCGAGGAGGGTCAGCACACGGTGCCAGGGGGCGGGGGCTCCGGGAACGCCGGGATCCAGGTGAGGCCCCGGGGCGGCGGACACCGCCGACTGTGTCCGCCGGCCGGGTGTCACCTGCTGTGTTTCTGCCAAGTGCACGCGTCGGACGCTAATCCCGGGCGGTGAACGGGGCGCCGCATGAGGAGAAGAGTCCGGTGTGAGGGCAGTAAGAAGCCCCCAATGCGCGGCAATTGCCCTAATGGTGACAAGAACGCTTGTTCCACGCATCGGTGTCCACCTCGCTCGCGCCTCGTGTCGCTGTTGGGCCGAACGGGTGACTTGGCGTAAGAATTGGCTGGTGCAGGCATCGAGTGTGAGTCAGGTCAGGGGGAGCCGGTGAGCCGTTACGACGTCACCGATGAACAGTGGGAGGGGCTCGCCCAGGTCGTGCCGCTGCGGGGCCGTGACGCCTGGCCGTCCTCGGTGGGCCACCGGTCGCTGCCGGACGCGGAGACCGAGACGCGGCGCCGTTTCGTGGTGCTGCGGGTGAACGTCTTCGCCGACGCCCGCGAGGTCGCCGAGACGCTGATGGCAGGGATACCGGTACTGCTCGACCTGACCGGTGCGGAGACGGAGACCGCCAAGCGCGTCCTCGACTTCAGCACGGGCGTCGTCTTCGGCCTCGCCAGCGGGATGCACCGGGTGGACCGCAACGTCTTCCTGCTCACCCCGCCGGGCACGGAGGTCAGCGGGCTGATGGAGGGCGCGGGGGTGTCGGGCGGCTGAACCGCCGGCCGGCGGGTGCGCGGCTCCTGCGGTGACTTCGGCCGAGGGGCGCGGGCGACGGCGTCCCCCGATCGTGGGAAGGTACCGGCGCCGGAACGGTTCACCGGGCACGCGGAGCCCTACGGTCCCCCTATGGCCGTGCCCTCCGCCTCGCCCGCTTCCCGCCCCGCTCCGACCGCCGAACCGCGCGAAACCGTGCCCCGCGCCCGGTCGGGCCGCCGTACCGCCCCACCGGCCGGAACCGCTGCGCCCACCGTCGCCTCCGCTCCGCCCGCCGCCGAAGCCGCCCCCGAAGCGGCCCCCCGGCTCGATCCCCGTCCCCGGGTCACCGAACTCCGGCTCTCCGCTTTCGCGCGCCATCGTGGGGCGCGGTTCCCGCTCGGACGCGTCACCCTCTTCGCCGGGCCCAGCGGCAGCGGGAAGTCCGCCGTGCTCGCGGCCTACGAGGCGCTGGCACGGCTCGCGGGCGGGTCCTCGGTCACGGAGGTGTTTCCCGACCCCGTCGCGCTGGTGCCGGAACGGGCGCGGCCCGACGCGCGGCGGCGGCGCGGGTTCCGGATCGGCTGTACGGCGGACGGCGCCCAGGGACCCGTACGGCTCGATGTCGCCGTGCAGGCCGAGCCCGAGCTCCGCATCGTCGGTGAGCGGCTGACCGCGGGCGGCGTCGTACTGCTGGAGACCGCCCTGCGTGACCCCGGCCGCCGGGCCGTACAGGCCGCCTGGCACACGGCGGGCAGCTCCCCGGTGACCCGGGCCCCGCTGCCCGACGACCGGCTCGGCACCGCGCTGCTGCCGCTGCGCGTCGCCGGGAAGACCGACGGCCAGCGTCAGGTCCTCGCCGCCGCCGAGCAGATGGTCGTCGCCCTGCGGTCCGTGTTCGCCTGTGATCCGCGCCCCGAGGGCATGCGCGCGCCCGTCCGCACCGGCTCGGGACGCCTGTTGCGCGGCTGCGGCAACCTCGCCGACGTCCTGTGGCGCACCCGCTCCGAGTGCGGCCGCCGGCACGCGCTGCTCGTGGACGCGGTGCGCACCGGCTGCGCCGGGCCCGTGACCGACCTGCTCGCCGAGCCGCTCGGCGACGGCACGGTACGGGCGCTGCTCGACCGAGGCGACGGCCACCGCTGCGAGCTGGCCCGGCTCGGCGACGGCGAGCTGCGCTACCTCGCCCTCGCCCTGGTCCTCTTCACCGGGCCGGGCGTCCTGGAGGTCGACGCGCCCGGTGAGGTCCCCGACGCCATGCGCGGCCTCACCGTCCTCGCCGACGGCTTCGACCGCTGTCTCGACCCCCGGCAGCGCACCGAGCTGCTGCGCACGGCCGTCCTGATCGGCGAACGCGGGCACATCCGCTTCGTCGGCGCGGTGAGCGACGCGCACCGGGCCGACGAAGCCGGGGCGATCACAGTGGTACACCTGGACGCGTGACCGACGAAGCACCCCTCGACGTGGCGAAGCTCCAGCGCAGACTGGCCGAGTTCGCCGCCGCCCGTGACTGGCAGCAGTACCACACGCCCAAGAACCTGGTGGCCGCACTCAGCGTGGAGGCCTCTGAACTGGTCGAGATCTTCCAGTGGTTGACCCCGGAGGAGTCCGCCCGCGTGATGGACGACCCCGACACCGCGCACAAGGTCACGGACGAGGTCGCCGACGTGCTGTCCTATCTGCTCCAGCTCTGCGAGGTCCTGGACGTCGACCCGCTGGCCGCGCTGGACGCGAAGATCGAGCGCAACGAGCAGCGGTTCCCGCCCGCCTGACGGAGCCGCCGCCCGGGAGTACGGAACTCCGGTATGACGCTCGGTAGTCAAGGCTCCGCCCGAATCCGAATTGTTGTCCACAGATTTCCCTCTTCCTCTGGCTGCACGTCTCGCGCACCCTCACTCTGGGTAGTGAACTACTGGCTGCTGTAGGGCAGTTCGGACCGACGGGGACGGGGCGGCGGATGGACGCGATGCGGCTCATCGTGGCGAGCAGACGGGCGCTGGCGAGCGGTGCGGGCGTACCCGAGATGATGACCGAGGTGTGGCAGGCCCAGGCCCTGGCGCAGGCGATCGGCAGCCGGCTGGCCGTCTCCGGCCCGCCAGAGCTGCGCGGCGAGGCCCTCGGCCTGACCGAGCTGGCGGGCCGGGGGTGCGGGATCCTGGGCGCCCCCGACCTTGACCCCGGCACCCTGCGCGCCGCCCAGCTCACCGAACTGGACGACGCCCGTGCCACGCTCCTCTGCCTCGGCGGCCTTCTCGCCGAGGTCGGCATCACGCTGGTCGGCATGGCCAGCGCGGCGGCCGACGAGGCGGCGTACTGGCAGTGCATGGAGGCGATCGACGCGGCCGACGAGTCCCGGGACCGCGTACTGGAGATGCTGCGCAAACTGGCCGCGAGGGAGGAAGTCCGCGACGGCTGAGACCCGAACCGACGGTCCGGCCGGTCGTCCCGGCCCCGGTGTCCGTAGCGGGCGTCGTCTCCCGTGGTGGTTCCAGGCCCCGGAACGGGACGCCGGCGGCGATCGCCGCCGAGGCGGACGCGGCTTCGGTGTGCGGGAACCGTCGTTCGCGTCGCGTCCGGCACCGGCTGGCGCAAGCCCCGTGGGGGCGTGATGCAGCTCCGCTCGCCGGGCAGGCCCAGGCGTTCGGCGGGACGCCGAAGCATTCCCGGCAGTCGGCGGCGGAGCCCGCTTCCTGCTGGAGGCCGGACAGATCCACGTTCAGCGCCGCCATGAGTTCCCCCGTCTGCTGGAGCAGCCCCTTCGGCCGGCCCAAGGGGTCAGCCTGCTGCGGAACGGACCCTTGGACGGCCTTCCCGGCCCCCGGCCCGCCGCCGTCGGCGGGCCGCGAACGGCGCGCGCCGGCGAGGACCGTCCGGCGCGGGCGCCGGTCACTGGCCCGCCCCGCGCGGGGGCCCCGCCGTCGTGATGTTCTCCCCGGCGGGGACATGCGCAACCACCGGTGCCGATGCGGTTGACGGGACTCCGGCGATGCAGGATGGACGCATGGACCTTCGCATCTTCACCGAGCCCCAGCAGGGCGCGAGCTACGACACCCTCCTCACCGTCGCCAAGGCGACCGAGGAACTCGGGTTCGACGCCTTCTTCCGCTCCGACCACTACCTGAAGATGGGCGACGCCGACGGCCTGCCCGGCCCGACCGACGCCTGGATCACCCTGGCCGGACTCGCCCGCGAGACCAAGCGGATCCGCCTCGGCACCCTCATGACCGCGGGCACCTTCCGGCTGCCCGGCGTCCTCGCCATCCAGGTCGCCCAGGTCGACCAGATGTCCGGGGGCCGGGTCGAACTCGGCCTCGGCGCTGGCTGGTTCGAGGAGGAGCACAAGGCGTACGGCATCCCCTTCCCGAAGGAGAAGTTCGGCCGCCTGGAGGAGCAGCTGGCGATCGTCACCGGTCTGTGGGGGACCGCACTCGGCGAGACCTTCGACTTCCACGGCACCTACTACGACCTCACCGACTCGCCCGCGCTGCCCAAGCCCGCCCAGGCGCGGATCCCGGTGCTGATCGGCGGCCAGGGCGCCACCCGTACCCCGAAGCTGACCGCCCGCTACGCCGACGAGTTCAACATGCCGTTCGCCTCGGTCGAGGACAGCGCGGCCCAGTTCGGCCGGGTGCGTGCCGCCGCCGAGGCGGCCGGCCGCAAGGACGGCGACCTGACGTACTCCAACGCCCTCGTGGTCTGTGTCGGCAAGGACGACCAGGAGGTCGCCCGCCGCGCCGCCGTGATCGGCCGTGAGGTCGACGAGCTGAAGGCGAACGGCCTGGCCGG
This sequence comes from Streptomyces sp. NPDC026515, assembly GCF_055567595.1. Lineage (NCBI taxonomy): Bacteria > Bacillati > Actinomycetota > Actinomycetes > Kitasatosporales > Streptomycetaceae > Streptomyces > Streptomyces sp. NPDC026515. The sequence goes on from NZ_JBVHQD010000001.1 coordinate 226,259, forward strand.
CACCCCGGCCGAGGTCGTCGACAAGATCGGCCGCTACGCGGAGATCGGCGCGACGCGCTTCTACCTCCAGGTTCTCGACCTGTCCGATCTGGACCACCTGGAGCTGATCTCCGCCCAGGTCCAGCCGCAGCTGCCGTAACCGGCCCGGTCCGCGCATCCGGCCGGTTGTGACGTGGCTGTGACCGGAACTATGGCTTCCATCACAGGCGTTGGGGGTTCGTCCTGATGAGGTGGCCGGATGCGCAGACCTCACCCGCGTCTCCTCGCTCCCGCCGTCGCCCTGCTCCTGGCCACGGCCTGCGGCGCGGAGCACGCCGACACCGGCCGCGGCGCCGGCGCGACCGTGCCCGGACCCCGCACCACCGTCACCGACCCCCCGGTGGACGGCGTGCGGATCACCTCGGTCACCCTCCCCGCGGCCTCCCCGAGCCCGACCCCGTCCGGCATGCCGTTCCGGGTGCACGCCGACCCGCTGCCCGAGTCCGGCGACTCCGGCATCTCCGCCGCCTACCAGGTCAGCAACGACGGCGACGAAGCCATGACCTACACCGTGCTCTTCGACTTCACGACGGACACCGGCGCCGTCATGGACTCCCGGAAGGTGACCGTGCGCAGGGTCGAGCCGGGCCGCACCACCAGCGGCACCGTCGGCCTGGGTGCCCTCGCCCCCGGGGCCTCCCCGGTGACCCGGGTGAAGGTCGCCGAGGTCACCAAGGTCCCCGCCGACGAGGCGCCGGCCCGGACGGGCGCCTGTCCCCCCTCCGGCGTGCGGCTGTGGGCCGACGACGGGGACGCCGCGATGGGCCTGCGCGTCGTCGGACTCCACCTGGAGAACTGCGGAAAGCGGGACTACGCGCTGGACGGCTACCCGGAGCTGAGCCTCCTGGACGACGACCGCGAGCCCGTCGACGGCATACACGTCCTGCGCGGCGGCGCCGCCATCGCCACGGGAACCGGCTTCGACGGGCCGCCCGTCGCGCTCGTCCTCAAACCCGGTGAGACCGCCCTGTCCGGCCTGGTCTGGCGCAACACGACACTGGCGGGCACGCCGGTGAACGTGCCCTACGTCCGGGTCCTGGCGAAGCCGGGCGCCGCACCCGTGACGGTCACCCCGGGCCTGGACCTCGGGACCACGGGGAAGCTCGGCGTCGGCGCCTGGCGGCGGGCCGGCCGGTAGCCCCGGAAAAAATCCGGGGCCCCACGCGGTGACCCTCGGTACGTTGGAACCGCGCACAAGCGCACGACCAGCGCTTTCGCACAGATTCCTGACCCCTTTCGAGGCGACCCACCGTGTTCCTGACGATCACCACCACCGGCACCCCCGCACGTCCCGCGACCGACCTCGGGTTCCTGCTGCACAAGCACCCCGACAACGCGCAGACCTTCTCGACCTCCTACGGCATCGCGCACGTCTTCTACCCCGAGGCGGATGCCGAGCGCTGCACGGCGGCACTGCTCCTGGAGATCGACGCGGTGGCGCTGGTCCGGCGCGGCAAGGGCAAGGGGCACGGCGGGGCACCCGACGCGGCGCTCGCGCAGTACGTCAACGACCGCCCGTACGCCGCCTCCTCGCTCCTCGCCGTGGCGATCGGCAACGTCTTCTCCAGCGCGATGCGCGGCGTGTGCCGGGCCCGTCCCGAAGCCCCCGAGCGGCCAATGCCGTTGCGTATCGAGGTGCCCGCGCTGCCCGCACGCGGCGGCCCCGGTCTGGTCCGGCAGCTCTTCGAGCCGCTCGGCTGGACGGTGACCGCCGAACCGGTCGCCCTGGACACCTCGTTCCCGCAGTGGGGCGACTCGCGGTACGTCGGCCTCGTTCTGGAGGCGGAGTCGCTGACCCTCGCCGAGGCGCTGCGCCACCTCTACGTCCTGCTCCCCGTCCTCGACGACGCCAAGCACTACTGGGTGTCCGCCGAGGAGGTCGACAAGCTGCTGCGCGCCGGTGAGGGCTGGCTGCCCGGACACCCCGAGCAGAGGCTCATCACCACCCGCTACCTCTCCCGTCGCTGGTCGCTGACCCGGCAGGCGATGGAGCGGCTGGAACTGGTGCGGCTCGCCGAGACCGACGACAGCGAGGTCGAGGAGATCGACAACGCGGTCGAGGAGGAGACGGAGACGGAGGAGAAGCCGGCGCCGCTCGCGGTGCGGCGCCGGGAGGCGATCCTCGACGCGCTGCGCCGGTCCGGTGCCGCCCGGGTCCTCGACCTCGGCTGCGGGCAGGGCCAGTTGGTGCAGGCGCTGCTGAAGGACCCCGCGTTCACCGAGATCGTCGGCGTCGACGTGTCGGTGCGGGCCCTGACCGTCGCGGCGCGCCGGCTCAAGCTGGACCGCATGGGCGAGCGGCAGGCGTCCCGCGTCAAGCTCGTCCAGGGCTCGCTGGCCTACACCGACCGGCGGCTCAAGGGGTACGACGCCGCCGTGCTCAGCGAGGTGATCGAGCACCTCGACCTGCCCCGGCTGCCCGCCCTGGAGTACGCCGTGTTCGGCGCGGCCCGCCCGCGCACGGTCCTGGTGACCACGCCGAACGTGGAGTACAACGTCCGCTGGGAGACCCTCCCCGCCGGTCATGTCCGGCACGGCGACCACCGCTTCGAGTGGACCCGCGAGGAGTTCCGCACCTGGGCCGCCCGGGTCGCCGCACTCCACGGCTACGACGTCGAGTTCGTCCCCGTGGGGCCGGACGACCCCGAGGTCGGGCCGCCCACCCAGATGGCCGTCTTCCAGACGAACACCACCACTCCCACCGCGAAGGAGGCGAAGGCAGCATGACCGAGCAGACCGCAGGACGGGTCCTGCCCGTCACCGACCTCTCGCTGGTCGTCCTCGTCGGCGCCTCCGGCTCCGGCAAGTCCACCTTCGCGCGCCGCCACTTCAAGCCGACCGAGGTGATCTCCTCCGACTTCTGCCGGGGACTGGTCAGCGACGACGAGAACGACCAGGGCGCCACGAAGGACGCCTTCGACGTGCTGCACTACATCGCCGGCAAGCGGCTGGCGGCCGGCCGCCGCACGGTCGTCGACGCCACCAGCGTGCAGCAGGAGTCCCGGCGTCAGCTGATCGACCTGGCCAGGCAGTACGACGTGCTGCCCATCGCCATCGTCCTGGACGTCCCCGAGGAGGTGTGCGCCGAGCGCAAAGCGGCCCGCGCCGACCGCGCCGACATGCCCCGCCGGGTCGTCCAGCGCCACATCCGCGAACTCCGGCGCTCCCTCAGGCACCTGGAGCGTGAGGGCTTCCGCAAGGTGCACGTCCTGCGCGGGGCCGAGGAGGCGGAGTCGGCCACCGTCGTCACCGAGAAGCGCTTCAACGACCTGACCCACCTCACCGGCCCCTTCGACATCGTCGGCGACGTCCACGGGTGCGCCTCGGAACTGGAGGCCCTGCTCGGCAAGCTGGGCTACGCCGACGGGGTGCACCCGAAGGGCCGCACCGCCGTGTTCGTCGGCGACCTCGTCGACCGCGGCCCGGACAGCCCCGGCGTGCTGCGCCGGGTGATGTCGATGGTGAAGTCGGGCAACGCCCTGTGCGTGCCCGGCAACCACGAGAACAAGTACGGGCGCTATCTCAAGGGCCGCAAGGTCCAGCACACCCATGGACTCGCCGAGACCATCGAGCAGATGGACGGCGAGAGCGAGGAGTTCACCCGGCAGGTGAGGGAGTTCATCGACGGACTCGTCAGCCACTACGTCCTCGACGGCGGGAAGCTGGTCGTCTGCCACGCCGGGCTGCCCGAGAAGTACCACGGCCGCACCTCCGGCCGGGTCCGCTCGCACGCGCTGTACGGCGAGACCACCGGCGAGACCGACGAGTTCGGCCTGCCCGTGCGCTACCCGTGGGCCGAGGACTACCGGGGCCGTGCGGCCGTCGTCTACGGCCACACCCCGGTCCCGGAGGCGAGCTGGCTGAACAACACCATCTGCCTGGACACCGGAGCGGTGTTCGGCGGCAAGCTCACCGCGCTGCGCTGGCCGGAACGGGAACTGGTCGACGTACCCGCCGAGCGGGTCTGGTACGAGCCGGCCCGGCCGCTGCGCACCGAGGCACCCGGCGGCCACGACGGGCGCCCGCTCGACCTGGCGGACGTGCACGGCCGGCGGGTCGTGGAGACCCGGCACCAGGGCCGGATCGCGGTCCGCGAGGAGAACGCGGCGGCCGCTCTGGAGGTGATGAGCCGCTTCGCGGTCGACCCGCGCCTGCTGCCGTACCTGCCGCCGACGATGGCGCCGACGCCGACCTCGCACGTCGAGGGCTACCTGGAGCACCCGGCCCAGGCCTTCGACCAGTACGCGCAGGACGGGGTCGCCCGCGTCGTCTGCGAGGAGAAGCACATGGGTTCGCGGGCGGTGGCCCTGGTGTGCCGGGACACGGAGGCGGCGCACCGGCGCTTCGGTGTCGCGCCCGGCCCCACCGGCTCCCTCTACACCCGCACCGGGCGTCCGTTCTTCGACGACGGGTCGGTCACGGAGGAGATCCTCGGCCGGATCCGCGCCGCAGCCGACGCGGCCGGACTCTGGGACGAACTCGGCACCGACTGGCTCCTGCTCGACGCCGAACTGCTGCCCTGGTCGCTCAAGGCCGGCGGTCTGCTGCGCACCCAGTACGCGGCCGTGGGCGCCGCCTCCGGCGCGGTGTTCCCGGGGGCGCTGGCCGCCCTGGAGCGTGCGGCGGAGCGCGGCGTGGACATCTCCGGGCTGCTCACCCGGCAGCGTGACCGCGCCGTTGACGCGGCCGCGTTCACCGACGCCTACCGCCAGTACTGCTGGACCACCGAGGGCCTGGAGGGGGTGCACCTCGCCCCGTTCCAGATCCTCGCGGTGCAGGGCCGCAGCCTCGCCACGCTCCCGCACGACGAACAGCTCGCCCTCCTGGACCGGCTGGTGGAGAACGATCCGACGGGCCTGCTCCGGACCACCCGGCGCCGGTACGTGGACACCGGGGACCCGGAGTCGGTGCGGGCCGGTGTGGACTGGTGGCTGGAGATGACCGGCCGGGGCGGCGAGGGCATGGTCGTCAAGCCGCTCGGCGCGATGGCACGCGACCCGAAGGGCCGGCTGGTCCAGCCCGGCATCAAGTGCCGGGGCCGCGAGTACCTGCGGATCATCTACGGTCCCGAGTACACCCGCCCCGACAACCTGACCCGCCTGCGGAACCGGTTCCTCAACCACAAGCGATCCCTGGCGATCCGCGAGTACGCGCTGGGCCTGGAGGCACTGGACCGCCTCGCGGACGGCGAGCCGCTGTGGCGGATCCACGAGGCGGTGTTCGGGGTGCTGGCGCTGGAGTCGGAGCCGGTCGACCCCCGGCTGTGAGGCCTGCCCGGCGCCCGGTTCAGCCGAGCAGCCGGAGCCGGTGGGCGCAGGCCCCGACCCGGACCGTCTGCCCCCAGGTCAGCTCCAGGGCGTCGGTCTCGATGCCGTCGCCGAAGGCGATCAGACGGTCCGACTCGACCGTGAGCGTCAGGGACGCCGAGGCGGTCAGCTCGCCTGCTACCAGGGAGGTCCCGGTCACCGGCGAGGGCCAGGCCTCCCGGACGAACCACAGCAGGCGGTCCTCGGTGGGGGAGGGCAGCGACAGCCGGGCGCCGCGCTCCTGCCACAGGGAGCGCAGCCAGCCGGTGGCACCCGTGCCGGTGCCCACCAGCACCCCGGAGGAGGCCTGGGCCTCGACGACACCCCCGTCGTTCTCGAGGCCCAGGCGGTATCGGGCGGTCTGATGACCGGCGGTTCCCAGATAGATCTCGTTGAGCGCCACGAGCCGCTGGGTGTCGTCGGCCACGGCCTCGACCATCGTCAGCTCGTCGGCGCCGGTGGCCTCGAACGAGGCCAGGAGCGTCGCCGTGTGCTCCGGCCGGTGCCGTACCAGCACGCCGGGGTTGCGGCCGGGGTCGGTGTCGATGCCGATCACCGGCTGGCCGTCCAGGTACTTGGCCACGTTCGCCACCAGCCCGTCCTGGCCGACCACCAGGACCACGTCCTCGGGTCCGAACAGGAAACGGTCCAGGTCGGTCCGCTCGACCCGGGCCTGACGCCAGGCCAGCGGAATCGCCGCGGTCACCTCAGCCAGTGCCCGCCCGGTCCGGCGGTGCCGCTCGGCGACCTCCTCGATGTCCCGCCCCCGGGTGGAGAGGAAGAAGGCGGCCTGCCCGTGGGTGCCGTGGTGGGCCACCAACCCCTCGTACTCCGTGGTCCGGTGCACGAGAACCACCCGGGGCGCGAGGCTCACGACACCGCCTCCGTCGGCCGGCCGGCGGAACTCGCCGGGCCGCCCGCCCCCGACTCCACGACCCACCGGCCGGCCACGCCTTCCACGGCGGCCCGGTGCCCCGCCGCTTCCTCGGACCCCCGGCGGCCTGTGTCGCCGGGGCCGCTCCCGGTGGGCCGGTGCGCCGCAGGGTTCGTGGGCCGCCGGGGCGGCGTGCCTGCCGGGGCCGCCCCGGTCGCGGGCCGCTGGGGCGTGGTCACGACCCCTCCGGCGAGCCCAGCTTGGCCAGCAGTCCGGTCAGCACGTCCGGCGAGACCGTCACGCTGTCGATGCGCGGCAGGTTCTCGGCGAGCCGCGTGCCGGTGAGGGCGTGCAGTGTGGCCACGTCCACCTCGCCGTGCACCCGCAGCCAGGCCGCCTGGGCCGCGGCCCGGGCCTCGCCGGTCTCCCGGACGCCCGCCGCCTCGGCCCGCGCGAGCGTGACGGCCCGGGCCGCCTCCGCCTCGCCCAGCTTCACCGTGCGGGCCGCCTCGGCCTCCGCCAGCCTCACCGACCGCGCGGCCTCCGCCTCCGCGCGCACCGCGTCGGCCGCCGCGTGCTCCTCCGCCTCGCGCCGCGCGTTGGTGCCCCGCTGCTCGACCAACTGCTCCTCGCGGCGGGCGAGTTCGATCTGGCTGGCCAGCTCGTTCTCGGCGATCGCCCGCTCCCGCTCGACGGCCACCGCCCGTCGCTCGTAGGTGGCGCGGTCGGCCTCCTGCTGGATCTGCTCGCGGGCCGGGGTGCGCAGGGCCCGCTCCACCTCCGGTTCGGGCCGCAGGGCCATCACCCGCACGGCCACCACCTCGATCCCGGTGGCCGGCAGCCGGGGCTCCGTGCCGAGGCCGTCGGCGATCCGCTCCCGGACCGCCGCCACCCCGTCGGCCAGCGCAGCCGCCAGCGGGGTCCGGGCCAGCACGGCCAGCGCGTGCTGCTGGGCCGTCTCGGTGAGCAGGGTGCCCAGCTGTTCCAGCGGGGTGCCGCGCCAGGCTCCGGTGCCGGGGTCGATCGAGAAGTCGAGGCGGGCGGCGGCCAGCGCCGGGTCGCCGATGCGGTAGGTGACCGTCGCCTGCACCGCCACGTCCTGGAAGTCCGCCGTACGGGCGTGGAAGGTCATCGCCAGTTCGCGGTCGTCGACCGGTATCTCGGAGATCGCCGCGGTCAGCGCACGGAACCAGAAGCTGATGCCGGTGCCGTCGTGCAGCAGCTTTCCGTCCCGGTGATGTCTGATGTGCGCCGTCGGGGTCCCGCGCAGGTGGCGCCGCCCCAGCCGCCGGGTGATGTCGGCCATGAAGTCCCCCTCGTGATTTAGAGTCAATATGACAATAATCGTGCCCGGCGCGTTTGTCGTCAAGAGGACGACAACAAGATTCGGTTGACCTGAGGGTGAACCCGGTCCGCGATGGTCAGGATGGAGTCATGGGATTCCATGTCGACTCCGAAGCCGGGCGGCTGCGCCGCGTCATCCTGCACCGGCCGGATCTGGAGCTCAAAAGGCTCACCCCCAGCAACAAGGACGCCCTTCTCTTCGACGACCTCCTGTGGGTGCGCCGGGCCAGGGCCGAACACGACGGCTTCGCGGACGTGCTCCGGGACCGCGGGGTCGCCGTCCACCTCTTCGGCGACCTGCTCACCGAGACGCTGGCGATCCCGGCGGCTCGCACCCTGGTCCTGGACCGGGTCTTCGACGAGAAGGAGTACGGCCCGCTCGCCACCGACCACCTGCGCGCGGCCTTCGAGAACCTGCCCGCGCCCCAGCTGGCCGAGGCGCTGGTCGGCGGCATGACCAAGCGGGAGTTCCTGGCCGGGCACGCCGAGCCCACCTCGGTCCGCTTCCACGTCATGGACCTCGACGACTTCCTCCTCCAGCCGCTCCCCAACCACCTCTTCACCCGGGACACCTCCGCCTGGGTCTACGACGGCGTCTCCATCAACGCCATGCGCTGGCCGGCCCGGCAGCGCGAGACGGTGCACTTCGAGGCGATCTACCGGCACCACCCGCTCTTCCGTGGCGAAACGTTCCGCGTCTGGTCGGAGGGGCAGGCCGCCTACCCCTCGACCATCGAGGGCGGCGACGTCCTGGTGATCGGCGGCGGCGCGGTCCTGATCGGGATGAGTGAGCGCACCACCCCACAGGCCGTGGAGATGCTCGCGCACAAACTGTTCGCGGCGGGCTCCGCGCGGACGATCGTGGCCCTGGACATGCCGAAGCGGCGCGCCTTCATGCACCTCGACACCGTGATGACGATGGTCGACGGCGACACCTTCACCCAGTACGCCGGGCTCGGCATGCTCCGCTCGTACACCATCGAACCGGGAAGCGGGGAGAAGGAGCTCAAGGTCACCGACCATCCGCCGGAGCACATGCACCGTGCGATCGCCGCCGCCCTCGGCCTCAGCGAGATCCGGGTCCTGACCGCCACCCAGGACGTGCACGCGGCCGAGCGGGAGCAGTGGGACGACGGCTGCAACGTCCTCGCCGTCGAACCCGGTGTGGTCGTCGCCTACGAACGCAACTCCACCACCAACACCCACCTGCGCAAGCAGGGCATCGAGGTGATCGAGATCCCGGGCAGCGAGCTGGGCCGGGGGCGGGGCGGTCCGCGCTGCATGAGCTGCCCGGTGGAGCGAGACCCCGTATGAGACCTCGTACGAGACCCGTGGGGACCCTGTATAGAAATGTGAAACATCGTATAGACTTCCAAAAGTCACCGCGTCGACCCCTACTGCTGGAGCGCCCCCATGGCGACAGTCCCGACCGCCCTCGCCGGCCGCCACTTCCTCAAGGAGCTGGACTTCACCGAGGAGGAGTTCCGCGGGCTGGTCGCGCTGGCCGCCGAGCTGAAGGCGGCCAAGAAGGCCGGGACCGAGACGCGGTACCTGCGCGGCAGGAACATCGCGCTGGTCTTCGAGAAGACCTCCACCCGCACCCGCTGTGCCTTCGAGGTCGCCGCGGCCGACCAGGGCGCCGTCACCACCTACCTCGACCCCTCGGGCTCGCAGATCGGGCACAAGGAGTCGGTGAAGGACACCGCCCGGGTGCTGGGCCGGATGTTCGACGCGATCGAGTACCGGGGGCACGGACAGGGCGTCGTGGAGGAACTGGCCGCCTTCGCCGGGGTACCGGTCTACAACGGCCTCACCGACGAGTGGCACCCCACCCAGATGCTCGCCGACGTGCTCACCATGACCGAGCACTGCGACAAGCCGCTCAGCAACATGGCCTTCGCCTACCTCGGCGACGCCCGCTACAACATGGGCAACTCCTACCTCGTCACCGGCGCCCTGCTCGGCATGGACGTGCGGATCGTGGCCCCCCGGCTGCTGTGGCCGGACGGCACCATCGTCGAGCTGGCCGAGCGGCTCGCCGAGGCGTCCGGCGCCCGGCTGACGCTCACCGACGACGTGAAGGAGGGCGTGCGGGGCGCCGACTTCATCGCCACCGACGTATGGGTGTCGATGGGTGAGCCCAAGGAGGTCTGGGACGAGCGGATCGCGCTGCTCGGCCCCTACGCCGTGACCATGGACGTGCTGCGCGCCAGCGGCAACCCCGACGTCAAGTTCCTGCACTGCCTCCCGGCCTTCCACGACCTGGGCACCGACGTCGGCCGGGAGATCTACGAGCGCCACGGACTGACCGAGCTGGAGGTCAGCGACGAGGTGTTCGAGTCCGAGCACTCGGTCGTCTTCGACGAGGCGGAGAACCGGATGCACACCATCAAGGCGGTGCTGGTGGCCACGCTCGGCTGACCGCCGCCGTATCGCGCAGGCCTCCACCAGGCCTTATTCTGTCCGGCGGCCCGGCGCCACCCCTGCCGCGGCCGCCCCGGCGACCGACCCGGATCGCACCCGCACCACCAGAAACGAGCACCACCCGCATGCCCCGCATCAAATCCCCCCACCTGCTGGTGGCCGAATCCGGCGCCGACCGCGCGGGCCACGGCCTCCGCCGCACCATGGGCCTCTTCCAGCTGCTCTGCTTCGGCATCGGCGCGATCGTCGGCACCGGCATCTTCGTCGGGCTCTCCGACTCGGTCGCCCAGGCCGGCCCGGCCGTCGTGGTCTCCTTCGTCCTGGCCGCGATCACCTGCGTCTTCACGGCCCTCTCCTTCGCCGAGCTGGGAGGCGCGATCCCGGTCTCCGGATCGTCGTACTCCTTCGCCTACGCCGGTCTCGGCGAGTCCACGGCCTTCCTGGTCGGCTGGTGCCTGCTGCTGGAGTACGGCATCTCCATCTCGGCCGTCGCGGTCGGCTGGAGCCAGTACGTCAACGAACTGCTGCACAGCCTCACCGGCCTCCAGCTCCCGCACGCCCTGTCCGCGGGCCCCGGCGACGGCGGGATCGTGAACCTCCCCGCGGTGGTCGTCATCGCGATGGCCGCCGTACTGCTGGTGCGCGGGGTCCGGGAGAGCGCCCGGGCGACCGCCGCGATGGCGGCCGTCAAGCTCGTCATCCTGATCATCTTCTGCGTGATCGGCTTCAGCGCCTTCAAGGACGGCAACCTCGTGCCGTTCTCCCCGGCGGGGCTCGGCGGCATCGGCGCCGGCACCACGGCCGCGTTCTTCTCCTACATCGGCTTCGACGCGATCACCACGGCCGGCGAGGAGGCCAAGAACCCGCGCCGGGACGTCCCGGTCGCGATCCTCGTCTGCATGGGCGTGGTCACGCTGCTCTACTGCGCGGTCGCGCTGGCCGCGACCGGCGCCATCGGCGGCGACCAGGTGGCCGGACGCCCCGCGGCCCTCTCCTACGTCGTCAACCAGGTCACCGGGTCCACGGTCGGCGGCGGCGTGATCGCCTTCGGCGCGGTCGTCGCCATCGCGTCCGTCGTCCTCGCGGTGATGTACGGCCAGACCCGCATCCTCATGTCCATGTCCCGGGACGGGCTGATCCCGCGCGTCTTCGAGAAGGTCTCCCCGAAGACCGCCACCCCGGTCGCGGGGACCCTGACCGTCGCGCTCGTCTTCGCGCTGCCGGCGGCCTTCGCCTCGCTGGACGCTGTGATGAACCTGTGCACCATCGGCACCCTCGCCATCATGGCCGTGGTGAACATCGTGGTGATCGCCCTGCGCCGCCGCGAACCGGGCCTCGCCCGCACCTTCCGGGTGCCGCTCTACCCGGTCGTGCCGCTGCTGGGCGTCGGTTTCTGCCTGTACCTGATGTACGAGACCGGGTGGACGACCTGGATCCAGTTCGCCGTCTTCCTGGCGGTGGGTCTGCTGGTCTACGTCGGCTACGGGCGCCGGAACTCCACGCTGGCCCGGCCGGAAAGCGGTGCGGTCACGCCGGACGCCACTGACGCGGTACTACAGGAAGCCTGAACCACACCGCCTTGCCGGACTCGGTGGGGCGGTGCCCGCAGGAGGCGCTGAGGGCGCGGATCAGCAGCAGACCGCGCCCGCCCTCCTCCATGGGGTCGGGCTCCTCGATCACCGGACGGGTGAGGTGGCCGGGCGGCGCCGGGTCCGGGTCGTGCACCTCGACCTTGCAGCCGCCCGGCATCAGCTCGACGACCAGCTCTATCGGCCCCCTGCCGGCGGTGTGCTCGACGGCGTTGGCGACCAGTTCCGCGGTGAGCAGCTCGGCGGTGTCGGGATCCGCCGCGTGGTCGGCCTCCTCCATCGCCGAGCGCACCAGGGCACGGGCGACCGGCACGGCCGCGACGGTGTGCGGCAGCGCGATGCGCCAGGAGGCGGCGGAAGGTGGTTCGTACACGGCGATTCCGTTCATGGCGCAGGCGATCACTGCTTGTCCTGCTTTCAACTGTAGGAATGGTACGGGTCCCGTCCCGAAGCCCTTCGGCGGGCCCCGGGCGGGACCTTCGTCCCGTCAACGGGCTGCTTACCCACCCCGGCAGGCCGTCCTGCACGAGCGGCCGGGCTGTTACCGCCTTATTGACGCGCTGTGACCTTGTGACCGGACACGCAGGCGCAGGAGCCCCCGGCGACTGCGGGGGGCTCCTGCGCGAGCGGCGGAAATCAGGCGAAGTCGACCACCCCCGCGGTCAGTGTCGCGCCGCCCGCCGGATCGATCAGGATGAACGCGCCGGTGCGCCGGTGCGCCGCGAGACCGCGTAGGCGTCCAGCGCCACCGGCTCGGCGCCGCGCAGGGTGATCCGGCCCAGGTCGTTGGCGGTGAGCTCGGCCGCGCCCGCCAGGTCCCGGACGATCGCCTTGACGGTCCGCGTGGTGTGCCTGAGCAGCACGCCGGTCGCCGACCCGGAGCGGCCGGTCGGCCAGATGGCACGCGGCCGCCGTGACGTCCCGGGTGAGCACGGGCGCCCCCGGCCCGGCCGTGATCATGTCGCCTCGGGACACGTCCCGCTGGTCGGTCAGCCGTACCCCGATGGACTGCGGGGCCGCGTAGTGCCGGACGTCACCGTGCCGGATGACGTACCCGGGAAGCGGGCCGGTGCGTCGGCCGCGTCCGCGGCGACCGGGACGCTCCCCGGGAACTCCGGCAGGGCCGGGCCGTCGTGCCGGTCCACGGCCGTGGACCGGTGGACGACGTTGTCGCCGACCAGCGCGGAGACCGGGATCGCGGTGACCTCCCAAAGCCCCGGCTCGGCGGTCTGCCAGGTGCAGCATGACGATGGAGTCCTTGCCGCCGGAGAACAGGATCACCCACCGCTCGAACTCACCCGCCACCTCGCGGAAGATGTGGACCGCCTCGGACTCCAGCGCGTGCAGGTGGGAGAGGGCGAAGCCGCTCATGCCAGCCCCCGCTCCACCAGCAGCGCGTGCACCGCGTCGGCCGACTCCTGCGGGTCTGGTCCTGGGTGCGCAGCACCAGCGCCGGGTCGGTGGGCGGCTCGTACGGGTCGTCGACACCGGTCAGCCCGGTCCGCCGGCCCGCGGCCTGCCGGGCGTAGATGCCCTTCACGTCGCGCTCGCCGCACACCTCGACCGGGGTGGTCCTCCCGGGAGAAGCCGAGGCCGGCCGAGAGGAAACGGCGTATCTCGTCGCCGTCGAGGACCTCCACGCGGTGTCCCTGGGCCCTGAGCCGATCCCCCGGGAGCCGGGCGATCGTCCTCTTGGTAAGAAGTCTGACAGGAGTGGTCGAGGAAGCTGAGGTTCGGCTGAGTGACTCGCGGTCCGCAAGAGGTCACGGAGTCCTGTAATGAACTTTTCGCAGGCGACCGCCCGTTCACGGTTCGCCCCCCCGTTCACTCACAGACCGACGAAGGCACCGCCCGCGTCCCGCAGCCGTTCGTGCAGCGCCCGGAAGACGGCGGCCGAACGGGTGCCCGGCCAGTCGGCGGGCAGCAGGCTCGTCGGCAGCCCGGGGTCGGTGTACGGCAGATGGCGCCAGGAGTCCAGGGCGAGGAGATAGTCGCGGTAGGCGTCCTCGGGCGGGGTGTCCGGCCGGTGCTCCCAGCCGCGCAGCACCGGTTCGTGGTCGTCGAGGAACCGCTCGTGCTGCTTGGCGATCGCGGTCAGGTCCCACCAGCGGGCGACCGCCTCGGTGGTGGGCGCGAACCCGAGGTGGTCGCCGCGGAAGAAGTCCACGTACGGATCGAGGCCGAGCCGGCGCAGGGTGTGCCGGGTCTCCTCGAACAGCCGGGCCGGGGCGATCCACACCCCGGGGGCGGCCGTGCCGAAGCCGAGTCCGGCGAGGCGGGAGCGCAGCACGTGCCGCTTCTGCCGTTCCGACTCGGGCACCGAGAACACCGCGAGCACCCAGCCCGCGCCCTCGGGTGCCGGCGCCGCGTACACACGGCGGTCGCCGTCGTCCAGCAACTGGCGGGCTTCGGCCGGGAGTTCGTAAGCGGCGGCGCCCTGCGCGGTACGCGTCGGCGCCAGCAGGCCGCGCCGTTTCAGCCGGGACACCGACGACCGTACGGAGGGCGCGTCCACGCCGACCGCGGCCAGCAGCCGGATCAGCTCGGCGACGGGCACCGGGCCGGGCAGGAAGCGACCGTACGCGCCGTAGAGCGTGACGATGAGGGACCTCGGGGCGTGTTGCTCGGACACGTTGATCATTTTAGGTCCCCGGCATCGCTGCTGGTCACCTCGACTGCACGCCTGAATGTGAGTCAGGATTGCGGGGGAGGGGACCGACGGGTGTCCGCGGGGCCGCCGGGGTTCGGTTCGCGCCCTCCCGCGGCGGGTCAGGCGGCGACGGCGAGCCGTCCTGCCGGGCCGCGGTGCGGCTCGGTCACGCTGCCGTCGGGGCGCAGCTCGCCCGTGTCGTCGAAGACGATCGCCCCGTCGCACAGCAGCGTCCAGCCCTGCTCGGGGTGGGCGGCGACGATGTGCGAGAGGCCGCGGTCGGCCGTCGCGCTCGGGAGCTGGTGGGAACACATGGCGCACCTCCACGGGTCTGCCTCCGGCACGGTCGCCGACCGGCATGACCAGACCATGCTCCCGTCGTGAACGCCGCGGAACCACCTGCCGCGACCTGTGACAACACACGGACAACTCCCGGACGCTCCCACGACGGTCGCCGCGCGTCCGCGACGCGGCCGGCGGCTCCGGCCCGGCGGGGACGCGCCACCGAAGGGGTGATGGTCACGCTTCCCGGGCGGGGCGCCCGGTATCCAGGGCATGCCTCACACCACCACCACCTGGGAGGGATGTCATGCCCCTACGCCCTGTCCTCGCCGCCGCGGCCCTCGGTTCCGCCGCCCTGCTCTGCGCCGCCGTGGTACCCGCGACCGCCGCCCCCGGGGCTCCCTCGGAGTCCGTGACCGTCTACTCGAACGGCCGTCTCACCGACGACGGCACGGTCACCCTCTCCGGCACCTACACCTGCACCGATGCCATCGGCCCGGTGTTCGTCAGCTCGTCGGTCAGCCAGGAGTCACCGAATCACCGCCACGGCGTCGGCGGCACACGGGCCGTGTGCGACGGCGTCGAGCACCACTGGGCGAACACCGGCGTGGTGACCTCGGAGAAGCTGAAGCCGGGCGCGGCCGATGTCGAGGCCACGATCATGGAGCTGCGCCCCCAGGGCGGCCTGCCGCTGCCGTTCTTCCACGCCGAGCGGCGGCAGGACGTCACCCTCGACAAGGCCTGAGGCGCGATCCAGGACGGCCCGGCACCTCGCCGGTGCCGGGCCGGACCGTCGTACGGATCAGCGGGCCAGCAGCTCGCGCAGTGCGGAGACGACCTGCTCCGGTGCCTCCTCCGCCATGAAGTGCCCGCAGTCCACCGTGTGGTGCTCGAGGTCCGGTGCCCAGGCCCGCCACAGTGCGGCCGCGTCGTAGCCCAGAGCGGCGCCCCAGTCCTGCTGGAGCACGGTCACCGGCATACCCAGCTCGGTCCCGGCGGCACGGTCGGCCAGGTCGTGCTCGGTGTCGATGCCGGCCGAGGCCCGGTAGTCGGCCACGATCGAGGGGACCGCCGCCCGGCAGGCCGCGAGGTAGTCGGCGCGGACGCCGGCGGGGATCGCCGAGGGGTCGCGGGTCCACAGGTCGAGGAAGTGCCCGAAGAAGAGGTCCGGGGCGGCACCGATCAGCTGCTCGGGCAGGCCCGGGGGTTGCGCCATCAGATAGAGGTGGAAGGCGACGGCGGCGGTGCTGCCGTGCAGCACCTCCCACATGTCCAGGGTCGGCAGTACGTCGAGAAGGGCCAGGTGCGTGACGGTGTCCGGGTGGTCCAGGCCGGCCCGGAAGGCGACCAGCGCGCCCCGGTCGTGCCCGGCCAGCGCGAACCTCTCGTGGCCGAGGGCGCGGGCGAGCGCCACGACGTCGGCGGCCATGGTCCGCTTCGCGTACGACAGCCCGTCCGCGTCGGCCGGCTTGTCGCTGGCGCCGTAGCCGCGCAGGTCGGGACAGAGCACGGTGTGAGCGGAGGCGAGGTCGGCCGCCACCCGCCGCCACATCAGGTGGGTCTGCGGGAAGCCGTGCAGCAGGACGACCGGACTGCCGGTACCGCCGACCGACGCGTGCAGGGACACGCCGTCGGCGACGGGGACACGGTGCGCCACCGAGACTCCCGCCCGCGAATCAGCAGTGGATCAGTAGGCGATGCCGGGGTGGGACGCGATGGAGCGCGGGCCGGGGCCGCCGGGTGTCCGGGGCGGTGTGGGGTGGGATCTACCGTGGGGTTGGTGAGGATGGATCAGGTCGGCTTCGGGGTGCTCGGGCCCGTGGTGGCCGAGCACGCCGGTGTCCCGCTCGCGCTGAAGGGCCCCCGGCACCGCGCGCTGCTGGCCCGGCTGATCGTGGCGCGCGGAAGGGTCGTGCCGGTGGCCCGTCTGGTCGCCGACCTCTGGGACGAGCCGCCGCCCACCGCCCTCGGCACCGTCCGCACCTTCGTCGGCGACCTGTGCCGTGCCCTCGAACCGGACCGCCCGTTCCGCGCCCCGGCCCGGCTCCTCGTCACGGAGGGACCCGGTTACGCCCTGCGTGCGCGGGCGGAGACGGTGGACGCCTGGCGGTTCGAGACGGCCGTCGAAAGCGCCCTACAGCAGCAGCCCGTGCGGGCCGCGCGGGGGCTCCATGAGGCACTGGAGCTGTGGCGGGGACCGGCCTACGCCGAGTTCGCCGACGAGGACTGGTGCGGGGCCGAGCGGGCCCGGCTGGCCGAGCTGCGGCTGCGGGCGGTGGAGCAGCGCGCCGAGGCGCTGCTCGCCGGCGGCCGGGCGGCCGAGGCGGTGCCCGACCTGGACGCCCACCTCACCGGGCACCCCTGGCGCGAGGAGGGCTGGCGGCTGCTGGCGCTCGCCCTCTACCGGACCGGCCGCCAGGGCGACGCCCTCGCGGTGCTGCGCCGGGCCCGCGCGACCCTCGCCGACCAGCTGGGGCTCGACCCCGGGCCCGCGCTGCGCCGACTGGAGGCCGGCATCCTCGCGCAGGACCCCGCCCTGGACGCGGAGCGAGAGGCCGCGGCGGCCCGGGTGTGGTCCCGGGCGGCCGCGGCGTACGACCGTACCGTCGCCGCGGGCGCCCGGGCCCGGCTCGAATCGACCGTGGGCCTGCTGCGCACTCTCGCGGTGACCGGCTCCGGCGGACTGGCCGCGGCCCGCGAACACCGCCTCGCGGCGATCACCGCGGCCGAGGAGTCCGGCGACCCGGAACTGACCGCGCGGGTCATCGGCGCCTACGACGTCCCGGCGATCTGGCCCCGCTCCGACGACCCGGCGGCCGCCCGCCAGGTGGCCGACGCCGCCGAACGCGCGCTGGCCCGGCTGTCCTCGGCCCCGGCCCAGGACGCCGCCCGCTGCCGGCTCCTCGCCACGATCGCCCTGGAGTCACGCGGCACCCGGTCGGCCCGTGCCGCGCGGGCCGCCACCGACGCGGAACAGCTGGCCCGCGGCCTCGACGATCCGGCGCTGCTCGCCTTCGCCCTCAACGGCGTCTTCATGCAGTCCTGCCCCCGGACCGGCCTCGCTCCGCGCCGCGACGCCCTCGGCACCGAACTGATCGCCCTGGGCGCCCGGCACGGCCTGGTCACCCACGAGGTGCTCGGCCATCTGATCCGGGTGCAGGCCCGCGCGGGCCTCGCCGACCTCACCACCGCCGACGTGCACGCCGAAGCGGCCGACCGGCTGGCCGACCGCCACGAACTCCCGCTGGTCCGCGTGTTCACGGACGGATACCGGGCGCTGCGGCTGGCCGCGACCGGACACCCGGGCCGCGCCGAAGCCGCCTACCGCGAGGTCGACCGGCTGCTGGACGGCCCGGGCATGCCCGGAGTGCGCGCCGGACTGCTCCCCCTCGCACTCCTGTGTCTCCGGATCGCCGGGCGGCCGTACGGCATCCGTGCGGCCCTCGAACCGGCCGCCGGCTGGGGGCCCTACCTCCCGTGGATCCGCCCGGCTCTCGCCCTCGCCGCCGACGGAGCGGGGGCGGCCCGCGACGCGCTGCGTGAGCTGCCCGAGCCGCCGGCGGACCTCGTGCAGGAGGCGCTGTGGTGTGTCGTGGCGGCGACCGCCCTGGCGGCCGGCGACCGCCCGGCCCTGCGTCGCTGCCACCAACGGCTGCGCCCGGCCGCCGGGCAACTCGCGGGCGCGGGAAGCGGGTTGCTGACGGCCGGCCCGGTCGACGACTGGCTGACCGCGATCGGGGAGGGGTTGCGCCGGGCGGCCGGCCCGTGACCCCTCACCGCGGACTGCACACCGTCCGTGGCGCCGCTCTGCCGGGCGCGCCCTGCGCGTCCTGCACCCGCTGAAGGTCCCGCAGCAGACCCGCGATGCCGGGGTCCTGACCGGCGGCGACCCGGGCGATGGTCTGCAGGACGGCCTCGTAGAAGGCGTCCCGCACGGCGGGCGCCATGACGTCCGAGGCGTCCAGGCAGCGCGGGCCCTCCCGGAGCCGGGAGGCGATCTCGTGTTCGACCTTGTGGTTCTGCGGAGTCACCTGCCGGTTCGCCGAGAAGAAGTCCGCCGACGCGGCCCACTCCTGCTGGCCGTCCCTGGAAGCCAGCCGTCGGACCAGCTCACGGGCCTGGGGACGGTCGCTGAACAGTGCCGCGAAGTCCCCGGTGACCTCATGGGCCCGCACCTGGCCGCCGCCGGGCAGCAGCGGAGCGGAGTCCGTCAGGTCCGCGTGCGGCGCCTCGGTCTTGTAGAAGGAGCGGGCGAACGACCCCTGATGCTCCAGACCGCAGCCGCCCCAGCCGTCGAACAGCAGCCCGTCGCTCTCCGGGGTGCCCCGGTGGTCGGTGAGCAGGGCGTGCCGGGCCCTGGTCCGGTCCTGCCCGAGCAGCCCGGCCCAGGCCTGCCAGGCGGAGCGCACGGCGGTGCTCCGCCACCACGGGGTGTCGCCGGTGCCGAGCGCCCACCGCTCGTAGGCAGCCGGGCCCGCCCGTTGCAGCACGAGGTCCTCGATCCAGTCCGTGCCGGGCCAGCCGGAGGCGCCGTCGTCCCCCATGCCGATGCACCAACTCCGCAGCGGAGCGGGCGAGTCGGCGGGCGTCCTGCCCTGCCGGAACCAGACGATGCTCTTCAGGTCCGCCTTGACCGGGACCCAGTACACGGACGTGGAGGCGGTGCCGGTGGCGTTCCACGGCGCGCCGTACTGCTCCGGGTCGTACAGCCCGTTCAGCGGCTTGAGACGGTTCTGCCCGGCGTACTCGGCGAGTTCACCGATACCCGGCATGATCACGATGTCCGGGGGCTCTCCCGACTGCACCTTGGAGAGCAGCACCTCGCGCTGGGCGGCGGTGCCCTGATAGCGGAAGGGGATCCCGAAGTCCCGCAGCACGGTCTCGAACTGTTCCGCCTGCTCCCCGGTCCAGGTCCCCAGGATGGTCACCGGCTCCCCGTCGTCGTGCCGTGCCCAGGCCGCCACCAGGCCGCCGGCGGCGATCAGCAGCAGGACCACGAGTACGACCAGCACCTTGAACCGCCGGGTCATCGCCGCCTCCAGTAGTCGCTGTCCAGCCGGAGCCCGAGGCCCAGCGCGGGCAGGACGACGACCAGCAGGCCGCCGACCACGGTGCCCCGGTACATCCGGTCCGTCCAGCCGCCGTCGGTGAGTTCCTGCCGGACCTCCTCCGACTTCTGTGCGACGCTCTGCTGCGCCGCGGCCAGCCCCGGGCCGGTGTGCCGGGACCGGGACACCTCGGTGATCCGTCCGAGGTCGCCGAGCGCCCTGTCCAGGCGGCCCTCGGTCGACGCCGTCGTCAGCAGCGGGAACACCGCGAGCAGCACGGTCAGGACGAACGCGGCGAGCAGATAGGGGTTCCAGTCGCGGCCGCACCGGTCGCGCAGTACGAACACCGCCGACAGCAGGGTCGACGCCATGACGGCCAGGGCGAGTTCGGCGAGCCACCAGCCGGCCCGCTGCCACCGTCCCATGGTGGCCGTGGTCTCCGCGTGCCGCATCTGGACCCGCTGCAGCGCGTCGAGGCGGGGCGCGAGACCGACCGTGCTGCGGGTGAGCAGCGAGTCCGCCTCGTCGAGTTTCTGTTCCCGCATCAGCGGCTGGTCGCGGTACATGGACGTACCCAGGCCGAGCGAGTTGCCGTAGGTGGCGAGCAGGCCGTTGACCGTGCCGAGGTCCTGGTCCGTGCGGTCGGCGATCCGGGACAGGCCCTGGTCGGCGGCGGACAGCTGGGACCGGTAGGTCTCGCCGGAGCCCGGCACGTCGACCAGGTGCGCCGTCACCAGGGCGTGCGCCTCCTGGTCGGCCCGCAGCGCCGCCAGCCGGGTGGCGGCCAGCCCCTGCACGGCCGGCGCCTCACGGGCGGCCAGGGCCGCGGCGCCGCGCTGGGTCTGCCGGTAGGAGAAGAACAAGGAGGTCGAGGCCACGGCCGCGCACAGGAAGAGCACCAGCAGATGCGTCTCCAGCAGCCGTCGGGTCCGCCGGCCGCTCAGTCGCCCGCGCCAGAACGCGGCGGGGGAGTACCGCCGTGAGAAGGCTGTCCACACGGTCGTCACAGCAGCTTCTCCCCGCAGACGATGCAGTAGCGGGCCTCACCGCCGGCCCGGCTCCGGCAGCTGCCGCAGCGCGGGCCCGGCGGTGCGGCGGCGACGTCGGCCACCGGTGCGCCCGGGTGGGAGCCGGCCCGCAGGATCATCGGGCCGAGGGTGCCGGTGTCCACGGTGCGCAGCCGGATCCGTCCCTCGGCCGCGTCCTCGATGTCGGCGACCGTACGGATCTCGTCCAGCACCCAGTCCGTGCCGAACCGGGCCGCCAGCTGGGCCGCCTGCGCCAGGCACTCGCGGGCGGTGTCGGGCCGGTGTCCCTGGAGCGCGGTGAGCCCCTCGCGCAACGCGCCGCGCATCCGGGCGGTGGCGTTGAGACTGCGCACACTGCCACCGCCCGTCGGACCCGGCGGCGCCGACTGCCGGGGATGGTGCCAGCGGGCGACCACCGGCGCGTGGACGCCGTCGACCGAGACCATGGCGAACTGCAGCTCGGTCTCCAGCGGGTCGTCCGCGGCGTTCGCGACCAGGGTGAGCAGGTAGTCGCGGCTGCCCTGCTCCCACTGGTGCGTGGGGAAGCTCCAGCAGTGCGGCCGGTCGGGCTCGGGCAGCCCCACCAGCCGGTGCGGCCGCGGCGCCTTCTCGCTGAGCGAGACCTGGCGCACCGAGGGCCGCAGGGTCACCTCGATCGCCAGCTGGGACGGGCCCACCCGGCGCAGTCGCGCGATGGCGTCGGTGATCGCCCGGCCGAGGCCCTCGTCCACGAACTGGGCCGTACCGTGGAGCCGTTCGGCGATGGCCAGCAGCGGATCGGGATTCCAGTCGGCGCCCACCGCGAACACATCGCAGGTGAACCTCCCGGCGCAGGCGTCGAGTTCCTCCTCCAGGCGGGTCTCGCCGCCGGCGCTGCTGCCGTCGGTGATCAGCACCAGGTGCGGTACGGACAGCGGCCGGTCGGCGAGCAGCGCCCGCGCCTCGGCGGCCCAGGGCGCGTATCCGGCGGGACGCGGACCGTCCCGGTGCAGCGGCAGCGAGCCCATCGCGAACGCGGCCCGGCGCCGCTGGTCCTGGTCGGCGACGGCCCACCTGTCGGCACCCCGCGGATAACACAGGACCGGCTCGGGTCCGCTGCCGAGCACGGCGAAGGAGATCCGGTCGGGCAGGGCGCGCAGCGCGGCCGGCAGGGCATGGCGCACGGCCGCCCGACCGGGCTCGGCCACGTCCACGGCGATGATCACCGCGAGTTCGACCGCGGGCAGGTCGGTGGGGGCGCGGTCGGCGGTGACGTCGACCCGCAGATGGGCCTCGATCTTCGCACTGCGGTGCGGGCGCCGGTCAGCGTCGAGATCGACGTGGAGCCGGACACCGGGCCGCGGGGGCCGGGTACGGCCGCTCATGTCCTCCGTCACCGTGCCTTCCCTTCGTTGCCGGGGACGTCACCCGTGCGGTGCCCTGCGACCGCGTCGCGCCGGGTGGTCCGGTCGTGCGGTTGCGTGCGGATCAGATCCGGGTCTGCGGTCGTACCGCGTGCACGAGGTCCACGAGGTGTTCGTGGGCGGCGGCCGACTCCCGGTGCCGGGCGGCCAGTTGCCGGTAGAGGGACTCCAGCCGCCTGCGCTGCTCGCGCTCGGGCGGGGTGAGACGTCTGAGCCGGCGGGCGTCGAGCCGGCCGGCCCCCGTGCCCGGGGCGCCGGTCCGGTCGCTCTGGTGGTGCAGCGCGTCCAGCTTCCATTCGTGCAGCTCGGTCCGCAGCCGCAGCGCCTCGTCCTCGGACAGGCTCGGTTCGCCCGCGCCCGGTCCCCGGCCCACCAGACCGGGCAGTTCGGCCAGCGCCGAGTCGACCTCGGCGGGCGCGGGCAGCGGAGCGAAGTGCTTCGGTGACGGACCGGCGGCACCGGGCAGCCGGGCCGCGCGGATCCGCAGGGAGGCGATCCGGGCGACGGTGTGGTCCAGGGTGCCGGGCCCCACCCGGGCAAGGACGTCGAGGGCCGCTCGCCGGTCGCCCGCGCGCAGCGCCAGCCTGGCCAGCCCCAGCGCGGCACCGCCGTGCGCGGGGTTGCGGGCGAACACCGCTTCGTACAGCTCCCTGGCGGTGGGCCCGTTGCCGCGGTCGCCGAGCCGCTCCCCGCAGTAGGCGAGGGCCAGCTTGGGGGCGTACTCGCCGGGCAGTTCGAGGTGGACCCGCAGGAAGTGGGTCTGGGCGTCGGTGACCTGGTGGGGCGTGTCGTGGAGACCGGCGTGCCGCAGCGCCAGCAGCGCGCGGTGCCACTCCAGCCGCCACCTGCGCACCGCGGACGGTCCGGGAATGGAGTCGGCGGTGTCCAGCTCCGCCTGGGCCAGCTCCAGGTCGTCCCGGGTGTTGCGGCTCAGCAGGACACGCACGTTGTGCAGGCAGATCTCCACCGAGGCCGGTTTCTCGTCCTCCTGGTCGAGGAGCAGCCCGGGGTCGTAGCCGCTGCTGACCTCGAACCGCGCGGTCTGCGGGTCGCCCGGATAGCGCCGCGGCACCGGCAGACACCCGGCGATCTCGGTGGGCGTGGGGGTCCCGAGGTCCAGTGCGGGGGCCACCGGCGGCGCGTACCGGTCGCGGCGGGGCCGCTGCAGCCAGTGCCCGATGCCCGGCACCGTGCCGAGCCGGGCGCCGAGCAGCTGCGGGGACGGACGGAAGTAGTCGGACGGCTCGGGCGGGTCGCTCTTGCCGCGCAGCGCCCGGATCTCCCGTAGCGCGCCCCGCAGCTGGCCGGCCATCTCGCGGGCGTCGGCGAAGCGCCGGCCGGGGTCGGTCCGCACGGCGCGCTCGACGACCTGCCAGAACGAGCCGGTGCCCAGACCGGGCACCTCGTCGACGGCCCAGTGGGCGAGTTCGCGCAGGGTGACGCCGACGGTGTGCAGGTCGTGGGCGACGGTGGGCAGGCCCGTGAACGCGGTCTCGGGGGCCATGTAGTCGGTGGTGACGTGGGCGGGCGGCCGGCTCTGGCCCTCCTCGCGCATTCCGCCGAGGTCGATGACCTTGACGCCGGCCCCGTGGTGCACGACGTTCGAGGGCTTCATGTCCCCGTACACGAAGACCCGTTCACCGCCGGCGTGCAGATGCACCAGCGCTTCGAGGATCTGGCAGCCGTACGCCGCCACGTGCTCGATGTCGAGCACCGACTCGCCCCGCCGGGTCTCCTCGACGACCTTCTCCAGGGTGCCGTCCCCGACGTCGTCCATGACGATGTAGCCGCCGGTGATCTCCCCGGTGCCGTCGCCGCGGGCGACGAAGTCGCGGATCTGGACGATCCGGGGGTGGCGCATGGCGACCAGGTTGCGGCGCTCGACGTCGGCGAGCCGGGCGCCGTCGTGCTCGTAGCGGTTGAGCAGTCCCTTGACGGCGACGACGTCCCCGAGATGGGTGTCCTCGGCGAGGTAGACCCAGCCCTGGCCGCCGTGATCGATGGCCCCCATGATCCGGTACTGGTCGCGCAGCAACTCGCCTTCGGTGAGCTCGGGTTCGTACGAGTACCGCTCGCCGCAGGCCGGGCAGTACCCGGAGAGGGGCACCGGGCCCTCGGTGTAGGGCGGGGCGAAGGTGATCCCGCAGTCGGCGGCCGAGCAGCCCATGCGCACGCGCAGCGGCGTCGCGGCACGGACCAGGCGGGCCTCGACGGCGCGCGGCGCGCGGTCGGGGAGCCTGAGGAGGTCGCGGGGGCCGAGGTCCCGCGGGTCCTCGGGCAGGGCGGGCAGGAAGGGGCCCTGTACCGCGCGGCCGCACCGGTCGCACCAGCCGGTGGGCAGGACGGAGCCCTGGCAGGGGGATCCGTCGAAGTTCCGGTGCGGGCAGCCGGTCACCCGCCGCTCGCCCTCGCCCTGGTCCGTGCGGCGCTCGCGCATCACCTGCCTCCCTGGCGGTCCAGGTCGGCGCGCAGGGTTCTGAGCAGCGCGCGCAGCGCCGGCAGCTGGCGCTGCGGGTCCGGTAACGCGCTGGTCCGGCGGAGCTCGGCCCGGCGCAGGTCGGCCGTCTCGGTGACGGAGCCCAGGGAGGCGCTGTCGACGACGTCGCGGCGGATCGCGTTGCCGAACTCGGCGAGTTCCAGCCGGCCGAGGAGGGCGTCCGCGTGCCTGAGGAGTGCGGGCCGCAGCAGGTCGTCGCGGGCGGCGTTCCAGCCGGTGCCGCCCTCGTGCCGGAAGACGAGCAGCAGCCGGAATCCCAGCGCCCCCAGCCGCGCGAGCAGTTCGAGCAGCGGGCCGGGCTGCGGATCCTCGTCGAGGCCGTCGACCACGACCGTCGCGGGCCGGGCGGGCGCGGGGGTCGCGCCCGCCGGGCGCCGGGCGGTGCCGAGCAGCCAGTCCCAGTACGCGAGGTACTCGCCGACCGGGAAGGAGATCCGGCCCAGCGCGTGGTCGGCGAGGTGCGGTCTGCTGTCACCGCCGCGATGGACGACGTCGGCACGGTGCAGCAGATGGCGCAGCGAACGGTCCTTGCCGCTGCCCGGGGGCACCACGGTGATCTTCACCGGGTCCTCGTCCGGATCGTCCCACCAGCGCTCCAGCCGCTCCCCGAAGGCGTGGTCCCAGGCGTCCGGGCTGGTCAACTCCTTCACGACGGGCGAGAGTCCGGCGATGCGGTCGACCGGGACCAGATAGGAGAAGGCGAGCCGGTTGCTCTCGGGCAGCAGCTCGCCCAGATCCCCGCGCCAGCTGACGACGAGGCCGACCACCCGCACCGGACAGCCCTCCCGGGGCCGTGTGCACACGGCGGCACCGCTGAACCCGGCGCGCACCACCTCCGCCTTGGTGACGGCGTCGAGCTGCACCCGCTCGCCGCTGGCGCCGCCGATCCGGCCCCACAGGCTCATGCCGTCGTCGAAGCCCTCCGCGTACCCGGTCGCGTACACCTCCGTACCCGCCCGGAGCGCGGGTTCCAACGGCGCGGGGCGTGCCCGCGGGCGCGGACTGTCGAGCCGTAACACGGCGACGTCCTCGCCATGTTCGCCCTCCGGGAGCCAGCCGCCCGCCATGACCCGGGCGGCCACCGGTTCCAGGGCGCTGTTCTCCGCGAACTCCAGCCACATCACGGCGTCCGGACGCCGCACCACGTGTGCGCAGGTCAACGCCGTGTGCTGGTCGACGAGTACACCGGCCCCGCAGACGGGGCCGTGCGCGTCCTCGCGCCGCAGCCTGAGTCTCCAGTCCGCACGCAGTTCCCCCATGCTGCCTCACCCTACGCGCGGGGCATCGCCCGTCCCTAGACTCATGACCAGGTTGGATCGGTCAAACAACGGAAACCGGCGGTGTGTTGTCATGGGGGATCGGGAACCGATCGGTCTCGCGGAGGCCATCGGCACGGTGCGTGCGGAGCTGGCCAGGGCTCAGGCGGAGGGCGCCGAGAGCGACTGGCGGTTCAGCGTCGAGCAGGTGAGTCTGGAGTTCTCGGTGCAGTTCCACCGGGCCGGCGAGGGCGGTGCGGGGCTGCGCCTGGGGGTCGTCGAGGCCCGGCTGGGCGGCTCGGTCAGTCATGACTCCACGCACCGCGTCCAGGTCGACCTCAAGCCGCTGCCGCGCCCCGACGGCCGCCACCACGAGGTGAGCCGGTAACCGCGGTCCCCCGGAGCGCCCGTCAGGGGACCACGTCCGGGGGCAGGGCGTGCATCCCGGAACCCGGCCTGCCCCGGTCCACGGGGCTCGGACCTGTGTGTTCGCCCCTTTTTCAGCCCTGACACGGGCGGTGTCCAGGACGACGCGGGTGACGTCGACGAGACCGGCGTCGTCGAGCCGTGCAGCACTGCCTCGTACAGGCGACCCCAGACACCGGCACTCGACCAGGTCAGGAACCGGCGGTGCGCGGTCGACTTCGATATTCCGGAGAAGGACGGCAGTTGGCGCCATGCGCAGCCACCGACCAGGATGCAGACGATGGCCGCGAACAGCGTCTCATCAGGCGTGTCCTGCGTTCCGCCGCCCTGCGGCCGCACCACGTTGGACACGGTCTCAGTCACTGGGCGACTCGGCCCGCTTCAAGGGGGATGGCCTTGCACACGCGGCTTGCCGCCGCAGCCGTCAGCGCCGTTCTCGTCGGCCTGGCCAAGGCCCTCGGCCGCTGACCAGCGGACCAGCTCACCAGGAACGCGCGGAGTTTTGGCAGACGGACAAAGGGATCGGTGGCGCGCCCCTGGGAGCACCAGTGCGGGGAAGGGCCCTCGCACCGGGCCGGCAACGAGGCGTCGTCATGGCGCGGCCCGCACCGGTCCCGTTACCCAGCACCCCGGGCCGGTGCCGAATCCGCACGGCTGGGGGATGAGGGCACCATCTGCACGTACCGGTTGACCGACACTAGCTACAGCCTTACAGTAGTGTCACGAGGAGGAGGAAAGGAGCGTTTCGACGGCTCATACGCGCACTGACGTTGCATTCCGGGCGCAGGGGGATGTGCCCCTGCGTGGTTGGCTGTATCAGCCCGAGGGGGTTGATTCGGTTCTGGACTCGCTCCCGCTCCCCCGAACCAACACGGCCAAGCCATTGCTCGCCCTAGCGACCGCTACCGAATATGCGGCTCAGTGCGAACGGCTGTCGGAGTACGGAATGATGTTGACCTTGGGGTCAACCCAAGTCGAGGGAGGTCTCGCATGGTGCAGTGGATCGCTACAGAGCGAATTTCCGGACTGGTTCCGGCTCCAGGAGGACTGGCCTTTGTCCAGGACCTCTTGAACTCCTCTTCTGACGGCCTGGAAGGTTCCAGACACACTCACGATGATCTTCTGTCCGACATCGTATCCGCGCGGAACTGGCTGAATTCGGCGGGAAGGGCACTGGCCGAGTCCTCGGGACTCGATTTCTCACTGCCCTCGTTGCCTGAGGAAGACCTCCCGGCCCTCAAGGAACTGCGAAGCGAGCTCCGTCTACTCGTTTCCGGGCAAGCAGACGCAGACGCTGATCGATCCGCTCCTCCGTCCCGACTTCGCTCGGCCGCGGTGACAGTAGCGACGACCTCGGGCCCTACGTTCGTCACCCTGCCGAGCGGATACGGCTGGCACTGGGTAGCTTCTGCGGTTCTTGCGGAATCCTTCAACGCACAGAAGGAGGGTACGTGGCGACGGCTAAAAGCTTGCCGAAATCCCGTATGCGTAGCCGTGTTCTATGACCGGACACGGAACAACATTGGGGTCTGGCACAGCCTCCGGTCATGTGGCAACCCGGCCAACCTACGCGCCTCGCGGGCCCGCAAGCGGGCGTCCGCGGAAGATCGAGCCATCTGAATTTCTAGGCTTCCGAGCAAATAAAATCGGCATATCCGGCATCCACTGCATCAGCCTCCAAGGCGCGTACACGCCCAGCTCATTCGGCGACGGCACCACGTCAACCCAACCGTGTGGACATACGGATCGCCGGTCACGCCCCTGACGTCGGCGCAGTGGCATGAAGATCCACCGTACGTATCGCATGTTCTGCGTGTCCTCATCACCGCTCGGCCACCCCGGCCTAATGGCCCGAGGACGATTCCAAGCGCCTTCACCTCAGCGCCAGGATGACTGACGATCCGGATGCGGGCCAGGTCCAGGACTATTCCACTTGTGGCACCGCGCTTTTACCCCTCGCGCGTCTTATCAATCACTGATCCATCTGGCAGGCCTGTCGAGTGCGTCACTTTTCCGTTGTTTCGATTCTGGCAGCGTTATTTTCTCGCATAGCCGTTGCGCCGCAGTAAGTCATCACCAAAACCATCGATCACTCATCAAAAAGAGGTAGTCATGTCCACGAACAGCGCTCTCGCGTACGAGGTTTTCACCGCCGACCCGATCCCGCTGAACGTTCCTGAACTCGTCCCCAACGGCGACCGGCGGATGTTCTCGCCCCTGTCCGTCACGCTCATCCACGGCGAGCGCGACGCCGTACTGGTCGACCCGCCCATGACCACCGTTCAGGGCGAGGCGGTCGCTCAGTGGGTTGAGACCAGCGGCAAGAACCTGACCCACATCTTCGTGACCCACGGTCACGGTGACCACTGGTTCGCCGCCAACCTCCTGGCCGAGCGGTTCGGCGCCCAGGTCGTTGCGACGGAGGGCACGATCAAACAGATGCACCACAACGTGGCGATCCGTGCGGGCTTCTGGGACAAGCTCCTCCCCGGCCAGATCCCCGACTCTCCCGTCACGGCTGTCACCGTGCCCGACAACCGCTTCACGCTCGAAGGCCGTGAGATGGTGATCGTCGAGGTCGGCCACACTGACACCGACGACACCTCCGTCCTGCACGTCCCCGACCTGGATCTCGTGGTCGCCGGCGACGTGATCTACAACGGCGTGCACCAGTTCCTGGTGGAAGCCAAGAACGGCGGCCTGGATGCATGGCGTCGCGCCATCGACACCGTCGAAGCCCTCCAGCCCCGCTGGATTGTCACCGGTCACAAGAACAAGGCACTCGACGACGACGCGACCCGCGCCATCAACGAGACCCGGCAGTATCTCAACGCCGCTGATGAGCTGCTCCCCCAGCACGACAGCGCTCTCGGCTTCTTCAACGCCATGCTGGAACTGTTCCCCGAGCGCCTTAACCCCGGTGCCCTCTGGAACGGGGCGGTCGCCCTCTACTCCTGAGCTCCTGGTCGCGGACAGCGGCCACGGGAGTGCCATGACGTCCCGGCTTTGAGGCCGTCTCATCCCGGATCCACCGGCTTGATGTATGTGAACAGCTTCTCCGGAACCGAGGAAGCGCCTTGTGGCCAGCGATGATGGGAGTTCTTCCCGCTTCCAGGACAGCAAGGCACTTCCGGACCCGGATGCGAGCTCCACGGTGCGCCGGACGGGTGCCAGAGTCATCGATTAATGCAGGTCAGAACGCTGTGCATGCGTCGCGTCCTTTGTAGTTCCTTGGGTCAGTGATCATTGACCGTTCAAAGGGGAACCTTATGCTCCGCTGGCTTCGGACATGATCCATCGTCGGATGAAGTCCATAAAAGCGTGGGAGCACAGATGTTTCAGTCAAAACGACCGGGCTGTGCGGACTCGTGGACGGCAAGGGCCCGCGCGGTGCAGCCATGGCCGCAATCCGCAAGATCCACCTGCTCGCCGCACTGGAGCACGCCACCGGCCTGGTCCTGGCCCAGCTGGTCGTCGCGGGAAAACCGACGAGATCACCTGCTTCCAGCCCCTGCTGGAAGACGTCTCCGACCTGGCCGGGGCCATGTCACCAGCGACGCGATGCGCACCCGGCGAGAGCACGCCGACTACCTCCTCACCCAGGGCGCCCACTGCATTGTGATCGTCAAGGGCAACCGGAAGAAGCTGCGCCACCGACTCAAGTCCCTTCCTTGGAAAACATCCCACTGCAGGGACGCACCCCGAGGCGTCGGCCAGGGCCGCTCAGGAATCCCCCGGATCAAGGCCGCCACCGTGAACAGCCTCCTCTTCCCCGGATCCCGCCAGGCCGTCCAGATCAAGTGCCGACGCACCGACCACGACACCGGCAGGACCACCGTCAAGACCGGCTGTGCCGTCGCCAGCTTCCTGGCCGCCGACCAGGCCATCGCGCCCCGGCTCGCCGAACTCGTCCGCAGCAATGGAAGACCGAGGCCTTGCATCATGTCCGCGACATCACCCTCGCCGAGGACGCCTCCCAGCTGCGGACCGGCAACGCACCCCGCGCGATGGCCACCTGGCGCAACCTCGCCATCGGAGCCCTCCGCATGGCCGGAGTGAAGAACATCGCGGCCGGACTCCGCCACAACGCCCGCGATCCTGGCGGCCCCCTCGCACTCCTTGACCTCGATCACGAACCGGACGCCACGCGACTAGGCCGAATCCCTGCTCCAATGACGAGCACCCACCGTTACCACCGACTACGGAACAGAGCCTCCCATGGGCAGACCCACTTCTCCTCCAAGCACCGGCCTTGGGCCTTGACCTCACATGTGATGGGTGTCACTGGGCGGGCATCGAACTTTGTTCTCTGGAGGGCGTCTTGTGGGTCGCAGAGACACCCTGTGAGTGGAGTTGTTGTGGATCTCAAGACTCGTGGCCACGGCGCGGATGCGGCCGCACATGCCTTTGGAACAGCGATGGCGACGTCGGTAAGCGTCGTTCTGTCCGGCGAGTCTGAGCAACTCTTCATGATCATCCCGCTGACCGGCTCATCTGCGTCCCAAGCGCAGGACAGACCGGTCCGGGTGCGCGCACTGCGAGGCAGTGAGTCCAACGATTTTGCTGAGGTACTGGGCGCTGGCCTCGGCGCGCCACCCGTGATCATCTCCAGTGCGTACACGCCGGCCGTTCTGGACGCACAGGAGGCCACCGCCTACCTGGCCGAGATCGACGGGGTCGCTGTGGCTGCAGGCTTGGGGGTCGTGGCTGAGGGCCACGTGGGACTCATCAACATCGCCACACTGCCGCGGTACCGCCGGCGCGGTCATGCCCAGCTCGTGATCGAGAGGATCTTGAGTGACGGGCGAGCCGCCGGCGCGCACACGGCTTACCTCCACGCAAGCAACGAGACGGTGAGTCTCTTCGAGAGTGTCGGCTTCCGTATCACGGAAAAGTGGACGTCGCTGACCGCCGTCTGACCGACGCCTCGGTGGCACGGCCCCCGTCCCGCGGTTCCGTGGCCATCAGTCGGCCCCCCGTAAGTGGAATCCGGCTCTGTATGCAAACCCGTACGGATCTCTTCGCATGACTTTGTACGCCAATGACAGGACAGGAATGCCTCTCACGACATCGCGGCGCGCACGCACGAGCCTCGCGCAGTTCCCGGCGCGTAAGCGGCATGATCACCACCCTTGCACGGACTGGACGAACTCCACCCCGGCACGCACCCCCGTCTTCGTGGGCCGGGAGGTCGAGCTGGCCGAGTTGGTGCAGGCCGCCCGCGCCGCGGAGGGCGGCGACTCCCAGGCCGTGCTCGTGCGCGGAGAGACAGGGGTGGGCAAGACACGGCTGGTCGAGGAACTGCTGAGGACTGTCGAGACCGGGGCGGCCGTCGTGGCGGTCGGAGGTTGCGTCGAGTTCGGGGGTGACAGCTTCCCCTTCGCGCCGTTCTCCGAGATTCTGCGGACGCTGTGGCAGCACTTTCCGGACGAGGTGCTCGCGGCGAGTTCCGGCCGGGAGGCGCTGCTGGCGCGAATCCTGCCGGACCTGGACGTCCCGGCACTCGCTGCCCAGGACGATGACGTGACACGGCTGTTCGCCCTGATCACCCGCATCCTGGAGCGCCTGGCGTCGGAGCAGCCGCTGGTGCTGGTCATCGAGGACCTGCACTGGGCCGACGCCTGCACCCGCGAGCTGCTGGGCTCCCTGATCTGCACCCGGCGCACCGGCAAGCTCCTGATCGTGGGGACCTACCGGACCGACGACGTCCGCCGTGGACACCCGCTGCGACCACTGCTGGCAAGTCTGGGCCGCCTCCGGTCGGTGCGCCGCGTGGACCTGTCCCGGTTCTCCCACGATGAGGTCACCGGGCAGCTCACGGGCATCCTCGGGGCCCCGCCGGACCCGGACGTGGTGGACGACATCTTCGCCCGCTCCGACGGCAACGCCTTCTTCGTCGAGGAGCTCGCCCGCGCCTGCCGCGACGACGTCGGCAACGGACTCGACGACCTGTGGGACGTCCTGCTGACCCGATTGGATTCGCTGCCGGAGGCCAGTCAGCGGATCGTGCGCACGGCGGCCCAGGGCGGCGCCGTGATCGGGTACCCGCTGCTAAAGGCCGTGGCGGGCCTGCCCGAGGATGCGCTGATCGACGCTCTGCGCGCGGCGGTCCTCGCACAGATCCTCGTTCCCGAACCGAACGGCACGGACTACCGGTTCCGGCACTCGCTGATGCGGGAAGCGGTCGGCGCGTCACTGCTGCCCGGTGAACGGGCGCTGATCAACCGTCAGTACGGCGAGGCGCTGGAGGCCGACCCCTCACTCGTCAGCACCGAGGAGCTGACCGGTCGCCTCGCCCAGCACTGGCACGCGGCCCAGGACGAAGTGAAGGCGTTGCACATGACGGTCGCGGCGGCCGAGGAGGCGCGGAACGGGGATGCCCTCCTCGCCGAAGGGCGACGCGACCCGGAGGCGCACGACCGGCTGACCCGTGCGCACGCCACCGCCACCGCCACCGGGCCGGAGCGCGAGGATACAGCCGGCCCGGCCTCCTCCTACGGACTCACCCCGCGCGAAACCGAGGTACTGGGACTGGTGGCCCGCGGATACAGCAACCGCCGCATCGCGGAAGAGCTGGTCATCTCGCAGAAGACCACCAGCCACCACGTTTCCAGCATCCTCGCCAAGCTCAGTGCCTCCGGCCGCACCGAGGCCGCGGCAATCGCCTATCAGCACGGACTCCTCCCGACTCCCACCTCGTGACACCGGATCCAGTTGTATACAACAAGCAGCCCAGTCCCGCGATCTGTGGAAACGGTGCGTTGAGGTGCCCCTACCTGTGGCGTCGGCGCGCGTTGTGAAACAAAGCCAGCTGGCCCGCCTCTCGGCCTTCCGACCCGGTGGGCGGCCGGCAGGCAAGGAACAGCCTGAAGAGGTGTTCGGCCGCATCAGAGCTCATGACAAGTCGCTCGTCAGAATGACGGACGCCGAGGGGGCCGGAGCCCACTGCCATGTCGGCGATCAGCGGTATGCATGGGGGAAGATTTTCGACTGGCTCGACGATCGAACGCCTGCCAAAGCGCGCCAACCATGATCTGGCCGCTGACGGAGCAAAGACTGGTACTCCCTTGCCTCTGGCATGGAAGCTGACAACTGGCGCCTGAAGGTTTCGGCGGTTGATCCACGAGGAATGCTTCTCGTTTCAGGAGCGACAGCGAACGCCTCTGCGC
Source organism: Streptomyces sp. NPDC026515 (assembly GCF_055567595.1). Taxonomy (NCBI): domain Bacteria; kingdom Bacillati; phylum Actinomycetota; class Actinomycetes; order Kitasatosporales; family Streptomycetaceae; genus Streptomyces; species Streptomyces sp. NPDC026515. The sequence continues at coordinate 259,594 of NZ_JBVHQD010000001.1, forward strand.
CCGGTGATGCCCTCCGACGCGGCTGAAGAAAGGCCGGCTCCCGGTACTGCTCCTGCGCTCCCAGGGGCAACGTCAGCCGCCACATCTGGTTGGACCGACCGACCGCGTCCGCGACCTGCCCTCGTGCCTCAGCCAGACGGGCAAGCGCTGCGGTCCTCGCAGCCGGATCGTCCGCCATCAGTCCGCACGCCCAGCCCAGACGCTCATCCCATGCACAGGCGTCGTCCGCACCCGTACCTGCCTCGACAGCCACGCAGGAGACCACCCCCCAGCGCAGCCAGCTCGCTCCACCCGGCGCTACTGGCAGACGCAACAGCCCTGAGGCGCAACGTCCGTGAGCAGGAAACCGTCGGCTCGACCTCCTTCAGCCCACGTCACCACGAAACGGGTGCCCCCCCAACTACGCCAGGCGCCCTGGCGCGTTCCGGGCTTTACACCGTCGTCGATGTCCGCGCGACGCATCGATTTCCACAGAGTCAACGCGTGCGTTCCGGCGTCGGCAGCCACCTGCTCGACCGTTACGCCCGGACCGGGTTACTCGCGTGACTCGCACGACAACCTCGCGGAACTCTCGCGGACAAGGCTTGGGTACAGCGGCATCCTTCCCACCCGCCGTACAGGACAAGCCAGTTCAGATTTCACCCGATCGTGCGGCAGATCGGCTAAGTTACCGGTATTGCGGCTACGGGGTGGTTACACACCACTGCTCGGGCCAGATGGGGAAGAATCCCTAGGTTCGCTATCCGACGTAGAGCGGAGGGCGGTCTATCGTGTTGAAATAGATAAGGAGTTATCCCCATGTAAGAGGTGGCTGTCGTTGGAAGGATTGATACGCAGAGCTTGCGCATGACGCACCGCGTGTTGGAAGGCTCATCGGTCCCCTCGCGTCGTCCGTGCAGGCTTACGCCCGCCGCACAGTGTCTCTCATATTTGCTCCGGAGCTGGAGGGCTGCAGCAGTTGGGAGCAGGAGGTCCTGACAAAGGCGTTGCACGTGGCGGTGCGTGATCAGGCAGGTGGCGAGACCGAGGAAGGCTTCGTGGATGTCGTCGCGTCGTTCCCATCGGACCCGCAAGTGGCGGAAGCCGTGCAGCCACGCGATGGTGCGTCCGACCACGTTACCGGAAAACGCCCAGGCCGGAGCCGTGGGGTTGGCCTCGTTCGGCGATGACCGGGCAGGTGCCGCGCTGCCGCGGCGAGCGGCAGTACTTGTCGTGGTCGTAGCCGCGGTCGGCGAGGATCGCGTCGGGCCGGCGTCTGAGCCGGCCGGTGACGCCGGCTACGGCCGGGACCATGTCCAGCAGGGGCGGCAACTGGGTTACGTCGTTACGGTTTCCGCCGGTCAGCGACGCTGCAATCGGGATGCCCTGCCCGTCTGTGAGGACGTGGTGCTTGCTGCCGGGCCGTGCGCGGCCGACCGGGCTCGGACGGCTTTTTGGGCCGCGTCGGACTGCCCGGACGTGGGAGGAGTCGATCACCGCCCGGGACCGGTCCAGCTTCCCTGTGGCTCGCAGCTACTTCAGCAGCACCAGGTGCGGATCGTCCCACAGGCCCGCGTCGTTCCAGGCCGCCAGGCGCCGCCAGCAGGTCGTGCCCGAGCCGAAGCTCCACTCCTGCGGCAGGTTCTCCACTGGATTGCGGTATGCAGCACGAACAGGATGCCGCAGAGGGCGTGCAGGTCAGGAACCCGTGGCCTGCCCTCGACCGGCCTCGGACCAGGTTTGGGCAGCAACGGCTCGATCAATGACCACAGTTCGTCCGACACGACCCAAGGCCGCGACTGTCTCCTCCCCACCACCAGACCCACGAGCAATCAGACCGACAGTCACGTGATCGACAGCTTCTGTCAGGACCTCTAAGTGCACCTCCAACCTGCCCTTGCGTGGCCTCACGTAGGCACGGTGCTTTCCGAACAGGATGGAGGTGCCGCTGGACCAGCCCCGACCGCCAAGTCAGAGCAGGAGGGGTGCGCCGGCACCCCCCGACATGTACTGCCTATGCCCGACACTGATGAGGAATCCGTGACCCGAAGCGAGCCTCTGGCTGACATGCGCGACATGTACATGGCATACCGTATGTTCTGCCGAGAGTTCCGCCGACGACCGACTGCTGCCACTCGCAGAGACACTGGCGCTGACTGACGTCTACACGGAAGAAGAGCAGCACCACGACTCCCTTGTCTCTCGGGTACCGGCCGGGGCAAACCCCATGGCACAACAGGAGACTCAGCGCTGGAGGGAGCCGCTGTTCTTACCGCTCGGCGAGGACACCTCACAGAGGCGCGTGGGTCCTTCCTGTTCTCGCTGGAGCGGCCCCGGCCTAGTCGGCACAGCCAACGCTTTCGGCGGACTAGCCAGGTCGGCACGAACTCCGTCCAACTTAACAAGCCGGACGTCAACGCCTGGCTGGTACCACAGAAGCAGGGCATACATGGCACATTCGTCAGCCTACGTCGGCAGCGGCGTAGCGGCAGCTCCCTTCCGGGTGCTCGGACCGCTTGAGGTGAGCGGCGAGTCGGGGGCCGTATCCGTGGCATCGGGGCGCCAGGAGATCGTCCTCGCGGCCCTGGTGCTCGAGTTGAACCGGGTGGTGGAGACGACCCATCTGGTGGATGTCATCTGGGCTCACCACCCGCCGAAGACCGCACGCGCCCAGGTACAGATCTGCATCTCCCAGCTCCGCAAAGCACTTTCGGACGGGGGAGTTGACGCCACCATCGAGACCCGCGCTCGTGGCTACATCCTGAAGGCTCCGGAAGGCGCGACCGATCTCGGCAACTTCCGGCGCCTGGTGACAGAGGCGGATGCGCTGGCCCGTGACGGTATGAAGGCGCCTGCGGTGGAGGCGCTTCGCTCAGCGACGGGCCTGTGGCGGGGGCGGTGCTTGGCCGGTGTACCCAGCGAAGTCCTGGCCGGCACGGCAGCGCAGTGGGACGAGAGCCGCCTGGTGGCGGTGGAGACCTGCATGCGGCTGTCGCTGGAGCTGGGCCGTCACGAGTACCTGGTCGGTGAGCTGATGCAGCTTGTCGCCGACCATCCGCTGCGTGAGCGGCTGCGGGGGTACCTCATGGTGGCGTTGTATCGCTCGGGCAGGCAGGCGGAGGCGCTCGACGCCTACCACCAGGGCCGCGTGTTGCTCACCGAGGAACTGGGCCTGGACCCGGGCAGGGAGCTGCGAGACCTCGCGCAAGCGATCCTGACCGATGACCCTGGTCTGGCATTAGCTGAACAACCCGAATCGCGAGCCGTCGTGGCGACGCAAGCCGCTCAGTCGGCGCAAGAACTTGGTGCCGATGCCGACCCCGTCGTCACCCCTCGGCAACTGCCCGCCGACATCCTCGATTTCGTAGCCGACGACACGATCGTTTCGGCGCTCTGCGACGCCGTTACGGAGGGTATGGGGATAGGGCCGCTCCGCGTGACCTTGGTACTCGGCAGACCCGGTGTCGGCAAGAGCACTTTGGCCACCCACGTGGCGCACCGACTGGCAACCGAGTACTTCCCGGACGGCCAGCTCTACTGCGATCTTGGCGGACTGGGCGGCCAACCGGTTGATCCGGCCCAGGCCTTGGGGCGATTCCTGCGAGCACTGGGCATACCCAGCGCGGCCATCCCCGACTCGCTCGACGAGCGCGCGGAGATGTATCGCAGCCTGCTGGCCGGTCGCCGGATCCTGGTATTGCTGGACGACGCGGTGAGCGAGTCGCAGGTGATGCCGCTGTTGCCCGGAACCGGCAGCAGCGGCGTGCTGGTCACCAGCCGCGGCCTGCTCACGGCGTTGCCGGGTGCACGCCGGTTCGACTTGGAACCGCTGAGCACGGAGCTGGCCCTCCGACTGCTTGGACGGATCATCGGGGAGCACCGGGTCGAGGGTGAGGCCGAGGCGGCGCGGGTCCTTATACGGTTGGTGGGCGGGTTGCCGCTCGCGCTGCGTATCATCGGGGCGCGTCTGGCCGCGCGCCCGCACTGGTCATTGACCTCCATGTGGAACCGGCTTGAGAACGAGCACCGCAGGCTGGACGAGCTGACACACGGCGAGCTGTCGATCCGGGCAAGTCTTTCACTCAGCTATGGCGCCCTGGCGCCGGCCGACCGTCGGCTTCTGTGCCTGCTCAGCCTGGCCGAAGGAACGGTGATTCCGAGCTGGCTGGGTGCCGCCCTCGCCGGTGACCCCACGTTGCGCCCCACCGACCTCCTGGAACCGCTCGTCGACACGCGGCTGCTCGACATCACGGCCATGGACCAGGGCGGTGAGACCTGGTACGGACTGTCGCTCGTGGTGCGGACGTTCACGCGTGAAAGGCTGGCCGCGGAGATTCCCGAAGCAGAACGTGTCGAAGCGGTGCGACGTATGGTGGGTGGCTGGATGGCACTCGCTGAGCGGGCGACCAAGGAGATCTACGGCGGCGGGTACACACGTGTGTCCGGCCAGGCCGAACGGTGGTATCCGCCGGAGAACGTGGTGCGACGATGCCTCCGTGACCCGCTCGGATGGCTGGAGAGCGAGCAGACCAACCTTGTGAGCGCAGTGGAGTTCGCGGCCCGGTTCGGGCTGGACGAATTGTGCTGGGAGCTGGCCACCAGTCTGGTGACGCTGTTCGAGACGCGTGGGCGTTTCGACCTCTGGGAGCGCACGCATCGGGTAGCGCTGACGGCGGTACAAGAGGCCGGCAACGAACGAGGTCAGGCGGCGGTTCTCGGCTCTTTGGGGAGCCTGCACCTGCACCGGAGGGAGTACGACGCGGCAGGCCCATACCTCAGCGCCGCTTTGGGGATGTTCGAGCGCATCGGCGAGGCGCGGGGCCAGGCGCTGTGCCTGCGTGATCTGGCGCGCATTGAGCGGCGCCATGGTGACGACGATCGGGCCATGGCCCTTTACGAGACTGCCGAGCGCAATTTCGTGCGGGTGAAGGACGTCATCGGTCGCGCGTATGTGCTTGGCGACATGGCGCGCATCACAATGCAGCGAGCAGATTTCACGCGAACCCGTACATATATTGACGAAGCCCTCGGCATCTTCCGGTCGATCGGCTCCGACCGTGGCCAGGCCCTCGTACTGCTGCGGTTGGGCCAGATGCTGATGTACCAACAGCAGTACGAGGCGGCGGAACGGACCCTGCTGGAAGTTCTCGCCATGGTCAGGGCGAGCGGCGATCTGGTCGGGGAAGGGTATGCGCTGCACGACCTTGGCCGGGTCAATGTCGATCTGCGTCGCGAGGAACAAGCCATCGAGTACTACTCGCAATCGGCGAGGGTTCGGGAGCGGATCCTGGACCACAGCGGGGCCGCTGCGGTACGGGCTGACATCGTTGCCATCCTTGACAGGCCCGTGAAATCACTCAGCTGACACCGTCCGGCGCCCGACAACCTCCTGTCGGACACCTCAGTTCTCCTTCGATGTGGCCATTGGCGTTCTCTCAGTGGTGATCATTCCCAGACGCCATTGAGCTCTTTCCAACCTCCCCTGTCAGCTGGAAATTTGTGATGACAGACAAATGAAGTCGCTGGTAGACGGGCTTTCGGCCAAGAGAACCGTGTCCACCAGAGGCTTCGCATGCTTGTCTGCCCGTCCGGCGTGGACGTGTCCAGCTCCACCCTGCGCCTCCTCGCCGCTCGTCTGAGGGAGCACCGCCGCGCTCTCGGAACCCGATGGCGCGCCTGAACGCATGCCGACTGGCCCTGCTCATCCTCGCCCACCTGCGTAACGGCCAGCCTTCCGCCCAGCTCGCGGCCGGATTCGGGATCGGCACCACCACCGCCTACCGACACCTCACTGAGGCCGTCAACCCCCTGGCCGCCCTCGCCCCCACCCTCACCGAAGCCGTATCAGCGGCGTCGGCGAAGGCGTACGTGATCCTGGACAGGACGCTCCTGCCCATCGACCGAATCGCCGCCGATCGCCCGTCGGTCTCACCTGCCTTGGCCGGCGCCGTCCACGACGTCCGGGCCGCGCGCGAGCACGGCATCATCGAGGCACTCGCCGAGGCCGGCATCACCTGCTGGGCAGACAGGGGCTACCAGCGTGCAGGCGGGACGGTCCGTCTCGCTTACGGCGGCCGATGGGACAACCTCTCCATCGGTCAGCAAGCCGTCAACCGGTCCCACGCAAAGATCCGCGCACTGGTCGAACAGGCCATCGCCACCCTCAAGTCCTGGCGCCTCCTTCGCGAACTCCGCTGCCCGACGGCCCGGATCACGAGTCTCGTCCAAGCCGTCCTGGTCCTCCCCCTCGCCGCCACGGGCCGGGATCGACCCGCAGCATCCACCAGGTCCGTCATGCGGCCTCGGTCGTCCCAGCCCGCAGACGAACGTCGAAGGACGTCGTAGCCAGGGTCCTACCAGACGTCCGTGACGCAGCGCCGATCGGCCGTCGCCACAAGTCGGAATGGGTTCATCGAGGATGAAGGCGGCTCGGGCGATGTCGCCGGTCCGGCTGGGGCTGAGGGTGACATGTTGCAGGGCCCGTCACCGTTGTCCGGACCCGGCTGCGGCGCGTTCGCCGCGGGCGCGGACACCTCTGACCAGGTTGGGGGGTGGTGCGCGTGTCCGCGTGCAGGGTCTGCTGGACTGGCTTTTCGGGCGCCGGACCGGGGCAAGGATGCCGATCCCCGCGTCGATGCGGCCCTTGCCGGCGAGGGTGGCAGACAGTCGGCGGCTGCCTTGTACAGCGCGGGCAGTGCGTGGATGCGTGCGGTGGTGATGTCGGGGCGGAGCCGGGCGCGACGCCGGAGACTACAACGGGGTGCCGTCCGGGCGGACAGGAATTGCACGTTGCCGTCGAAGGCCCTGCGTCTGCGGCGGAACCGCAGATCGTTGCCGTTGCCACCATTCCCGGCGAGGCGGTCGGACTCGATCAGCGTGCCATTGAGTGTCACGTGCGCCGGGCCCTCGCGTCGGCAGCGGACCGGGACCTGGTGCAGGTCGGGAGCCAGGCCGGCGAGGACTCCTGGAGGTAGCGGTGGCCTGTGCCCCGGGAGACGCCGACGTCTCGGGCCAGGCAGTGTCCCAGCCGCGCTCGCGAAACCAGCGCAATACGAGCACGGCCTGGCGGAACGGGCCGAGTGCGAGGTTGCTGCGCGGGCTGCCGATGCGCCGTCGTTGTGCGGCCGGCGAAGGGGAGGTGCCGGCTCTCTGCGAGCGACTGCCGCCGAGCTCAAGCAGCGTGACCTGCCAGGCTGCCGCTGACAATGACCCGCCCCCGCACGTCACACTCGGCTCCAGTCCCATCGGCGGTCTCTCCCGCACCGCACGCATGCCCGAGCTATCACCGTCTTATCCCGGCTCTATCTGCCATGGGAATGGCGAGTCGATAGGGCGACGCCGGAGATTGGGTCCTGCCGACCTCGGCGCCCCTTCGGCAAGTCCCTCAAGGAGCAGCCCAATGACCGTAGTGACCCGACACCGCGGTGACGCCTGCCTCGATGGGCCCCATACCGACGGAAATTGTTGACGATGCCGGTCCGAGCAGGAATCGCTGCAGTGCAATCACGGCGTGTGGACGGCAACGCTTTAACGCAGTTTTCCGTGCCGGATCGACCAAACCGAGTCAGGTGATCATGAACCCGGAATTCTACTCGCGCGTTGCCGACGAATTCGGCGAATATACCAGTGGGGGGCTGCGCACCGACGTCTTTCCGGACGGTGATCCGGAGACTGCGTTTGATGAGCTGGCGAGGGGCCTGGGCGGTCCGGACGGCCGACTGGTCGACGTCGGCTGCGCCGACGGGCGCAGCCTGCTGAGGATCGCCCCGGCGTTCGGAAGCGTGCTCGGCATCGACATGTCGCCGTCGATGCTGGAGTCCGCCGAGCGGAGGCGCGAGGGGATGGGGTTGGGGCACGTCGGGTTCGAGCGACGTGATGCAGCCCGTACCGGCCTTCCTGACGAGGTGGCTGACGTGCTCACGTCCCGACGAGGGCCGCTGTTCCTGGGCGAGTTCCGCAGGGTGCTCAAGCCCGGCGGTCATCTGATCTACATGGGCATCGGCGAGACGGATGCCCGCGAGCTGAAGGAGACCTTCGGCCGGGGCCAGCTCTACGGCCGCTGGGACGGCAGACCGGTGATGGACGAAGTGGTGGCGGAGCTCACCGGGGCCGGTTTCACGGTCGTGCTGGAGAAGGCTTTCCGGACCGAGGAGTTCTACCACTCGCCGGTCGAACTCGACACGTTCCTGCGGCAGGTGCCGATTTTCGAGGACTACGACACGGAGGCGGACCGGGTTCCGTTCGAGCGCTACGTGGCATCGGCAGGCAACGATCGTGGTGTCCGGCTCGACCGGCACTGGTTCGTGGTCCAGGCGAGGAGGACAACATGACGGTCTTCGACGACCTCGAGTCCGAGGTCCGCAGCTACAGCCGGCTGTGGCCTGTCGTGTTCGACCGCGCACAAGGCAGTCGGCTGTTCTCCGAGGACGGCCGGCCCTACCTGGACTTCTTCGCCGGTGCGGGTGCACTCAACTACGGTCACAGCAATCCCTTCCTCAAGCAGGCCCTGGTGGACTACATCGTCCGGGACGGGGTCTCGCACGCGCTGGACATGTCCACCGTGGCGAAGCGGGACTTCCTGGAGACCTTCCAGGACGTCGTCCTGACACCGCGAGAGCTGCGGTACAAGGTGGCGTTTCCCGGTCCGGGCGGTGCCAACGCGGTCGAGGCGGCACTGAAACTTGCCCGGCGGATCACCGGCCGGCAGTCGGTGGTGAGCTTCACCAACTCCTACCACGGGATGACTCTGGGGGCCCTCGCGGTCAGCGGCAACGCGACGAAGCGTGCGGCCGCCGGCGTGGCTCTGACCCTGACGACGGCCCTGCCCTACGACGGCTATCCGGGCACAGGGGAATCCGGCCCGCACCATCTCGACCGGCTGTTGTCGGACCCGGGCAGCGGGCTGGACCGGCCGGCGGCCGTCATCGTGGAGACGGTTCAGGGCGAGGGCGGGCTGCGGGCCGCCGACACGGACTGGCTGCGCGACCTCGCAGAGGTGTGCGAACGGCACGAGGTGCTGCTCATCGTGGACGACGTCCAGATGGGCTGCGGCCGCACTGGGTCGTTCTTCAGCTTCGAGGACGCCGGGATCACCCCCGACCTGGTGTGTCTGTCCAAGTCCATCGGAGGGTTCGGCCTGCCGCTGGCTCTCACTCTCATCCGGCCGGAGCTGGACGTCTGGAAACCGGGCGACCACAACGGGACGTTCCGCGGTGTCAGCGGGGCATTCGTGACCGGAGCGCAAGCGCTGCGCTCCTACTGGAGCGACGGGACGCTGGAGAAGTCCACCCGCGAGCGGGGGGAGCGGATCGCTGCGGCCCTGGGTGCCATCGCCGACGAGCACCCCGAGGCGGGCCTGGAGGTCCGGGGCCGGGGATTCGCAGCCGGGCTGCGAATCCCCACCCTCGGCGCGGCCCGCGCGGTGTGCGTCGCGGCCTTCGAGAACGGCCTGCTGATGGAGACCTCCGGCGCGGCCGGCGACGTGGTGAAACTGCTGCCCCCGCTGACCGTCAGCGACGACGACTTGGACGAAGGTCTCGACATCATCCGTACCTGCGTGGACTCGGTACTCGAGCGGAGCAACTGAGAGGTCAAGGCTGTGCCAGGAAAAATTCCCGAAGTCGACCTCGAGGCGTGGCGCAAGGCGTCCGACGCCGAACGTGCGCTGATTGCCGAGAGGTTGGACGCCGCGCTACGCAACACCGGAATGTTTCTCGCGTCGGGGCATGGTGTGCCGCGAGCGGTGATCGACGACTTCCGGGACACCGCGAAGCGGTTCTTCTCCTTGAGCAAGGACGTCAAGGCCCGATACGCCATCGAGGCCGCGTACGACAGCGGGTGGCTGGAGATGCATCCCCCCGGCGGGGTCGGTGTGCCGGAGAGCGAGGCCGAGGACGCGCCGAGCGCGCCGGATCTTCACGAGTCGTTCTACATCGGGCCCGGCCACCGTACCGGCGACGAGCAGCGGGACCGGTTCAACTATCCGGCGAACCGCTGGCCAGTCGAGCTGCCGGAATTGCAGGCGGCGGCGGATGTGTACACGACGCACATGGTGCGGGTGATGCAGGCGGTCAACGAGGTGCTGGCCGTCACGCTGGGGCTCCCGGAGGACTTCTTCACCTCGCGGGCGCGGCGGGCGACGTGGACGCAGAACGCCAGTTGGTACCCGTCGTATTCGAGCATCGGAGGGGTCGCCCCCGGTCAGTTCCGCAACGGACCGCATACCGACCTGGGGACCGTCACGTTGCTGAGCCGGCAGCGTGGTGTGGGTGGGTTGCAGGCGTGGGACGACGAGGGCTGGTTCTCCCCGCCATACAGCCCGGACTCGCTCGTCGTCAATCTCGGTGACCTGATGGAGCGGTGGACCGACGGTCGCTGGCGGGCGCTGAAGCACCGTGTGCTGCCGCCCAGCCCGGCGGCTCCGGACGAGGAACTGCTCTCGCTGGTCTTCTTCTTCGAGTCCGACCCCGACACCCTGATCGAGCCGTTGGCCGTTCCGACCGGTGGCGGCCGGGGGCTGTCGCCGGTGTACGCGCGGCGGAGCGTCCTGGAGAAGCTCGGATTCTCGCCCGACTCCGTCCCGGGGGCCGAGGCATGAGCAGAATCGTCACCGTGGTGTCCGGAGGAATCGACTCGGTCACCATGGCGCATCACCTCGCCGCCGAGGGCCACGACCTTCAGGTGCTGGCCGTCGACTACGGTCAACGCCACCGCAAGGAGCTTGAGTTCGCCGCCGCCGCCGCACGACGGCTCGGCGCGCCGTACGAAGAGGTCGATCTGCGCTCGCTGAGTGGCGTCATGCGCGGATCGTCGCTGACAGACCCGTCCGTGGCGGTGCCCCGCCCGGGCCGGCCGGTCGACGGCAACCCGAACATCGTGCCCAACCGCAACGCCGTGTTGCTGTCGGTGGCCTTCGCGCTGGCAGTCACCGTACGGGCCGATGCCGTCGCTTTCGGCGTCATGGCCGAGGACGTCGGTCCGTCCGACACCTCGCCGGAGTTCCTGCGACTGTTCCTCGCGATGGAGCGGGTGGCGACCAGGGGTTCGCTTTCGCCTGAGGCCGAGCTGCTCGCTCCGCTGATCGAACTGCCGAAGACCGGGGTCGTCGCTCTCGGCGAGAAGCTCGGCGTGCCCTGGGACCAGACCTGGACCTGCTTCCGCGGTGAGGACATCCACTGCGGCGCGTGCGCGGCGTGCGTGGAGCGGCGCGGAGCCTTCGCGGACCTCGGCATCACGGACCCGACGACCTACCGCGAAGCGTGGACACCGCGTTAACCGGTGCCGGCCACCTCACCGGTGGCCCCGACATGGAAGGAGACGGTGCCGCGTGGAACCGGAACTCGTAGTCAACGAGATCTTCGGCCCCACCGTCCAGGGCGAGGGCCGGTCGCTCGGCCGCAGGTGCGCGTTTTTGCGGCTCGGCGGCTGCAACCTGTCGTGCAGGTGGTGCGACACGCCCTATACCTGGGACTGGACCGGAGCGGGCGACTCCGGGGTCGCGTACGACCCCCGTGAGGAGTTGCACCGCCGTCCCGTCCGCGAGGTGGCCGAGGAACTCCTCAAGTTCGGCGTCGAGTTGATCGTCATCTCCGGTGGGGAGCCGCTCGGCCAGCAGAACCGACTGGTCCCGCTGGTCGAGCTGCTCACGGCGCGAGGTCTGGAGATCGAGATCGAGACCAACGGCACACATGCTGCGGATCCGGCCCTGGTGGCCGCCGGAGTCCGCTTCAACGTCTCGCCGAAGCTGGCCCACTCCGGCGACGAGGCGCATCGGCGGATCGTGCCGGACGCGCTGAGAAGCCTCGCGGCGACTGACGGCACCACGTTCAAGTTCGTCTGCCGCGATGCCGGAGATTTGGATGAAGTGGCGGCCCTGGTAGAGGAGTTCGGCTTCGACTCTGTCTGGATCATGCCGAAGGGGCAGACGGGCGCCGAGGTGGGCCGGCACATGGCCGAGCTGGCCGACGCGGTGATCACACGGGGCTGGAACCTCACCACGCGCCTGCACACCTTGTTGTGGGGCGACACGCGAGCTGTCTGAACGCCCGATGGAATCAAGTGAGAAGGACGAACCGGAAATATGACGTTGCGCATCACGAAGAAGTTCGAGTTCTCCGCCAGCCACCGGCTCTCCGGCCTGGCCGAGGGACACCAGTGCTCTCGGCTGCACGGCCACAACTACGTCGTCGAGCTGGAGCTGAGCGCCGATCTCGCCGAACTGACGCCGACGGGGTTCGTCCGTGACTACGGCGAGTTGGTCCCCTTCAAGTCGTGGCTCGACCAGACGCTCGACCACCGTCACCTCAACGACCTGGTGGACAAGAACCCCACGGCCGAGAATCTCGCGGTGTGGCTCTACGAGCGCTGGTCGAAGGAGTTCCCGGAGCTGACCTGCGTGCGCATCTCCGAGACCCCCAAGACCTGGGCCGAGTACCGGCCCTGAACAACCGGCCGGCTGACGAGAGCAGCCGCCCGTTCATCGGATTCGAGCAACGGCCGTACCGGTCGGACTGGAGAGGTGTCTGAATGTCTGTGACGACGTGGATGCAGGAGGATGACGTCGACTCGGAGAAGCCCCGAGAGGAGGACCCATTGGTCGGACTCGCCCGGCAGCTTCTGAAGGAGATAGGGGAGGACCCCGACCGTGACGGGCTGCGCGACACACCGGCGCGGTTCGCCCGTTGGTGGCGCGAGTTCATCAACTACGAGCCGGGTTCGGTCGGCACCCTGTTCGAGTCGGTCGGCACCAGGCAGCTGGTGATCGTCTCGGACATTCAGGTGTGGTCCCTGTGCGAGCACCATCTGTTGCCGTTCAACTGCTCGGTGACGATCGCCTACCGGCCGACCGACCGGCTGCTGGGCCTGTCGAAGTTCGCCCGGATCGCGCATCGGCACGCGCACAAGCTCCAGGTCCAGGAGCGGCTGGTCTCCGAGATCGCCGAGGCCGTCACCGCGCTCAGCGGGACGGAGGACGTGGCCGTCATCGCCAGGGGCGAGCACCTGTGCATGACGATGCGCGGCATCAAGGCGGCCGCCCAGATGACCTCGACGGCCTACCGCGGGGCCTTCGGCGAGGACGCCGGGCTGCGGTCCGAGATGTTCAGCCTGCTGCGTCCCTGAAACCGATCCGCACCCTTGAGACCTATCCGGGGCCGATGCCCTGGCCCGTACCGGGTCGCTGCCGCGGCCCCGAGGAGCATGTGCCATGGAAATACCATCGGTGTCAGGAATCGGACGGATCGCCACGTGGCCCTCGGGGCAGGAAACGCCGATGACCCTGCTCCGCGAACCGGCCGCCGCCGGTGAGTCGATCAGGCAGAGCATCCCGATCGGATTCCGCCAGGACCGGGCCGAGGACGACGGGACCGGCGCCGCGCCCTTCGGCCGACGACTGCGCGACCTGCGACTGCGGAGCGGACTGTCCCAGAAGCAGCTGGCGCGCTCCAGTACGCTCAGCGTCCGAGCGATACGTGATTTGGAGAACGGGAGGGTACGCCACCCCAGGGCGGACTCCCTGCGCCTGCTCGCCGACGCTCTTGGACTCAGCGCCCCCCAGATGGACCGGCTGGCGAACGACCACTCGCCCGGCTGCCCGGCGGGAGCCATCGAGCCGGCCGTGAGCGGCCCGTTCATCGGCCGGGAGCAGGAGCTGGCGGCGTTGACGACGATGCTCGGTGTCGAGCACCACCGCTTGATCACGATCACCGGGCTCGAGGGCGTCGGCAAGACCCGGCTCGCACGGGAGGTGGCGCAGGCACTGGAGACGGCCGAGGACTCGACGGTTTTCTGGCTACCCCTCGACGACGACCGGCTCCGTAGCGGAAAGGCACCGGCGGGGGGCCCGGACCAGCCCACGTGGTGGCGTGAGGTCGTGCACCGCGGGCGCGACAGCGGACGGCGCCTCGCCGAGATCATCGGGGAGGCGAACAGCATCCTCGTCCTCGACGGTGCCCGGCCGGAGGACGAACTGACGTCCATCACGGCGCATCTCCTGGCCGTCTGCCCCCGGCTGCGGGTTCTCGTCACGACGAGAAATCCCGTCGGCATGCCCCCCGACACCCTCTTCCCCCTCGCGCCTCTCCCGGTGCCCGCGTCGGACATCGAGCCGGCGGATCTGGACGGCGTCGCGTCGGTGGCCCTGTTGCTCGCGCAGACGAAGCGCATTCGACCGGCCTTCCGTCCCGACCCGCACGTCCTCACGGACGTCGCCCGGATCTGCCGCGCGCTCGACGGCCTTCCCGCCGCTCTCGAATCCGCCGCCCACTGGGGCTTGATCTACTCCCCGCGGCAGCTCGCCCGTCAACTCGCCGTCGAGCCGCTCACCGTCGCACGACGGCCCCTGGGCGGCCCTCAGCGGCCGGACGCCTACGCGTCGGTCCACCACACCGTCGCAACGCTGAGCAGCCGCCAACGCGACCTGCTGTCGACCATGTCCCACAAGCCGTCCCGAGAGAATGACGGTTACTGGTCGGTGGCGGAGGTGGCGGACGAGATGGGCCTGCCGGCCGCGGACTGCGCCGATGACATCTACCACCTCGTCATCCTCGGCATCCTCCGCCGCGTCGACCGTCACGACGTGGCGATGTTCCGCGTGCTCAACATCGTCGGCATCGTCGGACAGGACGCGATCGCCGGGCCGAACGACATCGCAGGACAGCACACAGCCGCGTGAACTGGAAACCACCAGAAAGGACCTGACCAGTGCGCCTCTGCACTCTTCGCACCGAGACCGGTGAGGACGTCGGCGTGTCGGTATCGGGCGGAATCGCCGTACTGAGCCTCATCAACGCGACCGAGGGAACCAACTACGGCCCCACCCTTCTGGACATCATCCAGAAGGGCGAGGCCGTAGCGCTCGCGGACACGGTCGCCGCCCTGCCCGACCCCGGGGTGCATGGCGTGCGGGCCGAGCCGTTGTTCGGGCCGCTGTACCGGTGCCCGCCGAAGCTGTGGGGCGTGGGTCTGAACTACGTGCGTCACGCTGACGACCTAGGCGTCCTGCAGCCGACCGACGCCCCTGGCTCCTACCTGCGGCCACCCTCCACGGTCATCGGCTACGGCGACGACATCCTGCTCCCCGACCAGTCGCAGCGCGTCACCGCCGAGGCCGAGCTCGGCGTGGTCATCGGCACCACCTGCCGCGACGTGCCGGCTGAGGACGCCGCGTCCGTCATCTTCGGCTACACCAGTGTCCTGGACATGACCGCCGAGGACGCGATCAGGGTCAACTCCCGTCACATTCCGTGGGCGAAGGCCTTCGACACCTTCTGCAGCCTCGGACCCTGGGTCGTCACCCCTGACGAGATCCCGGACCTGTCCGCCGTGCGGATCTCCACCGTCGTCAACGGGCGTACGATCGCGTCCAACCAGGTGTCCGCGATGAAGTTCGACCCCTATTGGCAAGTCGGTTACTTCTCCGGCGGCATGCTCCTCGAAGCCGGATCCGTGATCGCCACGGGTACCCCAGGCGCCGGCGTCATCCACGACGGAGACACCGTGGAGGCCCTTGTCGAGGGCGTCGGCCACCTCCGCAACACCGTCAGGCTCAAGGGGATGCGTGAACTCGACCGCTGATGGCGGTGGTTGAGATATCGCAGCGTCCAGCGGCTCCGGCCCTTGCTCGTCGGGTCCAGGCTGAACTCCAAGAACGGTTCGGTCCCGGCGGCCTCGCTGGGAACGGTGCAGACGGGCTTGAGAACCTTGGCGGCGTTGTCCCAGTCCTGGCGAGCCCAGTACCGGATGCTGCTGCGAATCAACGTTGATGGCGCCCACAAGACAACCGGGTGAACGCGGTCCAGCGGGCGGGCCACTGCGTCATCGGAAATTGTTCGGGCTTTCGGCCTCGGACTCCACCGCCCGGCCCACACTGGCCGCGCTGGACGAGGCCGTTCTGGCGAAGTTCGCAAAGGTGCGGGCGACGGTGTTCACCGACGCCTGGGGCGGGAAGCATCCGGCGATCGTCCGGCTCTGGGAGATCCGCAAGGCCGTCCGGGCCCGGGAACAGTTCCCCGCCGACCGGGCCGCCCCTACCGGCTGAGTTCCACCGTTCGCTTGACCCCAGCTTGGCCGGGTGACGACTCACGAACGCGTCACCCTCGTGTGTCGAGGCGATCACGTCCCCTACCGTGGCGTCAGACGGCCGCTCACCATGTTCACCTCCGAAGGAAACTGCCGTGCCGCACACCAAGACCTCGGACGGAGTCCGCATCGCCTACCAGGTTCGCGGTGACGATCCCCCGCTCGTGTTGCTCGCCGGCCAGGCGAACGACCACCACTGGTGGGACGGCGTCCGCGACGACTTCGCCGGCTCCCGGAGCACCGTTACGATCGACTATCGTGGCACGGGTGAGAGCGACAAGCCTCACCTGCCCTATTCCACCGAGCGGTTCGCCGACGATGTGGTCGCGGTCCTCGACGAACTGGCCGTGGAACGGGCGGACGTGTACGGCACGTCCATGGGCGGACGCGTCGCCCAGTGCCTGGCCGTCCGCCACCCCCGGCGTGTGCGTGCCCTGGTGCTCGGATGCACCTCGCCCGGCGGTCAGCACGGCATCGAGCGCAGCAGTGAGGTCCGCAAATCCCTGATCCAGCCTAATCCGGTCGAGGCGCGCCAAGCTCTGCTGAAGCTGATGTACACCCCGGCCTGGCTCGCGATGCACCCGGGTCCCTACCACACGCTCGGTGACCGGAGCATGCCGGCGTATGCGCGGCGCGGGCACCTGGTCGCGAGCGACGGGCACGACGCGTGGGACGCGTTGCCCGGCATCGTCGCCCCGACCCTGGTACTGCACGGCACTGACGACCTGCTCAATCCCACCGCCAACGCACCGCTCCTGGCAGCCCGCATCCCGGGCGCCAGGCTGGAGCTGATTCAGGGCGCCCGGCACGCGTACTTCGAGGAGTGCCGCGATCACGCCAGCCCACTCGTCCTCGAATTCCTCGACCAGAAGGTGCCCCTCCGATGACCCGCGTCGATGATCTGCCCGTTCGGGACGAACTGCGCGGCCAAGCCCCGTACGGCGCTCCCGGACTGGATGTTCCGGTACGCCTGAATGTCAACGAGAACCCCTATCCGCTACCGGAGCCACTGGTGCGGGCGATGGCAGAACGGGTGCGAGAGGTCGCGGGCGGGCTCAACCGTTATCCGGACCGGAACGCACTGGAGCTGCGGGCCGGGCTGGCCAGGTACGTGACCCGCGTCACCGGTCATCCTGTGGACGCTCGGCGGGTGTGGGCTGCCAATGGGTCCACCGAGGTGATCCAGCAACTGTTCCAGGCGTTCGGCGGCCCGGGCCGCCGCGGCCTCGGCTTCGAGCCGTCGTACACGATGCACGGGTTGATCGCCCGTAACAGCGGAACGACATGGATATCCTGCATGCGGGACGAAGGCTTCGGCATCGATCTGCGCGCCGCGCGCGAGGCTCTCGCCGAGCAACGACCGCACCTCGTCCTCATTACCTCTCCGAACAATCCGACCGGTGCTGCCGTCCCCGCGAAGACCGTGCTCGAGTTGTACGACACGGCGCAGGAGGCCCGTCCATGCATGGTCGTCGTGGACGAGGCGTACGGGGAATTCTCCGACCTGCCGTCCCTGGTGCCACTGGTCGAGGACCGCCCCCACCTCGTGGTCACCCGCACGATGTCCAAAGCCTTCGGCGCCGCGGGGCTGCGTGTGGGTTATCTGGTCGCCGACCCTGCCGTGGTCGACGCTGTACAACTCGTGCGGCTGCCTTATCACTTGTCGTCCATTACCCAGGCACTCGCCATGGCTGCGCTTGAGCACACCGACACACTGTTGGCCTATGTGGAACAGCTCAAGGACGAACGGCGGCGCGTCGTCAACGAGTTGACAGCAATCGGCTATCATGTCGACGAATCCGACGCTCCCTTCGTGCAGTTCGGTCCCTTCGACGACACCCACCGGGCGTGGCAGGCCATGCTCGACCACGGAGTCCTGATCCGCGACAACGGTGTACCGCGTCGACTGCGCGCCTCCATGGGGACACCGGCAGAGAACGACGCCTTTCTGCAGGCGGCCCGCGCGGTGTGGAAGGAAACGACGGCGGGGGCAAGCACCCCCCTGTGATTTCAAATGCCCTTTGTCACGCCGCGTGAGCGGTGGGAGGCGCGGCCTCGTAGGGTCCGACCGTCGTGCAGGAGTGTCCGGAGGACGTTGACGCGGCGGCGGGCCAGGGCGAGGACGGCCTGGATGCGGTGCTTGCCCTCGGAACGTTTACGGTCGTGGAACCGGCGGGAGTCCTCGCAGATTCGGATGCTTCGCCGTCGGTCGCGGCACCGGGCCTCGACGGCCGGTTGAGCCAGGCGGCCTGCTGGTTGAGGGCCGTCGCCTCCCTCGACAGCGCCTGCACCAGCCGGGCGGTCGGTTTCTCCCCGGGCGGCTTGTGTGCAGGCGCCCGGCAGCCTCCAGAGCGGTTCGGCGAGATGGCCAGCGCGCCGGACCCTGCGGTTCGGCAGCCAGGTCTCGAACCGCTTCTTGCCTGGCCGGCGCAGCGCGGCGGTGTCCGGTAGCCGGGCAGCAGCATGAGTGTCCGGGCCGACGAACCGCACTTTTCGCAAAGACCCAAGAAGCACGGCATGAATGTCCAGGCCATCACGCGTCCGGACGGCACCCCATTGTGGTCCGCACCGGCCACACCAGGACGCACCGACGACCTGGCCGCGGCCCGCACCCACGGCACCGTCCAAGCCTGTCTCACCGGCCAGATCCTCGCGGGTGCTGCGGTCCCGTGCGGTAACCGATCACTCGGGGGTGATGGACACGATGATTTCGTTCTTGACCTCGGCCAGCCGGTCGACGACTTCACGTGAATTTGTGCCACAGACGGACGCGATCGCGATCGCATCCTTTGCTTGCCTGGGTTGCCTGATGAGTTCACCCGGACGGTAAGGCGCCGTGAGCTGAAGCAGCCACTCGGCCTGCGGAATCACGTCGAACCCACGAAATCGCCCCAGCCTCGGCGGGTAGATCATGGACCAACCGGTCGCCGGCTGGTCCATACTCGCCTTATTACCGCCATCCGGGACAGCGCGCCCGATCTGCGGCAAGATGCTGGCGAAAAGCAGCGAAACCCCATGGCGATACCGAAATGTAGTGTCTATTCCGGCACCGCCGGGGCGGCCGGCCAACTCGCAGAAAACCGCCCTCCCGCGGTCATCGAGAAACGCTTCGAGGTGTGTGGCGCCACTGAACCAGGAGATGCACGCGAGCACCGCGCGGTTGAAGTCCAGCAGGACTTCGAGGTCCGGTCCGTCGTCGAGGGTGTGCGACCGGACCTGCCCATTCAGCGGAAACGTTTCATGCGAGTCCAGGTACTGCGAGACGGAGACAGCAACAGGCACACCGTTATTGACGACGCTGTCGATGTGGAACTGGCGGCCCGCGATGAATTCCTCGGCCTCGTAGCGGTCTGGACCGGCGAGTCCCTGTTGTTGCAAGCGCATCAGCTCGTTCTGGTTGCGGACAATGTGCACGTCCAAAGAAGAGGAGCCGAGGACAGGCTTGACAGCGATGTGACCGAACTTGTCGAGAAGCTCTGCTGCCTGCACGGGTTCGGATATTTCCATGAATTCCGGAACTCGGATTCCGTGCGACGAGAAGTGGCGCTTCATCGCCACCTTGTCGCGGAGCAGCAGCGTCTGCTCCGTGCCCATGCCGCCGACGCCCATGGTCTCGCGCAGGCGCGCGGCCGGCAGCAGCAGCCGCTCCTGGGTCGCCACCACCCAGTCGAACTCGAGGTCACCGACCAGTTCCGGCAGCGACCCCGCGAGCTCGCCGGTGGGGTGGATGTCCACCGGTATGCAGCGGTCCACCTGACCGGGGGGCATCCGGGCGAGGTCGCGAGGTCGCGCGAGCAGCGTGACGTCGTATTCGTCCTGAGGGAAGAAGGGGCTGCCGTCATCGTGGCGGTAGGAGTCGTAACCGACATGGCTTACCAGGGCTACCCGTTGACGAGTCACTGCACCTCCGAATTCACGGCACGACGGGTATCGACTCCCGGCACCTGTTCCGACGTCATTGTTCTGCTGCTGATCGCCAGGTGCGCCAGCCCGGAGGCGAGAGCGAGGGCCACGGCCGCGAGAGCCAACAGTGCCCCCGGCCCCAGCGCCTGGACGACCACACCGCTGGCAGCTGCCCCGACGGCTCCGCCCAACGACATGAACGAACTGATCCACGACTGGGTCTCCGCAGCCAGGTTGTCCGGCGACAGATCACCGACCGTCGCCCACAGGGCCACGAAACTGGGCCCGACGGCCATTCCCATGATCGCCGCGGCTACGATCAGGATCACGGTCCAGGTGAAGCTGGCCGCCGCCACCAGCAGGGTTCCCGCGGACAGCACGGCCAACGTGACGGGGAACGTGGCCCGGCTGGCCCTCCCGACCGGCAGGGCTCCCAGAGCTAGGCCGCCCGCCATGCTGCCCACCGACATGCAGCTGAGGAGCACTCCGCTCATCAGCGGTGCGTCGTGCTGCTGAGCCCAGGCGGGGAACGCCAGCTCGATCGCGCGGACCGCCACGAAGAAGGCCACCACCGCCACCATGGTCCGGCGCACCGCCTGGTCACGCAGCGGGCCCAGCCAGTGGCGCTCCGCGGACCGCGCCTGACTGTGCTGGTGCGGGAGCTTGCGGGAGAGCAACAGGAGAGTCGCGCTGGTGGTCAGCAGCGCGGAGGCGGCGAGGCCGGCCCACGGCGCCACGGCCACCACCAGAAAGGCGGCGATGGTGGGACCCACGATGTATCCCACGTCGGTCAGCACGGCGTCCAGCGACAGGATCGACCTCCGGAGGTCGTCCGTCGTCATCGCGCGCCACATCAGCCGGGTCACGATGTAGATGGGTGGGAGCGACGCCGACGCGGTGAACGCGCAGACCAGCGTGGTGGCGAACGACCCATGTGTGCTTTCGTTCCACACCAGGACGGCCAGCGCGCCCAGATGCGCCACGAGCCCCGGTAACATCACGGGGGTGTAGCCGCAGCGGTCCATGAGCCTGCCCCTCAAAGGGACGGTGGCACCGGCCAGCGCGGACACCGAGACCACCACGGCTGCCTGACCGAGACCCCGATAGTGCGCGACCTCGAGCAGGAGAGCGACCGAAGAGATACCCGGCTTCAGCTTGCCCGCGACAGCGGCGAACAGGGACGAGCCGAACCTGGGCAGAGCGAACAGCTCCCGGTACAGGGACAAGAACTTCATCGGGATCAGCAGACCGGTTCGATCACAGGTTTCACGGTGTCGCGAACCGCAGCCATGCGCTGGATCAGTGTCGGGCGGTCCGGCGCGGAGACACTCACCCTGAGCGGAATGGTCGGGATGCTGGTGGTCGTCGGCACCAGGTCACCCGGACGGTAGCCGACCACCAGCTTGTCCACGCCGGGCAGTTGCTCCACCTTGTCCAGTCCGCGGATCTCTACCAGACGACCGGCCGGCCCATCATTGCGAATGGCGTTGGCGCCGCAGTAGCTGTCGAACTTCACCGGCTCGGTCGCGATCCTCGGCGCCTCACCCAGGCGGACGGCCAGGCTCTGGCGATGTGGGTCGAGATCGCTGTGCGCGAGCCACGCGTCGATCATGGGGTACGCGGGCAGCCGGGCGCCCAGTTCGATGAGGTGGGGCTCGCCGGCCGACATCTTGATCTCGGTGTGACTGGGTCCCAGACGCACGCCGAACGTGTCGAGCACCCGCCGTACGTAGTCGACGGCGGTCTGCCAGTCGGGGTCGTCCCGGGAGATCTGCGCCCACTCCCAGTACGGGAACGAGTAGTCCCGGTCGTCGGGTTGCCGGTACTCCCAGATGTCCAGGACGTGGTGCGTGCCGTCGTGCGAGAAGAAATTGACGCCCAATTCCCGCCCGCGCACGTACTGTTCGACCAGCCAGGCCTCGACCCGCCTTCCGAAGTGGTCGGTCCGGTGCAGGGTTGAGAGGTCCTCGGCGTCCCCCGGCCCGCTCAGCAGCCGGATACCGTGCGCCCCAGCCCCGGTCGTGTGCTTGGCGATGGCCGGGAAGCCCACGTCGCGCGCCGCACGGGCGATGTCGGCCGCATCCTCGACCATCACGTAACGGGGAATACGGACTCCCGACCGCGCCGCGGTTTCCCGCATCGCCGACTTGTCCCGGCGGGCGAGGGCCAGCCGCGCACCGTTGCCGGGCAGGCCGAACTCCTCGGCCAGTGTGTCGGCCTTGTCCACGGCAACGTCGTTGGCGGGTACCACCGCCCGGATGTCGGCGCCCAGTTCGGCGAGCTGCGTCCGGATGTCGTCGAGTTCCGCGGCGTGCAGACTGACCGTGTCACCGACGGTGTGGTCGGGGTACCGGGTCCGGAGGTGCTCGCCGGGCATCGTGTACACGGAGATCACGGCCATTCCGCGCCCGGCCACCTGGGGCTTGAAACCCCTGCCCGGCCCGCAGGGGTCCATAAGCACGACAGCGGGCGTTCCGCTGAGCGAGCTGGTCATGATGCTCCTTGCGTCTTCTCGTCGAATGCGGCGGGGACTGTGCTGCTCTGCATGCCAAAGGCGCCTCACATCGTGGTGCCCGCCGCGTCCTTCGTGCCGTACTCGTGGGAGAAGTAGCCGGTGGACAACTTCGTCCCATCGCTCACGTGCGAGCCTTCCTGAACCTGGTAGAGCGAGTTGAACTCCGCCGCCGCGATCGGGAGTCGCCACTGCCCGGCCTCGCTGCGTACGACCCTGGAGGCACGGCCGCGCACGAGCTTCGCCGTCGGCTCGTTGTGCGCGGCATGCGGACCGTAGTAGATGGGAAGGGCGTCGGCCGCGCGGTAGGACGGGATGAAAACGCGGCGGTACCTGTCCGACAGATTCTTCTCCGACGAGTGCAGGAGCAGGGGGTGGATGAACACCACCGATCCCGCGGCCCCCTCACAGTCGACGATCGCCGATTCCTCCAGGCCCACGTCGGCGGGGGACGAGACCTTGCCCACGAAGTATCCCTCCGCCTCGTGCTGGAGAAGGCCGTGCCGGTGTGAACCGGCGACCACCCGCAGACAGGCGTTCTCCCGGGTCGCGTCGTCGAGATAGATCAGCGTGGCGACCAGGTCGGTGTTCGTGTGCGGGTAGAACGCGAAGTCCTGGTGCCACTCGACGACACTGCCCACACGCGGCGGCTTCACGTTGAGCTTCGAGTACTGCAGCACGATGTCCGAACCGATCAGCTGCTCGACCGCGTCGAGGAGCCCGGGGTCCTCCGCGATGTCGGCGAAGAGCTCGTCCCTCGAGGTCGGGGCCCAGATGCGGCGAGCCTTGGAGCCGTCCTCCGGCTCCGCCTCGGCCACGCCGGCGAGGTTCGAGGGGGCAAGCAGGCCGTCGACCACGGATCGTGCCTTCTCGATCAGTTCGGTGTCGAATATTCCGTCGACGACGCAGAACCCGTTCTCACGGTAGAAATCTACCTGACTATCACTGAGTATGCTGGCCATCGAGTAACCCTTTCCTCGTCGCACCCTTGCGGATCCCGCAGACCCTTGCGATCCAATTCCTACACGTCACGGCCACACACCGCAAGGCATCCAATGCTGCCCGCAGAGGCAGTTACATCATGTGATGCGCACTTTTCTGCCGGGCTTCTGCCGCGCTTCTGCCGCTGATACGAATGCGTTTCTTCGTTACTGTCGACACGACCTTTCCCCGTACTCCACCGCCCGAGGTATTGAATGTCAGAGGCATTGCCGAAGCCACGGTCGATCGTGCTCGGCGGGATCGGCGCCGATGCCCATTCGGTGGGTCTCACACTGCTGAAACACGCCATCACGGAGGCTGGCCACGCAGTCTCTTTCATGGGCACGCAGAACAGCCTAGACGACTTTTTCAGGCATGCGGCCAACGCCGATGTCGTGATGATTTCGTGCATGGACGGTCATCTGCGCCATTACCTGAAGCGGTTTCCGGACCTCATGCTCAAGCATCCTGACATCGATGCACTCTGGTATGCCGGTGGAAACCTGGACGTGGGCAGTTCCGAGCGGATACGTGGTGAAGCGCGTCGACTTGGCTTTAGGCGGATCTTTCCGACATACGTCGATATTCCGACAATCCTCTCCGTGCTGACCGAGGATCTCTCGACCAAGTCTCCGGCGGTACGCGGCACACCGGTAGCCGTCTCCTGGCCCACCCATCCGGGCACCGCGCCGCCCGACCAACGACTCACCGAAGAGGAGCTGAAGCAACAGCGGCCCGCGGTGCTGGAGTCCTGGCCGACCGGTTCGCGTGCGCGGGACCTGGCGGACAACGCGGCCTTCCTGCTCCGGCAGCCGTCCTTCACTCGCGCGCACGCACCGGGTCCGCGAGGGGAGCGACCGTTCCTGGTGCAGCCGCGCTCAGGCGTGGCGATTGCCGCCGAGCAACGCGCGGCCTTCGTGGCCCTGCGTCGGGCCGGCGCGGACGTGCTGTCCTACCAGATCGATTCGCTCACCAGGAACAACGAATACCGCAAGGCCGGCGACGCGATCGCGGAGAGCCGGGAACGCGGTGCCTCCACGCTCAACGGATTCCCCATGGTGAATCACGGGGTCGACGTTCTCCGCCAGGTGATATCCGAGGTGAGGACACCGCTGCAGACCCGACACAGCACCCGCGACCCACGGCTCCTCGCCGAGATCTCATGCGCCGGCGGCGTCACCGGTTTCGAGGGTGGCGCGATCACGTACAACATCCCTTACTTCAAGGACTACTCGCCGGCCCAGTCACTCCAGAGGTGGCAGTACGTCGATCGACTGGTCGGTCTCTACCGTGAGAAGTTCGGTGTCGTCATCGACCGTGAATTCTTCGGCACCCTCACCGCGGTCCTGATCCCACCCAGTCTGGCGATCGTCGTCAACTTGATCGAGGCCATGCTGGCGGCCGGCCAGGGCGTGGGCTCCGTTTCACTCGGATACGCCGAACAGGGAAACCGATCCCAGGACATCGCGGCGATCAAGGTGCTGCGCGAACTGGGCCAGAAATATCTGGCGAACCTGGGATATCCGGGAGTTCAGGTGAACGTCGTGTTCCACCAGCACATGGCGGCGTTTCCACAGGACCGGACACGGGCGACGCAGTTGATCGTGGCCTCTGCGGCCACCGGCCGGCTGTCCGGTGCTTCGCGGCTGATCGTCAAGACACCGGTCGAGGCGACCACCATTCCGTCGGTGTCCGACAACCAGGAGGGCCTGCAGCTGAGCCGCCTGGGAGCGTTGGAGTCGAACAACATCGAGGTGGACGAACGGACGGTCCACGAGGAGGCGACCGTCCTGCGCGCCGAGGTGGACCAGATCCTCGAGAGCGTCCTCATGGCCGGCGACGGCAGCCTCACGGAAGGCGTGGTGAAGGCATTCGCGCGCGGTTATCTGGACGTACCCTTCTCCCCCAGCGTCTACAACCGTGGCGAGGTACTGACGGCCCGAGACGTCCGGGGTGCGGTCCGCTACCTGAACACCGGCCGGCTGAGGTTCTCCTCCGATGTGATCGAGTTTCATCGGAGTCGCATGAGCGAGCGCCGCAGGACGGAGCAGCCGCCCGTGCGAAGCGAATGGCAACTTGTCGAGCGTGACGTGCTGCAAATCCCATCGGGCCGTTATCGCAAGTGGCCGCTCGATGCGTGAAATGCACTTGATCGCCGACCAAGTCGCACGGCTCTCCCCATAGAAATGGATAAAGTCACGATGGCAACTGAATTCACGATCCCGGAGTTCACGATCTCCGACGCGGCGGCCTCAGCACTGCTGGCGCGGGAAATCGACAAGGAAGCGCCTCTGGACCGGTGGCCGACGGAGACTTTCCCGGCGGCCGGTACGGAGATCCTGGCGCTGCGTGACGAGATAGTGTCAGCCATCCGTAAGGACGCGGGGGGCGTCGTCGTGCGAGTCGCCCCGGAGGGACTCAGCGACCACGACATCAGCACCCTCTACTGGAATTTCTTCACGGTGCTTTTCCGCCCGGTTCCGCAGTACAGCTCCGGCGAACTCATCTATCCCGTCGAGGTCAAGGCCGGTGCCGCGGCCACCAGCCATTACTCGAACTCCAACAAGACGGGAAACTATCACACCGACGGCACCCTGCTGCCGCAATTGCCCGACGTCGCCTTTCTGTTCGGCCTGTCGTCCGCGACGGGCGGAGAGACGCTGCTGATGGACGTCGAAAGCCTGGTTCGGGAACTCACCCGGATCGATCCGGCCCACGTCGCCGAACTGAGCCGGCCCGTGCCATTCGACGTCAAGGACCAGATGGCCGGCGTCAAGATCAAACGGCAGCCCGTACTGACGCGGACGGACAACGGCTACGACCTGCGTTACGTCCGCATGTACGTAGAGCAGGCATTTGCCGCCGAGGGCACACCGATTCCGCCGGCGCTTCTTGCGGCCATGGACGCGTTCGACCAGGTCTCCGCTGCCGCTGCGGTGGACGCGGAAGCCGTGCTGCTCGAACGTGGCGTCGGCCTTCTGTGGGACAACCGGCGAATTCTGCACGGCCGCCGGCCGTTCCAGGAAACCACCTCGAACCGCAGGCTGCGCCGCATCTACGGCGTGTACGAAGACGGACGAGCCAACTAAGTCGAAGCGAAGGAGTGGGCACCGCATGCCACGTACAGTTGATCTCTCCCGCCCGCTGGAAACGGGTATGCCGCACGCGCGCACGATCCAGGCCCCCGAATTCACGCCCACCAGCACATGGGCGGACGACCGGATGCGGGTCATGCGACTGAACATACCGACCCATATCGGCACCCATGTGGATGCTCCGTCGCACTTCGTCGAGGACGGCGCCACGCTCGACCAGTTGCCCGCGTCGACGCTGGTCGGTCGGGCGTACTGCATCGAGGTGCTGCGGGACGAGCCCGTTCCGATCACGGCGGCCGACCTGAAGTCCGCCGTCGACCTCGAACCCGGTGACGCCCTGCTGATCCGCACCGGCTGGGACGACCGCTACGGCGAGCCGGCCTATGTGGACAGCCACCCCTACCTCGCGGTCGACGCGGCCCAATGGGCCGTGGACACAGGGCTGCGCCTCATCGGCATGGACACGATCAGCCCGGATCTTCCGATGAGCATGCGCCCGGCCGACTTCCCCTACGACGTGCACCGCACACTGCTGGGCGCCGGCACGCTGATCGTGGAGAACCTCGTACTGCGCGAAATCCCGGACCGGTGGACCACGCTCTTCGTCGGTGTGCTCAACGTCCGCGGCGGAGACGGCGCACCCGCGCGGGCGCTGGCCGTGCTGGACGACTGAACCTTTCAGCAGCACCGCCCGCACGAACGATGTCGAGCGCCGGCCTGCGAGCCCTTTCGCCCGGCGCCCCTATCCAGGAGCGAGATCCATGCCCACCCTTTCTCCCCCCTCCCTCATCTGGCTCCGATCGGAACGCGATCACACCTCGGTCGCCGCGGCCGACCACGCGAGCGTGGGGGACCTGACCGCGGCGGCGGCGGACCTCGGTGTCCAGCTGCGCACGGCCACGGTCGACGACCTGGTCGTGAGCCAGACGGGAGAGACAGCGGTCGTGCGGGTGCGGGGCGAGAGCGTGGACCCGTGCGACACCTTCTTCCACACCGGCTCGGTCGGCGGGTCCACCCAGGCGGCGGACGCCTGGCGCCTGTTGAGCACCATCGGGATCCTCGAGGCCGCCGGGTTCATGGTCACCGTGCCCGCCGTTCACTCCATCACCTGGACCGACAGGACGGTGCCGCTCCTGAGTTTCGACTTCGGCGAGGTGCGCACCCTCCCGTCGGTGCGGCTGTGCACCCGCGAGATCGAGGTCCATCGGGACCGGCTGCGCGTCGCCGACTGGGGGTTGGAGTTCCCGGTGGCGGTGCGCCCGGCGGTCCGCCGGCCCGGCGACCGGGTCTTCGTCGCGGAGAGCGAACGCAGGCTGACCACCTTCCTGCAGTTGGCGGGCGCGTCCGAGGTGACCATCCTCGTGCAGCCTTGGCTCGGAGAACACGTCGTCGAACACTCCGTGGTGTGTGTCGACGGCGAGCCGACCGGTCTGGAAGGCACGCTCGCCGAGCGGCTCTCCGACCCCGCGAGGTCGGTCGCGAGCGCGCTCAAACTCGCCTACGTCCGGGTCGGGTTCGTCCAGGACGCCGATCGGTTCTGGCTGTCGTACGTGGACTGCACGGGCTTCGCACCCGACGCCGACGCCGACGCCGTCGAAGTCCAACTCGTCGCCTACCGCGAGGCGTTTCATCGGTTCCGTGCCGCAAGCGACGCGGTTTCGGCCTCGGCAATCGGAGTCTGAGCATGACGACAGTGGACGACAGCGATGCGATCACGATGTTCTGGATCCGCTCGGAACGCGCGAGCAAGTCACCGAATCCCTATGACGCCCCGATCAACACAGGCTACGACGAAGCCGCGCACGCGGCAGGCATGCGGCTGACCCGGATCAGCGTCGACGACGTCGTCGTGGGCACCATGAAGGACGCCGGCGCCTCGGTCCGCGTGCGCGGTGCGCTCGTCGCACGGGACAGGGCCTTCTTCCACACGAAGCTGGTCACGTGGCCGGTCGACCGGTACGACTACTGGCGGCACCTGACGACCTACGCCGCTCTGTCAGCGGCCGGGTTCTTCACGACCGTCCCCGTCGGGCTCAGCCTGATCAACAACGAGAAGACGCTCACTGCGCTGCAGCGCTTCGGCAGTGAGGTGTCGCGGCTGCCGTCGGTGCGCCTGTGTACCCGCGGATACGACCGGGACCATCTCGACTGGTGCACCGCCTCGATGCGCGCGAGCGACATCGATTTTCCCGTGGTGGTCAAACCCGCCAGCTGGGGCGGCGGCAACGGTGTGTTCGTCGCCACCACCATCGGGGAACTGGACGCCGTGCTCACCTGGGCGGCCGCCACCGAGCTGACGGTCGTGATCCAGCCGTGGCTGGGTCGGGACGTGGTCGACTACCGCGTGCACTGCCTCGACGGTGAGCCGCACAGCGTGCTGACTCGCGCACTGCGCGGCGACGCGCTTGCGGGCAACCTCGCCCAGGGCGGCACGGCCGAATGGACCGGCATGCCCGATGCGGTGATCGCCCCCGCGCGGGCGGTGGCCCGTGAGATCGGGCTGCCGTACCTCTGCGTCGACTTCCTCCGTGCCGGCGGCCGATGGTGGTTCTCCGAGATCGAGGTCGACGGCGGGCCGCCGGACCCGGACGTCAACAAGGTCCGCTTCGGCTCCTACCGCTCCCGCTTCGACACGTTTGTCAGCGAACTGCGAGTCGGCAGCGCAACCTGACCAGGGCAAGGTCTGCTCATTCCTTTTCCCAGTCGGTCCGCGTTTCCTCAAGAGGCGTTTTCTCCCGTCACCACGCGCCTTTCTGCCGGGCTTCTGCCGCTGACGGACAGGCATTTTTCAGCTAGGTTCGAAACACTGTTTTCCCATACTTCTCTGCTTGAGGTGTTCAATGTCAGAGACATCGCCGATGACTGCCGAGGACGGGCAGGCATCCGCAGTCGAAATCCTGGACTGCACGCTCCGTGACGGCAGTTATGCCGTGGACTTCAAATTCACCGAAAGCACGATCAAAAGCGTTCTGACCGGTCTTGAAAGAGCAGGTGTCCGGTTTATCGAGCTGGGGCACGGGCTGGGCCTCAATGCCGCTGAGCGCACGGCTCATCCCACCCTTGTCTCCGACGCACGGTGCTTCGGCATCGCGTCCGAGACGCTGACAAGCGCGAGTTGGGGGATGTTCTGCATCCCGGGAATCGCCGAGCTGGATCACCTGAGGCAGGCCGTGGCCGCCGGCATGCAGTTCGTCCGGGTCGGCGTGGACATCTCCGCCGTCGCACCGGCCGAGGCATTCCTCGCCCTCGCCAAGGACCTGGGCATCACGGCGTTCGTCAACCTCATGAAGACGAACGTACTCGAAGTCGACGGTGTCACGGACGCTGTCCGGCAGTGCGCGGAATACGGCGCCGACACCGTCTACCTCGTCGACTCGGTGGGTGGTTACCTGCCGTCGGATGTCACAGAGCTTTTCGAGAAGGTCGGTCAGTCGGTGACGATTCCGCTCGGCTTCCACGGGCACGACAACCTGAGCCTGGCCAACGCCAACGCGCTCGCGGCGGCGTTGAGCGGCGCCCGGTTCGTCGACACGACGCTCGACGGCATCGGCCGCGGGGCCGGCAACACCGTGACAGAGACGTTCGCGGCTACCCTGCATGCCCAGGGCTGTCGCGATACGTACGACTTCCGGGCTCTCGCGGAGCTGAGCGAGTCCGTCGTCCGCCCGTTGGAGCGACTGCACGACGACCGCACGTACCAGCTTGTCGGCGGCATCACGCGCACGCACTCCAGTTTCTTCCCGCTGATCAGCAGGTGCGCGAAGATCGCGAACGTCGACGTCTTCGAGCTGATGGCCGCGGTCGCCGACATCGATCGGGTCCACCCCGCGGAGGCCATGGTGCTCGAGGCCGCCAACGCCATGGCCGCGCGCTAGTCGTCGTTACGGAGAGGAGTTTCGGTGGAATCGAACGGACCGGTGGTCCTGCTTATCGACCCTGCCGACAGCAGGAACGGACGCGCGTACAAGGCCGCCGTACGGGATCTGGGATTCCACGTTGTCTCGCTGTCCACGGGCCCGTCGTCCACGGCCGCGGATCTGCCCGTCGACCCCGACGGCGAGATGTCGCTCCGGTGCCGCAACGCAGACGATGCCGTCCGGCAGGTCCGTGCCGCCGGGTTCGACCTGCGGGCCGTCGTCCCCTCCCGTGGGTCGACCCTCCACCTGGCCGACGAGATCGCGGCGCGGCTCGGCCTGCCCGGAAACGACCCCACTCTGAGCTGGGCACGGCGGAACAAGGCGGCGATGCGGGCCAGGGCCGCACAAACGGGGGTCCGCGTTCCGGAGTTCCGGCTGGTCGACTCTCTCGATGCGGTCGCGGAGGCCGCCCGGGACATCGGCTTTCCCGTCATCGTGAAGCAGACGATGGGCTCGGGCTCCTACGGCGTCACGGTCGTCGGTGACGCGGCGGATCTGGACGAGGCGGCCAAGGAATTGGCAGTGGATTGGCACGACCGACCGGTCACCGAATGGTTGGTGGAGCAATACGTACGCGGGCGCGAGTACGCGGTGAATTTCTGCAGCGCCGACGGCGAACACCGGCTGATCGACATCTGGGAATACCGGCGGCCCGACGATCGCGACTACGATTTTCCCCTCTGGGACATCGTGCAGATCGACGATTCCCATCCCGACTACGTCCGGGTCGAGCGGTTTTGCAAACAAGCGCTTGACGCGTTCGGCATCCGCTATGGCCCCGGCCACATCGAGGTCAAATGCAATGATGACGGGGACGACGTCCACCTGATCGAGCTCGCGGCCCGGTTCTCGGGCGGCCCCGCCGTACCGCTGTGGACGAGACACTCCGATCTGCGACCGTTCCACGACGCCGTGGAGTGCTTCCTCGGCCGCCGTCCGAACATGATCGACGGGGATCACGGGTTCCGTGCCGTGCTCGGCTCCGTCGTCATTCGCAACGACGACGCCCCCGGCACGCTGGTGGCCATACACGGGCTGGACGAGCTACGCGCCCTGCCGGGCGTCGCCGACGTGCTCGTGGAGTTCCGGCCCGGGGATCATGTGCCGACCACCAACCACAACATGTGTATTCCGGTCAGCGCCTCGGTGCACGGTCCGGACCGGGCGACCGTGCTCCGCACCTTGGCCGTCGCACGGGAGGCGGTCAGGCTGGAGATCACACCCGACCCCGCCGCGCTGACCGTCGGATGAGCGTGCCCGGCGCCGTGACCCCGTCGTGGCGCCGTGCACGCCACCCGGGACGGGATGTCGTCGCGGCCGAGGAGTTATCAGCGGACTCCGACGCGGACCATGGTGACAGCGTGGGCGGCGTGTCCAAAGGGGGCGCCTGTGATCCTGATGCGGGACCGGTTGGACGTGCTGTTCGAGGACGAGGATTTCGCGGCGCTGTACCCGCGTGATGGGCGCCCTGGGCTGCCGCCTGAATACTCCCTCGGCGTGGAGTTGGACGATCCCAGGTTTGATCACTCGGTGCTGTGCGAGTTCCGGGCCCGGCGGGACGCGGCCGACCGGCTGCCGCATGTGATGCTGAACCGGCTGGTCGAAGCCGGGCTGCTCAAGGCTGGATGCCACCCACGTGCTCGCCGCCGTCCGCAGGCTTAGCCGCCTGGAGTTGGTTGGCGAGAGCCTGCGGGCTGCACTCGAGCAACTCGCCCAAGCAGCCCCGGACTGGCTGCTGCCATGGGCGGAGCCGGAGTGGGACAAGCGCTACGGGCGCAAGGCCGAGATCGGCACAGTTCCTGATGGGAAGGCCGGGGTGACCGCCCTGACCGAGGCTTTCGGCCGGGACGGATGCAAAGTCCTCGCCGCCACCTTTGCGCCCGACACCCAGCCCGCGCTGGGCGAGTTGCCGCAGGGCCAGCGTGTTCACGGCACCTTTGATCCGGTCCAGCTTCGCTTCACCGTCCGGGCCGGGAGATTCCTTCCACTTCCATGTCCCAGTAGCCCGCCGCGGGCCCAGAGGCCCAGAGAATCCCAGAGATGCCGCCACGCCCTTGTCTGACCTGCTGAGCGGCAGGTCAGACAGGGTGTGGCGGCATCCGCATGTCAGATGTCGCGGAAGATCTCGATCTGTGCCCCGACCGTGTTGAGGCGTTCCGCGAGGTCCTCGTAACCGCGGTTGATGACGTACACGTTGCGCAGCACCGACGTGCCCTCGGCCGCCATCATCGCCAGCAGGACGACGACCGCGGGGCGCAGTGCCGGCGGGCACATCATCTCGGCCGCGCGCCAGCGGGTCGGTCCCTCCACCAGTACCCGGTGCGGGTCCAGGAGCTGGAGGCGGCCGCCGAGGCGGTTCAGGTCGGTGAGGTAGATCGCGCGGTTGTCGTAGACCCAGTCGTGGATCAGGGTCTTGCCCTGGGCGACCGCCGCGATGGCCGCGAAGAACGGGACGTTGTCGATGTTGAGGCCGGGGAACGGCATCGGGTGGATCTTGTCGATCGGCGCCTCCAGCTTGGAGGGGCGGACCGTGAGGTCGATCAGCCGGGTACGGCCGTTGTCCGCGAAGTACTCGGCCGTGCGGTCGTGGTCGAGCCCCATCTCCTCCAGGACCGCGAGCTCGATCTCCAGGAACTCGATGGGCACGCGACGGACGGTCAGCTCCGACTCCGTCACCACCGCCGCGGCCAGCAGGCTCATCGCCTCGACCGGGTCCTCGGAGGGGGAGTAGTCCACGTCCACGTCGATGTGGGGGACGCCGTGCACGGTCAGGGTGGTGGTGCCGATGCCCTCGACCCGGACGCCGAGCGCCTCCAGGAAGAAGCAGAGGTCCTGGACCATGTAGTTGGAGGACGCGTTGCGGATGACGGTGACGCCGTCGTGCCGGGCGGCGGCCAGCAGCGCGTTCTCGGTGACCGTGTCCCCGCGTTCGGTCAGCACGATCGGGCGGTCCGGGCGGATCGAGCGGTCGACCTGGGCGTGGTACTGCCCCTCGGTCGCCGCGATGTCCAGTCCGAACCGGCGCAGCGCGATCATGTGCGGCTCGATGGTCCGCGTACCGAGGTCGCAGCCGCCGGCGTACGGCAGCTTGAAGTGGTCCATGCGGTGCAGCAGCGGGCCGAAGAACATGATGATCGAGCGGGTGCGTACGGCGGCCTCCGCGTCGATCGCCGCCATGTCGAGGTCGGCCGGCGGCACCAGCTCCAGGTCGATGCCCTCGTTGATCCAGCGGGTCCGCACGCCGATGGAGTTGAGCACCTCCAGGAGGCGGTACACCTCCTCGATCCTGGCCACCCGGCGCAGCACCGTGCGCCCCTTGTTCAGCAGCGAGGCGCACAGCAGGGCCACGCAGGCGTTCTTGCTGGTCTTCACGTCGATCGCGCCGGACAGGCGGCGGCCGCCCACCACCCGCAGGTGCATCGGGCCCGCGTAGCCCAGGGAGACGATCTCGCTGTCCAGGGCTTCACCGATTCGAGCGATCATCTCAAGGCTGATGTTTTGGTTGCCGCGCTCGATACGGTTGACAGCGCTCTGACTGGTGCCGAGCGCCTCCGCGAGCTGTGCCTGTGTCCAGCCGCGGTGTTGCCGGGCATCACGGATGAGCTTGCCGATGCGTACGAGGTAGTCGTCTGCCATGAGGTTGAGGTTATCTCAGATATGAGATGGTGCCCGGTTGGGGGGTCCGTTCGGGTGATGCCTCGTCAGCGTGGGCGCACCGTACGCCGGCCCGGCCTCCGCGAGTGCCGGGCTCTCGCAAATGTCCCGGAATGTACCGATCTGACAGATTTTCCGACACGCCGAGCCTCCGCCTTGTGGGGGACCCGCGCCTCGGGGCGGGGGCCGCGGACGGCGCCGCGGGGTGGACCGCCCGGTCTCCGGCCCACCCCGCGGACGTCACCGGCGGCGCTCCCTGGAGGTGCGGCGCCAGCCGAACGGTCCGGGCAGGTCCATCGACGTCGTCCGGCGTCCCGTGCTGCTGTGCGTGTGCCGGGGGCCGTGCCTGCCCCCGGTGGTGATGGACCAGGAGTGCCGATTGATGTTGAGGCGGACTCCGGGCAGGATCCGGAAGCTCTTCCGGAAGGTGAGCGGCATGACTGCGACTCCTTTCGTTCCCTTCCCGGCTACCCCCGGTCCGTGAACTGATGGGCCGGAAACCCGGATTCACTCGCGGACGCCCGTTCCGCACCCGCCGGCCCGTCCCTCTGGGGCCGGCTCCGGACACGCCGCGGGGGCGGCGGGGCGGTCCGGGCATGACCATCCGGCGCCTGTGTACTAGAGTTATCTCGACATCGAGATATCTGCCCAGGCGCACCGCAGCCGCCATCTCTAGTAAGGCATGCCTAACTTAGTCTGACCTTACTGGATGGGCCAAGTCGGCGTGGCGGCACGATTGACGGTGGTACGCGCACATCAATGAAGGAGACTGTCGTGTCGGCGAACAGCTTCGACGCCCGCAGCACGCTGCAGGTGGGCGACGAGTCGTACGAGATCTTCCGGCTGGACAAGGTGGAAGGCTCGGCTCGCCTTCCGTACAGCCTGAAGGTCCTGCTGGAGAACCTGCTCCGCACGGAGGACGGCGCGAACATCACCGCCGACCACATCCGTGCCCTCGGCGGCTGGGACTCGCAGGCCCAGCCCAGCCAGGAGATCCAGTTCACGCCGGCCCGCGTGATCATGCAGGACTTCACCGGCGTTCCCTGTGTCGTGGACCTCGCCACCATGCGCGAGGCCGTGAAGGAGCTCGGCGGCGACCCGGCGAAGATCAACCCGCTGGCCCCGGCCGAGCTGGTCATCGACCACTCCGTCATCGCCGACAAGTTCGGTACCCACGAGGCCTTCGCGCAGAACGTCGAGCTGGAGTACGGCCGCAACCGCGAGCGCTACCAGTTCCTGCGCTGGGGCCAGACGGCGTTCGACGAGTTCAAGGTCGTCCCGCCGGGCACCGGCATCGTCCACCAGGTGAACATCGAGCACCTGGCCCGCACGGTCATGGTGCGGGGCGGCCAGGCGTACCCCGACACCCTGGTCGGCACCGACTCGCACACCACCATGGTCAACGGCCTCGGCGTGCTCGGCTGGGGCGTCGGCGGCATCGAGGCCGAGGCCGCCATGCTCGGCCAGCCGGTCTCCATGCTCATCCCGCGCGTCGTCGGCTTCAAGCTGACCGGTGAGCTCAAGCCCGGCACCACCGCCACCGACCTCGTCCTCACCATCACCGAGATGCTCCGCAAGCACGGTGTGGTCGGCAAGTTCGTCGAGTTCTACGGCGAGGGCGTGGCGGCCACGAGCCTCGCCAACCGCGCCACCATCGGCAACATGTCGCCGGAGTTCGGCTCCACCGCCGCGATCTTCCCGATCGACGACGAGACCCTCAACTACCTGCGTCTGACCGGCCGCAGCGACCAGCAGGTCGCGCTCGTCGAGGCGTACGCCAAGGAGCAGGGTCTCTGGCTGGACCCCAAGGCCGAGCCCGACTTCTCCGAGAAGCTGGAGCTGGACCTCGCCACGGTCGTCCCCTCCATCGCCGGCCCGAAGCGCCCGCAGGACCGCATCGTCCTCGCCAACGCCGCCGAGCAGTTCAAGACCGACGTGCGCAACTACGTCGACACCGCCGACGAGGCGGGCAAGGAGTCCTTCCCGGCCTCCGACGCCCCGGCGTCCACCAACGGCGTTCCGACCAACCCGGTCACCGTCACCGCCCCCGACGGCTCGACCTACCAGATCGACCACGGCGCGGTCACCGTCGCGGCCATCACCTCCTGCACCAACACCTCCAACCCGTACGTCATGGTCGCCGCCGCGCTCGTCGCGAAGAAGGCCGTGGAGAAGGGCCTGACCCGCAAGCCGTGGGTCAAGACCACGCTCGCCCCGGGCTCCAAGGTCGTCACCGACTACTTCGACAAGGCCGGGCTCACCCCCTACCTCGACAAGGTCGGCTTCAACCTCGTCGGCTACGGCTGCACCACCTGCATCGGCAACTCCGGCCCGCTGCCGGAGGAGGTCTCCAAGGCCGTCAACGACCACGACCTCGCGGTCACCTCGGTCCTCTCCGGCAACCGGAACTTCGAGGGCCGGATCAACCCCGACGTCAAGATGAACTACCTGGCCTCCCCGCCGCTGGTCGTCGCCTACGCGATCGCCGGCTCGATGAAGGTCGACATCACCAAGGACTCCCTGGGCACCGACACCGACGGCAAGCCGGTGTACCTCCAGGACATCTGGCCCACCGAGGCCGAGGTCAACGAGGTCGTGGCGAGCGCCATCGGCGAGGACATGTTCAACAAGTCCTACGCCGACGTCTTCGCCGGCGACGCCCAGTGGCAGTCGCTGCCCATCCCGACCGGTAACACCTTCGAGTGGGACGCGGAGTCGACGTACGTCCGCAAGCCCCCCTACTTCGAGGGCATGGCGCACGAGCCGTCCCCGGTCTCCGACATCGCCGGTGCCCGCGTGCTGGCCAAGCTCGGCGACTCGGTGACGACGGACCACATCTCGCCCGCCGGCGCCATCAAGGCCGACACCCCGGCCGGCAAGTACCTCACCGAGCACGGTGTGGAGCGTCGTGACTTCAACTCCTACGGCTCCCGCCGAGGCAACCACGAGGTCATGATCCGCGGCACCTTCGCCAACATCCGCCTGCGCAACCAGATCGCGCCGGGCACCGAGGGCGGCTACACCCGCGACTTCACCCAGGCGGACGCGCCGGTGGCGTTCATCTACGACGCCTCCCGCAACTACATCGAGCGGGGCATCCCGCTGGTCGTCCTGGCCGGCAAGGAGTACGGCTCCGGCTCGTCCCGCGACTGGGCCGCCAAGGGCACCGCGCTGCTCGGCGTCAAGGCCGTCATCGCCGAGTCCTACGAGCGCATCCACCGCTCGAACCTGATCGGCATGGGCGTGCTCCCGCTGCAGTTCCCGGAGGGCGCCACCGCCGAGTCCCTCGGCCTGACCGGCGAGGAGACCTTCTCCTTCACCGGTGTCGAGGAGCTCAACAACGGCACCACGCCGCGCACGGTCAAGGTCACCACCGACACGGGCGTCGAGTTCGACGCGGTCGTCCGGATCGACACCCCCGGTGAGGCCGACTACTACCGCAACGGCGGCATCAT
The DNA here is from genome assembly GCF_055567595.1 of Streptomyces sp. NPDC026515. Classification (NCBI taxonomy): domain Bacteria; kingdom Bacillati; phylum Actinomycetota; class Actinomycetes; order Kitasatosporales; family Streptomycetaceae; genus Streptomyces; species Streptomyces sp. NPDC026515. The sequence goes on from NZ_JBVHQD010000001.1 coordinate 297,167, forward strand.
GCAGTACGTGCTGCGCAGCCTGCTCCGCAAGTAGCCTTCAGGGGCCTGTGAGGGCCGCGTCCCCGGTCAGCCGGGGGCGCGGCCCTTCGCCGTACCTGGGCGCCGGCGCCGCGGAACATCGCCGGGCCTCAGGCGGAACACAGCGTTCCCTCAGCGCACCGGCACAGACTTGGTACACGTCTGCCACCGCAGGGGCCCGAACCGGCCGAGTCCGCGCCCCGCACGCGCCGATGCCCAACCGGATGCCGCCCGGCCCCGCGGACTCCGCCACGACCCGGACCCGCACCGGTGTCCCGGCGGGCGGCTCGGGCCTCGGCCTGGCCGTCGCCGCGGCGATCACCACGGCCCACGGCGGTCGCCTCGGGGTGCGGAGCACCCCGGGCCGCACGGAGTTCACCCTCGAACTGCCGGTCTCCGGCCCGCCGTCCACCGGCACGGCAGGACGCGCCCGCCCGGCCTCCGTCGAGGGGGTCTGCCGGGCGGGCGCCGACACAGGGCGCTGACGCAGGGCGCCGGGCGGTCGCACCGGGCGCGACGGAGCAGCCGGAACGACCCGGTGTCCGCCTCGCCCGCGCCGGGTGTCAACGGCGTCGGTGCCCGCCGTCAGGACGTCAGTCGTAGGGGTTGATCGACGTGGCGGACGTGCTGCAGTTGTCGAAGGTCGTGTCGCGGCAGACCGTCAGCCAGAGGCTGTGGATGCCGCCGTCCAGGCTGCCCGGCAGGCTGCCCCAGGTGGTGGTGGTGCCGCACCCGGCGCTGTTGAAGTGGTTCGGGAACTGGAAGCCCGGTACGGAGACGTGGAAGAACACCGGGTGGGCGTCGCAGGACGTGTCGCTGAGCTTCACGTTGCGCAGGGTGAAGGATTCCGAGCCGGTCCAGTCGACGGTGAGCGAGGCGGAGGCGCCCGTGGTGCTGGCGCTGAGCGTGTCGTTGTCCGCGGCGCCGGCCGTCCCGGGCGTGAGCCCGAGGGCCGCGGCCGCGAGGCCGGTGACGACGGCCGCGATGGCACGCTTCTTCATGAGTTCTCCCGTGTGTTCGAGCGCGTGGTCGGTCTGATGCCCGGCGTGAGGTGTTCGCTCCGGCCCGGCCGCAGCAGGCTGTCGGCGCGGCCGGGAACCTGCCAAGGAGTTCCGGCCGTCCTGGGACGCCGGGACGCCGGGGGCGCGCTGAGGTGCCGCGTCACGGGGCTGCTGGGACATGCCTGGGACGCCGGTCGCGGCGCCGCGACCGCGGAGGGTGCGCCGGCGTCCCGGAACGGCGGAGCCTTTCCGGCCGTTTACAGCCGCCCTCGTCCGCGCTACCGTCTCGGAGGGTGGGGTGGGAGCGCTCCCATAATTTTCGGCGGACCGGAACCCGCCGAGGTGCCGGGCCCGCTTCCGCCCCCGCCCCCCGACTCCTGACGGAACGGCTCCCCGGCGGTGCCGGCGTCTGCTCTGGGCGGACCCGGGTGCCGGTGCACACCGGGTCCGCGAGCCGGGCAGGGAGGGGGGTGGGGCGCCTGCCCGGAGGGGAAGTGGCTCGAACTGCCGCGTGCCTGCTGTGCTGTTCGGCTTGTGTCGACGCTGTGGCACACGACAACGTTGTCTGATGGTCCTTTCATGACTCTACCGCCCCAACCGACAACGATGTCAAGCCACTTCGCGTAGCCCGACCGGGTGAACAGGGTTGGTGCCCGTCGCGGACGTGCGGTCCCATGCGGTCTTCCGTGCTACGGGTGGCGCACGTTACTGTCCCTGCGGCTTGTGCGACCTGTGGTACGCGACCCGTCCGAAGGAGGAGGGGCCGCGTCATGCGTTTCTGTCCCATGTCTCTGCTGCTGGCCGCGGTGCTCGCGGCCGGCGGTGCCACCCCCGCCCTCGCGGCGACCGCCGGCGGGCCACCCGAACGAGCCCCCGAACTGGTCAAGGACCCCACGGCGTACGTGGATCCGCTGATCGGCACCAAGAACGGCGGCGACACCTTCCCCGGCGCCGTCGTGCCGTTCGGCATGCTCTCCTGGAGTCCGGAGAACACCAGAGGCGACGCGACCAGAACCGCCGCGCCCGGCGGCTACCAGTACGACGCCACCCGCATCCGGGGCTTCAGCCTCACCCACATGTCCGGCACCGGCTGCGCCGGCGGCAGCGGCGACATCCCCTTCTTCCCGTACGCCGGTGACGTCACCTCGTCCCCGGCCAGCGACACCAAGGACGCCGTCTACGCGTCGGACTTCACCCATGCCGACGAGACCGCCGAGCCCGGCCACTACAAGGTCGGCCTCGCCTCGGGTGTCACCGCCGACCTCACCGCGACAGCCCGCACCGGCTCGGCCCGGTTCACCTACCCGGCAGACAAGCCCGCCTCGTTGCTGATCCGCACCGCCAACTCCGAGGTGGGTTCGGCCGGTTCGACGGTCACCATCGACCCGGCCACCCGGACCGTCTCCGGTTCGGTCACCTCGGGGAACTTCTGCGGCTACCTCGATCCGGAGGGCCAACGGTCCTACTACACGCTGTACTTCACCGCCCGCTTCGACCGCGCCTTCACCACCGCCGGCACCTGGCAGGACGACCGGCTCAGCCCGGGGTCCACGGCCGCCGCCGGTTCCACCGGCGGCTTCTCGTCCGGCGGGCGGCCGGTCGCCGGCAAGGGCGCCGGCGGATACGTCGAGTTCGCGCCCGGCACCGGCCCGGTGAACGTCAAGGTGGGCATCTCGTACGTCAGCAGGTCCGCCGCCGAGGCGAATCTGCGGGCGGAGAACCCGCCGCGGCGCTCCTTCGACGCCGTCCGTGACGCCGCCCGCCGCGCCTGGCGCGACCGCCTCGGTGCCATCCGCGTCGGGGGCGGTACGGACGCCGACCGCACCACCTTCTACACCGCCCTCTACCACTCGCTCTTCCACCCGAACGTCATCAGCGACGCCGACGGCCGCTACCGGGGCAGCGACGACAAGGTGCACCGCGTCGGACGCGGCCACCGGGCGCAGTACGGCACCTTCTCCGGCTGGGACGTCTACCGCGACCAGGTACAGCTCCTCACCCTGCTGGACCCCGGCACCGGCTCGGACATCGCCCAGTCGCTCTACGAACTCGCCCGGCAGAACGGCGGGATCTGGGACCGCTGGCTGCACGGCGCGAGCGGCACCCACGTCATGAACGGCGACCCCTCGCCCACCGCCCTCGCCGGCATCCGCGCCTTCGGCGGCACCGGCTTCGACCTGAAGGGCGCCCTGCGCTCGCTGGTGAAGGCGGCCACGGTGCCGACCGCACAGGACCTGTCGGCGGCGGGCAAGCCGGTGCTGTCGGCCGGTCAGCGCCCGTCCCTGGACAAGTACCTGGACAAGCACTACATGCCGTCCGTCTCCAACGCGTGGGGTGGCGCCGCCGAGACGCTGGAGATGTCCACGGCCGACTTCTCCCTCTCCCAGCTCGCCGCGGCGGCGGGGGAGAAGGGCATCGCGGCCACCTTCGCCGACCGCTCCCAGTGGTGGCAGAACAACTTCAACGTCGCGGCCGGCCCCACCGGCGGCTACATCGCCAACCGCAAGGCGGACGGCAGCTGGGTCACCGGCTTCACCCCCGCCACCGGGAACGGGTTCGTGGAGGGCACCGCGGCCCAGTACACCTGGATGGTCCAGCACGACCCGGCCGGGCTGTTCGCCGCGATGGGCGGCACGGACCGGGCCCTCGCCCGCCTGGACGACTTCTTCCACCACAGCGACGGCAGCTGGGCCCTCACCGGCGGCGGCGACAAGTCCGCGCTGGACAACGAGCCCTCGATCAACGTGCCCTACCTGTACGACTACGCGGGCGCCCCGTACAAGGCCCAGGAGACCGTCCGGGCGGCCATGACCACGCTCTGGTCCACCGGTCCCGGCGGCATCCCCGGCAACGACGACCTCGGCGCCATGTCGTCCTGGTACGTCTTCTCGGCGCTCGGCATGTACCCCCAGGTTCCTTCCCGCGCCGAACTCGTCCTGGCCTCACCGCTGTTCGAACGGGTGGAGATCGACCGCCCGGGCGGCAACGACATCTCGATCCACGCCCGGGGAGCGGCAGCCGACGCCCCGTACGTCCAGTCCCTGAAGGTCGACGGCCGCACCAGTGACCGCCCTTGGCTGGACAGCTCGTTCGTCCGGGACGGCGGCCGGCTCGACTACACCCTCTCCGCCACCCCGAACCACGCCTGGGGGGCGACCTCCGCCCCGCCGTCCTTCCGCCAGGGCGAGCAGCCGTACCAGATCGGTGTCGGGCCAACCACCGCGACCCTCGCCCCCGGTGACAGCACCCGGGTCGCCATCCGCGCCCTGTCCCTCACCGGCGGCACCGGCCCCGAGGTCCGCTTCCGGGTGCGGACCCCGGACGGCGTCAAGGCGACCCCGGCCGAGGGCACGGTGACCGACGGCGCGCAGCAGATCATGCTCTCCACCACCTCCGGCACCCCCCAGGGCTACTACGACGTCCAGGTCACAGTGACCTCCGCCGGCACCTCCTACGCCCAGCCGGTCGCCCTGACCGTCGCCGCCCCGGGCACCCTCCTCGCCGCCTACGACAACACCGGTGTCTCGGACGACACCGGCGACCACGACGAGGGCGACTTCGACGGCGGCGGCTGGAGCTACTCCCGCCAGGCCCTCGCGGCGGCCGGCCTCACCGCGGGCGCCCAGGGCACGGTCGACGGCCTCGCCTACACCTGGCCGAACGCGCCCGCGGGCCGCCCGGACAACGCGACGGCAGCGGGCCAGACCATCGAACTGGCCACGCCGGCAGGCAGGCTGTCCTTCCTCGGCAGCGCCACCAACGGCAACCAGTCCGCCCGGGCGACCGTCACCTACACCGACGGCAGCACCGGCACGGCCGACCTCGCCTTCACCGACTGGACCGTCGGCGGCGGAGGCGGCACCGTCCAGTACGGGAACGAGACGGTGGCGAGGACCGCGTACCGCAATGTCGCGGGCGCCGACAAGGACCCCGTGGCCACCTACGTCTTCGCGACCCGGCCGTTCGAGGCACCGGCCGGCAGGAGCATCAAGAGCGTCCGGCTCCCCGACAACACCGACCTGCACGTCTTCGCCCTGGCCACCGGCTGAGACGGAGCGACGCAAGCAACGCAAGGGGGGCGGGCCCGAACGGGCCCGCCCCCCTCTGTTCCGCCGCCGTCGTCTCAGGCCAGCAACTCCACCTCCGACAGTGTCGAAGCGCCGTCCAGGACGAGCCGGTAGTGCGCGTACGTCCCCGGTGTGCGGACCGTGAACGCCCGGGTCTGCAGGTTCCAGGGGAAGGTCTCGCCCGACCGCCGGTCCACCGTGCGCCAGTGGGCGCCGTCTGACGAGGCCTGGAGGGTCCAGCCCGTCGGGGCGCCGGCGCGGTCGGCCGGCGAGGTGAGCGTGTACTGGATCCCCTTGACCGGCCGGGTCACCGGCAGGTCCACCGAGGTCACCGCCTGCTCCGTCGCCGAGGTGTTGTCGAACAGGGAGCCGTCACCCTTCAGGACGTCCGCACGCGGGGTCGGGACCTTGTCGTCCTTGGCGATCGACACCGGTCCCGCGCCCTTGCCCGTGCCCCACGTCGACGGTTTGGGGCCCATCGTGAAGTCGACGACCCCGCCCTTGGAGATGAGCGAGTGGGGGAGCGAGGTCGACGTCCAGATACGGCCGTCGACCCGCACGCCCTGCACGTAGACGTTGGCGGCGCTGTTCCGCGGCGCCCGGATCACCAGGTCCCGGCCGTTCTCCAGGTGGACCGTCGCCTTCTTGAACAGCGGGGAGCCGATCGAGTAGTCGCCGCTGCCCATCGCCAGCGGGTAGAAGCCGAGGGCCGAGAAGAGGTACCAGGCCGACTGCTCGCCGTTGTCCTCGTCGCCGTGGTAGCCCTGGCCGATCTCGCTGCCCAGGTAGAGCCGGGAGACCGCCTCACGGACGTACGCCTGGGTCTTCCAGGGTTCGCCGGCCGCGTCGTACATGTAGATGACGTGGTGGGCGACCTGGTTGGAGTGGCCGTACATGCCCATCCGGACGTCCCGGGCCTCGGTCATCTCGTGGATGACCCCGCCGTAGGAGCCGACGAAGTCGGTGGAGGCCGTCTCGGGTGTCGCGAAGTACTCGTCCAGCTTGTCCGCGAGCCCGGACCGGCCGCCGTACAGGTTGGCCAGGCCCCGGCTGTCCTGCGGAGCCGTGAAGGCGTAGCCCCAGCCGTTGGTCTCGGTGTAGTCGTACCCCCACACGCGCGGGTCGTACGACGAGGAGTCCACCCGCCACTTGCCCTGGGCGTCCCTGCCCTGGAAGAAACCGGCCTTGGAGTCGAAGAGGTTCACGTAGTCCTGGGCGCGGTTGAGGAAGTAGTCCGACTCCTCCTTGTAGCGCTTCTCGCCGGTCTTCGCGTAGAGCGCCTTGCCCATCTGGGCGATGCCGTAGTCGTTGACGTATCCCTCCATCGCCCAGGACAGGCCCTCGCGGGTGTCGTCGCTGGTGTAGCCGAGGAAGGGGGAGGTCGACATGCCCTTGCGGCCCACGCCCGAGGAGGGCGGGACGACCGTCGCGTTCTTCACGGCCGCGTCGTAGGCCGCCTCGGCGTCGAAGTGCACGCCCTTGACGTAGGCGTCCGCGAACGCCACGTCCGATGAGGTGCCGGTCATCAGGTCGGCGTAGCCGGGGGAGGACCAGCGCGAGGTCCAGCCGCCGTCCTTGTACTGCTGTACGAACCCGTCCACCATCTCGCCCGCCTGACCGGGTGTCAGCAGGGAGTACGCGGGCCAGGTCGTGCGGTAGGTGTCCCAGAAGCCGTTGTTGACGTACACCTTGCCGTCCACGATCTTCGCGCCGGTGTGCGTCGGGGTGTCCTGGCTGATCATCGGCGAGAACGGGGAGGCGTACTGGTACTTCGAACCGACCTTCTCGAAGCCGGAGTTGGGGTACAGGTACAGCCGGTACATGCTGGAGTAGAGGGTGGTCAGCTGGTCGGCCGTGGCTCCCTCCACCTCGACCTTGCCCAGCAGGTTGTCCCAGACCTTCTGCGCGCGCGCCTTCACGGTGCCGAAGGAGCTGCCGTCGGGGATCTCCCGGCGCAGGTTGTCCGCCGCCTGGTCGACGCTGATCAGCGAGGTGGCCAGGCGCAGTGTGACGGTGTGGTCGGAGCCCGCGTCGAAGCGCAGGTAGCCCTTGACCCCGCTGGAGTCGCCGCCCGTCACCGGCTTGTCGAAGACACCGTAGACGAACAGGCGGGTCGCGCCCGTCGACAGCCCGGACTTCACATCCGAGTAGCCGGTGACGACCCCGTGCTCCTTGTCGAGCGTCAGGCCCGCCTGCTCGGTGACGTTGTCGAAGATCACGCTCGCGTCGTCGCCCGGGTAGGTGAAGCGCAGCGCGGCCGCGTGGTCGGTCGGCGTTATCTCGGCCTTGAGTCCGTTCTCGAACGTGACCCCGTAGTAGTACGGCCGCGCGGTCTCGTTCTCGTGCCGGAAGGCAAGCTCGCGCGCCTCGCGGCCGGTGTCCGGGGTGCCGGTGGCGACGGAAGGCATCATCTGGAAGGTCTGCCGGTCGCCCATCCAGGGGCTGGGCTCATGGCTGGCGCTGAACGCCTGGATCGTCGGCAGGTTGTCCGCGTTGTTGGCCCGCGCGTACTCGTACAGCCAGCTCTCCGAGGACGCGTTGGTCACCGGCGTCCAGAAGTTGAATCCGTGCGGCAGGGCGGTGGCCGGGAAGTTGTTGCCGCGCGAGAAGCTGCCGCTGGAGTTGGTGCCGCGGGTGGTCAGCGCGTAGTCGGACAGATGCGCCTTGGGCTTCTCGGGGGCGACCCGCCCGATGTTCACGTCGTCGATCCAGCCGCGGAACTTGGCAGGGCCGGCCGGCGAGTCGTAGCCCACCAGTATCCGGTCGACGGTCTTGCCGGCCGCGACCGAACCGATCACCGAGGATACGTCGTTCCACTGGTTGACGTACAGCCCCTTCGCCGCGCCCTGGCCGCGCGGTGAGAGCGCGAACCCGTGGCTGTCCACCGCCCCGAGGCCGCTCAGATAGGTGCCGTCGGTGAACGCCAGGTCCACGGAGACGTTGGTGGCGTCGTAGTCGAGGTCACCGTCGGCCATCGAGGGGAAGATCCGGTACGACAGGCGTGTGTCGCGGCCGACCTTCACGTTCACGTCGAAGACCTTGTTGTACGAGTAGGCCCGCCCGCTCGCGGTGTGCCGCCCCGCGTAGCGCAGCGCGTGCGTCCCCGTGAAGCCGGCCCGGGCCTTCGCGGTCGGCGACCCGCTCGGGCCCTTGTCGACCAGCGAGAGCATCTCCTGGGGGACCGGGCCGCCGCTGCCGCCCGTGGAGAACTGGACGTCGGCGATCTGCAGGATGCCCGACGCGCCGTTGTTCTTCGTGACGTCGAGCCGGAAGTGCTGGTACTCGGCGGGCGTCGCGAGGTCGTAGGACCGGGTCTGGAAGCGTTCGGTGAAGCCCTCGCCCGTGCGGGTGTCGACGGTCTTCCAGTCCTTGCCGTCGGTCGAGCCCTGCAGGGTCCAGTCGGCGGGGTCGCGTTCGGCGTAGTCGTTCGCCGAGGTGACGGCGTACGTCACCAGCTTGATGGGCTTGTCGAAGTCGAACTCCGCCCAGCCGGTCGGCTCGAAGGTGAGCCACTTGGTACCCGGCTCACCGTCGACGAGGTTCTCCTTGACCTCGCCCGCGCCGGTGTTCTCCCCGCTGGCCCGCATGTCGGTCACGTGGTCGGTGACGTTGCCGGGGATGCCGGTGCTGTAGCCGCCGTCGACGCCCGAGGAGCGCGGTGCGCCGGCGGGGTCGGTGTCGACGGTGTCGGTCCAGTCCGGTGACGGATCGCCAGACTCGAACGATGATGCGAACTGTGTCGCGGCGGCCGGTGCCTTGGCCGGCAGGGCGACCGCGGCCCCCTGGGATCCCAGGGTCATGACTACGGCGGCCGCGATCACGACCGCCGTACCAGATCTGTGTCCTGTTCTTCGCTGCGTTCTCCGCTGCATCACCACGGGTACCCTCCCTGCCACAAGAGACAACGTTGTCAGACGCGTGGCGCAGGAACCAGTAGGTGGTCAAGTGGTCGGTGATGTCAAGGGTGTTGGCTGCGGCATTCAGGGGTCTATGTCGGCTCTTTTTCCGGCAAGCCGTACACACCTCGCTCAGATTTCCGACAGGTCTCAACTAGGAAAAGACCCTTGTCCAACCTTGCATTCGATCTTGCCCCGCTGGCGGGAAGTGGACTATACCTGTCGGCGTTTCCTGAGTGACTTACTGCACGGCCCAGCACTACCCGACCGCGGTGCCGGGAGGATCCGGTTCACCGCCTGAGTCCTGGAGAGGGCGAGGACTTGAGCATGGGATCCACATCCGCAGCCAGTCATGGTTCCGAAGGCGTCGGCCGCCGCGATCTGATCAAGAGGTCAGCCGCACTCGGCCTGATCTCGGTCCCCACCGTCGGATTTCTCTCCGCCTGTGCCAGCAGCGGCGGGGGCGGCCAGTCGAAGGACAAGGCCGGCAAGAAGACGGCCAAGAACCCGCTCGGCGTCAACGACACCGCGAAGATGGAATTCGTCCTCTTCGACGGCGGTTTCGGCAAGGAGTACGCCGAGGACGCGGTGAAGATCTACAGCAAGGACTTCCCGAAGGCCAAGGTCAAGTTCTCGGCCACCCAGAAGATCCAGTCCACCCTGCAGCCCCGCTTCAACCAGGGCACCCCGCCGGACCTCATCGACAACTCCGGCGCCGAGCAGATGGACATGGGCGTGCTGGTCGGCAAGAAGCAGCTGGCCGATCTCACCCCCCTCCTCGACGCGCCGTCGTACGACGACCCGAACAAGAAGGTCCGCGACACGCTGCGCCCCGGCATCGTCGAGATGGGCCAGTTCGACGGCGACCCGGTCTGGATCATGTACTACGCCTACACGGTGTACGGCGTCTGGTACTCGCAGAAGGCCCTGGACTCGCTGGACGCGGAGTACCCGCAGACCTGGGACCAGATGCTCGCGGTCTGCGAGAAGGCCAAGAAGAAGGGCATGGCCGGCTGGACGTACGCGGGCAAGTACCCGTACTACGTCCCGTTCTCGCTGTACCCGATGATCGGCAAGGTCGGCGGCGTCGAGGTCCTGAACGCGATCGACAACCTGGAGCCCAACGCCTGGAAGCACCCGGCCGTCAAGGCGTGTTTCGAGGCGTACTACGAGCTCTACAAGAAGGGCTACATCCTCAAGGGCACGCCCGGCCTGGACCACATCCAGTCGCAGACGGCCTGGGCCCAGGGCAAGGCGCTGTTCATCCCGAACGGCTCCTGGGTGGAGAACGAGTCGGCGAACGTCATCCCCTCCGACTTCAACCTCGCCGTCTCCGCGCCCACCGGCATCGACAAGAACGACAAGATGCCGTTCGGCACCATCTGGGCCTCCGGCGGTGAGCCGTTCATCGTCCCGGCCAAGGCGGCTAACGCCGAGGGCGGCATGGAGCAGCTGCGCATCATGCTCAGCGAGGCGTCCTCCAAGAACTTCACGTCGAAGGTGAAGTCACTGACCGCCTACAACGGCGGCACCGACGGCATCACCCTCACCCCGGGCCTCACCTCCGGTGTCGCCGCTCTGAAACTGGCCGGCTCGAATGTGGTCAACCCGCGGCTCCAGGACTGGTACGTGCAGCTCCAGAAGGAGAAGATCGGCGTGGCCGGCCTCGGCGAGATGATGGCCGGCCGGCTGACCCCGGCGGAGGCCATCAAGAAGATCCAGGGCTATGCCGACGAGGCGGCCAAGGACAGCTCGATCAAGCACTACAAGCACCAGTAATACCCACCTTCACGGCACCGGAGTGGCGATGCAGCACGGCAAGTACCGGTTCATTGTGGGGTTTCTGGCGTTGCCCCTGGGACTGTACGCGCTCTTCGTGGTCTGGCCCTTCATCCAGTCCATCTACTACTCGTTCACGGACTGGACGGGCCTGAGCCCCGAATTCAAGATGGTCGGCCTGGACAATTACAAGAGGATGTTCCACGACGACATCTTCTGGAAGTCCTTGCAGCACAGCTTGATGTTCGCGGTCGTGCTGCCGCTGGTGACGATCAGCCTGGCGCTGTTCTTCGCCTTCATGATCAATGTGGGCGGCAGCAGGAGGAAGGGCGGCCCGGTCGTCACCGGTGTCCGGGGCTCTTCCTTCTACAAAATCGTCTACTTCTTCCCACAGGTGCTGTCGATCGCGATCGTCTCGCTGCTGTTCGCCTTCGCGTACAACCCGGACAGCGGCGCGATCAACTCACTGCTCCGCGGAATTGGTCTGGACAATATCCAGCCACTGTGGCTCGGTGACCCGAGCCTGGCGCTGTGGTGCGTGATGGCCGTACTGGTCTGGTCCACGGTCGGTTTCTTCGTGGTCCTCTTCTCGGCGGGCATGGCGTCCATTCCCACCGATCTCTACGAGGCGGCCCTGCTCGACGGCGCCGGCCGCGCGACCACCTTCTTCCGCCTCACCCTGCCGCTGCTGTGGGACACCGTGCAGTCCGGCTGGGTCTACATGGGCATCCTCGCGCTCGGCGCCGAGTCGTTCGCAGTCGTACAGATCATGACGACAGGACCGGGCGGGCCCGACTATTCGACGACCGTGATGGTCCTGTACGTGTACCAGAAGGCGTTCCGGGACGGTCAGGCCGCCTACGCCACCACCATCGGCGTCGCCCTGCTGGTCGTCACGCTCGCCTTCGCGGCGATCGTGATGCGGCTGGGCCGTCGCGAGCGGCTGGAGTACTGAAGCGATGACGACGACCGAGACCGACGCCCCGATGCCGAGCGGCCCGGACGTGCCCGTGGCCCGGACCGAGGGCCCCGCGCCGAAGCCGTCCCGGCGCCGGCGCGAGGGCGGGATCCTGAACGTCTTCTCCCACGGTGTACTGATCCTCTGGGCGATCATGGTGGTCATGCCCCTGGTGTGGGCGGTGATGACCTCCTTCAAGGACGACAGGTCGATCTTCAGCTCGCCCTGGGCGCTGCCGGACGCGCTGCACTTCGACAACTGGTCGCGGGCATGGACCCAGGCCAACATGAGCGACTACTTCCTGAACACCGTCCTGGTGGTGGGCGGTTCGCTGATCGGCACGCTGGTGCTCGGCTCGATGGCGGCCTACGTCCTGGCCCGCTTCGACTTCCCGGGCAACCGCTTCATCTACTTCCTGTTCATCGGCGGCATGAGCTTCCCGATCATGCTCGCGCTGGTCCCGCTGTTCTACGTCGTCAACAACATGGGCCTGCTGAACACGATCCACGGCCTGATCCTGGTCTACATCGCGTACTCGCTGCCGTTCACGGTCTTCTTCCTCACGGCGTTCTTCCGCACCCTGCCCACCTCGGTGGCCGAGGCCGCCTTCGTCGACGGCGCCTCGCACACCCGGACGTTCTTCCAGATCATGCTGCCGATGGCGAAGCCCGGTCTGATCAGCGTGGGGATCTTCAACTTCCTCGGGCAGTGGAACCAGTACATGCTCCCCACGGTCCTCAACACGGACCCGGACAAGCACGTCCTCACCCAGGGCCTGGTCCAGCTGGCGGTCAGCCAGGGCTACAAGGGCGACTGGTCGGGTCTGTTCGCCGGTCTGGTGATGGCGATGCTCCCGGTCCTGGCGGCGTACATCATCTTCCAGCGCCAGGTGGTGGCCGGCCTGACGGCGGGCGCTCTCAAGTAACCGAACGTTTGCGCTCCGAAAGGAGCGCGAGACTGTTCCCCTCCGCGGCTCCGCCGCGCGGGCGCGACCTGCCACGACGCGTCCCTCACCCGCTCACGGACCCCGTCCGGCCCCGCCGGCCAGTGGCCTGGACGTGTCGAACGCATGTCCCTCAGGCATCCCCCGAACCGCCAACGATTTCTGTCAAGGACTTGACGTCGGTAACCCGTTCAGCAGAGCTTGGAGTTCATAACTTGTAAGTGACCCGGTTCCAGCGATGTGACGCGGGTCACGTTGGCGGCGCCGTGGCCGCCTCCGATGGCGGGAGTGGATGGGTCGATGGAGACTCCGGGGTCGCAGTCGTCGCTGCACCGAGCCAACCTGGAACGTGTCGTACGGGCCGTACGCCTGGCCGGATCGCTCACGCAGGCGGAGATCGCGCGCACGACCGGCCTGTCGGCGGCGACGGTCTCCAACATCGTGCGCGAGCTCAAGGACGGCGGAACCGTCGAGGTCACGCCCACGTCGGCGGGTGGCCGCAGGGCCCGCAGCGTGAGTCTGAGCGGTGACGCCGGCATCGTCATCGGGGTGGACTTCGGTCATACCCACCTGCGCGTCGCGATCGGGAACCTCGCCCACCAGGTGCTGGCCGAGGAGGCCGAGCCGCTCGACGTGGACGCGTCGTCCAGCCAGGGCTTCGACAGGGCGGAAGAGCTGGTCAACCGCCTGATCGCGGCGACCGCCGTGGACCGTTCGAAGATCGCCGGCGTGGGTGTCGGCGTCCCCGGTCCGATCGACGTGGAGTCCGGCACCCTCGGCTCCAGCGCCATCCTGCCCGGCTGGATCGGCGCGAGACCGGCCGAGGAGCTCAGGCTCCGGCTCGGCGTGCCCGTGCACGTGGACAACGACGCGAACCTCGGCGCCCTCGGCGAACTGGTCTGGGGCAGCGGCAAGGGCGTGCGTGATCTTGCTTACATCAAGGTCGCGAGCGGTGTCGGCGCCGGCCTGGTGATCAACGGCAAGATCTACCGGGGCCCGGGCGGCACGGCAGGCGAAATCGGACATATTACACTCGATGAGTCCGGCCCGGTCTGCCGTTGCGGCAACCGCGGCTGCCTGGAGACCTTCGCGGCGGCCCGCTACGTGCTGCCCCTGCTCCAGCCCGGCCACGGCACCGACCTGACCCTGGAAGGCGTCGTGCGGCTGGCCCGGGACGGCGACGCGGGATGCCGTCGGGTGATCTCCGACGTCGGCCGGCACATCGGCAGCGGTGTGGCCAACCTCTGCAACCTGCTGAACCCGAGCCGGGTGGTCCTCGGCGGCGACCTCGCCGAGGCCGGAGAACTGGTCCTGGCGCCGATCAGGGAGTCCGTGGGGCGCTACGCGATCCCCAGTGCCGCGCGGCAGCTCTCGGTGCTTCCCGGCGCGCTCGGCGGCCGTGCGGAGGTGCTCGGGGCGCTCGCTCTCGCGCTCAGCGAGATGGGCGATTCGACCCTTTTGGACGGCACCTCGCCCGCCGCTGCACCTGCCTTCACTTAGAGAACGAATGGCGCCGTTGCCATCTCGTTAAGTATTTACTTCTTGACGCCGCACTCGCGGCCGAGTTGACTTCCAGCCACCTCGGCCGCAGCGTTGCGGCCCTGTCAGGGAGGCACCCCCAATGAACGCAACGATGCGTAGAGTCGTGATCGGCACCGCCGCGGTTTCCATGGCGCTGTCGCTCGCCGCCTGTGGCAAGGCCGGCGATGACAAGAAGAGCGACTCGAGCAGCAGCTCCTCCGGTGGTAGCAAGACCATCGGCCTGCTGCTTCCCGACAGCGTGACCGCGCGCTACGAGAAGTTCGACAAGCCGTACTTCGAGGCGAAGGTCAGCTCGCTGTGTGCCGACTGCAAGGTCGAGTACGCGAACGCCGCCGGTGACTCGGCCAAGCAGGCCCAGCAGGTCAGCAGCATGATCACCAAGGGCGTCAAGGTCATCGTGATCTCGTCCCAGGACGCTGCGGCCATCAAGTCCTCCGTGCAGGCCGCTGTCGACAAGGGCATCAAGGTCGTCGCGTACGACCGCCTCGCCCAGGGCCCGGTCTCGGCCTTCGTCTCCTTCGACAACGTCAAGGTCGGCGAGCTCCAGGGCCAGGCCCTGCTGGACTCCCTCGGCTCCAAGGCGACCAAGAAGTCCAAGGTCGTCATGATCAACGGTGACGACGCCGACCCGAACGCCGCGCAGTTCAAGGAAGGCGCCCACAAGGCGCTGGACGGCAAGGTCGACATCGCCTACGAGCAGTCCGGCCTGTGGAAGGACACGACCGCCGCGCAGAAGGTCAAGGCCGCCATCACGCAGCTCGGCGCCAAGAACATCGCCGGTGTCTACTCCGCCAACGACGGCATGGCCGGTGGTATCGCCACCACCCTCAAGGGCGCCGGCATCAGCGGCATCCCGCTGACCGGTCAGGACGCGGAGCTCGCGGGCATCCAGCGCATCGTCGCCGGCACCCAGTCCTCCACCGTCTACAAGGCGTTCAAGCCGGAGGCCGAGGCCGCCGCCACGATCGCGGTGGACCTGCTCCAGGGCAAGGACATCGCCTCGCTCGCCACCAGCACGCAGACCAGCGGCTCCGGCGACAAGGTGCCCTCGCAGCTGCTGACCCCGGTGTCGGTCACCAAGGCCAACATCAAGGACACCGTCATCGCGGACAAGCTGTACACGGTCGCCGACATCTGCACCGCCGAGTTCGCCAAGGCCTGCAAGGCCGCCGGCCTGCAGTAGTCCGGCGCCCCGGAGCCACCAGGCTCCGGCCGCCAGCGCCCGGGTGCTCGCAGTACGACACCCGGGCCCCGGCCGCCCGACGGGCCCTGCCCTTCCGCAAGGTGCCCCGTCCGTCCGGCGGTCTCGCGAAACCCCTCCGACGCCCGCTCCGGCCCTCATACCCCGCTGCCGGAGCGGGCGTCGGACGGACCCGTTGCCAAGCGCAGCGGATTCGCGCATGTTCATCTTGTAAATCGCGTGCGTACACCGAAGACAACCCGAGGTGACCGCACGCCCCTCCGCGCCTGATCACCAAGCGCGGCATCCCCGCCGGTCAGGCGGCGAAGGAGATGGTTCACGTGTCCGCTACGCCCGTGCTGGCGTTGCGCGGAGTCTCCAAGCGATTCGGTGCAGTCCAGGCACTCACCGATGTCGACTTGGAGGTCCACGCCGGAGAAGTGGTCGCCCTGGTGGGCGACAACGGCGCCGGAAAGTCGACCCTGGTCAAGACGATCGCGGGTGTACATCCCATCGATGAGGGCGTCATCGAGTGGGAGGGCAAGCCGGTCCACATCAACAAGCCGAACGACGCCCAGGGCCTGGGCGTCGCGACGGTCTACCAGGACCTCGCCCTGTGCGACAACCTGGACGTGGTCGGCAACCTCTTCCTCGGCCGTGAGCTCCTGCACCGGGGCGTCATCGACGAGGTCACGATGGAGAAGCAGGCTCGCGAACTGCTGAGCACGCTCTCCATCCGCATCCCGAGCGTGCGCATCCCGATCGCCAGCCTCTCCGGCGGTCAGCGCCAGGTCGTGGCCATCGCCCGCGCCCTGATCGGCGACCCCAAGGTCGTCATCCTCGACGAGCCCACCGCCGCCCTCGGTGTCGAGCAGACCGCGCAGGTCCTCGACCTGGTCGAGCGGCTGCGCGAGCGCAACCTCGCCGTCATCCTGATCAGCCACAACATGGCTGACGTGAAGGCGGTGGCGGACACGGTCGCCGTGCTGCGCCTGGGCAGGAACAACGGCTCCTTCCCCGTGAAGAGCACCAGCCATGAAGAGATCATCGCCGCGATCACGGGCGCCACGGACAACGCCGTGACCCGTCGTGCGGAGCGTCGCACCCCGGAGGCGGCAAAGTGAGCGAGACGTCGAACAAGACCGTGCAGGGCGACGAGTCGCCCGACGAGTCGCCCCAGATCGAGAAGTCCGCGGCCGCCGAGGCTGCCGCGGCCACCGCGACGGTGGCCCCTCCCGCCGAGGACCCCACGGCCGCGCCGGTCGCGGTCGTGGACCCGCGCCTGCTGGTCCGCGAGGAAGGCCTCAAGGGCTACCTCACCGAGTTCAAGCGCAAGGTGAAGGGCGGCGAGCTGGGCTCGCTGCCGGTGGTCATCGGTCTGATCATCATCTGGACGATCTTCCAGGCGAAGAACAGCCTGTTCCTCAGCGCCGACAACCTCTCCAACATCAGCTACTTCCTCTCGGCCACCGGCATGCTCGCCATCGGCCTGGTGTTCGTGCTGCTGCTGGGTGAGATCGACCTCTCCGTGGGATCGGTCAGCGGCCTGGCCTCCACTCTGTTCGCGGTCTTCGCGGTCAACCACGGGATGAACCCCTGGCTGGCCCTGGTCCTCACGATCATCACGGGCGTCGGCATCGGCGCGCTGCACGGCTGGTTCTTCGCCAAGATCGGTGTACCCGCGTTCGTGGTCACCCTGGCCGGCTTCCTCGGCTGGAACGGTCTGATGCTGTGGCTGCTGGGCGACAGCGGCACCATCAACATCCCGTCGGACAGCGGTCCGGTGCACATCCTCGGCCAGAGCTCCTTCTTCATGGACCAGGCCATCATCGGGGCCTACCTGCTGGCCGGCCTCGGTGTCGTGCTGTCGGCCGTGGGCCAGTTCAACGAGCAGCGCCGGCGCCGTGCCGCGGGCGTGCCGTTCCGTCCCACCAGCGAGATCCTGGTCCGCGTCCTCCTCCTCGCCATCGCGTCCTTCGTGGCGGCGGCCGTGCTCAACAACGCGTCCGGTGTCTCCAACGCGCTGGTGATCTTCCTCGCCTCCCTGGTGATCGTCGACTTCGTGCTGCGTCGCACGACCTACGGCCGCAAGGTCTTCGCGGTCGGCGGCGGCATCGAGGCGGCGCGCCGTGCCGGTATCAGCGTGCCGATGGTCCGGATCACCGTGTTCGCGATCTCCGGTGGTTTCGCGGCGATCGGCGGTATGTTCTTCGCCGGCCAGACCGCCAGCGCCACGCTGAACGCCGGTGGCGGCAACACCCTGATGCTGGCCATCGCGGCCGCGGTCATCGGTGGCACGTCGCTGTTCGGCGGCCGGGGCTCGGTGTGGTCCGCCCTCCTCGGCATGCTGGTCATCCAGTCGATCCAGACCGGTCTCGACCTGCTGAACATGAACACCTCGATCCAGTACATGATCACCGGTGGTGTTCTGCTCGGTGCGGTCGTCATCGACTCGGTGTCCCGCCGGAGCCAGAAGGCGGCGGGGCGCGGATGACGCCCTGAGCTGTCCGACCGTGCCCGGCACTGTCCAGTGCCGGGCACAGTCGTGTCATAGGAAGGGCTGTGGATGGGTACAGCCGATCGCGTGACCTATGACCCTGGGGCCGGAGTCGTTCCGTCCGGGCGGAACATTAGACTCGACTGGCCCGGCAACAGCTCGATCAGCTCTACTGCAAGGAGGCACGGGTGCCGCTGCTGACCCGTATCAGGGGACCGCGCGATCTGGACCGGCTCAGCCCCGAGGAGCTGCTCCAGCTGGCAGGGGAGATCCGGAGCTTCCTCGTGGAAGCGGTGTCCAAGACCGGTGGACACCTCGGTCCCAACCTGGGCGTGGTCGAGCTCACCATCGCCCTGCACCGCGTCTTCGACTCCCCGAAGGACAAGGTGCTGTGGGACACCGGCCACCAGTCCTACGTGCACAAGCTGCTCACCGGACGGCAGGACTTCTCCCGGCTGAAGCAGAAGGGCGGCCTGTCCGGCTACCCCTCGCAGGCCGAGTCCGAGCACGACGTCATCGAGAACAGCCACGCCTCCACGGTCCTCGGCTGGGCCGACGGCATCGCCAAGGGCAACCAGCTGCTCGACAACGACCACCACGTCGTCGCCGTGATCGGTGACGGCGCCCTCACCGGCGGCATGGCCTGGGAGGCGCTCAACAACATCGCCGCCGCCAAGGACCGCCCGCTGGTCATCGTCGTCAACGACAACGAGCGGTCCTACGCGCCGACCATCGGCGGGCTCGCCAACCACCTCGCGACCCTGCGCACGACGGACGGGTACGAGCGGTTCCTGGCCCGGGGCAAGGACCTGCTGGAGCGGACCCCGGTCGTCGGCAAGCCCCTCTTCGACACCCTGCACGGCGCGAAGAAGGGGCTGAAGGACTTCATCGCCCCGCAGGGCATGTTCGAGGACCTCGGGCTGAAGTACGTCGGCCCCATCGACGGCCACGACATGGAGGCCCTGGAGTCGGCCCTCGCCCGGGCCAAACGGTTCGGCGGGCCGGTGATCGTGCACTGCCTCACCGAGAAGGGCCGCGGCTACCAGCCCGCCCTCCAGGACGAGGCCGACCGCTTCCACGGCATCGGCCCCATCCACCCCGACACCGGCCTGCCCGTCAAGGCCTCCGGCGCCGACTGGACTTCCGTCTTCGGCGACGAGATGGTCGAACTCGGCCGGGAGCGCGAGGACATCGTCGCCATCACGGCGGCCATGCTCCAGCCGGTCGGCCTGAAGAAGTTCGCCGACACCTTCCCCGAGCGGATCTACGACGTCGGCATCGCCGAGCAGCACGGCGCCACCTCGGCGGCGGGCCTGGCCACGACCGGACTCCACCCGGTCTTCGCCGTGTACGCCACCTTCCTCAACCGCGCCTTCGACCAGGTGCTCATGGACGTGGCCCTGCACAAGTGCGGGGTGACCTTCGTCCTGGACCGGGCCGGCGTCACCGGCACCGACGGCGCCTCCCACAACGGCATGTGGGACATGTCGATCCTCCAGATCGTCCCCGGCCTGCGGCTCGCCGCCCCGCGCGACGCCGACCAGGTCCGTGCCCAGCTCCGTGAGGCCGTCGAGGTCGACGACGCCCCGACGGTCGTCCGCTTCTCCAAGGGCGCGGTCGGCCCCGCCGTGGCCGCCGTCGGCAGGATCGGCGGCATGGACGTGCTGCGCGAGCCCGGCACCGACACCCCGGACGTGCTGCTCGTCTCCGTCGGCGCCCTCGCCCCGATGTGCCTGGAGATCGCCGGCCTCCTCGACAAGCAGGGCATCTCCACCACCGTCGTCGACCCGCGCTGGGTGAAACCGGTGGACGAGGCGATGGCCCCGCTGGCGGAGCGCCATCGCGTCGTGGTCACCGTCGAGGACAACAGCCGTGTCGGCGGTGTCGGCTCCACCATCGCCCAGGCCCTGCGTGACGCGGGCGTGGACGTGCCGCTCCGTGACTTCGGCATCCCGCCCCGCTTCCTGGACCACGCGTCGAGGGCCGAGATCATGGCGGAGATCGGCCTGACGGCGCCGGACATCGCCCGCCAGGTGACAGGCCTGGTGGCCAAGCTCGACGGTCAGACGGCGGACGTCGGTTCGGTGGAACCGGCGAGGGACTGAACCTCGACGCGCCCCGACGGGGCGCGGGGGACTGCGCGACCGGCCACGTACGGCGCGCAGCCCCCGGCGAAACACGAACCACTCCGATGGGCCGGTTCCGCTCACCTCCGGTGGCGGGACCGGCCCACGTGCGTGAACCTGCCTTTGCCGGGCATACGCATCCCCGGCCCTCTCGATCATGTCGAGGACGACAAACGTGGGAGGTAGGCACGTGGCCAGGACGCTCTTCAGGACCAAGAACGTCGAACAGTCCATCAAGGACACCGAGGAACCGGAGCACGCGCTCAAGAAGTCGCTGTCCGCCCTGGACCTCACGGTCTTCGGCGTGGGTGTCATCATCGGCACCGGCATCTTCGTCCTGACCGGCACGGCGGCCAAGAACAACGCCGGCCCCGCCGTCGCGCTCTCCTTCGTCGTCGCCGGCGTGGTCTGCGGCCTCGCGGCGCTGTGCTACGCCGAGTTCGCCTCCACCGTTCCGGTGGCCGGCTCGGCGTACACCTTCTCGTACGCCTCGCTCGGCGAGTTCCCGGCCTGGATCATCGGCTGGGACCTGGTGCTGGAGCTGGCGCTGGGTACGGCGGTGGTCGCCGTCGGCTGGTCGGGGTACATCCACTCACTGCTCGACAACGCGGGCTGGCACCTGCCCGAGTACCTCAGCGGCCGGGACGGCGCCCACGGCTTCGGCTTCGACATCCTCGCCGCCGCCCTGGTCCTCGCCCTCACCGCGATCCTGGTCGTCGGCATGAAGCTCTCCGCCCGGGTCACCTCGGTCGTCGTCGCCATCAAGGTGGCCGTCGTCCTGGTCGTCATCATCGCGGGCGCCTTCTTCATCCACAGCGGCAACTACGAGCCCTTCGTCCCCAAGGCGCAGCCGGTGCCCGCGGGCGGCAACCTGAAGGCTCCGCTGATCCAGCTGATGTTCGGCTGGGCACCCTCCAACTTCGGTGTGATGGGTATCTTCACCGCCGCGTCGGTCGTCTTCTTCGCCTTCATCGGCTTCGACGTCGTCGCCACCGCCGCCGAGGAGACCCGCAATCCCCAGCGGGACGTGCCGCGCGGCATCATCGGCTCGCTGATCATCTGCACCGCGCTGTACGTCGCCGTGGCCATCGTGGTGACCGGCATGCAGAAGTACAGCGCACTGTCCGTGGACGCCCCGCTCGCCGACGCGTTCAAGGCCACCGGGCATCCCTGGTTCGCGGGCCTGATCAGCTTCGGTGCCGCCGTCGGCCTGACCACCGTGTGCATGATCCTGCTGCTCGGCCAGTCCCGGGTGTTCTTCGCGATGAGCCGGGACGGGCTGCTGCCCCGGTTCTTCTCGCACACCCACCCGAGGTTCCGCACCCCGTACCGGCCGACCATCCTGCTGGGCGTCGTCATCGCGATCGTCGCCGGCTTCACCAGCCTCAGTGAACTCGCCGAACTGGTCAACATCGGTACGCTCTTCGCCTTCGTCGTCGTCGCGATCAGCGTGATCATCCTGCGCAGCAACCGGCCCGACCTGGAGCGGTCCTTCCGTACCCCGTGGGTTCCGGTGCTGCCGGTCGTCTCCGTGCTGGCCTCGCTGTGGCTGATGCTCAACCTGCCCGCCGAGACCTGGCTGCGGTTCGCCATCTGGATGGTCATCGGCTTCGTCGTCTACTTCCTCTACGGCCGCTCGCACAGCCGCCTCGCGAAGGGCGAGCGGACTCCCGCCGACGCTCCGTGACCGGCAGGCTCGCCGCTCCGGCCCCGTATGTCCCGTCCGGGTGGGACTGCGGGGCCGGATAGCGTGCTCCCCATGCTTCTCGCGCCCCTCGCCCCGCCACGGTCCGTAGTCGCAGGGAAGGGGTACTGGACGCGGCTGCTGCCCCTGCTCGCCGTCCTGGCCTGCGTGACCCGGGCGCCGTCCTTCCTCCGGGCGCTGTGGAACCCGGACGAGGGCTACCTCGCCGTGCAGGCACGCATGCTGGCGCGCGGCGGGCAGTTGTACGAGACGGTCGTGGACCGCAAGCCGCCCCTGCTGCCCTGGCTGTACGAGGGGGTGTTCGCGGCCTTCGGGTCCGGGTCGCTCACTCCGGTCCGGATCCTCGCCGTGCTCGCCCAGCTGGCCACCGCGGTACTGCTCGCCTCGATCGCCCGGCGCCGCTGGGGCGACCGCGCGGGGCGTACCGCCGGAGCGCTGTACCTGCTGGTCTCCGTCGGGCTCAACCCCGAGGACGCCCAGGCGGCCACGTTCGAGGTGTTCATACTGCCCGCCACGGCCGCCGCGATGTGGTGCGCCGACCGCCGCCGCTGGGGCGCCGCCGGTGCGGCCGTCGCCTGCGCCCTGCTGACCAAGCAGACCGGCGGCGCGGTCCTGCTGCCGGTGGTCTATCTGCTCAACCGGCACGGCGGTCCGCGCGCGAACCTGCTCCGGCTGACGGCCGGCATCGCCCTGCCCGTACTGGGCGCGGCCCTGCTCACCGACCCGGCCGGCTTCGCCTTCTGGACGGTCACCGGCTCCGGCGCCTACGCCTCCTTCACCGGCTCCGAACTCCATGTCCTGGTACGGGCGTTGACCAACACCGCGATCCTGGCCGCGGCCTGTGCCGGCCTGCTCCCGCCCGTCGCGCGCGGCCTGCGCCTGGCCCGGACCGGCGCCGCCGACCTCTGGCTGTGGCTGGGCGCGTCCGCGGTCGCCGTCACCGTCGGCTTCCACTTCTTCGGCCACTACTTCCTGCAACTCACCCCGCCGCTGGCGCTGCTGGCCACGGCCGCGCTGCAGATCCTGCCGCAAGAGCGGACCGCGGCCGCCGTCCGTACCTCGGCCTGCGTCTGCGCCCTCTTCCTGACCTGGGGGCTCCTGGCTCCCCGCCCCGAGCTCGCGCACGCCCAGCGGCTCGCGGCCGCCCTCGCCCAGCGCACCCAGCCGGGCGACCGGGTGCTGGTGTGGGGCATGCACCCGGAGACGTACTGGCTCGCCGACCGCACCCCCGTCACCCGCTACCTCACCGCCGGCCTGCTCACCAATTTCAGCGGCGGCCGGGACGGTCCGCAGGTGGGCGAGAAGTACGCCGTCGAGGGCACCTGGCCGGTCTTCCGCGCCGAGCTGGCCGACCGGGCACCGGCCCTGGTGGTCGACGACTCCCGGGGCAAGCCGTACGGCCCCGACCACGTCCCCACCCTGCGCCGGCTGCTCACCGCCGACTACGAACGGGTGGACGAGGTGGACGGAGCGGTGCTGTACGCCCGGCTGCCGCAGGAGTAGATCCACGACATGGCCGACCTCGTCCGGGCCCGGTCCGGTGCGGCTGCGATCGCGGCCGGGTCGGAATTCGTGGTCCGGCGGGGCCGGTTCAGTGCAGCAGGGCGCTGGGGCCGATCACCTCGGCACCCAACGCGGCCACCCGGCTGCGCAGTTCGCGGTCGGCGGTGACCACGAGGCGGGGGCGGCCGGGGTCCTCGGCGGTCAGCTCGACGATGCGGTCGTCGCCGCTGCCGGACGCCGGTTCCACCCGGACCCCGGGTACCGACGTCACTCCGCGGGCCGCGCCCTCGACGACGAGCACCAGTTCCACCGGGGTCGGGCGGCCGGGCAGGCCCCGCTCGGCCAGCCGGTCGCGCAGTCGCTCGGCGGCCCCCTTGCGGTCCCGCCACCAGCCGTCCGGCCGTGACCCGACGACGTTCGCGCCGTCGACGATCACCAGCAGGGAAGCTTCGTCATCCATACCCCCAGCGTCGCACGCCCGGGGCCGGGGCACTGCCCCGGACGACGACCCGCTTAGAGTGAAGCGGTGAACGGCGATTGGCTCGTGCGGGGCCGGGACGGCCGGCTCAGTGTCTATCTGCCGTCCGGCGACTCGGTGCTGTGCCGGGCGGAGCGTGGTCCCGGCGGTCCCTGGGGCATCCCCCGGAAGATGGGCGGCGAACAGCGTCTGCACCCGGGCTTCACGGTGGGTCAGGGCGCCGACGGATATGCCCACCTGGTCGCCTGGCGGCCCACGGTGAAGGGCGAGTCGGGGCTGGTCCACTCCACCCACTACCGTCCGCATCTGGCCGCCCTGGACTGGCAGTCGACAGGCCACCCCAACAGGAAGGGCGACGTCACCGGTGCCCCGGCCGTCGCGGTGGACGCGCGGGGCCGGGCCCATGTCTTCGTCCGCAACCGGGGCCGCGGGGTGAGCATGGTCGCCCAGAAGGAGAAGGGCGGCTGGGAGCCGTGGCGTGACCTGAAGGGCCGGCTGGTCGAGGACGGGCTCGCCGCGGTGACCGGTGAGTCGGGGCGGGTGGAGGTGTACGCGGCGACACCGGGCGGGATCCTGTACTGGCGCCAGGAGACGGCGGGGAAGCCGCCGGTGCTGCTGGAGGCGCTGGAGGCCCCGGTCCGTCCGGGCACCCTCGCCGCCCTCGCCACCTCCGCCGAGAGCACGACTCTCTTCTACAGCGACGAGGCCGGTGACCTGTGCGCCTGGCGTCCCGGCGGCAAGCCGTACACGCTGCTGCCCTCCGCCGGCCCCGGACCGGTCGCCGCGGTCCGCTGCGAACTCGACGGGCACGACTGCACGCTGCTCGCCCAGCGCTCGGCGAGCGGCCGGGTGGCGTTCGCCGCGTACCCCACGCAGGACGAGCGGGCCGGGGCCTGGTGGACCGAGTCGGGACCGCAGCTCCCGGCCGACGCGACGATCGCCCTGACCACGGACGAGGACGACCGGGTCACCGCGGCGACCAGGTCGCCGTCCACCGGACGGATCCTGCTCACCCGCCGCAAGGACGAACCGGGGCTGGCGCTGGAGGCCTGGCGCGAGGTCGGCTGAGCGGGCCGGGCGGATGGAGGGACATGCCGTCGGCCCTGGACGGTGACTGCGCGGACGGCGAGGAGAACATATGGACGGGCGACATATGATGAGCGCCGTTTCAGCCAATCCGTACGCATGACGCGGCGGCTTCAAGGGAGTGCAGCGGGCCATGCGGAAGAAGTCCTCAGATCGCGCGGGTGCCGTCCGCGACGCCGGTTCCGGCTCGCGTGGTCCGGCCGGGCCCGGCCCCGCCCGCGGGGACTGGCTCACCCTCGGCAGGGACGGCCGGCTCAGCCTGTACGTGCCGACCGAGGGCGGACTGCTGTGCTGGACCGAGGACACGATGGGCGGACCGGACTGGAGCGGGCCCCGCTTCGTTCCCGTCGCCGGGCTGACCCACCTGGCCGTGGTCCAGGGCGCGGACACCTACGTCCACTTCCTCGGCCGCAGGGAGCGCACCGGCGCGGACGGGACGCGCAGGGTGGACATCGTGCATGCCACGCAGTACCAGACGGGGCTGGCCTTCACCGACTGGCGTTCGCTGGGCAGTCCGCATCCGGACCGGGAGCAGGGGCTGCTGCTGGGGCCGCCGTCGGGCGCGGTCGCCTCGGACGGCAGGGTGCACGTCTTCGCCCGGAGCGCACACGGCGACCTGGTGCTGCGCCGGGAGACACCGAGCGGCAAATGGGGGGCCTGGGAGAGGCTGAAGGGCGGCGGCATCAGCCCGTGGCCCGTCGCGGTGGCCCTGGCGAGCGGGCGGATAGAGGTGTGCGTCGACGCCGAGAGCGGTGTGTTCGTCTGGCGGCAGCACGAGCCGGGCGGTGACTTCGTGGGCCCGCGCGGCTTCGCGCTGCACTCCTCGCCGGGTACCGTCGCCGCGCTGGAGACCGGCCGGGACCAGGCCACGTTCTTCTGGTCCGACACCGAAACCGGCGCCGCCATGTCCTGGCGGGCGGGGGGCTGGCCGGCCTCCCTGGGGGGTTCGGCGACAGCGCGGCCGTACGCGACGCTGCGCGCCTCGCTCGACGGTTACGACTGCCTGGTCCTCGCCTACCGGGACCAGGACGGACACGCGGTCCTCGGGGTGGGCGGTGACGAGGACGAGGGCAGCGGCATGTGGTGGTACGCCCTGACCGAGCCCTGCGAGGGCTCGCCGGCGCTGGCCCGGGACGGCCGCGGCCGGGTGGTCGTGGCACTGGTCGGCCCGGACGGCACACCTCGGGTGGCCCGGCAGGAGGCCGGCGCGGGACTGAGCATGGGGCCGTGGCAGGACCTGTGACGAGGCTTCGGCCAGGTCCCGCGGCAGCTCCGGGCTGTGCTCAGCCGCCCGTCGCCGGCGACTTCTTGGCGGACTCGGGGATGTCCGAGCCGGTGCGGATCGCCTTCCAGAGCGTGTTCGCCTGAGGCTGGGCGGCCACGACCCGGTTCGGGTCGACCTTGTCGTACGCCACCGGAAGCATGATCGTCTCCATGGTGGAGGGGTTGACGCCGTTCAGGCTGCGGCCGAACTCGGCGAGCTTGGTGAGTGAGGCGAGCTCGGAGTCCGTGGTGAGCGCGGCGGTGAGCTTGTCGGCGATCTTGTACGCCTTCACCGGGCTGCCCAGCAGGTCCTGCTTCTGGATCTCCGCGAGCAGGGCGATCATGAACTGCTGCTGCAGGCCTATGCGGCCGAGATCGCTGCCGTCACCTATGCCGTGCCGGGTGCGGACGAACTCGAGGGACTGGGTGCCGTTCAGCTTGTGGGTGCCCTTGGCCAGGTCGAGGCCGCTGGAGGAGTCGTGGATGTCCTGGTCGACGGTGACGGTGACGCCGCCGATCGCGTCCACGAGACCCTTGAAGCCGGCGAAGTCGACCTCGACGTAGTGGTCCATGCGGACCCCCGAGATCTGCTCCACGGTCTTCACGACACAGGCGGGACCGACCTGGGAGTAGATGGAGTTGAACATCACGCGCTTCGCCGAGGCGGCGGTGGATCCGTCCGCTTTGGTGCACTTGGGGCGGGTCACCAGGGTGTCGCGGGGGATGCTGACCGCTACGGCCTTCTTACGTCCCTGTGGTATGTGCAGCACCAGGGCGGTGTCCGAACGGGCGCCGGAGACATGACCCGTGTGCAGATCCGCGTTGGCGCCCGCGCGTGAATCGGAGCCCAGGATCAGGACGTTCTGTCCTGAAGTGGGCAGCTTCTCCGGACGGTCGTCGCCGATCGCCTTGTTGATGTCGACGCCCTTGATGTTGCCGTCTATGCCGCTGTAGAGCCAGTAGGCGGTGCCGCCCACGGCCAGCAGCAGGACCAGGAGCGACGCCAGCACGATGCGGCCGCGGCGCCTCTTGCGGGGGGCCGGGCCGTCCTGTCCGCCCTCGGCGGTTGTGCGGGCACGTCGGTTTTCGGTCGTGGCGCCGTGCGTCATCGGATGCGGTTCCTCTCCTCACGAGCTCCGCTGCCGCGGAGTTGCGGGGCCCGGGTGGGGGAGGCCGGCCCAACTGGTACGAGCGATGCAGAGGAGAACTATAGGCGTCCTCATGACCTGGCATTAACCGGGGTTGGACGGCTGCTGAGTCGGCGATGAACACCACATTAAGGACGCTTGACCATGGGTTAATGTCAGTTAAGAATGTGTGGAACCTGTGACCTCCGGTGGAGGGGGCTCATGCCTGAGGCCGCAGGGGCGGCAGTTGTCGACGCAGCAAGGGGGCTGTGGGTCTGCCGGGTCAGGGGGGTGTCGCCCAATGAGGCCTTCTCGACGGGCTCATTGGGTGAATTGTCTCGGTAGGAGTAAGGGTGGCGGATCGTCCGCGTCTGAGTATTGTTGTCCCTTTTCAGGATGTTGAGGCCTACCTCGCCGAGTGTCTCGAATCGATCGCGTGGCAGTCGTTCCGCGATTTCGAGGTGATCCTCGTCGATGACGGATCCACCGACCGCTCGACGCGCATCGCCGCGGAGTTCTGCGCCGCCGACCCGCGCTTCCGGCTGATCCGGCAGGAGTCGCAGGGGCCCGGACACGCCCGGAACACCGGCCTGCGGGCCATCCATCCGCGTGCGGAGTTCATCGCCTTCGTCGACGGCGACGACGTCATTCCCGAGTACGCCTACGAATTGCTGGTGCGCACCCTGGAGGAGTCCGGTTCGGACTTCGTCTCCGGCAACGTGCAGATGATGAACTCCACCAAGAAGTGGCAGTCGCCGCTGCACAAGACTCCGATGCAGAAGGACCGCCGCGGCACCCACATCACGAAGTTCGACGCGCTCATCTACGACCGGACCGTGTGGAACAAGCTGTTCCGCCGGTCGTTCTGGGACTACCACTTCATCGAGTTCCCCGAAGGCGTCCTCTACGAGGACTCCTGGGTCAACATGTACGCCCACTTCCGGGCCGCCAAGGTGGACGTCGTCACCGACGTCGTCTACTTCTGGCGGCGCCGCGAGGGCGGTGCCGCTCCCTCGATCACCCAGCGCCACACCGAGCTGTCCAACCTGCGCGACCGGGTCTCCGCCGTCCAGTCGGTGAGCCGCTTCCTCGCCGGACGGCGCTCCCGGGCGTACGAGGAGAGCAAGCGCAAGTACGACCTCGCCTGCCTCAAGTCCGACCTGATGCTGCATCTGAAGGTGCTCCCCGACGCGGACGAGGAGTACCAGCAGGCGTTCGTGGAGTGGGCCAACCAGTTCCTCGACGAGGCCGATCCCACGATCATCGACGAACTGCCGGCGGACGCCCGGGTCAAGTGGCTCCTGGTGCGTGAACGGCGGCTGCCGGAACTGCTCGAAGTCGTCCAGTTCGAACGGCGCGGCGGCCCCATGCCCGTCCAGCGGCGGTTCCGCCGCTACCTGAAGTACCCCTACCTCGGCGACCGCGGGGTCGGTCTGGACAAGAAGGCCTACCGCCTCGACAAGGAGTTCTCGCTGCACGGGGCGCTCGGCGACGCACGCTGGAGCGCCGACAGCCATCTGCTCAGCCTCAGTGGCACGGCATATGTCCGTTTCCTCAATGTGCACAAGAAGCACATGTCGGTGAAGGCGATCGCCCTGCGCAACAAGAAGCAGGGGCGCCTGGTGATCACCACCGCCAAGTCGACCTACGCGCCGCAGGCCACCGAGCACTCCAACCAGAATCGTTACTGCTACGACTGGGCCGGCTTCGAGGCCCAGATCGACACCACCCGTCTCAAGCACAAGGGGCAGTGGGTCGAAGGCACCTGGGACGTCGCCGCCGGAGTGCTCAGCCGCGGTCTGTTCCGCTACCGGGGCATCGACCGGGGCGGCGCCGGGACCGCGGCCAACCCGCCGTACCGCTACGTGGACAAGAACACCCGCGTACTTCCCCTGTTCCTGCAGGGCAAGCTCAAGCTACGCGTGGAGGTCGTGCGCTGCCGGATCACCGGCCACCGCGTGAGCGGCGACCAGCTGGAGCTGACCGGCGTGTACCTCGGGCCCAAGGTGCCCGAGTGGGGCAAGCTCCGGGTCACCAGCATGAGCGGGGCCGCCCGGCACGACGCGTGGGTTCACTTCAGGCCCGGCGGCGAGGGCTGGTGCACGTTCACCGCCCGGATTCCGCTGCGCGTCCTGGTACCGGGATTCCGGGCCGAGGCACAATCCGGCGCGGGCATACCCGAGTCCTGGAACATGGGCAGCAACGGCTGGAAGACCACCTTCCACGTCGAGGGCCGCAAGATGACCATCTATCCGGTGGTCTCCGAGGAGACCGCGGACGGGCACTACCGCGTGCCCGCCGCGCTGCAGACCCGCGAGGGCGACCGGGAGATCGTCGTCCACCGCAACGGCTCCGGCTACCTCGTACTCTTCGAACGCGCGACCCTGCCCACGGCCACCGACTTCGGCTGGCACGAGGACGGCTCGCTGGAGGTCGCCGGCCGCTACCTGGCCGCGGACCGGATGTCGGCCGAGGAGTACCGGGCGGCGCACCTCGTGGTCCGCTCGCGTGCGCACGGTGCCGAACGCACCGTCCCGCTGGAGTGGGACGGCAACAGGTTCCGCGCCCTGCTGACGCCCGCCGCCATGCGGACGCTGGCCGGCGACATCCCCCTCGCCGCCGGACGCTGGGACTTCTTCCTGCGCCGCCAGGACCTGTCCTCGGTGGCCCGCGAGGACCGCCTCGAAGACCTCATGGTGAAGATCGAGCAGGATCTCATCGCCGCCCTCCCACAGGACTACGAGGCGGACGAGCGCCGCTACGAACTCCAGGCCGAGGCCTACGACCGGCTCTCCGTCCTCGTGCACTCCGCGATGCCGGACCACGCCCGTGGTCCCTACCGTCAGAAGTTGCTGCGCACCAAGGCCTACCCGGCCGCCCGCCGGAACAAGGTACGGCCCGCGGTCCTCTTCGACGCCTTCAAGGGCACCCAGTACTCGGACAGTCCCCGTGCCCTGCACGAGGAACTGGTGCGCCGCGGTGTCGACGTCGAGCACCTCTGGGTCGTACGCGACGACCAGGTCCAGGTCCCGCCGACGGCCAGGCCGGTGCGCATGTGGTCTCCGGAGTGGTACGAGGCCCTGGCCACCAGCCGGTACGTCGTGGCCAACAACCACCTGCCCGACTGGTTCCAGAAGCGTGACGGACAGATCGTCGTGCAGACCTGGCACGGCACCCCGCTGAAGAAGATCGGCCACGACATCGAGGCCATCCACTTCGCGGACCAGCGCTACCTGGAGCGGGTCGAGAAGGAGGTGCAGAACTGGGACATGCTGGTCTCGCCCAACAGCTTCTCCACGCCGATCCTCCAGCGCGCCTTCGGGTTCCCGGGAGAGATGGTGGAGTGCGGGTACCCGCGCAACGACATCCTGCGAAGACCGGGTACCGAGGGGCAGGAGCAGGAGATCCGGCGGCGCGTCGGAGTGCCCGACGGCAAACGGGTCGTGATGTACGCACCCACCTGGCGAGACGACCAGTTCTACGCGCCCGGCAAGTACAAGCTGGACTTCCGTATCGACCTGGAGGACGCCCGCGCCCGGCTGGCTGCCGACCACGTCCTGCTGGTGCGCCGCCACCCCAACGTGGTGGACCCGGTGCCCGGGGCCGGCGACGGGTTTGTCCTCGACGTCTCCGACTATCCGGACATGGCCGATCTGTCCCTGATCACCGACGTGATGATCACGGACTACTCGTCTCTGATGTTCGACTACGTCAACACCGGACGTCCCATCCTGTTCTTCACCTACGACCTCGACCACTACCGGGACACCCTGCGCGGCTTCTACTTCGACTTCGAGCGCAGTGCGCCCGGCCCCCTGGTGTACTCCTCCGCGGACCTGGTGACGGCCATCCGTGACATCGACCGCATCCAGGACGCCTACGCGGAGCGCTACCGCTGGTTCCAGCGTGAGTTCTGCGACCTCGACGACGGCTTCGCCTCCGCACGGCTCGCGGACCGGATGCTGATCGCGGGCGGCGACCTGACGGCCGAGGAAGGGCGGGCGCCGGCCGTGGGCTCCATGGACACGCGGCACCAGGGACGTGCCATGACCCCGGTCCGGTGGCACGCCCAGAGCTGGTTCGCCCCGCAGCGGCAGCCGGCGCGGCCGGCGGCCGGCACCGGCCGGCCCGTGAACGCACTGCCGGCCCAGCCCGGGCCGGCCGACGACCGCGCCGCCCGGAGCAGGGTCGCCGAAGGCATGGGCGTATGACGGCGAACGGCCGCACCGCCCCAGGACCGCGCCGGTGAACACACCTGGGGGCCCCGGCGCCGCCGTGGGCCGCACAGGCCTGCGCTCAGTCCGTGCGCACGCGCAGCAGCAGCGCGTAGTGGTCCGACGCGCCGGTGTCGCGCACCGTGCAGCGGACCGTGGACAACCCGGTGAACAGATAGTCGAACTTGTGGCCGGAGACATGCGTGCTCCGGCCCGCCCGGGAGGACGCGGAGGACTGGTCGCACTCCCGGTGACTGGAATACGGACCGGACGGCCACACCCACGAGTAGGGGTTGGCCGCGCCCGGCGGATTCACGTTGAGATCACCGCCGTACACCGTGCGCCGCGCCGCCGCCGCCGCGGCCAGCGTCTTCAGCTGGTTGTCGCGGAACTCCCAGCCGGGGTGTGCCGCGTCGCTGTGCCGCGGGCTCAGATGGGCGGTGCACACCCGCAGGTCGTGCGCGGCGACGGTGGCGCACAGGATGCCCCGCTGCACCCCGACGGTCGGCTGCTGCGAGGACACCGAGGCGACGGCGGACAGCCGGTAGGCGGAGAGGATCGCGAAGCCGGCGGTGCCCGCCCCGGGCGTGCCACACCGGACCGGTGCCGTCCGCCCCGACGTGTCACGCCGCGCGTAGGCGTGGAACGCGGTGTGCCAGGACCGGCCGAGTCCTTCGCGTACCGACTCCAGTTCGGTGGCGCAGGTCTCCTGCAGGAAGATCACCCGTGCTCCGGCCCGCGTGGCGAGCTCGTCCAGCTCGCGCCTCTTCAGCGTCCAGCCGCCGGTGGCCGCACAGCCCCACTGCTGGACGCCGCACATGTTCCAGGTCGCCACGGTCAGCGCCCGGGACGAGGCGTAGGAGTGGTCGGGCCGGTAGGTCTGGAGCACCGTCACCGCGGTGGCCAGCCCCAGCAGGGCGGCCGCCGCGAGGGCGAGCCGGCGCCGTCGGCGGTCCGGGCGGCCGGGCACGGACGAGGAGGAAGCGGGATGCACCACGACATGATGGCCGACCCGCCGACCGGACACCACACGACGAGACGGAAAACGCACCATGTCTGAAGCACCCGTGAAGGGCCGCCAGGTGATCCGGGGGATCGACGCCTCGGGCGGCTACCCCGTGGAGTACCGGTTCGCCCACGCGCGGGGCGGCAACCGGCACCTGACGGTCGTCTTCGCCAACATCTACGCCCCGGACGACTACGGCTGGGCCACCGGCATCCTCGACAACCTCCGCTCCAACATCCTCTGGATCCGCGACAGGTTCGACGCCGGGAACACCTACTACCTCTGCAAGGACATGGACTTCGGCGTCGCGCAGTCCGTGATCGGGCTGATCTCGAACGTGATGAAGGCCCTCGGCCTCACCCCGGACGACGTGACCCTGTGGGGCAGCTCGAAGGGCGGCAGCGCCGCGCTCTACTTCGGGCTGCGCTACGGCTTCCGCAACATCGTGGCCAGCGTCCCGCAGTTGCGGATCGGCACCTTCGTGCGCGACGTGTATCCGGACACCGGCCGGCACATGCTCGGCGAGGAGATGCCCGAGGACGGCGTCCGGCTCCTCGACGCGGTCCTGCCCGACCTCCTGGCCTCCGGCGCCAACCAGGACGCGCACCTCTACCTGGTGTCCTCGCCCCAGGACGAGCAGTACGCCAGCCAGGTGGAGCCGTATCTGGGGCTGCTCCAGCGATACCCGAACTTCAACTTCGTCTTCAGCGAGTCCCCGCACATCACCGACCACGGCAAGGTCACCCAGCGCAACACACCCCCGCTGCTCGGCATCGCCTACCTCCTCGTGGAGGGCATCAGCCCACGCCTGGGCATCACCCGCCACGGCTACGAGGAGCCCGACGCGGACCGGTCGGGTATCACGTCCTTCCTCGCGTCCACATCGGTCGTCCAGGACGGGCTCGCGGCGCCGGTCGTCACCGTGCCGGTCGAGCACGGTCCGCTGCCGACGACCGGCGTTCTCGTCGGCAGCGCCCCCGGGGCGGTCCGCGTGAGCATCTGGGAGAACGGCAGGTACCTGGCCTCGGCACCCGTCGCCTCCGACGGCGGCTGGACCTGGCAGCGCCGGGAGCCGTGGCGACCGGGCGAACACACGCTGCGGGTCTTCGCCGTCGCGTCGTCGGGCCATCAGTCGCGGCGCACCGAGGTGAACTTCACCGCGTCCGAACAGGGCGCGGCCCACGGCGAGGCACCGCAGTACGACACCCTGGAGCCGGTCGTCCAGCAGACCTACATGGCGCTGCCGCCGCCGATCGTGCACACACCGGAGCCCCACCAGGAGATCCTCGGTACCCAGGTCCGCTTCACCGGCGCCTCCAACGCCGCCGTCCGGGTCGGCTTCCGGGAGAACGGGGCACCGCTGGGCTTCTGCCCGGTCGGTCATGACGGCCGCTGGCTCTGGGACGCCGACTGGAACTGGGCGGGCGGCACGCACACCGTCGAGGTGTTCGCGGCCAATGCCGCGGGCGAGGAGTCGCCGTCGGCCTCCGTCACCTTCGCCGTCATGCGGACCCCCGGCCACTGACCCGACACACCTCAGGAAGGGATGTCACCCATGCCCCCAGCACCCTCGAACGGGAGGCAGCTGCTCACCGGTATCGAAGCCTCGGGAGCGTTTCCGGTCGAGTACCGGTTCGCACATGCCCAGAAGGGCAACCGGCACCTGGTCGTCGTCTTCGCCAACTTCTCCGCACCGGCCGACTACGGCTGGTCCAACGGGGTGTTCGACAAACTGCGCGCGAACATCCTCTGGATCCGGGACAGTTTCGCCGGGAGCCAGAGCTACTACCTCTGCAGGGAGATGGACTTCGCCCTGGAGCAGTCCGTGATCGGGCTGATCTCGAAGGTGATGACCGCCCTCGACCTCACCACCGACTCCGTCACCCTGTGGGGCGGTTCGAAGGGGGGCAGCGCGGCCCTCTACTTCGGCCTGAAGTACGGCTTCAGGAACATCGTCGCCATCGCGCCCCAGTTGGCCGTCGGTACCTATGTGAAGACCGTGCATCCCCGCGTCGCCCGCTTCATGCTCGGCGAGGCCGTGCCGGAGGAGAACGTGCGGATCATGGACGCGCTCATCCCCGACCTGGCGCGCTCCGGTGTCCACCGCTCGGCCAACATCTACCTGGTCTCCTCGCCGCAGGACGACCAGTATCCGGTCCAGGTGGAGCCCTACCTGGGTCTCTTCCAGCACTACGAGAACTTCAACTTCGTCTTCAGCGACTCGCCGCACATCGCCGACCACACCCAGGTCGCGGGCCGCAACGTCCCCCTGCTGATGGGCATCGTCAACTTCCTGATCGACGGCATCGCCCCGCGGCTGGGTTTCGTGCGCAACGGTTTCGAGGAGCCGGACCGGGACCGGTCCGCCATCGACTCCTACCTGTCCGCCACCGCCACGGTGCGCGGCGCCGACTTCCCGGCCCCGGTGGTGACGGCACCCGCGCCGAGGTCGCAGGTCCGCCGGGACGCCGTGCGGTTCACGGGGCGTGCGGCGGGTGCCCTGCGGGTGATCGTCTGGGAGCACGGCAAGTACCTCGGGCAGAGCGATGTCGGCCCCGACGGCACGTGGTCCTGGGAACTGGGCAGAGCCTGGAGCAAGGGCGAGCACCCGGTGAAGATCTACGCCGTGGACGCGGTGGGCTACCAGTCGGGCCGCACCGAAGTCCGCTTCACGGCCGTCGACTCCGTGCCGGGGCCCGTCACCCCGACGAGTCCCGGCGCCCCGGCGCCGATGGTGTCGACGGTGGGGCCGAGTGCCACGGCGCCGGTGGTGCTGGAGCCCGTGGCCCATGAGCAGGTCCTGGACTCGCACGTCGTCTTCAGCGGCTCCGCCGCGGGCGCCGTGCAGGTGGGATTCCGGGAGAACGGGATGCTGCTGAGCGGCGCGCCGGTCGCCGCGAACGGCGGCTGGACGTGGGAATCGGGGTGGCCGTGGAGCGAGGGCCCGCACGTCGTCGACGTCTTCGCCGTCGACGGGGCGGGCACGGAGTCCCCGGTGACCCGGGTCCCCTTCACCGTCATGAACGTCTCCGCCGCGGCGGCGTCACCCGTGTCCTACTACGGCGGCTCCTTCTGACAGGGGCACGAGCACGGAAAAGGGGCCTTCCGCGGTACGCGGAAGGCCCCTTCGCTCCCGGGGTGTTACGCCGGGACCGAAGCCACGCCGGGCGCCAGGAACTTCTTGCCGTTCACGCGGCCGGAGACACCCTCGCGGTCCAGGTACGGCGTGATGCCGCCCAGGTGGAAGGGCCAGCCGGCGCCCGTGATCAGGCAGAGGTCGATGTCCTGTGCCTCGGCGACGACACCCTCGTCGAGCATGAGCCCGATCTCCTGGGCGACGGCGTCCAGGACGCGGTCACGGACCTGCTCCTCGCTGAGGACCACGTCACCCTGCTCGAGCAGCGCGGCGACCTCCGGGTCCAGCTCCGGCTTCCCGCTGTCGTAGACGTAGAAGCCGCGCTTGCCCGCCTTGACGACGGCCGCGAGGTTCGGGGAGACGGTGAAGCGGTCCGGGAAGGCCCGGTTGAGGGTCTCCGAGACGTGCAGACCGATGGCGGGACCGACCAGCTCGAGCAGGACGAGCGGGGACATCGGCAGGCCCAGCGGCTCCACCGCCTTCTCCGCCACCTCGACCGGGGTGCCCTCGTCGATGACGTTCTGGATCTCGCCCATGAAGCGGGTGAGGATGCGGTTGACGACGAACGCCGGGGCGTCCTTCACCAGCACCGCGGTCTTCTTCAGCTTCTTGGCGACGGCGAAGGCGGTGGCCAGCGCCGCGTCGTCGGTCCGCTCGCCGCGCACGATCTCCAGGAGCGGGAGGATCGCGACCGGGTTGAAGAAGTGGAAGCCCACGACCCGCTCGGGGTTCTTGAGCTTCGACGCCATCTCCGTCACCGACAGGGAGGAGGTGTTCGTCGCCAGGATCGCGTGCGCCGGGGCGACCGCCTCGACCTCCGCGAACACCTGCTGCTTGACGCCGATCTCCTCGAAGACCGCTTCGATGATGAAGTCGGCGTCCGCGAAGCCCTCGGCCTTGTCCAGCACACCGGTGACCAGTGCCTTGAGGCGGTTGGCCTTGTCCTGGTTGATACGGCCCTTGCCGAGCAGCTTCTCGATCTCGGCGTGGACGTAGCCCACACCCTTGTCGACGCGGTCCTGGTCGATGTCGGTCAGCACGACCGGCACCTCGAGGCGGCGCAGGAAGAGCAGCGCGAGCTGGGAGGCCATCAGACCGGCGCCGACGACACCGACCTTGGTGACCGGACGCGCCAGGTTCTTGTCCGGCGCACCCGCCGGACGCTTGCCGCGCTTCTGCACGAGGTTGAACGCGTAGATGCCCGCGCGCAGTTCACCGCCCATGATCAGGTCGGCGAGCGCCAGGTCCTCGGCGTCGTAGCCCTGCTGGAGGTCGCCGTTCTTGGCGGCGGCGATGATGTCCAGGGCGCGGTAGGCGGCCGGGGCGGCGCCGTGCACCTTGGAGTCCGCGATGAACCGGCCCTTGGCGACGGCCTGGTCCCAGGCCTCACCGCGGTCGATCACCGGACGCTCGACCTCGATGTCGCCCTTCAGCACCTGGGCGGTCCAGATCAGCGACTGCTCCAGGAAGTCGGCACCCTCGAAGAGGGCGTCGGCGATGCCCAGGTCGAAGACCTGCTGCCCCTTGAGCTGCTTGTTCTGGTTGAGGCTGTTCTCGATGATGACCGAGACGGCCTTGTCGGCGCCGATCAGGTTCGGCAGCAGCGCGCAGCCGCCCCAGCCCGGCACCAGACCGAGGAAGACCTCGGGCAGCGAGAACGCCGGGATGGCCTTCGAGACGGTCCGGTACGTGCAGTGCAGACCGACCTCGACGCCACCGCCCATGGCGGCACCGTTGTAGTACGTGAAGGTCGGCACGGCCAGGCCCGCGAGGCGCTTGAAGACCTCGTGGCCGCCCTTGCCGATGGCGAGCGCGTGCTCGTGCTCCTTGAGGAGCTCGACGCCCTTCAGGTCCGCGCCGACCGCGAAGATGAACGGCTTGCCGGTGATGCCGACACCGACGATCGTGCCGTCGGCCGCCTCCTTCTCCACCTGGTCGATCGCGGTGTTGAGGTTGGCCAGCGAGGCCGGGCCGAAGGTGGTCGGCTTGGTGTGGTCCAGGCCGTTGTCCAGGGTGATCAGCGCGAAGCGGCCGGCCCCGGACGGCAGGTCGAAGTGGCGTACGTGCGCCGACGTCACGACCTCGTCGGGGAACAGGTCGGAGGCCTGCTTCAAAAGCTCGGCGGTGCTGCTCACTTGTCCCCCTCGAAGTGCGGGTTCTCCCAGATGACCGTCGCGCCCATGCCGAAGCCGACGCACATGGTGTTCAGGCCGTAGCGGACGTTCGGGTGCTCCTCGAACTGGCGGGCCAGCTGCGTCATCAGACGCACACCCGAGGAGGCGAGCGGGTGACCGAAGGCGATGGCGCCGCCGTACTGGTTGACGCGCTCGTCGTCGTCCGCGATGCCGTAGTGGTCGAGGAAGGCCAGCACCTGCACGGCGAAGGCCTCGTTGATCTCGAACAGACCGATGTCGGAGATGCTCAGCCCGGCCTGGGCGAGCGCCTTCTCGGTGGCCGGGATCGGGCCGTAGCCCATGACCTCGGGCTCGACACCGGCGAAGGAGTACGACACGAGCCGCATCTTGACCGGCAGGTTGTTCTCACGGGCGAAGTCCTCGCTCGCGATGAGCGAGGCGGTGGCGCCGTCGTTCAGACCGGCCGCGTTACCGGCGGTGACCCGGCCGTGCACACGGAACGGCGTCTTGAGACCCGACAGGTTCTCCAGGGTGGTCCCGGGACGCATCGGCTCGTCGGCGGTGACCAGACCCCAGCCGGTCTCGCCGCCCTCGGGGTTGGTCCGGCGCACCGAGATCGGCACCAGGTCGGCCTGGATCTTGCCGTCGGCGTACGCCTTGGCGGCCTTCTCCTGCGAGCGCACCGCGTACTCGTCCGCGCGCTCCTTGGTGATCTGCGGGTAGCGGTCGTGCAGGTTCTCGGCGGTCATGCCCATGAACAGCGCCGACTCGTCGACCAGCTTCTCGCTGACGAACCGCGGGTTCGGGTCGACGCCCTCGCCCATCGGGTGGCGGCCCATGTGCTCGACACCGCCGGCGATGGCGATGTCGTACGCGCCGAAGGCGACCGAACCGGCGACCGTGGTGACGGCGGTCAGGGCGCCGGCACACATGCGGTCGATGGAGTAGCCGGGCACGGAGGTCGGCAGGCCCGCGAGGATGCCCGCGGTACGGCCGATGGTCAGGCCCTGGTCACCGATCTGCGTGGTCGCGGCGATGGCGACCTCGTCGATCTTCTTGGTGTCCAGCCCGGGGTTGCGGCGCAGCAGCTCCCGGATCGCCTTCACGACGAGGTCGTCGGCGCGGGTCTCGTGATAGATGCCCTTCGGGCCCGCCTTGCCGAACGGGGTACGGACGCCGTCGACGAAGACGACATCCCTGACGGTACGAGGCACGATTGGCTCTCCTCCAGGGTGCGGGATGGCACTGCTGCGATGCGCTGAGCGCGCTCAGGCCCCATGCTACTTGTGAGTAACGTGACTGCCCACCCCTGGCGGGCGGAGCGGCGAAGGTCA
This sequence comes from Streptomyces sp. NPDC026515, assembly GCF_055567595.1. Lineage (NCBI taxonomy): Bacteria > Bacillati > Actinomycetota > Actinomycetes > Kitasatosporales > Streptomycetaceae > Streptomyces > Streptomyces sp. NPDC026515. The sequence goes on from NZ_JBVHQD010000001.1 coordinate 336,161, forward strand.
CACGCACCGAGGCCGTGAACGTGGTGGTCGCGCTGTTCCCGCTGGTCGTGCCGTCATGCAACGTTGGCGTGATCTCGACGTCCGTCCCGGTTCCGTTTCCGCACCCCTGCCGGGTGCGGACCGGCCAGAGCCTGTCCGGCGGATCACGCCGGGACGCGGGGCCTGCCACGCCCTTGCCCGGAGGGGCCCCGGCGGCGTTGTCGCCGGTCGTCCACCGTCCCCGGCGTTCGACCGGACTCCGCTCACCGGCGCCGATGAGGCGCCGTCGGCCTACCGCGCCCTGATCCGCCGGACCGGCGCTACTAGGGCGTGTTGCGAAAGTCCCGTCTGCGGTGCGACGCCGTGCACGCACGCTCGCCGCACCGGGCGAAGGCCCGAGTACATCCCGTACGAGGCCTTCCGCCCGGCACGCCGGGAGCACGCACCTGACGCCGCACGGCCCGCCCTCCGGGCGAACGACGGGACTTTCGCAACACGATCTAGGCGGTCAGCGCCGTCACCAAAGCCGCCGTCACCTGCTCCACCTGCCACGGGCGGGCGCCGTAGCCCGCCAGAGCCACCGCCACCGCCTCGGCGTCGACGGTCTTCGGCGGCTCCCAGCAGAGCCTGCGCACCGTGTCGGGCGTGATCAGGTTCTCCTGGGGCATGGTGAGCTGTTCGGCCAGTGCGGTCACCGCGGCCCGCGCGGCGGACAGCCGCGCGGCCGCCGCGGGGTCCTTGTCCGCCCACGCCCGTGGCGGCGGCGGACCCGTCACCGGCTGACCCGGCAGCGGCAGCCCGGCGTCCGGCAGGGCCTTGGCCCGGTCCACCGCCGCCTGCCACTGCTCCAGCTGCCGTCGTCCCATCCGGTGTCCGAAGCCGTTCAGCGCCGCGAGGGCGTGCACGTTCGCCGGAAGCGCCAGCGCGGCCTCCACGATCGCCGCGTCACTGAGCACCTTGCCGGGCGACACGTCCCGCTTCTGCGCGATCCGGTCCCGCGTCTGCCACAGCTCCCGCACCACACCGAGCTGCCGGCGCCGCCGCACCTTGTGCATTCCCGACGTCCGGCGCCAGGGGTCCTTGCGCGGCTCGGCCGGCGGCGCGGAGGCGATCGCGTCGAACTCCTGCCGTGCCCACTCCAGCTTCCCCTGCCGGTCCAGCTCCTTCTCCAGGGCGTCGCGCAGATCGACGAGCAGCTCGACGTCGAGGGCCGCGTACCGCAGCCACGGCTCGGGCAGCGGCCGGGTCGACCAGTCGACGGCGGAGTGGCCCTTCTCCAGGACGAAACCGAGGACGCTCTCGACCATCGCCCCGAGCCCGACCCGCGGGAACCCGGCGAGCCGCCCGGCCAGCTCGGTGTCGAACAGGCTGCCGGGCATCATGCCTATCTCGCGCAGACAGGGCAGGTCCTGGGTGGCCGCGTGCAGCACCCACTCGACACCGGCCAGCGCCTCGCCGAGGCCGGACAGGTCGGGGCAGGCGACGGGGTCGATCAGCGCCGTGCCGGCGCCCTCGCGGCGCAGCTGGACGAGGTAGGCGCGCTGCCCGTAGCGGTAGCCGGACGCGCGCTCGGCGTCGACGGCCACGGGGCCGGAGCCGGCCGCGAAGGCCGCGACCACGCGGGCGAGCGCATCCTCGTCCGTGACCACGGGCGGAATGCCCTCACGCGGCTCCAGCAAGGGAATCGGCGCCCCCGTCACAGAAGATCCGGCCTCGTCCGGGGGAGTGCCCCCGGTGGTGCGCAGTGAACTGTCTGCTGCGGTGTCTTGGGCGTCGGTCACATGTCAAGGGTATCTGTGTGTGGACGGCGCCCGTCGACGGAACGTTCCGTCGACGGGCGCCGGGGGGTCGTAAACCAGTCAGCTCGGTGAAAGATCAGGTCCACGAACGGGGGACGTCGCCGTAAGACGTGACAGCGGATCAGCGGCCGATCCGGTTCACGTCGCTGAACGGTGGAGTGCGGGATGAACGGACGGTCAGTGGATGATGCCGGTGCGCAGGGCGACGGCGACCATCCCGGCGCGGTCGCCCGTGCCGAGCTTGCGGGCGATCCGGGCCAGGTGGCTCTTGACGGTGAGGGCGGACAGACCCATCGAGACACCGATCGCCTTGTTCGACTGGCCCTCCGCGACCAGTCGGAGCACCTCGACCTCACGGCCGGAGAGCTCGCGGTAGCCGCCCGGGTGGCTCGGGGCACCCGGGGGGCGGCGGTGCATACGCGCGGCGGCGGAACCGATGGGCGCGGCGCCCGGTCGGGTGGGGAGCCCGATGTTGGTGCGGGTGCCGGTGACCACGTAGCCCTTGACCCCACCGGCCAGGGCGTTGCGCACCGCGCCGATGTCGTCGGCGGCGGACAGGGCCAGGCCGTTGGGCCAGCCCGCGGCGCGGGTCTCGGACAGGAGGGTGAGGCCGGAGCCGTCGGGGAGGTGGACGTCGGCGACGCAGATGTCTCGGGGGTTGCCGATGCGGGGACGAGCCTCCGCGATGGACGAGGCCTCGATGACGTCGCGCACGCCGAGCGCCCACAGGTGGCGGGTGACGGTGGAGCGGACGCGCGGGTCGGCCACGACCACCATGGCGGTGGGCTTGTTCGGGCGGTAGGCGACCAGGCTTGCGGGCTGCTCAAGGAGAACGGACACCAGGCCTCCTGGGGTGGGGGACGGGGCCGGCTTGTGGGGAAGAAGCCGGGACGAACCGTGCTTTCAAGGTCACAGTCGTCTTCGGCATCAAACCCGTCCGCCTTTAGAGAATGATCACGATTTAGTGAGCAATAATTCGCGCAAATCGGACATGCGATCGATCATCCGAAGATCGAATCGGTTCGGCCTGTTGTCGTACGGGACAGAAAGTGGCCGTATCGACAAAGAGATGGTCAACGAGGGGTGGGTCGCCGGGGTCCGGGTGAACGGGTCTCCCGTTCGTGACGGACGGGAGACCGGACGCGGTGTCTAGCGCGCCTGCGGGTCACGGCGCTGCGGCAGCGTGACCACCGACGCGTCGCCGGGAGCGGCCGGCGGCAGTCCCGCCACCTGTGCCAGCAGGTCGCACCAGGAGGTGAGGTGCGCCGCGGTGTCCGGGACCCCGGCGCGGCCCTCCCGGGGCGTCCAGGAGGCCCGGATCTCGATCTGTGAGGCGGCCGGGCGTTCGGACAGCCCGCCGAAGTAGTGCGAACTCGCCCGCGTGACGGTCCCGCTCGGCTCCCCGTACGACAGACCGCGCGCCTGGAGGGCACCGGTGAGCCACGACCAGCAGACGTCCGGCAGCAGCGGATCGGCCGCCATCTCCGGCTCCAGCTCCGCGCGCACCAGCGTGACCAGCCGGAACGTGCCCCGCCAGGCGTCGTGCCCGGCCGGATCGTGCAGCAGCACCAGACGGCCGTCGGCGAGGTCCTGGTCGCCGTCGACGACCACTGCCTCCACGGCGTACGCGAACGGGGCCAGACGCTGCGGTGCGGGCGTCGGTTCCACCTCGACCTGCGGCCGCAGCCGGGCGCCGCGCAGCGCGTCGACCGCGGCCCGGAAGGCCGGTGGCGCCGTACTCCCCTTATGTCCTTCGCCCTCCTCGGTGCCTTTCCCCTCGCCCGTTCCGCCAGCGCCGTCCGACAGTCGTCCCTGAGCCGCAGCCATGCGGGGAAGAGTAAGGGGAACGACGCCTTCGCGCAGGGAGAGACACCACCTAAGGGCGCGGTCACGCCGGGTCCGGGGCCGTGCGAGACTTGCCGTCGTGAGTGCGAACGGTAGCCCCGCGGGCCAGCAGCCGACAGCGACGTACGACAGTGCCTTCCTCAAGGCGTGCAGGCGTGAACCCGTGCCGCACACCCCCGTGTGGTTCATGCGGCAGGCCGGCCGCTCGCTGCCGGAGTACCGCAAGGTGCGCGAGGGCATCCCCATGCTGGAGTCGTGCATGCGGCCCGAGCTGGTCACCGAGATCACGCTGCAGCCCGTGCGCCGGCACAACGTGGACGCGGCGATCTACTTCAGTGACATCGTCGTGCCGCTCAAGGCGATCGGTGTCGACCTCGACATCAAGCCCGGCGTCGGCCCGGTCGTCGCGCACCCGGTCCGCACCCGCGCCGACCTCGCCCAGCTCCGCGACCTGACCCCCGAGGACGTCTCGTACGTCACCGAGGCGATCGGCATGCTCACCCGTGAGCTCGGACCGACCCCGCTGATCGGCTTCGCCGGCGCCCCGTTCACCCTCGCGAGCTACCTCGTCGAGGGCGGCCCCTCGCGCACGTACGAGAACGCCAAGGCGATGATGTACGGCGACCCGGAACTCTGGGCCGACCTGCTGGACCGCCTCGCCGACATCACGGCCGCGTTCCTCAGGGTCCAGATCGAGGCCGGCGCCTCCGCCGTCCAGCTCTTCGACTCGTGGGCCGGCGCGCTGGCCCCCGCCGACTACCGCCGCTCGGTGCTCCCCGCCTCCGCGAAGGTCTTCGGGGCCGTCTCGGGGTACGGCGTCCCGCGCATCCACTTCGGCGTCGGTACCGGCGAGCTGCTGAACCTCATGGGTGAGGCCGGCGCGGACGTCGTCGGCGTGGACTGGCGCGTCCCGCTCGACGAGGCCGCCCGCCGGGTCGGGCCCGGCAAGGCGCTCCAGGGCAACATCGACCCGACCGTCCTGTTCGCGGGCAAGGACGCGGTGGAGGCCAAGGCGCGCGAGGTGCTCGACGCGGCCGCCGGCCTCGAAGGCCATGTCTTCAACCTCGGCCACGGCGTGATGCCGTCCACCGACCCGGACGCGCTGACCCGGCTGGTCGAGTACGTCCACACCCGGACGGCCCGCTGACCCGGTCCGCTACCAGCCGTGCCGGGGCCGGGCCCGTCTGCCGAACAGCAGGCCGCGCGGTTCCGGCGGCGGGGGCGTGCCCGGCTTGAGCGGCCAGGCCAGCAGCATGCCCACGAGGAAGCCGACGATGTGCGCCGCGTATGCCACCGTGCCGGCGTCCGAGACGCCCTCGCCGGACGAGTACACGGCCTGGAGCACGAACCAGAAGCCCAGCACCAGCCAGGCCGGCAGCCGCAGGGGCAGGAAGACCAGGAACGGGACCAGCACCCAGACCCTGGCCCTCGGATAGAGGACGAGATAGGCGCCCAGGACGCCGGCGATCGCGCCGGACGCGCCGATCAGCGGGTCCGCCGAGGTGTCGTTGAGGAGCGCGAAGCCGTAGCCGGCCGCGTAGCCGCAGACGACGTAGAAGAGGAAGTACCGGACGTGGCCCATCCGGTCCTCGACGTTGTTGCCGAAGATCAGCAGGAACAGCATGTTGCCCAGCAGATGCAGCCAACTGCCGTGCAGGAACATCGCCGTGAAGACCGACAGCACCGGCGACTTGTCGTAGGCGGGCGGCCCGACGACACAGCCGGGGCCGTTCCGGCCGACCCCCACGGTGCCGGTGGGCACCAGCCCCGGCATCTGATGGTGGATCAGCTCCCTGGGCACCGCGGCGTAGTGGTCCGTGAAGGCCTGCAGATGGCACAGCTGGGCCAGATCGCTGCTGCCGGCCACCGAGCCGGATATGCCGGGCATGAACAGGAAGACGAGGATGTTCGCGGCGATGAGCGCGTACGTCACGTACGGCGTGCGCCGCACCGGGTTGACGTCATGGACGGGGATGACCACAGCTCACTAGTGCCCAGGGCGGGGGCGCCCGAAGCGTGAGGCGGCCCGGTGAACGTCGGCGCGCGCGGGTGCGTATGTCCTTGCGACCGATGAGCCTCGGGCGAGGTTCCAGGCGACGTGAGGACCAGGCGATGAACGAGCGGGTTGCTTCTCAGGGGTTCCCTCCCATGCAGGCCATGCCGGACGGCGAGGCGGAGATCTCCCTCGTCGTGCGGCTGCCCTGGGAGGACGTGGCGCGGCTCGGTCAGGAGGCGGGACGGCTGGCGGCGCAGATGCAGCGGCCGGTGACGCTGGACGAGGCGGTGAGCAACCGGCTGCGGTCGACCCGGCCGGCGGCGCACGCGGCGCGGCCGGGGACCGAACCGCAGCCTCCGGCCACCGCGCCGGGTGGTGCGGGGGTGACGTCGTTGCCGCGGATCAGCGGGACGGCCTAGCTAGGGCGTGTTGCGAAAGTCCCGTCTGCGGTGCGACGCCGTGCACGCACGCTCGCCGCACCGGGCGAAGGCCCGAGTACATCCCGTACGAGGACTTCCGCCCGGCGCGACGGGAGCACGCGCCTGACGCCGCACGGCCCGCCCTTCGGGCGAACGACGGGACTTTCGCCACACGCCGTAGGACGCGGTGCGGGTGCCCGGGCACTGGTCGCGTCCACGCGGCGGTGGCCGCACGTCGGCACAGCCCCGCGCCCCCTACCGGGCGCTCACCTTGACCGCCGCCTTCCGTGCCGCCACCAGTACCGGGTCCCACACCGGCGAGAACGGGGGCGCGTAGCCCAGGTCCAGGGCCGTCATCTGTTCCACGGTCATGTTCGCCGTCAGGGCCACCGCCGCGATGTCGACCCGCTTGGCCGCGCCCTCCCGCCCCACGATCTGGACGCCGAGAAGGCGGCCCGTGCGGCGTTCCGCGAGCATCTTGACGGTCATCGGGCTGGCGCCGGGGTAGTACCCGGCGCGGCTGGTGGACTCGATGATGACCGTCTCGAACCGCAGGCCCGCCCGCAGCGCGTCCTTCTCGCGCAGGCCGGTGCGGGCGATCTCCAGGTCGCAGACCTTGCTCACGGCCGTGCCGACGACACCCGGGAACGTGGCGTAACCGCCGCCCACGTTGGTGCCGATGACCTGGCCGTGCTTGTTGGCGTGGGTGCCCAGCGGGACGTACTGCTCCTGTCCCGAGACCAGGTTCAGGACCTCCACGCAGTCGCCGCCCGCCCAGATGTCCTGGTGGCCGCGGACCCGCATCGCGAGGTCGGTGAGCAGGCCGCCGCGCTCGCCGACGGGCAGGCCCGCCGCCCGGGCCAGGCTCGTCTCCGGGCGGACGCCGATGCCGAGGATCACCACGTCCGCCGGGTACTCGCCGTCCTCCGTGGCCACCGCGCGGACACCGCCGTCCTCGCCGGTGAGCACCTTGGTGACCTCGGCGTCGTTGACCATGGTGATGCCGAGGCCCTCCATCGCCTCGTGCACCATGCGGCCCATGTCCGGGTCGAGCGTGGACATGGGCTCGCTGCCGCGGTTGACGACCGTCACCTCGTAGCCCCGGTTGATCATCGCCTCGGCCATCTCGACGCCGATGTAGCCGGCGCCGACGACCACCGCGCGACGGCCGTGCGTGCGTGCCAGCGTGTCGAGCAGCGCCTGGCCGTCGTCCAGGGTCTGCACGCCGTGCACCCCCGGCGCGTCCACGCCCGGCATGTCGGGACGGATCGGCCGGGCGCCGGTCCCGATGACGAGTTTGTCGTACGGCGTCCAGGACTCGGCGCCGGAAGCGAGGTCACGCGCGCGTACCCGTTTCCCGGCCACGTCGATCCCGGTGACCTCGGTGCCCATCCGCAGGTCGATGTCGCGCGACCGGTGCTCCTCGGGCGAGCGGGCGATCAGCTCGTCGCGTTCCGCCACGTCACCGCCGACCCAGTAGGGGATGCCGCAGGCCGAGTAGGAGCTGAAGCGGCCGCGCTCGAAGGCCACGATCTCCAGCTCGTCCGGTCCCCGCAGCCGGCGCGCCTGGGACGCCGCGGACATGCCCGCGGCGTCCCCGCCGATCACCACCAGTCGTTCCCGTCCACCGCTCATGTCCATGCGAACACGCTACGGCGCGGCGGAATTTCGGGCTTCCTCAGGTCTCCCCACCGGGCGTGCGGCGCCGGCGGACGACCCGCCACCACAGGAACGCGGCCAGGGCCGCCAGGGCGGCGAACGGCAGGGCCGCGCCCAGCGCCAGGGCGATCCAGCGCAGCATGGTGACGAAGACGTGCCAGCCGCCCGCCAACGCGTCCACGAACCCGGGCGTGTCGTCCTTCGCGGCCCTCGTCACCGGCGTCTCGGTGAGCGACAGGGTGATGGTGGCCAGGCCGGTGCGGTCCTTCAGGGACGCCTGCCGGGCGAGCAGCGCCTCCAGGTCGGCCTCCCGGCTGCTCAACTCCCCTTCCAGGGTGACCACGTCACTGAGCTTGGTGGCCCGGTCCATCAGCTCCCGGACCCGGGCCACACTGGCCCGCTGCGACGTGATGCGGCTGTCCACGTCCACCACCTGGTCGGTGACGTCCCGGGCCTTGGCGGTGCGGTCGAGGAGCTTGCCCGCGCCCTGGAGGTCGGTGAGCACCTCGTCGTACTTCTCGGTGGGGACCCGCAGGACCACGCGGGTGCGTTCACGGCCCTGGGAGCCCCGGGTGGTGGTCTCGTCGCCGACATAGCCGCCGGCGTTCTCGGCCGTGGTGCGGGCCTCCTCCAGGGCCTTGGGCACGTCCTTGACCTGCACGGTCAGGGAGGCGGTACGGATGATGCGGTTCACCGTGAGCGTGGGGGCCCTGTCGGTGTTTCTGCCGGCGCTGTCCTTGGCGCCCGCCGAGCCCTGCGCCGCCTCCTGGGGCGCGGCGGCGCCCACGGCGGACTTGGCGTCGCCGGAGTCGCCGGCGGAGCTGCCGTCCGCGCTGCATCCGGTCAGGACGAGGGCGGCGGCCAGCAGGAGGCCGGCGAGGACGGGTCGTACGGGATGTCGCATGGTTCCCCCCGGGGGTGGTGATTACTGACGCTCCTTCGACGCCGGGGCGGTGCGGCACGTTTGGACGCGACGGTCCCGATGCGGTCACGGTCCGGACGCGCCCCGGTCACCGGGCCGGGTCGGGAGCGCCGGTGGCGTTTGAGAGAGTGGGCTCATGAGCGCAACGGACACGGGACAGGTCATCGTCGTCGGTGCCGGGATCGCGGGGCTCGCCGCGGCCCACCGGCTCCTGGAGCGCGGCCTGCGCGTGACCGTGCTGGAGGCCTCGGAGAGAGTCGGCGGCAAGCTGCTGCCCGGCGAGATCGCGGGCGTACGGGTCGACCTGGGCGCCGAGTCGATGCTGGCCCGCCGGCCCGAGGCGGTCGCCCTCGCGCGCGAGGCGGGTCTCGGCGACCGGCTGCGGCCACCGGCCACCGCCACGGCCATGATCTGGACCCGGGGCGCCCTGCGTCCCATGCCCAAGGGCCATGTCATGGGCGTTCCCGGCACCGCCGCGGCGCTGTCCGGCGTGCTGTCCGAGGAGGGCCTGGCACGTGTCGAGCGCGATGCCGAGCTGCCCCGCACCGAGGTCGGCGACGACGTCGCGGTGGGGGAGTACGTGGCCGGGCGGCTGGGCCGGGAGGTCGTCGACCGGCTGGTCGAGCCGCTGCTCGGCGGGGTCTACGCGGGCGACGCCTACCGCATCTCGATGCGCTCGGCGGTCCCGCAGCTCTACCAGGCCGCCAGGACGCACGACTCGCTGACCGGGGCCGTCCGCGAGATCCAGGCCAAGGCGGCCGCCAACCACCAGACGGGCCCGGTGTTCATGGGCATCGAGGGCGGCGTCGGCACCCTGCCGCCGGCGGTCGCCGCGTCGGTGCGGGCGCGCGGGGGCGAGATCGTCACCGGCGCCCCCGTGACCGAGCTGCGCCGGGTGGCACCGGGCGCGTCCGGCGACCTCGACCGCGACCGCGCGGGGGCGGACGGCCCGCACACCGGGTGGCGGGTCGTCGCCGGCGGCCGGGTGCGGTACGCGGACGCCGTGGTCGTCGCCGTCCCGGCGCCCGTCGCCGCCGGCCTGCTGCGCGCCGAGGCGCCCGCCGCCGCGGCCGAACTGGCCGCCGTCGAGTACGCCTCGATGGCCCTGGTCACCCTCGCCTACCGCCGCGCCGACCTCGCCCTGCCCGAGGGCAGCGGCTTCCTGGTGCCGCCCGTCGACGGTCGCACCATCAAGGCATCCACCTTCGCCTCGCAGAAGTGGGGCTGGATCGCCGACGAGGACCCGGACGTCGTCGTGCTGCGCACCTCGGTCGGGCGGTACGGCGAGACGGAGGTGCTGGGACGCGCGGACGGCGACCTCGTCGACCTCTCCCGGCACGACCTGCGCGCGGCCACCGGCCTGACCGCCACCCCCGTCGCCACCCGTGTCACCCGCTGGACCGACGGCCTGCCCCAGTACCCCGTCGGCCACCACGCGCGCGTGGCCCGCGTCCGCGAGCACGTCGCCGCGCTCCCCGGCCTGGCGGTCTGCGGCGCCCCGTACGACGGGGTGGGCATCCCCGCCTGCATCGCGAGCGCGTACGCGGCCGTCGACCAGCTGGGCGGTGACCTGACGGCGGTGCGCGAGCTCACCGCCCACCCGGTGCAGAGCCTGCACGGCGGAGCGGGAGAATAAGGACCATGAGTGACGACGCCCCCACCACCGCCGCCGAGCGGATCCCGAACAAGGGCAAGCTGGCCAAGGACCTCAACGAGGTCATCCGCTACACCCTGTGGTCGGTCTTCAAGCTGAAGGACGTACTGCCCGAGGACCGCACGGGCTACGCCGACGAGGTCCAGGAGCTGTTCGACCAGCTCGCGGCCAAGGACGTGACCGTGCGCGGCACCTACGACCTCTCCGGTCTGCGCGCCGACGCCGACCTGATGATCTGGTGGCACGCCGAGGACAGCGACCAGCTCCAGGAGGCGTACAACCTCTTCCGCCGCACGAAGCTCGGCCGCGCCCTCACGCCGGTCTGGTCGAACATGGCGCTGCACCGCCCCGCCGAGTTCAACCGCTCGCACATCCCGGCGTTCCTCGCCGACGAGACGCCGCGCAACTACGTCAGCGTGTACCCGTTCGTGCGCTCGTACGACTGGTACCTGCTGCCCGACGAGGACCGCCGCCGGATGCTCGCGGACCACGGCAAGATGGCCCGCGGCTACCCGGACGTGCGCGCCAACACGGTCGCCTCGTTCTCGCTCGGCGACTACGAGTGGATCCTGGCCTTCGAGGCCGACGAGCTGCACCGCATCGTCGACCTCATGCGCCACCTGCGGGCGTCCGAGGCCCGGATGCACGTCCGCGAGGAGGTCCCGTTCTACACGGGCCGCCGCAAGGACGTCGCGGAACTGGTCGCGGGCCTCGCCTGACGACGCTCAGCGCCGGCCGGCCATGCCCTTCAGGGAGTCCCGCAGCTTCTTCTGCTGGGCCCGGCCGGCCGGCTTCGGCTCCGGGTGCCCCGCGCAGGACGCCCGCCGCTCCGGGAGCCGGCCGTCCAGCAGATAGGCCTCCAGATAGCCGTTGACGCACTTGTTGGGGCCGCCGCCGATGCCGTGGGTGCCCGCGTCCCGCTCGGTCACCAGCACCGAGTCGGCCAGCCGCCGGTTCATCTCCAGCGCGCCCGCGTAGGGCGTGGCCGCGTCCCGCTCCGCCTGCAGGATCAGCGTCGGCGCCAGCTCGCCGGGACCGGTCCGCACGTCCAGGGCCTTCTGCCGGGGCGCCGGCCAGTAGGCGCACGGCAGGTTCATGAAGGCGTTGTCCCAGGTCTCGAACGGCGCCACCCGGGCCAGCCGGGTGTTGTCCCGGTCCCAGGTCCTGAAGTCGGTCGGCCAGGCCGCGTCGTTGCACTCGACGGCCGTGTAGACGGCGTTGCCGTTCTCCGCGGCCGCGGCCGACGCGGGCGTCGGCGCCGCCAGCCTGACCAGCGGCCTGGCGTCCCCCTTCAGGAACTTCGAGAGCGCCTCCGCCCGGCTCGGCCAGTAGTCGTCGTAGTACCCGGCCGACAGGAACGCGCTCTGCAACTGCGCCGGCCCGACCTTCCCGCCGGCCGCCTTCTTGGCCAGCCGCTTGCTCGCCCGGTCGTAGCTCGCCTGCACCTTCGCGGCCGTCTTCCCCAGCCCGTATGCGCCGTCGTGCCGCGCGATCCACGCCCGGAAGTCCGCCCAGCGGCTCTCGAACGCGGCCGACTGCTCCAGGTTGGCGCGGTACCAGATCTGCGCCGGGTCGGGGTTCACCGCCGAGTCCAGCACCATCCGCCGTACGTGCGAGGGGAACAGGGTGGCGTACAGCGCGCCGAAGTAGGTGCCGTAGGAGGCACCCATGAAGGTCAGCCGGTTCTCGCCGAGCCCGGCGCGCAGCACGTCCAGGTCCCGGGCGTTGTTGAGCGAGGTGAAGTACCTCAGCTTGTTCCCGGAGCGCTTGAGGCAGCTGCGCGCGTACGCCTTCGCCTCCGCGACCCGCGCCTTCTTGTACGCGGCCGAGGGGTGCGTCGGCGACGGGGCGGGCGCCTTGAAGAAGCGCTTGGGGTCCACGCAGGACAGCGGCGCCGAACGGTCCACCCCGCGCGGGGCGTAGCCGACCAGGTCGTAGGCGGCGGCGAGGCGCTTCCACTCGGGGAGCACGCCGACCATCGGGAAGTCCATGCCGGAGGCGCCGGGACCGCCCGGGTTGTAGACCAGGGCGCCCTGCCGGGGCACCTTGCGCTTGCTGTTGTGCGGGTCCTTGTGGGTGGCCCGCACCCGGCTGACGGTCAGTCTGATCTGCTTGCCGTCCGGATGCGCGTAGTCCAGCGGGACGCTCAGTGTGCCGCACTGGAAGGAACTCGGGTAGTCCAGCGCGGCGGCGCACGTGCCGAAGTCGATGCCCTCCTCGCGCGCCCGTGCGGCGGCCACTGCGGTACCGCGCAGTTCGGCCGTCGCGTCCGGGACGCGGGGGGCGCTCCCGGCCGGGGCGGCGGCAAGGGTGGTGAGGATCAGGGACCCGGCTGCCGAGTACAGGGCGGGGGCTCTCATGGCGTATCCCTTCGGTGCGGTCGCTGCGTGGCGCGGCAGCAACGGCACCGCAGCGACTGCACGGCAGCAGTAAAAGGGATATTTCGACCGGTTGCCGGCGAAGGCAAGCACCGGCGGCCGGTGTCGGCGCCAATGCCCCTGTACGCCCCCGCTCACTCCCGCGGGAGCTGGTCCCGGTGTGCGAAGGCCGCACGCAGCTCCGGTTCACCGATCGCGCGGATGCCGCGGACGGCGACGGAGGCGAGGAACGAGTGGTCGTCGGCCGCCCGGTTCGTCCGGCGGTGCAGTCCGCCCAGCAGCCGCTGGCCGGCCGGGGAGGCCCAGCGTGCGTAGGGGTGCACCTCGAACCGGGCGATGCCCAGGCAGCTCAGCGTCAGCGTGAGGGGCAGCGCGAACCACACGGCGACCAGGTCGCGGGGCATCTCGGTCGGGGCGGGCAACAGCAGGGCGGCCACCGCCAGGCCGGTCACGGCGACCGCGGCGGCCCGGACCTGACGCACGCCCGACGCGACCGTCGTACGTGCCGCCGCGTCCGGCACCGCGAGCCCGGCCCGCACCAGCCCCTCGCCGAGGCTCCGCACGGCGTCCGCGCCGGCCGCGGCCGACCGCACCGGCGCTATCCGCGACTGCCCCTCGGGCCCGATGGCACCTATCACCGAGCGCTCCATCTCGTCCCGCCCGCGCGGGTCCACGACGGTCGCCCAGCCGGTGTGGGCGAGCAGCAGCCGCTGCTGGCGGGCCATGGACACCAGCGTCAGATCGGCGACCCGCGCGGGCCCGCCGGACAGGAACGCGGCCTCGTACAGCGTCAGGTCGTGGCCTCGGCCCGGGTCCGTGCCGGTGGCCGCGGTGCGTACGGCGGCCAGGCACAGCCGCGTGCAGGCCGTGCCGGCGACGGCCCACGCCAGCAGCAGGAGAAGGACCCAGAACATGACGCGTTTCTATGCCAGGGGCTTGGGAAACGCCATGCCCTTTTCACATTCCGGACCGAGCGTTGTCGGTATGTGACGTTCCACTTTCGTGCAGGTCAGGGGCTGTCGGGCGGCGGGGGACTGGAGGCGGCGGGCGGCAGCGGGTAGGCCGAGGCCGTCTGCGGGCCCGGCACCGGGGACGGTGTGACCGGGATCGCGTCGCCCGGCGCGAAGACCGGCGGTGAGACGGCGGGGGAAGGAGTGGCCGCCAACTGCTGCGCCAGCGCGCCGAAGTCGACGTACCCGGTGGCCTCCAGCATCTTGATGTGGTCCAGGACGGTGGTGTTGGCGTCGTCGGCGAGACCGCGGACCAGGATGTTCTGGGTGTCGGCCCGGACCTGGGCGACGACCGGGAAGACCCGGCCGTGGGCCAGCCGCAGGATGTTCGCGAACTGCCGGTCGAAGTCCTGCCCCTGTGCCCCGGCCAGCGTGGCGAGCCACTGCCGCTGCTGGTCGTTGGGCTGGTTGGGGATCGGTATGCCGAGCACGCCGGCCACGCTGCGCACATGGGCGTCCAGGGTGGTGTGTCCGTCGATGAGGTGCTGCCCGGCGGCCCGGACGGCCTGGGTGGTGCCCTTCTGCTCCGCCATCTCCCCGGCCGGCAGCTCCCAGAGCCCGGCGAGCCGCACCTTGACGACGAGGTCCCGGTCCAGGGCGGACAGCGGGCCGTAGCGGGTCGACACGGTCTGGGCGCTCAGCACGTTCACCGAGCCGGTCGGGTCCGAGCGGTCGGCGTACGACCAGACCGGGAAGACCAGGGCGGCGAGGGTCGCCGCGAGACAGGTGATGATCAACCCGGTGCCGGTGAATAGGCCTCGGCCTCGGACGGGGGGTCGGGGACGCGCGCGCATGATGCCTCCTGCACCGCACGGCTGGGGCTTCGCTGTGCGGGTTTGGCATATTACCGAGGGGGTGGAGCGCGGTCCGGGTCGAGGGGGTGGTGATGGTTTGGGGCCGGATGTCGGGTGCGGCCCGTGGCCGGCCGGTCCCGCCCCCCGCGGCGGCAGCCGCATGTCCCCCGCATCCCCGCGCCCTGGCGATGCGCCGTGTTCACCCCCGCCGCAGCAGTGCCCTTCGCCGGGGCGTGGCGCCCGCCCGGTCCCGCCACCACTTCTCCAGGCGGCGGCGCGAGGCCCAGCCTTCCGTCCGCCCCTCGCGCAGCAACCGCTCCGCGAAGTCCAGCGCGTCCCGCCGGTAGCCGCCGGTCATCGGCCGGACCTGCGCATACGCCAGGAACGCCGGCCGGTAGGCGTCCCCCAGGATCTCCGGCAGCTCCGGCGCCACCTTCGCCACCACGTCCGCCCGCTTGGACGCCAGCGCCCGCGCCTGCACTCCCATCCGCACCCGGTCGAACCCCTCCGGTACCGGGGTCCCCGCGACCAGTGAGGACAGCACAGCCGTCTGACCCAGCCCGACGCGTTGCCGGGCGGCGTCGGTCAGCTCGGGCGCGGCCACGGGCGGCGGGGGAGCGAACCGGCGGCCGGTCTGCGCGCCCCCCGCCGCGACCGCCCCGCGGATCGCCGCCAGCTCCCGCTCCAGCGCGGCCGGTCCGGGGAAGTTCTCGTCCCGCTCCAGCAGCACTCCGGGCGGGGCGACCCGGGAGGCGAGGTCGGTCAGCACGTCCAGGACCTCCGGGGGCACCGGGTGGGCGTGGCTGTCGTGCCAGACACCGTCCCGCTCGAAGCCGCCCGCGACATGGACGTAGGCGATGGCCTCGACGGGGAGTTCGGCGAGCGCCTTGGCCGGGTCCTCACCCCGGTTGACGCGGTTGGTGTGCAGGTTCGCCACATCGATCAGCAGCCGTACCCCGGTGCGGTCGACGAGGTCGTACAGGAACTGCCCCTCGGTCATCTCCTCGCCCGGCCAGCAGATGAGCGCGGCGATGTTCTCGACGGCGAGCGGCACGGGCAGCGCGTCCTGGGCGATCCGGACGTTCTCGCAGAGGACGTCGAGCGCGTCCCGGGTGCGGGGGACCGGGAGAAGGTGTCCCGCCTCCAGCAGCGGTGAGGCCGTCAGCGGCCCGCCCGCGCGGACGAACGCGATGTGCTCGCTGACGAGGGGGGACCCCAGCGCCTCCGCCCGCTCGGCGAGCGCCGTGAGCCGGTGCTCGTCGGGGCGGTCCGCGCCGCCGAGGCCGAGGGAGACACCGTGCGGTACGACCGTCACCCCGCGCTCGCGCAGCCGCCGCAGCGACTCGGGGAGGTGATCGGGGCAGGTGTTCTCGGCGACGACCTCGACCCAGTCGACACCGGGCATGCGCTCCACGGCGTCCGCGATCTCCGGCCGCCAGCCGATGCCCGTTCCCAGCCGCTCCAGGACCATGGTCCTCCCCCTCCTCCGATTGACGGGGGTATGGCCCCGGAGCGCGTCCGCGAACCTCGTTGCCTGCCGCTTCAGAGCAACATTTGAGGTTCGGGTCCGCGCTCCGGGGAGCTGAGCCGGCTATCCGCCGAGCACACCCAGCGAGTCCACCGGGTCCGGGCGTGCCGTGTTCACCGTGCCCGGCGCGCCGGGCGAGGGCCTGGACGTGACCCGCACGTCACCGCCGGCCCGCGCGGCCGGAGCGGAGGGCACCACCACCCCCGGCGCCGGCACCGCCGGGCCGGTCGGACTGGCCGTGGTGGAGTCGGCGACCTCGTTGGCGATCGCGTCGAAGTCGACCTTCCCGGTCTTCTCCAGGATCGTGATGTGGTCCAGCACGGTCTGGTTGGCGTCCGAGGCCAACTGCCGCACCAGGCTGTTGCGGGTGGTGTTCCGTACCGTGCCGATCGCCGGGAAGATCTTGCCGTGTGCGGCGCGCAGCAGGTTCACGAACTTGTACTCGTACTCCGCGCCGGTCGCCGTCGACATCTCCTGGAGCCAGCCCTGCTGCTGTTCGTTGGGCACGTCGGGCAGTTCGACGCCCAGCTGCCCGGCGACGATCCGGACCCGCCGGTCCAGATCGGTGTGGCCGACGATCAGATGGTCCCCGGCCTCCTTGATCTCGGCGCTCGGCGCCCGCTCGATGGCCTGCTGCCCGGCCGGCAGCTCCCAGAGCCCGGCCAGCCGGACCCGCACGATCAGGTCGCGGTCCGAGGCGGTCAGCGGCCCCCACTGGGTGGCCACGGTCCCCGCCGCCAGGTTCGCCTGCCCGGTGCCGGAGCGGTCGGCGTAGGACCACACGGGGTAGGCGAGGGCGCCGAGCGTGGCGGCGAGGACCGCCATGATCATGGCCGTACCGTTGAAACGCCGCAAGGGAGTCCTCCCCGTGTCGCTGGTTCAGTGACCGGACGTACGGGCGGGACGGCGGCGATGTTCAAACAAACGGCAAAGTTCGTCAGGGTAGTCAAAAAAGCCCAGGTCAGCGAAGGGCCGGATGGTCCGCGACGACGGTGCAGCTGCCCGGGGCGATTTCGGTGAACCCGGCATCCCGAACCAACGGCAGTCCGCTGCCGGTCAGTTCACGCCATGCGGCGGGATCGGCGCCGCGCACGGCGAGCGGGAACCCGGCCTCGCGCCAGGCCTCGCGCTCCTCCTCCGGCAGCGCCCACCAGGCCAGTTGGGCCCCGTGCCCGGCCTGAGCCATCGCCTTGCCGGCGGACATCTCCAACTCGGGGTTCAGCCACAGCACGGCCTGCGCCCGGTCGGCTTCGGCGGGCGGCTCGGGGTCGTCCAGCTCCGTCCCGGACACCTGCAACTTCGCCAGCTCCCTGGGCCAGCCGTCCAGGGGAACCGGCGGGAACACCCGCACCTCGGCGGACTTCCCCGCGAGGGTGATCCCGGGCAGCTCCCCGGCCCGCCGCCACTCGGCCCCCCGGGCCCGCCGCACGACCTTGCGGATCCGGGCGTCCTGCCAGTCCCGGATCGCCTGCGCCCATTCGCCGTCCCCGAGCGCCCGCGGGTCACTGAGCATGGTCAGCACGGCCCGGGCGGCGGTCTCCAGGGCGTCGGTGCGGGCGGGCGGAGCCGCTTTCTCGATCCGCACGACGAGCGGCAGCACGAATTGAGGCGCCTCGTCCCGCCTGGTGGGCTCCGGCCGGAAGGGACTGTCGCTGGGGCGCGTGGGAACTTCACTCACACCGGCCAACCTACAAGGGTGCGGGGCGCAGCCGATGCGCGGCCCCGGCGCGCGGGCCCGACCGCCTCGCGCGCCGGCGGACCGCGCACGGCCGGAACCCGCCACCGGGTCCCGCTGTCACCGCTGCCCCTGGCCGCGGCGGCCCTGCTCGCCGCGGCGGCCTTCACCGTGGCGTGCGTCCTCAACGGCCGCCGCTCACCCGGAGCAGGCGCTCCGCCGGGCCTCCTGCCACTCGCGGGCCGGGCACATCGTGATGCCCTCGTACGACTCCGGGTACTCGGCCGGCTCCCGGCACAGCACGCTCCCCCACTCTCGGCTGCGTTCGAGCGGGGGACCCCGTCGCGTACGGCGGACCGTCCGCCGTCGGCGGCTTCGCGGCCCCGGTGATCGTGCAGTAGCCCTCGTCGCTCATCCCTCGGGGGCAGGACGGTCAGCGGTGACCGGGGGTCTCGCCGATCAGCTCGGACACCTTCACGAAGCGGAAGCCCCGGTTGCGCAGTTCCGGTACGACGTGGCGGACCACCTCCTCGGTGGTCGGGGCGGCGCTGCGTGTGCAGTGCATGACGACCACGGACCCGGGCTTGACCCCGTCCAGCACCTGCTGGGTCACGGCGTCGGCGTCGGTCGCGAACGCGTCGCCGCTCACCACGTCCCACTGCACCGCGGTGACCCCGAGCGAGCCGACCGCGCGCAGCGCCTGCTGGTCGTAACAGCCGCCGGGGAAACGGAAGTACGGCATCGGATGCGGTACGCCCGCCCTCAGCAGGGCCGCGTAGGCGCGCTCCACGTCCGACTTCATGTTCGCGGCGGCGACGGTCGGCAGGCCGTAGCAGTCGCCGGTGAACGCGTAGTGGCTGTAGGAGTGGTTGGCGACCTCGAACTGCGGGTCGTGGCCCAGCGAGCGGGCCTGGTCCGGGTACTCGTCGGCCCAGCGGCCGGTCATGAAGACCGTGGCCGGCACCTTCAGCCGGCGCAGGGTCGCGATCAGGGCGGGATTGTCGAAGTGCTCGCCGGAGGCCGCGCGGGGTCCCTGGTCGGCGGTCATGTCGGCGTCGAAGGTCAGGGCGACGGTCTTGCCCAGGGTGCGCGGGCCGTTGGAGAAGACGCGCGCCGGACCGCCCGGGCGCGCGGGGAGCGTGGGTGGCTTGGCGGCCGGAGCGGGCCTGGCGGGGGCCGGGTGGCCGGTGTGGCCGGTGTGGGGAGCCTGGGCGGTGCCGCAGGCGGCGAGCGCGGCGCCCAGGGCGACGCTGGCGACGGTCATACCGGTAAGACGGCGTACTGATCGGATCACCCTATGAACGTAGGTCGGATTGTCCGTTTTTTTGGGGTGGCGCGACGCCGGGACCGCCGCGGTCACCCGGGCGGCGGCGGGCACGGCCGGGGCTGGCCTTCCACCGTGCCTGCCCCGTGCCCCGGAGCAGGTCACGCGGAGCGGGGCCGCTGCCGTCCGTCCACTTCGGGTGCTTCCTCGGCTCGGGCACGCCGTTCGCCGGGGTCGGGTTGCCCGGGTGCGGAGAGGCCGGGAGGGCCGAGCCCGGCGCCGCCGTTCGGCGTGGGCTGCTGGGCCCGCTCCAGGAAGCGCAGCAGCTCCACGGGGAAGGGCAGGACCAGGGTGGAGTTCTTCTCGGCCGCCACCGCCACGATCGTCTGCAGCAGGCGCAGTTGCAGGGCCGCCGGGGTGCTCGCCATCTGCTGGGCCGCCTCGGCCAGCTTCTTCGAGGCCTGGAACTCGGCGTCGGCGTTGATGATCCGGGCCCTGCGCTCCCGGTCGGCCTCGGCCTGGCGGGCCATCGACCGTTTCATCGTGTCCGGCAGCGACACGTCCTTGATCTCGACCCGGTCGACCTGCACGCCCCAGCCCACGGCCGGGCTGTCGATCATCAGCTCCAGGCCCTGGTTGAGCTGCTCGCGGTTGGAGAGCAGGTCGTCGAGGTCGCTCTTGCCGATGATCGACCGCAGCGAGGTCTGGGCCATCTGTGAGACGGCGAACTTGTAGTCCTCGACCTTGACCAGCGCACTCACCGCGTCGACCACCCGGAAGTAGACGACCGCGTCCACGCGCACCGTGACGTTGTCGCGGGTGATGCCCTCCTGCGCGGGGACCGGCAGGGTGACGATCTGCATGTTGACCTTGTACAGCCGGTCCGCGAACGGGATCACCAGATTGAATCCGGGCTGTCGTACGGCACCGGTGACCCGGCCGAGCCGGAACAGGACACCCCGTTCGTACTGCTTGACGACCCGCGCCCCGGCGGCCAGGTACAGCGCGCCCACACACAGCGCCGCCACCACCGAGACCAGCAGCTCCTGAACCATCACGACCTCCAACCAGAGAGGTCCGCTATGTCTGACACTGCAACGATATGCCCGGTGAGTGGTCCGGAGCCACGCCCGCCGGGAGCGGGTCCGGGCCGGGATGCCGAGGGGCGTCGGCGTCCCGGCCCGGGAGCGGCCGCCGGTTCAGACGGCCGTGACCCTCACCGGTTCGGTGCCGGCGTCGCTGTGCCGCTCGGCCCAGCCCTCCAGCGCGGTCCGGCAGGCGTGGTCGAGGTGGTGCAGCCCCGACAGGTCCACCCGGATCGGGCGGTCGTGGGGCAGCGCCTCCAGGCTGTCGAGGATCTTGGGCAGCCGCAGGAACGTCGCGTTGCCGGACAGACTGGCGTCGATCGGGCCGGCGCCCTTGTCGACCACCTCCAGCTTGATGTGCGAGGCCTCCCAGGCGGTCTTGACGATGGACAGGGCCAGCCCGACGAGCACGCCCTCGAACATGCTGACCGCCACGATCGACACCGCGGTGACGACCAGGACCAGTGCCTCGCCCCGGTGCTCGCGCCAGAGCACGGTCAGCGCGCGCACGGGGATCAGCCTGGCACCCGAGTAGACCAGGACCCCGGCCAGCGCCGGGACCGGTATGTATGCGAGGGCTCCTGGCAGCAGTGCGGCGAACAGCAGCAGCCAGAGGCCGTGCAGCACCCGGGACGCCTTGGTCCGGGCGCCCGCCTGCACGTTGGCCGCGCTGCGCACGATCACCGCGGTCATCGGCAGCGCGCCGAGCATCCCGCAGAGCGCGTTGCCCACGCCCTGCGCGATCAGCTCCTGGTTGTACTGGGTGCGCGGACCCTTGTGCAGCCGGTCCACGGCCGCCGCGCTGAACAGCGACTCGGCGGACGCGATCAGCGTGAACGCGACGATCGTGCCGATCACCCCGAGACCCGCCAGTTCGCCGAAGGCGCTCAGCGGCGGCGGCTGCACGGAGTCCAGCAGCCCGTGCACCTCGACGGTGGCGACCGGGAGGGTCAGCAGGAACGCGGCCAGGGTGGCGAGCCCGACGGCGGCCAGGGGGCCCGGAACCGTCCGCGCCTTCGCGGGGAGGTACGTCCACAGCACGAGGACCGCGACGGTGCCCGCACCGAGGGCGAGTGAGGCCAGTGCCCCGCCGTCCCCCAGAGCGTCCGTGAACGCCCCGGGCAGTCCGGCTATCTTGCCGGGTCCCGACTCCGGGGCCTTGGCGGCGAGCGCCGGGTACAGCTGACCGGCGATCAGGACCAGGCCGATTCCGGCCAGCATGCCCTCGACCACGGAGACCGAGATGGCCCGGAACCAGCGGCCGAGCCGCAGCACACCCATGGCGATCTGGAGCACGCCGGTGACCAGCACGATCACCCCGAGCAACGGCAGCCCGAACTCCCGCACCGCCTCGAAGACGAGCACGGTCAGACCGGCGGCCGGCCCCGACACCTGAAGGCTGCTGCCCCGCAGCATGCCGGTGACGAGACCGCCCACGATGCCGGTGACCAGGCCGAGTTCGGCCGGTACACCGGAGGCCACGGCCACGCCCACGCAGAGCGGGAGCGCGACCAGGAAGACGACGAAAGAGGCGGTGAAGTCCTGTTTTAAGTGGGAGAACTTGGTCATCGTGACGCTCACAGGGTTTCGAACGCGTCGGTCTCGGCGCGGTGTTCGCGCACGGCACCGGTGTGGACCTCGTAGTACCAGCCGCGCAGGGTCAGTTCGTCCCGCGCCAGCTTCCTGTCGATGAACGGATAGGAGCGCAGCCGCAGCAGCTGGGCGAGCACGTGGTTCTGCACGCCCTCGGCGACGGCCGGATCCTCGACCGCCCCGGTCGGGCGCGGCTCGGCACGGGCCAGCCAGTCCCGTACGGCGGGTACGGCGGTCAGGTCGTCGCCGCGCACCAGCGCGCCGACGGCGCCGCAGTGCGAGTGTCCGCAGACGACGACGTCGCGGACGCCGAGCACCTCCACGGCGTATTCGATGGTGGCCGCCTCGCTGGTGGGGTGGACCGAGGCGTACGGGGGGACGATGTTGCCCGCAGTGCGCAGCTCGAAGAGCTCGCCCGGGCGGGCGCCGGTGATCAGGGCCGGAACGACCCTGGAGTCGGAGCAGGTGATGAAGAGCACCTGCGGGGACTGGCCTGCGGCGAGCTTGGCGAACTCCTCAGGGCGCTGTCCGAACGTACGGGCGTTGTCGATGAGGGGCTGCATGATCTGTGGACTCCTCCTGGCGCGCCGGAGCGGCGCGTCGGGCTTGCACGACGGTTGTGGGGGGGGCGAGCGGGCGGAGCCCGTCGCTCAGCAGCGGAAGACCTGAAGCGCGGCCGGCGCGTGGGCTCTGGACGCTCTGGGCGTGCGCTGGTGCGCGGTCGCGGGGGCCGGCGGAGCCGGTATCGCCTCGGTGTGCCGGGCGGTGGACGGACGGTCGTCGGCCCAGCCGGCGGTCGCGCTGCGATGGCGGTCGGCGGTCTGCGGCGGGCTGGGGGGTGCCCCGCAGCGGCCGCGGTCGAGGAGGGCGTGCGAGTCGTCGCGCACGAACGCCGCCGAGGGCTTCGGACCGGGTTGGGCCTTGGCCTCGACATGACGGAGTGTGTGCGCGGTTGCGAATGTTGCCGCGGGCGCGAAGAGCTGGACGGCGAGCAGAGCGGCGGCCAGGAGCGAGAATGCGGTCCGGGCCGTCGTACCACGGAACATGTGCCCCCCTCGCAGCAGTTCGCGCCTCTTGTGCGCACCAAACACAGGTCAATGGTTGGTCAAGAAACACGTTAGCCCTGCAGAGCCGTTTGCAGGGTCAACTGGGTGCTGCGAACTGAAGAGAGCGTGAAAAATGCCGGTCGGGTGGCTCGATCGAGCTCTTGACCCGCGATCTTGATCGAATAGCGGGGTCTACTCGGCGGCGACGAGCCCCTTGGCGTCCCGGGCCAGGGCGGTGAGCCGGGATATCGCGCGGAAGTACTTCTTCCGGTAGCCGCCGTTCAGCATCTCCTCGCTGAACAGCCTGTCGAAGGGCAGCCCGGCGGCCAGGACCGGGATCTCCCGGTCGTAGAGCCGGTCCGCGAGGACCACCAGCCGCAGTGCGGTCGACTGGTCCGGCATCGGCCGCACGTCGGTGAGGCAGACCGCCGCCACGCCGTCGGTCAGCGCGCCGTACCGGCTCGGGTGCACCTTCGCCAGGTGGTCCAGGAGCTGCGGGAAGTCGTCGAGCGAGGCGTCCGGGGTGGCGTAGGCCGCCTTGGCCACCTGTTCTTCGGAGAACGGCGCCGGCGCCTCGGGCAGACCGCGGTGGCGGTAGTCCTCGCCGTCGATGCGCAGGGCCCGGAAGCGGGCCGACAGGCCCTGGATCTCGCGCAGGAAGTCGGCCGCCGCGAACCGGCCCTCGCCGAGCTTGCCCGGCAGCGTGTTGGAGGTGGCGGCGAGCGCGACCCCCGCGTCGACCAGGCGGCCCAGCAGCGTCGACACCAGGACCGTGTCGCCGGGGTCGTCCAGCTCGAACTCGTCGATGCACAGCAGACGGTGGCCGGAGAGGGTCTGCACGGTCTGCTGGAAGCCGAGCGCGCCGACCAGGTTCGTCAGCTCCACGAAGGTGCCGAACGCCTTCAGCGCGGGCTCGGCCGGGGTGGCGTGCCAGAGCGAGGCGAGCAGGTGGGTCTTGCCGACGCCGTACCCGCCGTCGAGGTAGACCCCGCGGGGCCCGGCCGGAGCCTTCGGTGCCCTGGCCTTCCCGAGGCCGAAGAAACCCCGCTTGCCGCCGGCCGCCGCGTGCGCTCCGCCGAGACCGGCCGCGAACCCTTCGAGGACGCGTACGGCCGCGGTCTGGCTCGGCTGGTTCGGGTCCGGGATGTACGTGGCGAAGCGGACCGAGTCGAAGCGGGGCGGCGGCACCATCTCGGCGACCAGCCGGTCCGCGGGGACGTGCGGGGAGCGGGCGCACAGCGACAGCGGGGCCGCGTCGGCTATGGGGCTGACCTCGGAGGCGGCGGGAGAAGACGACACGGTCATCCATGGTAGTTGCCGTGCCACACTGCACGACATGCGACGCCTGTTCCCTGTGACCGAAGAGACAGCGGCCCCGGTGTCCGGCGGTCCGGCCGGGGGGGAGTGGAGTCTGGCCGAGCTGGCGCGCGCCTACGGCTATCCCGAGGGGCCTGGGGTGTGGCTGCGGGGCAACATGGTGTCCACGCTCGACGGCGCGGCCCAGCACGACGGACGGTCGCAGCCCATCTCCAGCGCCGCCGACATGCGGATCTTCGGCACCCTGCGGGCCCTCGCCGATGTCGTGGTCGTGGGTGCGGAAACGGTACGTCAGGAGGGGTACCGGCCGGCCCGCGCGCGGGCGGAGTTCGCCGGGGCCCGGGTGGCGGCGGGGCAGGGCCCGGCTCCCGCGGTCGCCGTCGTCACCGCGAGCCTGGACCTCGACTTCACGCTCCCGCTGTTCACCTCGCCGCTGGTGCCCACCCTGATCCTCACCGGTGCGGCGGCCGCACCCGACCGCGTCGCCGCGGCCGAGCAGGCCGGCGCCCGGGTGGTGGTCGCCGGTGACGGCGTCGGCGTCGACCCCGCCCGCGCCGTGAGCGCCCTCGCCGGCCTCGGCCTCACCCGGTTGCTCACCGAGGGCGGACCCCGGCTGCTCGGGCAGTTCATCGCCTCCGACGTCCTGGACGAGCTGTGCCTGACGATGTCCCCGATGCTCACGGCGGGAGGGGCGCAGCGCATTTCCGGGGGCCCCGGTGTCACCGTCCCCAGGCGTTTCGAACTAGTGTCCCTGCTGGAGGAGGCCGGATTCCTGTTCAGCCGCTACCGGCGGTCCTGAATTCGGCGGAGTCCACCGTTCCGCTTAGCTTCCGGCGGGCACACTGAATCCGGCAGTACCCGTGCGATCACGGGGCAGGATGGTTTCCGCAGGGCTGGCTAGGCCCCAGGGAGGACAGAGGGTCCAAGCGGCCCTCTCAGGAGAAGAGGCGCCTCGTGTTCACAAGCGTTCTGATGATCGAGAAGGCCCTGACGTCCGCCGACGTGGAATTCGTCACCACCTTGCACGGGGACGAGCAGGTCACCTTCCACGTACTGCTGCAGCCGCGCGGCGACCAGGCGGACCGCCTGCTGCGGGCCATCGACGACATCGCACTCGGCGAACTGGACGAAGCCGCACGCGAGCGGGAGACGCCGGAGGGCGACGCGGCGAAGGGTCCGGCCGAACAGGCGCTGGACGTGTCCCTGGCGGCCCTGCGGGCGGCGGGGAGCACGGCGCACGGGCGGATGGTCGAGGACCACCCGCTGGACGCGCTCAGATCGGTGGTGGAAGAGGTCGGCGCGGACGAGGTGATCGTGCTGACCGATCCGCACTACGTGGAGGAGTTCTTCCACCGGGACTGGGCGTCCCGGGCGCGGCACAAGGTGGGCGTGCCGGTGCTGAAACTGTTCTCGCACAGCAAGGCGTAAGGGGACGCGCGGGCGCCGTGGAGACGGGTTCGCGGCCGCGCCCGCGCCGTGGCCGACCGGCCGGTTCCCCGTGCCCCCCCGCGGGGTGCCCCTGCTCATGTCCCCTGCACGGCACCCGGTGCTGGTGCGCATAGGCTGGAGACCGCTTTCGCACGTCGACATCTCTGGGAGAAACACATGGCACCCGGCCTTCCTTCCGCCATGGAGCGACCGCACTTCATCGGGATCGGCGGCGCCGGGATGTCCGGGATCGCCAAGATCCTCGCCCAGCGGGGCGCCGAGGTGGCCGGGAGCGACGCCAAGGAGTCGGCCACCGCCGAGGCGCTGCGGGCGCTCGGCGTCACCGTGCACATCGGACACGCGGCCGGGCACCTGGCCGACGACGCCAGCTGTGTCGTCGTCTCGTCGGCGATCCGCGCGGACAACCCCGAGCTGGCGCGCGCGGCCGAGCTGGGCATCCCCGTGGTGCACCGCTCCGACGCCCTCGCCGCCCTGATGGACGGCGCGCGGCCGATCGCCGTCGCGGGCACCCACGGCAAGACCACGACCACCTCGATGCTGGCCGTCTCGCTGACCGAGCTGGGCCGCGAACCGTCGTACGCCATCGGCGGCGACCTGGGCGCCCCCGGTTCCAACGCCCTGCACGGCGAGGGCGAGATCTTCGTCGCCGAGGCGGACGAATCGGACCGCAGCTTCCACAAGTACGCGCCCGAGGTCGCCATCGTCCTCAACGTGGAGCTCGACCACCACGCCAATTACGCCTCCATGGACGAGATCTACGAGTCCTTCGAGACCTTCGCCGGCCGGATCGTGCCCGGTGGCACGCTGGTGATCAACGCGGACCAGGAGGGCGCGCGCGAGCTGACCCGGCGGCTGGGCGGGAAGGTCCGGACGGTGACCTACGGCGCCGCCGCCGACGCCGACGTGCGGGTGCTGTCCGTCGTACCGCAGGGTCTGAAGAGCGAGGTCACCATCGAGATGGAGGGGACCGGGCTGACCTTCACGGTCTCGGTGCCCGGCCGGCACTACGCGCACAACGCCGTCGCCGCGCTCGCCGCGGGCGTGGCCCTCGGGGTCCCCGCCGCCGAGCTGGCGCCCGCTCTCGCCGCGTACACGGGCGTCAAGCGCCGCCTCCAGCTCAAGGGGGAGGCGGCCGGCGTCCAGGTGATCGACTCCTACGCCCACCACCCCACCGAGATGACCGCCGACCTGGAGGCCATGCGCGCCGCCGCCGGCGACGCCCGGATCCTGGTCGTCTTCCAGCCGCACCTGTTCTCCCGCACCCAGGAGCTGGGCAAGGAGATGGGCGAGGCGCTGGCCCTCGCGGACGCCTCGGTGGTCCTGGACATCTACCCGGCGCGCGAGGACCCGGTACCCGGTGTCACCAGCGAGCTGATCATCGAGGCGGCACGGGCCGCGGGCGCCGACGTCACCGCCGTCCACGACAAGGCCGAGGTCCCCTCCGTGCTCGCGGGAATGACGAAGCCCGGTGATCTGGTTCTCACCATGGGCGCGGGCGATGTGACCGACCTGGGCCCGAAGATCCTTGAACGCCTGGCGAAGTAAGGGGCTGAGAGTCATGTCGTACGACGTCGACAAGCCGGACGAGCAGTGGCGGGCGGAGCTGACCCCGGCCGAGTACGCCGTGCTGCGTCAGGCGGCGACCGAGCCGGCCTTCGTCGGTGAGTACACCGACACCAAGACCAAGGGTGTCTACTCCTGTCGTGCCTGCGGTGCGGAGCTGTTCACCTCCACCACGAAGTTCGAGTCCCACTGCGGGTGGCCGAGCTTCTACGATGCACGCAACTCGGATGCGGTGGAACTGGTGTCCGACCGTTCACACGGGATGGTGCGGACCGAGGTGCGGTGTGCGCGGTGTGGGTCGCATTTGGGCCACGTGTTTGAGGGGGAGGGGTATGCGACCCCGACCGACCAGCGGTACTGCATCAACAGCATTTCGCTGCGGCTGACGCCAGACGAGGACTGACAGTCCTTCATCGGCGGCGTACCTCAGGGGGCGAGAGGGATCGGGTCTATGGCACGTCCTCAAAGGGGCCAGAACCCGGCGTATAGCCTGACTCACCTGCCGCAAGCTGCGGTTTTACGTTGGAAAGGGCCTCTGATCTGCTACGGAGGCCCTTTCCGGTCTTTCGCGGGCTTACCCCGTTAGGCGGCGGAAAGTTGCTCGAGGCCTGTAGAACTCCACGTATCCCCCCGCCGTCGCCTTCCCCGCCCCAGCTGTTCAGCAGAGCGCAGACTTCCGGCTTTCAGAAGGCTGGTGCAGGAGTGGTGGCTACACGGCCCCCGACCTGTACCGCCAGACGGCATGTTCCAGTCCGCCTTGGTCGTGCCCGATAAGTGCGGCGGCTTCCTCGTACGCGGCTCGCAGCTCCTCGTAGCAGAGGTGCGGCACGCCGGCATCCGCGGCGAAGGTGCGTGATGTACGTCGACGGCGACCTGCGAACGGCCGACGAGATTGCTGATGTAGTCGACGCTCTTTGGTCCCACCCCTTTCACAGTGCGTAG
Organism: Streptomyces sp. NPDC026515; assembly: GCF_055567595.1. Classification (NCBI taxonomy): domain Bacteria; kingdom Bacillati; phylum Actinomycetota; class Actinomycetes; order Kitasatosporales; family Streptomycetaceae; genus Streptomyces; species Streptomyces sp. NPDC026515. The sequence continues at coordinate 364,078 of NZ_JBVHQD010000001.1, forward strand.
AGCGGCGCGATTGGCCTGGTGGTCGAGCCATGCGTGGAGATCGTCGCGGGTGTCGACCTCCTTGGCAGCCAGCAGGTCAGTGATGGCGTGGGCTGTCGCGATCTTCTGGGAGTGGTTGAAGTTCATGGCGACGGCGAGGTCTTTTGTGGCGAGTCGTCTCTGGAAGCCGCGGAGTGTGACCGGCTGTTCACGGTGGTGCAGCCGGCGGGCGGCGGCGCGGACGCCGGGGTCGGCGTCGGTGAGGAGCGCGCGGCGCTCGTCGGCGTCGAGGTCCGGTCAGGCCGCGGGGTAGGCGGACCGTCGGACCTGAGACTCGGGGTCGGTGAGGAGGGCGCGGGCCACGGTGACTGGCAGGCCCGTCAGTGCGGCGGCCTCGGCACGGACACGCGGGACGGGATCGGCGGCGAGAGGTTCGTAAGCGGCGGTGGTGAACGTTGCGCCGTAGTCGACGGTGACGCTGACCAGGGCCCAGCGGCGGCGGTCGTTCTCCTCGGAGAGGACGAGGCGGCTCCACTGGCCGGGCGTCAGCTGGTTGGTACCGGTGTCGACCAGGGCGCTGCGCACCTTCCAGTCCGGGTGGAGGAGTAGTTGGTCGATCAGGTCGGCGAGCAGGTCGTGGCCGTAGTATCTCCCGGTGCGTACCACGAGGTCGAGCCGGAGGTCGTCGGGCAGAGAGGCGTTGGTCAGGAGCCCGATCGCCCACCGCTCCCGTGTCTGCTGTGGAATCCGGAGCCTGAACAGCCCGTCCCAGGCCGCTTCCCGCTCCTCCTCGCTCTCCTCCCGCGCCAGTCTCAGGGCCCGTTGTTCCTGGTACGCAGGGACGTCGTCGACCACGATCAGCCGGATCTCGTATTCCTCGGTGGTGACGCCGATCAGCGTCTTCCCGTCCGGGGAGAGCGTCATGAACTCTGGGCAGCGGGGCTGATTCCGCAGGACCTCGGCGAGCCGCCAATCCTTCCCGAGCCGGACCCGGAAACAGCCGCCGTGCCCCAGCGTGACCAGGAAGCCGCCGTCCTCGCCGAACAGCCCGTGCGCGGTGGCCAGCCGGAACCACTCCGCGTCGGTGTCGGCGAACGGATCGGTGGCGTCCAGTTGTACGACAGCGGTCGGTCCACCTGGTGGCCTGATTGGCAACGGGCGGAACAGCTCCGTCGCACAGCCCGACTCGTCCGTCGGTACGGCCCCACCTTGGCGAATGTCCCAGGTGGGGCGGTTTGGCGTTGGGCAGGTTCGATCCCCGGCGGTGCGTGGGTTGGCGCCGGGGCGGCTTTGCTGGCGAGTCGGATCTTGGCGGGTATGCAAGCGGTGCTGCCTGTCCGCCGAGGTGCGGGGCCGTGTTACCGGCCGGGGGCGCAGCGCAGGCGCAGGCCGTGGCCCACGATGCGGAAGTAGTCCCTGCCTCTGGGCGAGACCGGATTGGGTAGTTCGAACAAACGGCGGGACGTGGGGTCCAGGGCTGAGGTCACGAGGAGGATGCGGTAGCGCGTGGTGGAGGCGTGCGCGGTCGCCGCGCGGTGCTCCGAGGCCCCCAGCTCGAACTCGTACTCGCCATCGTCCGGTGATCCCGTCCAGGCGCCGGACAGGGCCTTCACCTCGTAGAACAGCGAGGTCTTGCGCCAGGAGACCTCGAAGTCGTAGCCATGGGCGTCCGAGGCGGCTGCCCTTTCGCCGGGGCTGCCGAGAAGAGCGGCATAGCCCGAACGCCAGTGAACGACCTGGTGTCTGCGGTTCAGCCAGGCGCGCGCCACGACCTCGCCCACCAGGCCGATCGCCTCCCGCTGGTCGTCCGTGGGGCGGGGGACACGCGGGAGACCGAGGCCGGCAGCGGTGGAGCGGGCGCTGTGAAATCGAGCGACCGACGTCATGGGCGTGAGCCGTGTCGTCGCGGGTTGATTCAGCAGGGCTTCGTCGATGCTGCTGTGCGCCAGCTCGGCGATCCGGGCCAACTGGTCGCGGCCGACGGGGATTTCGGTGTTGCCGATGGCAATCGTGGGTGTGGACAGGGTGGCCCCACCGGATCGCCGGCGCGTCGAGGCGGCCAGATCCGCCGGGGACAGACCGAGCCGGGCCGCGTCGGCGGTCAGGGGCATGGCCGGGGGCCAGCCCAGGCTTCGGGAGATGGCCCGCAGCAACTGAACATCGGTGAGGAGGAGCAGGTCGGCCAAGCCGGAGCGGTCAAGGCTGTCCTTGGCGTGCATGAGAGGTGCCTGCAGCCAGGCTGCAGGCACCGGCACCTCGTGGACGCGACACCACGCCTTCACCAGCGGGACGAGGCCGGGGACGAGAGCGTCGAGCCCGGCGGCGTTGGCCGCTCGGAGTTCCCCCACCGGCTTGAGGGCAGGACGGTGCGGGCCGTCCTCGCCCAGCTCGTCCGAAACGCCTTCCTCGCATCCTTGAGCGCGCAGCCACGCGCGGACATGCTCGCGCATGATCGTCGTCGTCGGCACCCTGAACAGGGGCAACCACGACGGGTCGGGGGCCAGTCCTTCGAAGTGACGTGCCCGGGCGTACCCGGACACGTCCTGGCCGTTCGCGGCCAGGGGGGTGTAGTGCTCCCTCAGCCGGTCCAGGATGGTGCCGGCATGGGCGCGCACGAAGTCGTCGAAAGCCCGCTCGTGCAGATCGGGATGGGCCAGGGGGCGGTAGGGCGGGCCGATCGCTTTGAGCGCGGCGTTGAAGGCACGGAAGTCGAGGCCGAGAGCGTCTCGCAGGTCGGCGAGGGAGCGGTGCTCGTGGATGAGGTCCAGCAGTTCGCGGGCGGGGATCCGCGATGTGGCCCGATACCGGTCGATCACATCGAGCAGCGCCTCCTCGGAGCGGCAGCGGCGCAGGTCGTCATCCACGGCGGCAGCCCGGTCGGGGCCCTCCGCGCAGACCAGGACAGGTCGCAACCGACGTACGAGTGTGGTGAGTTCGCCAGTGAGCCCGCGGCGTACCTCCGCGACCTTCTCCTCAGTCGTGTCGAGCGCGAACGCGAGCGTGCGGTCGTCCACGTCCGTGACGTCGTCCGGTGGTGTGCCGCCGAGCTGCTGCTGCACCTTCATCAGAGCCAGTTCGAGCGCGTCCTGCAGGGAGGGGTTGCCGAGAAGCTGGGCCACAGCCGGCGCGCATGCCTGGAGTTCGCTGCGACCGTCGTCACCGGTCCACACCACGACAGTGGGGTGCTCCGGATGCGGCAGGGCCAGGGCGCGTGCTGTTGGCGGGGGCGCCGCAGGGTGGCCGGCGACCAGGATCTCGACCTCCTCGGTTGACGCGACGCGGATGAGGTGGAGCAGGTCCAAGAGGCTGCGGACCCGTTGTTCGCTGCGCCGTGTGAACGCTCCCGACTTCAGTTCCAGCACGAGTGCGACGAGGGTGACCAGCCACTCCCTGTCGTCCGTGAGCAGCGGTCGGCCGCTGGTCGGGGTGATCAACTCGCCGTCTGCGGCGCGGACGTGGAATTCCGTCGTGGAAAGCCTGCGAACGGGGACCCCGCGTCGCTCCAGTAGCCGCGCGATGTCCTTGCCGTGCTCGGGAGCGGCGACGAGAACGGGATGCCCGGCCAGCTCGACCAGGGATTCCTTCAGCGGGGCGACCTCGTCGATGATGTAGACGGCGCGTGCGCCCGAGTCCGCGGGCTCCCCACTCTCCTCGTCGATGTCCGCGTCCGACACCGCGTCCGACACCGCGTGCGCGCGCAGCGCGCTCCCCTGTACCACGGCCAGACGCACGGTCTCCTCGTCGTCCCAGGGCCATGTCCCGGAGGCAGCCGCGTGTTGCCACGCCTGCCGGTAGTGCCTCTTGAATCGGGCGGCGAAACGGCCCGGCACATGGCCGTCGGCCAGGAGTACTCCGAGGTACTGCACCGCCGCAGCCGAGTCGCCGGGCTCGTCCCACAGACGCAGTCCCAGCCTGCGCAGCCGTTCCAGTGTGCGTTTCTCACCGAGCAGACGCCGGACCGGGAGGGGAAGTTGTGGGACGAAGGGCGGAAGCTCGGCGTCGCCGCTGTACCAGGCCCGGCTGGGCGCGACGAAGGAGAGGTGGCCCTCCGCGCTGTCCTCGACCGGCAGCCAGGGCATGTGGCGGAGGAAGGAGGCCACCGGGGTGGGCCAGGTGTGCGGGTCCTGGTAGCTGCTGTGCCGGGCGCTCGGGCGGCGAACGCCTACCGTGAGCGCGCTCTCGGGCCATGTCCGCAGCCCGTGCAGGATCATGTCGGCGAACAGACGGCGGCTCGCGTCGTTGAGCTCCTCCACCGCCTCCAGACCCGGCAGGTGGGACACTCCCCGATCGAAGGCGTAGGGCGTATAGGGGTGGTTGCCTGACGACCATCCCTGCCGTACGTCCCCGTCCCAGGCCTTGGCGACGGCGCCGGAGAGCGGAAAGCGGCGGGCGAGGCGCCACGGCTGCAGTTCCCTGCCTTCGTACGACGGGAACGTGACTTCTGCAAGGGGCAACCCGTCGCGCACGCCGATGTTCAGCAGGAACTCGCGCCACGTCTTGGGAACCGTCACTCGCACGGGCCAGCCGTCGGGGGCGGCTGTCAGACGTTGGCGCAGCGCGGCCAGTTCGGGGACGGCGCTGCCGCCCGCGTCCAGGAAACGCGTGAGCAGTTGGGCGCCCTCGGTGCCCCACTGCGGAGACATCAGGCAGTCGGCCGCCTTGGCCCAACCGCCGTCCCGCACGGGCACCCGGAAACCGATGGCGGCGAGTCGTCCGCGCTGAGCCTGGCCGAGGTGCGGGTACTGACGGTAGGCGAAGACCAGGGCATCTCGGCAGAGCGCGGCGGAAGGCCGGTGGGCGAGCAGGTCACGCAGCGCGTCCAGGATACGCTCGATCTGGTACGGGCGGATCAGGCGATTGCCTTCGAGGAAACCCTGGCCCGACGGACGCCAGGCGATGCCGGGATGCGTGAAGACGACGCGTCGTCGCAGGGCTCGCAGGTCGCTCGGGACGCGGGCAGCCGCGTCCGCGCCGGATCCTTCCGGCGCGAAGAAGACGCTCTCCTCCTTCCTTCCCGAGTCGGGCTCGCCGCCCAAGGTCCTCCGTAGTTCACCGTTGTGGTCGAGGACGATCTTGCGGTTACGCAGCTCGGTGCCGCCTTCCGTCCGGAAGGCCTGAGCCAGGTCGTCGTAGAGGTCGGCCCATTCCAGGCCCACGCGAGCCGCTGTCCCACGGTGCAGATTCGAGGCCAGGTGCTCGGCCCATACGGCCTTGGTGCGCGCCGTCGCCCGCATGAGCTGTCCGTCGAGCAGCTTGGTATGCAGGGCGTCGATCCTCTTCTGGCGTACGGCTCCCACACCTGGGTCCACGATCCGGGCGCCGGTGGCGGCCAGCGCCGTTGCCGTCATGACCTTCCACGGGACGCCGTCGTCGGGCCAGGCGAAGGACTCCCGCAGGGAACCCCACCCGTCCTCGTCGGTGCCGGCGAGGGGAACCACCGTTTCGTCGGCCAACGCGCCGTTCGCGGCGGCGTTGATCCGGTCGAGCCGTGTCCAGGACACTGCATCGGGCACCAGGCGTACAGCGAGGATCCGGGGAGCGTGGGCGCGCAGGTGCCGCGCGGTGTCGAGACAGAGGGCGGCCAGCTCGTCGAAGAGGAAGTCGTTGAGTGCCACCGAGTCATTGAGGTGCAACCGGGCCATCTTCGCGAAGAACGGCGCGTGTGCGTGACCGGGAAAGCGCGAAGGGGTCTCGGTCCCCATGGGCAGGAACGTGTACATCAAGCCGTCATCGAGGTCGCGGTCGAGGCGTAGCGCGATACCCACCCATGTGTCGCCCTGCCAGTTTCGCCACTTCTTGTGGATCTCGTCGCCCGAGATGCTCCGCTCGATGGCCGTGTGCAGCGTGTCGGCGGCGACGCTCCTGCGTGCCAGCAGATAACGGCCGGCCTCGTTCAGATCCACCTCGGTGATCCATCCGCCGTCGGCCACCGCGGTGGCCCAGGACGGCTGCCGCTCGGATCGGGTCAGCACATGACGCTCCGTGTCTGCCTCACCGTCCCGCTGCGTCTCCACGGTCAGGGCGGTGATCCGGTCGAGGAAGAGCAGCAGCGGAGCCTGCGCACGTACCAACCCCACGACTTGGTCGAGCGCCGCGGCGACGGCGTTTTCCGTGTGGAGGGGAAGGCGGACCACCGTCGAGAATCCCTGCGCGGCGAACTCGTCGAGGGCCGGGTCCGTGACGTTGGCGGGCACGGGCAGCGCCAGCGGCGACACCTTGTCGATCACCCATGAGGCAGCCTCGGCGTCTTTCACCAGGGCGTGCACGTCTTTCGGGGTCGCGAAGCGGAAGCAGAAACCGTCGAAGCCGACCGAGCCCTCATCGGACTTGGAGTAGATCTCAGGCCAGTCGGTCAACTGGAGCACGCTGCGAAAACCGAGCCCCTTGTTGCCGATGCCCTCGCCAGGCCCTTTACCGGACAGCCCGAATTCGATGATCTGTCGGAAGTTGTCCTCGGTGAACCCGGTGCCGTCGTTCGCCACGTAGAGCACTCCTCGGTGCTCTACGTCTCCCTCGGGGCCGGGCGTGCCCAGATCGAGCAGGACGCCGATGCGCCCTTGGCCGTCCGGGCCGATGGCATCGTGCCCGTTCTGGATCAGCTCCACCAGGGCGCGCCCCGCGTATTCCTGGGCCATTTCCTCGCTGAGCTCCTTGAGGCTCTCGGAGAATCGCCAGTCGCTGCCCGCCCGTTGGGCCAGCTCGATGCGACGCTGGGTGAGTGCGGTGATGGTGTTGTCGTTGGCGGGCAACGCTTTCCCTTTCGGCCCAGGCCAGCACTGATGACCAGCGCCTGCTTGATGGCTGATTCCTTCTGCGGAGCATCGGTCGCGGATCGGTGAGAGGCGACGGAATCCGGCCAAGCCGCCTCTACTGGGATCCCGCAGGCCAGGGTCGTGCGTGTGCCTGCTCGCACACCGCATCTCGTACGACCAACGCATGCGTGTTGGACCGGGCCGACCGAAAGTTGTTCGACTGCCTCTGCGATTGTCAGCCCCACGTGATACGGGCGTTGCGGTGCCGGCCTACTGCTGCCGCGCGTGCTGGGGGCGCAGCGGCAGCCCACCAGGCGGGCCGATCAGCGGCAGCCTCGCCCCGGTATTCAATGATCGGCATGGTGGGAGCCTACGCTGGCATGTGGTGCCAGTAGTTGGCGAACCTGGGCCTTCAGGCGACGCCCGGCGAAAGTCGATGTGCCGCGTTCGAAGGCGAGACGCCTGGTGGAGCGGGGCTCCCACTCTGTCAGCGATGAGCCCTTGGCCGCAGGTTCGAGTCCCAGGCAGGAGCCGCAATCAAGGGCTGGTCGTGACGCACCCCCTGTGACTTGCAGAGATTCGCTCGTTGTGACTATGTCGATGCATCTGCCGAAAACGCGAGTTGAATGACATGGTGATTACGGCCCCTGCAATTCTCGCACTGCGCAGGTTCGAACCCCCGGCGGGGGACACAGAACATGGGAACGGGGGGGAGCCGGTGGTCGGGAGTGGGCAGCTGGTGATCGAGACGGTTGTCCGGTTGGAGCGGTAGGCGGTCGCGGCTTCACCATAGGTTTTTGGCCGGGGCGGGAGCTGTGGTCAAGGGCGGGGCTGTTGCCCAAGACGTGGCCTTCCGCGCTGGGGCGTTGCTCCGTCTTGCGCGCAAGCAGCCCAGCCCCGTTGCAGACCGGCAGAGGGTCTGCGTCGGAGGTCGGCGAGGAGCCCGACGCGTGCGTTGCGTGGCCGGGATACGCGCCCGTGGCAGCTCAGGTCGCTGCGGCCAGGCTCTGCCCGCCTTGCTGCATCCAGGCGATGACGTCGCATACGCGCAGGACACCGATGTCCTCTCCGATACCCGCCTCGTCGCGAAGATGGACCAGTTGGTCGTAGAAGGCGCCGTTGTCCGCCCGTAGGGCCGCTGCCAGCGAGGCCCAGAAGAAGCGATCGGTCTTCGGCCGCTTGAAGAGTTGCTTGACGCGCCTGTCGTAGACCGGGATCAGGTGGGGGCGCTTGCGGGCCAGGAGCTTGCCCGCGACGACCGGACCGCTGCCGTCGGGCTTGTTCGTTCAGCGTTGAAGATCAAGAGGGACGGCCCGTGGTCAACCCGGGTCCGTGGGGGCGTGGCGTGGTTCTGCCACCCCGTTGGGGGCCGCAAGCCGATGGCGGGGCAGTGGCTATGGTGCGCTGTCATGGACGCTGCTGATCTTGACTACAGGGCCCGGATGTTGTCCGGCTGCATTCCTCCACCACTGGTCTCCAGGCTTCTTGAGCTGGGGCACGGCAAGGAGGTGAAGTTCCAGGCGGGCCGCGGGGAATGGTTCTGTGCGCGGGAGTGGGCGCGGCTGCTCGGTGACCAGGGACGACAGGCGCAGGCGTTGGATGTGCTCGCTCCATACGTTGCCACGGGCTGGTGGCCGGCTGCCCGGACCCAGGCGGAGCTGTTGGAGAGCTGGGGCCGTGCGGCGGAGGCGATCACGCTGAGCCGGCCGTACGCGGCGTTCGGAGGGAACCCGCTGGAGTTCCTTGCGCGCCTGCTGGCCCGGCAGGAAGGCGGCGACGAAGCGGTCACCTTGCTGAGTGCCGGAATCGAGGACTGGGTCCTTGCCACCGCCCTGGTCGACATCACCGAGGGAATGGGCCGCGACGAGGACATCGCCGCGCTGCTGGCCGCCAGGATCCCCGCCGGGCACCGGTGCGACAGCCCGTGGTGCTGCAGCGGCGTCGACCCGGACACGGCCATCGGCCTGCTCGCCAGGGTCCGTGAACGCCAGGGCCGCATCGACGAAGCGATCACCCTGCTGCACCCGGAACATCACCTCCGTCAACAACCACGACCAGCTGGCCGATCTGTTGGCGCGGCACGAGCGGCTCGAGGAACTCCGAGCGTACGCGGCGTCCGACGACCACGGGGACGCCTCACAACGCCTCGCCGAGGTGCTGGAGGAGCACGGTGACATAGAAGGCGCGATCGCCGTGTACCGCCAGACGGACGACTCGCCAGTCCACCACCATCACAGCGCGGTGCAACTGGCTCAGCTTCTGACCCGGCACGGTCGCCGTGACGAGGCGATCGAGGTGATGCGCACGCTCGCGGAATCACCTGGCGGCACGCAGGACTGGATCACCGACACGCTGTGCACCCTGTACGCCGACCACGGCCGCGCCGAGGAGGGCCTGGCCTACCTTGACGCCCTCAAGGCGCGCCATGACGGCGAGGGGGAATGGGAGTTCTTCAGGCCGCGGCCTCACCTCATGGCCGCCTGCGGCCGGCTCGACGAAGCGATCGAACAGGCACAGGCACACCCCCAGGGTGACACCTGGTATGCGGCCTGGACGATTTCCGACCTGCTCGCCGGAGTCGGTCGGACCGAAGAGGCCGTCACCGTACTCGAGCCGTATACCCCAGCCAACAGCCAGGAGCTGGCCCGTCACCTCATCGACCTCGGTCGCGTTGAGGACGCCATATCCCTTCTCCAGCGGCAGTAGGGAACGCTGCCGGGAGACACCTTCGTCACCGCAGAGAGGCGACGGCAGCACAACCGCAGGGAACTCTGCGCGAGACACCCACCCAACCGCTATCGGGAAGAGACACCCCCAGGTTCCGATAGACGGGCTGGACCTATCGCTGGCCGCAGGTTCGAGTCCTGGGCGGGAGCCGCAATCAAGGGCTGGTCGTGACGTACCCGCTGTGAGCTGCGGAGATTCGCTCGTGGTGACCATGTCGGCGCATCTACCGAAGACGCGGGTCGGGTGATGTCCTTTGGCGAGCGCTCTTGAGTCCCCAGTGTGTTCAGGGAGATGGCCGCTCAGCTTGCGGCCGCGAGCCGAGCGGCACATCGGCATGTGGCGCTCTATCGGTCGACGGACGACCAGATGCCGTGGGCGCGCGTTGCTTCTTCCGCAAGTAGAGCGAGCTTGGGGAACTCGTCGTCGACCATGTCCCAGTCGCAGATCGAACAGCCGTCAATGAGGGCCGTCCAGGCCAGGACGAAATGCCCCAAACATTGACGGATGTGTTCCTGATACGTGACGACATGGCGGCCTTGACGCTGCATGCGTTTGGCTTCGATCTCGGCTTGGCCTGCGGGCATGCGTCGTACGAAGGGGGACGGGATTGGATTCGGTCCGTGATCTGGATTGAGGACTCCGGCGCCGCGATTGTGCAGTTCCACGGTCTGGAAGATCAGACTCTCGAAGTCGCGTTTGTGGGCACCTGAGGCCGCCTCCGAGAACTCCCTCACGATCCAGTCCCACTCGTGGGCGCGATCCCGCACGCCATGCCACGGTGTCAACTCCGCGTGCAGCCACCTTACTTTGTCTCCAGTCCGCCGGAGGTGCGCGACATGGGCCTGCCAGTCCGCGACCAGGGACTCTGTGCTTTCACGCTCGTCTTCGTCCTCGTACTCGTGATCAGCTGTCATGATCGATCCTCACCTCGTTCGTCTACTTCGGAACTTACTGGGGGGACGGAGGGGATTGGGACGACAACGAGCGCAGTGAGCGGACCGAGTTCACGACGTGCCACGATGGTGCTCCCCGCTAGGGATGTCGTCCTTGAGGTCCAATGAGGCCAGCTCAGTAGGGTCGCCAGCTCCTTCAATCGGCGGATCCTCCCGCGAGCTGGATGCGGTCGAGTAGCTCGCGGGAGCGCACTGCGGCGGGGTGTTCTGGAGGGAACTCGCGCACAAGGCTTCGCAACAAGTCGGCCGCCTCGCCTGCGCGATGCAACGCCAACAAAAGGTCGGCGATCTTCTGCCGAAGCGCGACCGCCTCGGCGTCCGGGGCGTCTCGCAGCAGGGAGCGATACTCCTCCAGTGCCTGCTCATGCTCGCCGAGTGCTGCCAGGCACAGCGCGATGTGCTGGCGGTATTCACGGAGGTCTCTACCGTCTTTCGCCTCAGCTGCCAAATGCCGGAACGCGTCGAGAGCGCGGCGGAAATCCTCTCCTGCGAGCAGGACGCCCGCGTGGATGCGCCGGGTCTCTGACAAGCGCGGGTCGAGTTGGTCGGCTTGGTCGAGCAACTCCTCCAGTACATGAGCGGCCTGCGTGAAGCGCCCCTCCTCGAACAGTCGCACCGCTTCCTCCTCTCCCTCCTGGAGGAGCGTGTCCGACAGAACGGCGGGCGTTGCGGGGCGCGCCGGTCCAGGGCCGGTGCGTATGGCTGGGCGGCTTTTGGGAGCGAGGGGAGCGCGATAGGGGAGGGTCGGATCCGCCAGGCCGGCCGGGCCTGCCGGTGCGGTACTGGTGCCGGGTGACGGCAGGTGGGGGACGAGTCGGTCATGGACGGCATGCGCATCAGCGGGGCGGTCGTCGGGATTCTTCTCTAGGAGGTCCAGGACGAGCCGCTCCAGCTCAACGGGGATGTCTGCCCGCAGGGAACGCAGCGGTTCGGGGTTGTCGTGGACGTGCCGCAGCGCGGCATCGCCGGTTCCGCGCAACGCTTTGCGCCCGGCGAGCATCTCGTGTAGGACGCAGCCGAGAGCGTAGAGGTCGCTGCGAGGGCTGACGCCGACACCAAGGAACTGCTCGGGAGCCATGTAGTCGCGGGTGCCGACTGGGCGGCCGGTTTCGGTCAGCTGGGCCGTGTCAGTCCCGAAGGCAGAGGCCACACCGAAGTCGAGGACCTTCACAGCCCCGTTGCCGTCGATCATGATGTTGCTCGGCTTCAGATCCCGATGAACGACGGGTACGGCATGCGCGTATGACAGCACGGAGCAGATCTGCGCGGCTACGGCGACCGCCCATTCGACGGGCAGTGGGCCCTGCTGGGCGAGGATGTCCCGTAAGTCCATGCCCCGGATCAGCTGCATTACTACGTACAATTCGGCCGCCTCGTCGGGCGAGTCAGCGGCTTGGTTGATGGCCGCGTCGTAGATCGCGGGCACCCCTGGGTGCTCGATCCGCGCCGTCACACGGGCCTCCCGCCGGAACCGTCCGACCAGCACAGCGAGCTCGGCGGGTGTGCGAGCCTTCTCGACGCGGATCTGCTTAATGGCCACGGGCCGGTCGAGGACGATGTCATATCCCTCCCAGACCAGGCCCATGCCGCCGGGCATCGGCAGCGCGTTCAACTCGTACCGGTCGGCGATGCGTCTGGTCCGACCCGTGGTCATGTGGTGGCGTCCTCCCGACGTCATGGGGCACCCATCTTTCAATGAGAGTACGTCAGGTTCATGCAGAAGTTGGTTGCTGCTCAAGGTGAGTGAATGTGTCGGGCTACGCTGGCCCGGCGCACAATCGGGGTGGCAACGAGGAGCCGGGGGGAAGCGTGAGCGGTACGGGGCGGGGACCGTCGAGGACGACGAGTCAGGAGCTGCACCAGATAGAGGAGGGACTCAAGCGGGGCTATCAGGGACTCATCGACGAGACCGGACTTGAACAGATGTCGGGCCGCGACCGAGAGCGCGCATGGTTGTCACGGGCAGTGGCAGCGACGGCGCTACGCCGTAAGACCGGCCTGGACCACGAGACGTGTGCGAAGGCTGTCATCGATGGGTACGACGACGGCGGGCTCGACGCAGTCGCGGTCACCGATGGAGCCCAGGTGTGGCTCGTCCAGGCGAAGTGGAACGACCGGGGGAACGCAGGCTTCAATCAGTCTGCGGCCCTCGCGCTGGTCGACGGGCTCAGCTTGCTGGAGCAGCGCAAGTTCGACGTGTTCAACGACAAGCTGCAGCCTTTCACCGCGCAACTGGACTCCGCGCTGGCGGATGCCCGCCTGAAGATCCACCTAGTGATCGCACTCGTTGGGGACGACCCGCTCAGCAAGCACGCTACGGACGTTTTAGACCGCACTGTCGAGGACCATCACGGGCACGGCCCCATGCTCGACTACGAGCTCCTGGGCGCGGGTGAGCTGTTGGAGCAGCTCAAGGACGACCGCTCGCCCGCCCCGGTGGACGTCATCGTGCGGATGCAGAAGTGGATCAAGCGCGATACGCCGTTCACCGCTTTCCAGGGCACCGTTGCGGCTGGTGAAGTGGCCGGATGGTATGACGCATACGGTCACCGTCTATTTTCGCAGAACATCCGAAACTCTCTCGGCTTGACCCCGATCAACTCGGGCATCCAGAAGACACTGGCCGAAGAGCCCGATAACTTCTGGTATTTCAATAACGGCATCACGGTGCTGTGCGACAGCATCGAAGAGCGCTGGATCGGCCGACGTCGCCCCGATGAGCCGGTGGACCTGATCTTGGGCAACGTCAGCGTCGTGAATGGCGCCCAGACCGTTACCTCGATACACGAGGCACGGAGCTTGACACCGGACACCGTCGAAGATGCAGATGTCAGCGTCCGGGTGATCGCACTGGGCGACCTCGGTGATGAGCGGGCCACCTACGCGAAACGCATCACACAGACCACCAACACCCAGAACGACGTATCGCTACGGGACTTCATCGCCTTGGACGACACCCAGGCACGCATCCGTGAGGACTTCGACCTGTCCCTTGGTAAGCAGTACGTGTACAAGCGTGGCGAGGCTGATCCAGCGCCAGAAGCAGGCTGCTCGGTGGCAGATGCAGCTGTTGCGCTGGCCTGTGCACACCGCACGCCGGAACTGGCGGTTCGCGCCAAGAGGTCGACGGACCTGCTCTGGGAGAGCGGTCGGCTCGGGAACTACGCGCGGTTGTTCGGTGAGGAGCCGAGCGCCTTGCGTATCTGGCGCTGCGTCCTGGTTCACCGTGAGGTCGGCGAGGCGCTGGAACGGCTGCACGAGCAAGTGCGTGGCCGGGCGGCCGACACGACGCTCCGCGGCGACTTGCTCGTCAGCCATCTGGTCTTCCAACTCCTTGCCCCCGATCTGGAGGACGTCGACGACCCGAAGTTCGACCTCGCGCCCCTCCTCGCTCGCGTCCCGGACCTGGTCAGACCAGTCGTGGACTGGCTCATCCACCAGATCGACACGGTCTACGGACCGCAGTCCTTCCTCACCAGCACCTTCACCAACGAGGACCGCTGCAAGGAACTCGTCGGCCTTGTCCTGCCAATGGTGCGGGCGGGGCAGCCCGTTTCGGAGGTCCCCGAGACCTACCAACCGTCCACCCCGCAGCCGCGCCGCCCACGCCGACCGAACGCGGTACCGACCCTGGTGACCGCCCGGCTCCTGGCAGAGGGCACTCCGGTCCAGTACGTACCACTGAACAGTACGGAGGAGAAAGAGGTACGGGACTGGCTGACCGCCGACCCTCGCAGGGAGCAGGCGAGTTGGACGAACGACCGTTCCAAGCCGCTGGTGTGGGCCTACGACGGCACCTCCTACTCGGCGAGCGGCCTTGTCAACAGGATCTGGGAGCTAGCCGGCTGGGAACAGTCCCCCACTGCTGTGCAAGGGCCGGCACGCTGGGTCGTCGGTGGTAAGAAGTCCCTGTACGACATGGCCATGGAGTGGCTGGCCACCGAGGAAGAGACGGAGGGATGATCGGAAGGTACACGCGGAGGGGGCGTTCGGTGGGCATCTGCTGGCGGTCGCCCCTTCGTCGTACCCACGCAATGGGCTCAGCGGGTGTCGGGGAGGTTGTGGCGGCGCCGGATCAGACGGTATGCGGCCGTGCGGGCCTCCTGGAGGAGCTGCCCCTGGAACTCTGCGTCGGAGAAATAGCGTTCGGTGAACTTGGTGTCCGCCTCGGCCCGTTCGATCATGATGTCACGGAATCTCTTGTTGAAGGGATGCTCGAAGTCGCCCTCGTTCCGGGCGGCAAGGGCGGCATCCTCCAGGTCCGGATCTTCTGCGGCAGCGACGACGCGCTCTTCGTACATCACGCGGTCGGCCTCGCTCAGCCCGAGGCCGTGGCGGACGTTGAACTCCTCGATGAGCTCTGAGAGGAGGACCTTGTCCGGGTCTCGGTGGCTGCCCGTGCCTTCGGCACCGTACGGGCCGAGGTCTTCGACGTCCGCATCAGTGAGGCTGATGTCGTAGTCACCTACCTTCGTGACCCGCATGTGAGTGAGGTCCATCTCCCCTACGTCGAGGGAGGGGTCGTACGGCGGCGGTGGCAAGATGTTGGCGAGATGCTTGCCATAGAGGTAGAGGCGTTCGAGGCCGATGTCGACACGTGGCATGAGCTGGGACAGGAAGCCGTACTGGCGTAGGAAGGCGCGCAGGTCAGCGCGGAACTCCTCGGCGTCGTCACGGGTCTTTTCCTGGTGCTCGACAAAGCGGGCGTAGGCGGCGTCGGTGTGGCGATAGAGCGCCGCGTGGGCCTTCTCCCAGCGGCGGGCGCCCGGCTCACCGACGGTGGCGGACCCGTCGGCCGCTTGTGCCGTGGCCAGGGCCCGGACGAAGGCGTCCATCTCGTCCTCGTACAGCAACTGGTGGGCCATCACCTTGCGCTGGGAACCGTAGAGGAGGTTGACATCGGCGGGCTCGGTGCGAGCCTCCTTGAAGTAAGGGGCGTACTCCTTCTTGATGTCCTCGGGGTCGTTGACGAAGTCCAGGACGAACAGATCCTCCTGGCTCTTACGCGAGTGGGTACGGTTGAGGCGGGAAAGGGTCTGGACGGCGGCGACGTCGGTCAGCGGCTTTTCGATATACATGTGGGTGAGGAGGGGCTGGTCGAAGCCGGTCTGGTACTTCTCCGCGACAACCAGGATGCGGTACTCGGTGCGTAGCGGCGCGCCGCCCGGCTTTCCGGTGCGCAGGGCGGCGTAGCGGTCGTCGGCGCGGGTGTAGGCGAAGGCGTCGGGGAGTTCTTTCTCGGAGACGCCATTGAGCTCGGCTTCGGTGACTTTGACCTTAGTGACGACCCCGTCCATCTCCTTCTCCACCTCCAGCTCACCGGAGAAGGCGACGAGCACGCCGAGGTCCGCGCAATCCAGGTCCTTGGCGGCCTGCACCAGATGCTTGTACATCTTGTAGGCGGCTGGCCGGGACCGGGTGACGACCATCGCCTTGGCCCGCCCGCCGAGCCTGCGGCGCCCGTGCACTGCGAAGTGTTCGACGATGATCTCAGCGTGCTGGGCGAGGGTGGTTGGGTTGAGATAGACGAACTTGGCGAGCTCGCCCTTGGCTTTGTGCTCGTCCACCTCGATCTGCTCGGCACCGTCCTTGGCGACCCGCCAATGGGTCGTATAGCGGGTGTAGTTGCGAAGGGGATCGAGGATGAAGCCCTCCTCGATGGCCTGCTTCATGGAATAGATGTGGAACCCGCGCTTGAGCTTGGTGTCGGGATCGGTGACGCCGAAGAGGTTGAGGGTCTTCTTCTTGGGCGTCGCGGTAAAGGCGAAGTACGACAGCATCGGGTGCATCTGGCGTGCGGCAGCCGAGGAGGTCAGGAACTCCTCCTCGTCCTTGCCGGCCTTCTCCTCTGCTCCGAGTCCGCGCAGTACCTTGCGCATCTTTGGCACAGAGCTGCCGGTCTGGCCGGAGTGAGCCTCGTCCACGATGATTGCGATCCGCTTGTCCTTGAGGCCGGTGACGCCTTCAAGGATGTAGGGGAAGGTCTGCGCCGTGACGATTATGATCTTCGTGCCGGTGTCACCAAGGGCTTGGGCGACCTGCTGAGACTTGGCGCCTTCGGTTCCCTTGACTGGGCGGACCACGCCCGGCGTGTGGTCGAACTGGTAGATGGTGTCCTGAAGCTGGTCGTCCAGGACGGTCCGGTCCGTGACGACCACGATCTTGTGGAAGAGAGGCTTGTCGGCCTCGACACGCCCTTCAGCGACGGCTTTCGGATCGAGCGCGCCTGGCTCGGCGGAGCCGTGCAGCACGGACAGGTGGTGGGCGAGCCAGCCGATGGTGTTGGATTTGCCTGAACCGGCGGAGTGCTCGACGAGATAGTTCTGGCCCGAGCCGTGGTAGGCGGCGTGGGTGGTGAGGCGGCGGACGGCGTCCCACTGGTGGTAACGGGGGAAGATCAGGGTCCGGTCGTGCACGGACACACGACGCGGCCGGCCGCTCTTCGCGGCGCCCTTCTTGTTCCTCGGGTCCTCGACGTGCAAGAACCGCTTGATGATTGCCATCCAGTTGTCCGGCTGCCAGACCTCCTCCCAGAGGTAGGCGGTGCGGTAAGCCGGTCCCTTCTCACGGTCGGGAAGGGGCGGGTTGCCTGCGCCTCCAGGATTGCCGGGCCCCTTCGACCCCTGGTTGAAGGGGAGGAAGAGCGTCTTCTCGCCCTGGAGACGTGTGGTGAGGAAGACGAGCATCTCATCGACCGCGAAGTGCACGAGGGCCCGCTTCGCGAAGATCAGGTCCTTCGGATTGCGGGTGGTGCGGTACTGGCGCTTCGCGTCCTCGACGTTCTGGGGGTTTTGGGACGCCGAGCTCTTGATCTCGGCCGTCGCGAGGGGAAGCCCGTTCAGGAATAGCACCAGGTCGAGTTCACGGGTGTGGTCGGGTGAATAGCGTAGGCGTGGGGTCACCGTCAGGCGGTTGCACCGGTAGTTGTGGAACGCGTTATCGGCGATGGCGTGCGCTGGCAGGAAGTAGGCAAGCTCAATGTGCAGGCCGCGGTCCTTGACGCCATTGCGCAGCACGTCGAGCGTGCCGCGTGCGTCGATCTCGCGGGCGAGCAGCTTGCCGAACTCACGCATGACGACGTCGGTGGCCTCGGGGCTCTCTGTCTCGCCGGTGAACTCTTTGAGCCGCTCCAGGATGGCGGGCTGCGTGGCGTCGAGGAAGGTCCGCAATTGGGCCGTGTCGAGACCGAGCTTGGCGTTGTAGGCGCTCTGCCCTCGCTCGCCCTCGTGCCAGCCGGAGGCGGTGAGGGCCCCGACGATGGTCCGCTCAAAGGCGTACTCGGAGTCGGGGCGTCGTTGTGCGAAGGTGGCGGGGGCGTTGGTGAGGGTCACGGGGCCTCCACTCCTCGGGCGGTGGTGACGTCGAGCTGACCAGTTACCGCTGCGGTGATGACGGCCTGGCGGCGTTCGGCGAGCACATCGAGTTGGCGTTGGAGAAGCGCCTTAGCCTCACGGTCAGTCTGCGCTGCCGCGTCGAGCATCTCAACGAGCTTTCGCTGAATGGCTGGGTCAGGGAACGGAAAGCGCTGCGGGCGGAGTTGCTCACGGGTGAGGTGGGTCATGGTGCTCGCATTGCCTTGCACAGCGAACACGCGGAGCCGCTCGGCCACCAGCAGGCAGTAATACAGCCAGCGTGGAAGATCAGTCCCACGAGGGCGGATGCGGTGCAGCGCCTTCTGGTAGAACATCTCGGGAACCTGTCCGTACCAGATGGCAGCTCGGCCCGGCCAGCTACCACCTTCACACACGAGCACGTCACCCGTGAGCAGGCGATAGCGCCGCCTCTCGTGCGGGGGGAAATTCATATGCGCCAATTCCTCAACGTCCACGTGATCCCATTGCACGTTGGCGACGCGGAGATAAGGGCGCAGATGTTGCCCCATTGCTCGGTCCTCATTGAGCATCTTCCCGAGTTCGACCTCGAAGTGATGCGACACGGCGGCGACTCGCCATGAGGCGGGGACCGTTCCGAGCCAAGGCAGTTTACTGTCCTTGCGGGGGCCGTCCATGGACTGTCCGCGCACGGCGGCATATGCACGTGAAACGGCTGCTTCATCGACCGTGTACATCTGCTGCCTGCGGAGCTCGTGGATCTGGTCCAGATGTGCCACCTCGGTGTCGAGAAAGTCGGCGATGCGTCGCTGTTCGCCCAAGGGCGGCAGTTTTATCGGGAGCGCACGAACCCGTTCAGCGCTGAGGTGGTAGATGTTCGCGCCCGTGGCGATGGATGCGAAGATGCCCGCGCCGAATGCGGATCGAGCCCACCACATCAGGAACCGCCCATCCGTGCCTGACCGAGGTCGGAGGCGTAGAAGAGTGTTTTGGAAGCAGACGGTCGCGTCCAGTTCACCGTTCCACACCGCAGAGGCACCTACGGAATCAAGGCTGCCGCTTCCCTCTGTCACGAGAACGTCTCCTGCACGCAGCTTGAATATACGCTGCTCGCCCGGAGTGAAGTTCATTGACTGGACATCGCTCAGGTCCAGTGCGCCGTCCTTCACATTTGCCGCGCGCAGATAGGGGACCATGTGCTTGCCGGAGGCATGCTGAGGCGCGCGTTGGCGGCCCAGTGCAACCTCGGCCACGGCTCGGAGCGTGGTTGCTTTCGAGCTCACGATGCGGCAACCTCCCTCAAAAGCCCCTGAATCCGCTCCTCCAGCCCCTTCAACTCCGCGTCGATCTCAGCCAGCGGGCGCGGCGGCTCGTACACATAGAAGTAGCGGGTGAACGGGATTTCATAGCCGATCTTCGTCTTCTCGTGGTCGATCCACGCGTCGGGCACGTGCGGGAGCACCTCGTCCTTGAGGTACTGATCTACGTCCTGGTCCAGCGGCACGTTCTCGTAGTCGCGCAGTTCCGGGTCCGGTTCCGACTCACCCTTCTTCATCTGGACCTCGCCCTCCGGGTCGCGCACGCCAATGACCTCGCGTAGCGCCTTCTGGAAGGAGGTGTTGCGGCTCCACGGAATGCTGGCCTCGGCGAGGGCCGCGTTGACCGCCATCCAGGCGGCTTTCTTGCCCGACCATGTCTTCCCGAGAAGCGGCCTCAGGGCGTCCACGAAGTGCTCGATCCCCGCCTCCCCGAAGTGCTTGATCATGCCTGTTGACTCGCGGGCCTCCTCCAGCGTGTCCTCGGTGATCTCGAAGCGCAGCTTCAGGGGGCGTTCAACGGTGATGCGCTGGTAGCCGAAGTCGTCGTTGTCGAAGACCTTGACCTTGTCGTGGAGCTCGTGAGCCTCATCCTTGGCGATCTCCAGTCCTTGGGCGTACAGCTTCATCACATACGTGATCTGCTCCTCACTGATCACCTTTCGCTTGTCCCCGAGGGACTTTCGCATCTTGACCCACTGGTCGCGGGCGTCGACCAGCATGACCTTGCCTTTGTGGGCCGGCGCCTTGCGATTGGTGAGGATCCAGAAGTACGTGGAGATGCCAGTGTTGTAGAAGAGCTGGTCTGGTAGGGCTACGACTGCTTCCAGCCAGTCCTTCGTCAGGATCCAGCGGCGAATCTCGGACTCGCCGGACCCCGCCGCGCCGCTGAAGAGCGGCGAGCCATTGAAGACGATGCCGATGCGACTGCCGCCCTCCTCCGCAGGCCGCATCTTGGAGATCATGTGCTGGAGGAACAGCAGCGAGCCGTCGCTGATGCGCGGGGTACCCGCGCCGAAACGGCCACGGTGTCCCAGGTTGTCTCGCTCGTCCTCTACCTCCTTCTGGACCTTCTTCCATGCCACACCGAACGGCGGGTTGGAGAGCATGTAGTCGAAGCGGAGGTCCTCGAACTTGTCGTCGCTGAGGGTGTTGCCCAGCTGAATGCGCTCGATGTCCTGGTTCTTGATCATCATGTCGGAGCGGCAGATAGCCCAGGACTCGGGGTTGAGTTCCTGCCCGAACACATACACGTCGGCCTTTGTGTTGTGCTCGTGGATCACGTCTTGACCCGAGTTAAGCATGCCGCCCGTGCCGCACGTCGGGTCGTAGATGGTGCGCGTGGGTCTGCCGACCTTGAGTTCACCGAGGTCCGGGGTGATGAGGAGGCGGGTGATGAGCTGGATGACCTCGCGGGGTGTGAAGTGCTCACCGGCGGTTTCGTTGGACTCCTCGGAGAACTTCCTGATGAGTTCCTCGAAGGCGTACCCCATGACGTGGTTGGGGATCGCCTTCGGGTGAAGGTTGTAGCCAGCGAAAGCGGACACGACTTTGTGGAGGAGCTTCGTGTCCACAAGGTGCTGGATCTGCTCCTCGAAGCGAAACTTCAGGAACACGTCGTAGGCATCCGGTGAGAATGCCTGGACGTACTGCGGCAGATTGGCTTTCTCTTCCTCGTGGCCGCTCACGATAGAGGCGAGCGTGAGGCGCGTCGTGTTGTAGAAGGAATGGCCGGACTTGGCCGGCAGGAATGGGTGAGGGTTTCTTCCCAGGGCCGTCAGCCGCCTGAACTCGGAGACTACCTCGTTCCGTGTTGGCGCCAGTACACATTCAAGGCGTCGCAGCACAGTGAAGGGCAGGATCACCTTGCCGTAGTCCGAGCGCTTGTACTCGCCCCGCAACAAGTCCGCCACCTCCCAGATGAGGTTCGCGAGCTTCGTCGCCTGTGCGTACTCCGCGGCTGCCTGGGCCTTCGGATCAGTCACCACGTACGTACGTCCTTACAAATCTTGGGAGTTGGGGTTAGAGGAACTCGTGACACCGGGAGAGCCGGAGGCCCGTGGTGGCAAGAGCGGGGATTCACCGAGCAACGTGGGCCCGTGCACTGGCTGGTGCATCGTGAGCCTCCGCACTGCCCCGGCCGCGCATTGCCTCCGCCACCGCCTCCGTGGCATCCCTGGCCAGATCCTGTCCCATATCGTGCGCCGTGCGCAGGAGGCGGCTGAAGTCGGCCACGGCGCGGAACGCCGCGCCGTACGCGCGCTGCCGGTCAATGGGAAACAGAGGGACACGGACACGGCGCGGGTCCAGGCGAGTGTGGGAGCCGAGACTGCTGGTGGTGGAGGCGGCCTGGTGCGCTCCTTCCACGCTGGAGAGGAAGCCGGCCAGGTACCAGGGATCCAGGATGTCGGTGTTGGCCACGCGGATGTGGTGAAGGGTGGCCGCCGGGTAGGCGTCCGCATCCTCGTCGGTGGCGACGCGGGCTACGACGCTGCGGGCGGTGACGGGTAGCAGGACGTCACCAACGCGCACCGGCTGGTGCTGGACGATGTCGTCGGGGGCCGGACCGATCTCGGACGGCGGCCGACCGGTCACGACGTCTCGCGCGGTGAGGAAGAGAGCCTCCCCGGGGCCAGGGGCGGGGGGCGGAGCAGAGCCGGTCTGTCCACGATGGACATCGGCAAGCGGACGGTGGCGCTCCGTGTGGGTGGGGCGGCGCAGCACCACGACGCCGCTCTTGGCCAACTCGGCGAGGGTGGCGACGCGGACGCCCGCGCGCGCCGCCTCGGTCAGGTCCGGCAGGCCAGGGAGCGCGCCGACGGCGGGCAGCGCGGACCTGAGCGCGCGTAGAGTCTCGTCCACGGCGGTGCGGCCCGCGTCCAGAGTTTCGGCACTCACACCGAGTGTGGCGGACTGGGGTAGATGGCGGCGGGGGGTCAGGTCGACATCGTCGTCGAGGAGATCCATCACGGGGACCAGTCGAGCCACGCCGGGGCGTGCCGGGAACGAGGAGCCATCGTCATCGGCTGCCGCCACGTACCGCGCCCAGAGATCCTGGATCAGCATGCTCGGGTCCTGCTCCTCCCCGCTGTCTGCCAACAGGACGCGGGCAGGCGGAAGTTCACCCGGTTCGGGGCGGCGCAGAACCCAGATCTGCAGGGCGAGTGCGTAGTGGGCCGCGTACCCAGCAGGGAGGGAAATCACCGCGCGTAGTGCTCCGCGGCGCAGCAGTTCTTGGCGGATGCGGCGACCGGACGGGCGGAAGGCGACACCCGGGGGCAGGAGGAGGACCACGGGTGCGCCCGGAGCGGCATGGGCTAGGGCCTGCTGTATCCAAGCCAGTTCCGACTCGCTGCGCGGTGGGATGCCGTACTCCCAGCCCACATGTTCGACGAGTTCTTCGTGACCCCAGTTGCGGTCGGCGAATGGCGGGTGACCGACGACGGCCGCCGCACGCCCGGGGCGGAACGCGGGGCGGCGTAGGGAATCGCCGGTGTGCACGTCGAAGGAGACGGCCGTCGCTACCGGATCGGTGTTGCGGAAAGCCAGGCGGAGGGCGGTGAGGAGGGCGAGGGAGTGGCTGAGCTCCTGGCCCTGGACGCGGGTGGCGCCCCTGTCGGCGGCGGCAAGGAGGAAGGTTCCACTGCCGCAGGAGGCGTCGAGGACCGCGCCGTCGGTGGGCGGCCCAGCGAGGGTGACCATAAGGTCGGCGAGTTCACGGGGGGTGGCCGCCAGGCCGGAGCGTGAGCCCTGGTGCAGGAAACGGGCGCACAGGTCGTCGAAAGTGGTGCGCGCGCCGTCGGCCGTCGCGGCCTCGGCGGCCGTGACCAGGAGGGAGAGCAGCCGGGCGCCGAGCTCGTACTGAAGGGCGCTGAGGAGTTCGCCGAGACTGCCGACCGTGCCGCCGAGCGCCTCGGCAAAGGTGTGCTCGGCTCGCGCCATCAGCTGGACCAGGCCCGCCTTGTCCCGCGGGCTCTGTGCCCCGGGATGGCGGTGGAGGTGGAACAGAAGCAGGCCGGTGAGGGCCAGGGCGTCCTCGGCAGCACTGCCGGCCCTTGCGGATTCAAAGCTCTGCCACAGCCGCTCGGCCACCGCGATATGCCGTGCTTTGCCCTGGCGTCCGAGCCATTCTTCGACCTCGGCGAGGTCGAAGCGGGGACTGCGGTCGGTGCCGCTAACGGGCTGGGGGAAGTCGTCGTGCCGCTTGCGCCAGTTGCTGACGGCGGTCGGTTTCACCTCGGCGAGCCGGGCGATGTCCGCCGCGGTCACCTCCACTCGGCCTGTCGTCATGCTCCTCGGCTCCTCGTCTTCCGGCAGCTCGGGGGGTGGTGCGCGGTCGACCCTACGCGAATTCGTGCGTGAGGAACAGGATCACAGTAGCGCCATCTCTAGATCACAAGTGCTGGTTGGCTATATTCACACTCGCGCGATACGGTCTCACCACGGTCACTCAAGGTGGCCGCAGCGACGGGTGGGGTGTGCCGTGGGCACCGCAGTGGCCGAGGGAGACGGACCGTGCAGGACAGAGGCAGGGACGGGGCAGCGATGCCGGAGTGGCCACCGCCGGAGGGGATGACCGGTAGCGGCGCGCTGATCCGGGTGCAGGCTTCGCACGCGGCTGAAGAGCGGCACACCTGCCTGCGCTTTGCGGAGGGCAAAACCCGGCCGAACGCCTGGCCGGGCCGCCGTGTCGAGCGGCCGAAGCCGTATCTGGAGAACTTCGTCCTTGGCCTCGTTCTGGCCGCCGTGCGGCTCGTCGAGTGCGAGGGTATGGTCCCGCAGGACGCCGTGCGGCAGACCGAGGACTGCGCGCGGCGCTCCCTACACCAGGCCCAGCGCCGTTTCCTGCGGCACGCTGTCGAGCGGTGGCTCGATCGTGATCGGCCCAAGGACGCGCCGCCGGTGATTCCTGCCCCCGGCCCGTGGGTGCGGATGCGGGAGGTGGACGGGCGGACTTGGGAGCTGACGGGCTGGGGGGCCTGCCACCACAACCCGGGAGGGCGGCTGCGCGAGTTCTCCTTCCTCTGCTACGGCAGCGCCGATCCCCGGTCTGTCCCGAAGGACCGGGTCGCGATTGCCGCCCTCGCCGCCGCCTTCGGGGAACCCGCACGGCAGGGTGCCAAGCCCTGGCACCCGTACCAGCTCCTTGGCGCAGAGCCTGTCGACCATGTGCGCGTGGCTCTCACCGGGCTGCATGACGGCTCGTACCGGCTCCTCTTTGAGGGCGGGCCCGAACAGGTCCGCGCCTACTACAAGCAGCATGCCGAAGCGCGCGTCAAGGAGATCGTGGGTGGCGGCCCCGCGACGCCCGGCGGCAGCTGCGCGGGCTGCCGCCGCCTGGAGACCTGTGATGCTCCGGTTCGTCTGCCCGGCCTGCTCGGCATTCCAGCCGGCCGAGGCCCCTTCCCGCTGCGGGAGCTGTCCGCCAGCCATCTGCGCTACCACCGCAAGTGCCCGCAGATGTACTTCTCCTACGCCCAGCACCTTCCCCGCACCCGTGAGTACTCCCCGGAGAACCAGCTCGGCAAGGCCGTCCACGCCCACCTGGAGGCAAACCACAGGAGCGGTCTCCTGACGCCGTGCGGGGGTGCGGACATGCCCTGGGGCGACACCGCCTGGGGTGACGGGGAGCTGCGCATGACTGGCGAGTGGGCGCGCACCGGGTCCCGGATGCTCGCCCAGCACATCGACATGTGCCCGTTACTCAACGACGGTGTCACGGCCGTGGTGCCCGAGCCCCTGCGAGCCTTCTATGACCCGCACGCTCATGTCGTCCTGATCGTGAAACCGGACCTGCTCTACGCGGAGCACGGCTCGTGGGTGTGGCGCGAGACCAAGACCACGCAGAGCGCGGACGCCTGGATGGGCCGGGACCCCTTCACCACCGACCCCCAACTTGCCCTGGCCGTAATCCTTCTAGCTGAAGGAGCCTTCGGCGGCGACCCGGCGGGCTCGCGGGTCGAGCTGGAGGTGCTGCGGCCGGACAGCGGCGACCCCTCATACATCGAGCCGTACAACGAGCCCGAGCGCGTCGAGGCCGCCCGTCGGCTCGTGCGGGAGTACGTCGAGCCCTGGCGCGGCGACGAGGTCTTCACGCCCAGGCCCGGCACCCACTGCCGTACCTGCCCTGTCACCGAGTGGTGCGCGAGCGCCCCCGAGGAGGTGCGTCGTGGCCGCCGTTGAACCCCCGGATGTCGCAGGTGCCGAGTCCGAGCGGCTGCTGAGGCTGGTCGCCACCGCTTTGGTACGGCTGTCTCAGCTGCGCACGCCCGGCGATCCCGTCTACCCCGACGTCGTGCAGGCCGCCTACAACCATCTCGTCCTCGTCTGCCTGCGCACCGGGCGTACGGCCCCCGGCAGCGTGCCGCAGCTCGCCCGGTGGGCGGCTGCGCGCCCACTGGCAGACTGGTGGCCGTTCCCTCTAGAAGACAAGCACATCAGTGACCTGCGGCTGGTCGACACGCACACCGGCGCCCCCGCCCAGGAGTGCCTGGAGTGGGCCGTCTTCGCACCCGATCCGGCCGCCGAGCAGATCGAGAACGCACTGCTCAAAGAGGCGCTCACCCTCTGCCGGGCGGCCAAGGCCCCCGACTCCTACACCGCCTTCCGCAGGCTGCTCATCGAGCGCCCCGTCCTGACGGGTGTCGAACTTGCCCTGCTAAGCGTTGACTTGGACCTGTCGCTACTGCTCGACATAGTGAAGCGGTGCTACGAGCCGGTCACCGCCGCCTATATCAGCCATGGGCGGTGCACGCTGTGCGCCGGTTGCGGATGTCTGCTGGTGCCCTTGCGGGACGACGGATACGCCTGCACGCTCGACCGCTGCCGCAGGAGGCCCGTGGCCGTCGGAGAACGCCTCGACCCCGGGTCCGACGGCGGCCTGTACCTCCTCACCAGGCCGCTTCGCGTCTTCATCACTGGCCCCGGACTGGCTGAGACCGGCCTGGAACGGCGACTCGTGGGACTCGGCCTCGCCGTCGCGATGTGGCCCAACTTCGACGCGTACGACCTCCGTGTCGTCTTTCCCGACGGCCGGGCGTGGGGCATCGACGTCAAGGACCGAGCCAACCCTGCGCTGCTGGGCCGGACCACCACCGCCCTGCGCCGAGAACCGCCCTACGACCGGGGACTGCTCGTCGTGCCCTCCTACAGGTTCAAGGAGCGGGACGGCTACCGCGAAGTCTTCCACCACTATCTGCCCGAGGGAGTCGAAGGCCACGTCAGCCTGCTTACCGATGAGGAGGTCGTGCGACAGGCGAAAAGCACTCTGGCCCGCGCCATGCGGCACACCGAGCCCGGAACCACCCGGCCGGCGCCCCGGACAGCACGGAGGGTAAAGCGAACGACACCAAAACCCCAGGAAGGAGAGCTCGATGCGTGACCGCAGCGGTTGGCACCGCGGGCTGACCGCCCCCTTGAAGGACGCATGGCAGGACGGACCCCGCTCCTTCAGCCCCGGCGATCTCCTTGATGTGGAACTTGGCCTGTACCTACTGGAGTCGGTCATGCCGAACCGGGCCGCCGTCGACACTTGGACACTCATCAGCGGCTACCCGTTCGGGGAGGCGTTCGGCGACATCACCACCGACGCTCAGCGACTGCGCGTCCGACGAGCCCGGCACTACCTGCTGCCCCTGCGCAGGCGCCGGGAATGGCTGCTCGCCCTGGAGTCCTACCTCGCCGTTCCCCAGGAACTGCGCGGATACCATCTCGTATCCGCGGAGTCCGTACCAATGCGGCGCTCGCCCGCGCGGGCCGCACGCCGCTTCGAGCGCTACGAGAAGGTGCTCGGTGAGCCGCCCCCGTACGCGCGACACCGACTGTCCCGCGCCCAGGCCGGAGACTATGTCTTCCCCGTCCGCAACCGCCGGTACGCCGTCACCTTCACCGAGGACCTACTTCCGGACGGACCGGCGGCCGCACATGACCTAGATGCGCCGCTGCCCGGAGAAGGCGAGCCGATCACCGTACGGTGGCGCGAGCTGGAAGCCGCCGCACGCCGCATGGACGTGATCGAGTCACATGCCCCGGACGTCGCACGCGGCCACTGGCTGCAGCGCCTGAAGCGCGTCGAACTGTTCGTACGAGACGAAGGACAAGGCAAGTTCGAGCAGAGCGACACCCTGCGTATCGACCGGCTCCTCCACCTCGTCGGCATGGTCGGCGCTGGCAAGAGCACCCTGCGCGACATCCTCACCTTCTGGGCCGCCACCGAACTCGGGCTGCGGATCACCATTGTCGTCGGCGATGTCGCCGAAGCTCTGTCCGTCACCGGACTCCTGGACCGCCTGGGCGTGCCGACCGCACCCGTACTCGGCCACTCCACGCGTGAACGCCACATCCAGCGACTTCACCGGCGTATCGCGTCGAATGGAGCCCCAAGCCTGCTCACCCACTGGCACGACGGCTTCAACCACGTCAACAGCGCCTGCCCACTCGACGCCCTGCGCGGCACGGAGGCGGAGCGACCACTGCGCGTCGGCGAGGCGCCGTGCGGAAGCCTGTACGAGGCGCGCCGGGCATCCACAGAGGAGGCGGACCTGCGAGAAGGGCTGTTCGGCAAGGAGAGTTCCGAGACAGACCCCGATGGCGATGGTGAGGCTCTCGATGGAGCAGCGGCCGCTGACTCCGCTGCGAGTGCCGCCTCCACGGACGACGAACGGCCGCGGCGTCACAGCTGCCCCCTGTGGTCCAGATGCCCC
Source organism: Streptomyces sp. NPDC026515 (assembly GCF_055567595.1). NCBI lineage: Bacteria > Bacillati > Actinomycetota > Actinomycetes > Kitasatosporales > Streptomycetaceae > Streptomyces > Streptomyces sp. NPDC026515. The sequence continues at coordinate 391,838 of NZ_JBVHQD010000001.1, forward strand.
CGCCATCACGCGGCCCGTCAACTAGTCGACGCCCGGGTGTGGGTGGCCACCCCCGCGAGTCTCGTCCACACGGCCGTGCCCGAACAGCTTCAGCAGCAGCGGCTGCGTTACCTCGAACTCGCATGCCGAATGAGCGACTTTGTCATCGTGGACGAGGCAGACCGGGTGCAAATGCAGCTCGACACGGCGTTCGCCCCAGCCACCACTCTCGCCGGCCGCGCCCCTAACTCGTGGATCGACGAGGTCGCTGCACACGCCCTTGCGGAACTCGCCGGTCAGGCGCGACTCCAGCTCTCGGCACGGGACATCGACGACTGGACGAACGCCACCCACACCGTGCGCCACGCCACCGACCGGCTGTACTCACGCCTCATTCAGAACCGCGCGCTGCGCCACTGGATCACCCAGGACTACTTCAGCGCGGTCACCCTCCACCAGTGGCTCATCAACGCATGGTTCCCCGACCTCAAAGACATCGACGAGACTGTTGTGTCCGAGGGCACTCCAGAGGCCCGGCGTCTTGCGCAGCGCGAGCGGATCGACGGCGTACTCAACCGCTTCCGTGACGACCCGCTCCAGCCCCGTACGGTGGGCACCGAACCTGAGACGGATCCGGCGGAGACCGCGCTCGTCAACGAGCTCATCCATCTCACGCTCGGTCTGCTGCACGCCCCTCACGGCTCTGACACCCGCACCCAGGTGCGGCCCGTGTTGGAGCGGCTCCTCAACGGAGCCGTACGACTCGACGACGGCCCCGACCCTCACGTGCCCCGGTTCGAACTCACCTTGGTCCTCGCCGCCCTGCACCACCGGCTCAACTTCATGACTGGGCTATGGCAGCGCGTTGAGGCGGTCCTCAACCTGGAGTCCGCCTCCAACGTGCTTTCCCGTCGCCCACCCCGCGACTACGAGCCCGCGATGCCCGAGTCACCCATGGGCAACGTCCTCGGCTTCCAGTTCCAGTTGGACGAGCGGAGGAAAGACGGCGAGCAGAGCGGCGAACTGCGCTTTTTTCGCTGTAACGGCGTTGGACGCGAACTACTGCTTGGCCTGCCCGACCTGCCAGCCGTCGACGGCAGGCCCGGCCCGCACCTGATGCTGATGTCCGCCACCAGCTGGGCCGGCACCTCCAGCCGCTACCACGTGCACGCCGACGTCGATGCGGTGCTGCGCCCGCACCAGGAGGAGGTGCGAGCCATCCTCGACACCGAGTTCCGTAAGGAGTTTCTGTACTGGCCCGGAAGTACAAGACCGCTGCGGCTGTCCGGCTGCGACCCAGAGGAACGCCCGGCCGCCCTCGTCCAGATGCTGCACCAGCTCGCCGAGCCCGACCGCAGCCTCACCGGTTCGGTAAGCGCCCTCCAGCAAGAACTCGACGACATCGAAGACCCCGAGAGACGCCGCCTGCTGCTCCTTGTCGGCAGCTACGAGGAGGCCCGCAGGGCCGCCGCGTACCTCAACTCGATCCCGGAATGGGCCGGTCGGATCTCCCGACTTGTCTCCGACGACGCCGACCTTGACACGGCCTGGAGCGCCTTGCCGCGTACCGCCGAGGCGAAGGCTCTGCGCCGGGGCGACGTAGCGGGCTGGGCGAGCGGCGGCCAGGCCGACGGGGAACTCCTCGTCGCCCCGCTCCTCGCTGTCGAACGCGGCCACAACATCGTTGTCCCCGGAGGCAAGGCCGCTATCGGCACGGTCTACTTCCTGGCCCGCCCGCACCCTCGTCCCGACGACATCGCACTTGCCGTACAGGCCGTCAACGACTGGGCGGTACGGCAGATCCGTGGCCCAGGTAACGGCTTGCGGCATCTCGCTCGTCGGGAAGGCACACCCGACCGGGCTGGGCTCGCCTTCCGGCGCGACGCCCGCCGTGCCTGGAACCGTTTCCTGACCCGCCGACTGTCGTGGACCAGCCTCCCGAAGACTGAGAAGGAGGCGTTCACCTGGGACCAGCTGGTCGTAATGTGGCAGGTCATCGGCCGCCTCGTGCGGGGCGGAGTGCCCGCTCGCGTCGTATTCGTCGACGCCGCCTTCTCACCCCGCGAGGCGGGCCTCGCGGCCACCGACACCCCCGCCACTAGCCTGCTGGAGAGCATGCGCGCACTCCTCGCTCCCTATTTCAGTACCGAATCCGCCGTACCCACGATCGACAAGTCCCTGGTCGAGGCTTTGTACGAGCCGTTGTACAAGGCATTGGCCGACATGGACTGACGTCCCACTGTCCCTCCCGCGCCGGCGCATTGATGCACTCTCACGCATCGCAGGGACGCTCACTGACGCTTCTGACCGACCCGAACGGAGACCCACCCCGTCATGGCGTATGACCAAATTCAGCCTGCTGCCTTCATCCCGACGCGGGGAAGCGATCCATTCCTCGTGCCCCAATACGGACTAGCCTTCCCCCGAGCCTGGCGGGCTCCTCTCAAGGACCACTGGCAGCATGGCAAGCCCGAGCGGCGTGACCGCAGCAAGGTGTCGGTGCCCATCAAGCGGCTCAACCAGGTGATCGCCGCCGTTGCCCCCGACTTGGTGTCCGTGGCCAAGAAGGCACCACTCGACGATGGCCGGCCCTGGCTGTACGCGAATGCCCCCTATCCCAAGGCGGTGATGAGCACCTTCATCCATGCCTGGCTGCGCGATCTACAGCCGGGACCGGAGGGACATGCGAAGGTCAAGGAAACCGCCTCCTTGCTGAACATCGACAGCCTGGAGTGGGACCTCCTCGGCGTGGACATGCTGGAGCAGACGGTTAGCGATGGTGGCACCGCCGTGCCTGCGGATCACCTGTGGCGGCTTCTTCCCGAGATCCTCGCCGCCCGCATCGCTCGACAGGAGCCAGCCTACGAGCACTTCGGCGAACGGCTCACGTTCCGGCAGGTCGCGATGGATGCGGGAGCCCCTGGGGCGGAACTCGTCTCCTGGCCTCCGCTGGAGCACTTCAGTGGCCGTGGTGCGAAATCCCAGGTGTGGAACTACTCCGCGTACATCCGAGTTTGTCTCCGTACCGTTCCCTTCGACTCGACTCCCCGCATCCACCTATCCACGGGTGTACGCCGGTGGGTACGCGGCCCCGTTTGGTTGCCGGAGCGGGGAAGCGCCTCCGTCTACCTGCTGGCGGACCAGAGCCTTGTGCCTGACGGGCCCGACCCGGAACGGTTCGCGGTTGGTGGACTGCGCTGGGTACCTCAGACCGGGGGGTACGCCTGGGTTCAGGGAGGGCCAGAAGGGATGCTGAACCAGATCTCCGCCTTCCCCCGCTTCCCCTCACCCGACCTCATGGCCAAGGAGCCGGAGACTTGGCTCGCTGGCCGGGACGGCGTCACTGCAGCTGTGGTGCACCACACGATGATGGGACGACACGGAGTGCAGGCCGGAATCGCACCACAAGAACGGCGGCGGCTGACGGAGTGGGCTGCGGCATCGCTGTCCCCAGAGTTCACATGCGTCGGCACATCCCGACGCAGCGGGATCCGGCGCCAGACTCCGCACAACGTGCTGGAGGCCGCCGTATCCGTGCCGAAGAAAGCCACCGAAGAGGAAAAAACGAGGATCAACCGGGAGAACGCCGGGCGACGGGCACGCAACGCCGCCCGTCGGCGGCCCCTGCTCGCGCGCGCCGTTGGCCCCGCAGGTCTCACTGCCGTACTGCTGCACCAGACCGACACCATGCGCGATCACCTGGTCGCCGCAGCCGAGGAGAGCCTCGGGCTTGCGCAATACCGCACGACCAGTGGCCCCGAGCTGTGGCAGTGGGACCATCCCGACCTGACCGTGCGTTTCCACGTCAGGCAAGCCGGGGAACTCGTCGGCCCATTGGGTGAGGGCAGCGCCATGCGCCGAGGCGAGGAGTGGGACGCCGCCATGGATGCGCGACGACGGGCGGTGCGCGACGAACTGCGCGTGTGGACGGCAGAGCTGGGCACGTGCCCCCAGCTGGCGTTCGTCGAGCTGGAAGGCAAGGACGGTTTCCGACGCCGCACCAGCGACCCCAAGGCAGCGCTGCGCGTGGGACTCGCTGACGCTGGCCTGGTCAGCCAGTTCCTGGACCTCCCGGACCCGGTCGCCACCAAGCCAGAGGCTGTTTCGGACCCGCACAGGGCCAAGGCTGCCTGGAATGACGGTCTGCGACAGCTCGGCATGCGGTGCCTGCCCGAGCATTCACTCGGTGCGGCCATCCCCGAGGACCTGAACCAGCTCGCCTTCTGGCTCGTCAAGCGCAACGTCAGCCGCGACAACAAATATCCGCAGTTCACCCCGATCGCCGTACTCATCCGTCCCGGCCAAGACTGTGTGCTTGGCCGCACGGCGGACACATCGGACTGGGTGCCGTACCCCGAGCTGTTGCGCAGTCTCACAGGAAGGATCCGCAGCAAAGACCTCAGGACGAGGAAGCAGCAGGAGGACGCAACCGCCCTGTTCGTCAAGCAGACGCTGTATAAGTTGCGCGGCGAGCCGACCCTCGTCCTTACCCACGCCCAGAACACCCGCCAGCGCTGGCCGTGGCTGACCAACCCGGGGCTGGCCGTCGACCGTGTGAGCCTGGGAGCTGGACCACTTCAGCGGCTCGCCGCGCACGGCCGCCGCCTGCGGCTCGTTCGTGTCGCGAGCAACGACCGGGAGGAAACACCGCAGTGGTGGGCACCCGACGGGGACGAGGGCGCCGGCGTGGCCAAGGGGCTGTGGGTGCCCGATGACGCGCGGCAGGGCAATCGCGTCTTCCAGAGCACCTCGGACAAGGCAAGCCAGCACGGACACCCCCGTGACATGAGCAAATTCACCGAGCACCGCAACGCAGCTGGACGGTCCCTACGCATGCCAGGCACGTCGGCATGGAACCCCGAGATCCTCGATCTCTGTATGGCAGCACTTCAACCGGCTGACGATGCGGAACAGTGGGCCATGTACGTCCACCAGCAGCGTTTTCCGGACGACTACGACAACGCGCTGCAGCTTCCACTCGCCCTGCACCTCGCTCGGCTCGCCGCGAAGTATGCCGAACCCATGGAAGACACGGAGCGGGCCGAGCCGGGGACGGCCTCGATCGGGGCTACGCCCGAGCAGGGAGACGAGTATGAGTTGGAGGGCGAGGCGTAGGCAGTGCCTGCCGATCAACTCGTCCGCGACCTCGGATACGGGTTGCCGCCACGGCCGGAGCCCTGACCACACGGTATGGGCGCCCGGTCTTGTCATGCCTGCGGGGTGGGGGTGGCCAGGCCTACGGCTGGCCGTCCTTCTACGACCCGAAGGACACCGACGCGGTCGAACTGGTCGAGGACCGCACCCACGGGATGGTGCGCACCGAGGTGCGCTGCGCGCGGTGCGGCTCGCACCTCGGGCACGTCTTCGAGGGCGAGGGCTACGGGACGCCGACCGACCAGCGGTACTGCATCAACTCGATCTCGCTGCGGCTGGCCCCCGACGAGAGCTGAGACCGCGGCGGGTCAGGGGAGCCGGACCGGGCTGGGCAGGAGTGCCCGGGCCGGTGCCGGCCGCCACCGGACGGCCCCGGACGCGTCCCGTACGGCGCGGCCGAAGGCCTGGTCGCCGAAGTGGAACGCGAAGGCGTACGTGCGGGGTGCCAGCAACTGCTCCAGCAGGGTCCTGCGGGCCTTCAGCACGCCTTCGACGTCCACGTCCGGGCCGGAGGGCCACTCGGGGTGGGTCAGCTGCGCGGGCGTGTGGAAGGCGTCCCCGAGGACCAGGATCCGGCGGCCGCGCGACGCCGAGACCACGTAGGTGGTGTGCCCCGGGCTGTGGCCCGGGGTGATCAGGGCGGTGACGCCCGGCCACACCTCGTCGCCGTTCCCGAACTGCCGCAGCACGCGGGACATCGGCACCATGAAGCCGTCCCAGGACGGCGCCCCCACCGTGATCTCGCCCCGCCAGAACGGACCCCATTCGGCCGCCGCCACCAGGTAGTCGGCGCCCGGGAACGCCTTGTGCAGCTCCTGGTGCCGGTCCGGGACGAAGCCGACCCCGGTGTGGTCGGTGTGCAGGTGGGTGAAGGCCACCGTACCCACGGACTCCGGGGCCACCCGGAGCCCCCGCAGCGTCTTCAGCAGGGCGCCGCCGCGGGAGACGCCGAGCGCGGGCGACAGGACGTTGCCGCCGAGACCCACGTCGATCAGCAGCCTGTGCCGCCCGCGCTCGACGAGCACACCGCCGGCCGAGGCGGCGATCCGCCCGGAGCGGGTGAGCGCCTCGGGATGTCGCCGCCAGTACCCGGCGGGGACGGCCGGGAGGAAGCCCACCGGGTCCAGCTCCATCGCCGCGTCCACGACGTAGGTGAGCCGGACGTCCCCCAAGGTGAGGGAACGCACCGCGGACTGGTCGCTCAGTCTGCCGGTCCGGGGGCGGGCGACGAGCGCGGGCGTGGACTCCAGCAGCGGGGCGGACAGCGCCGCCGCCGTTGTCGCGAGCGCGGTGCGCAGCACCCCGCGGCGCGGGAGGCCGGGATCGTCGGGCACGGGAACTCCTGTGGTGGAAGGGGGAATCACCGGGTCAGGGCGCCAGCAGCGCCGCGGGGTTGACCGAGCTGACGGATCGGAACTGATCGGACGTCAACTCCGCTTCACCGAACCAGCGTCGGCTCGTGGCCAGCCAGCCCGCGGGATCCGGCTGGTCCGGCTGTCCGAGGTCGGAGCTGAACACCACCCGGGGATGGGCCCGTACCACCTCGGCCAGGTGCCGGGTGTCACGGTGGCCCAACAGGAGCGTCAGGGCGGTGAGTTCGACGTAGAGTCCGCGGACCGGGGCCAGTTGGGCCAGGTCGGCCGGGGTGAGGCCGGACATGGGGTGGGTCGCGTGGGTCAGCAGCAGCCGGGGGAGTTCCAGGCGTACCGCTTCGTCGACCACGCGTAGCGTCTCGTCCCGGTCGCAGTGTCCGGTGGCGAGGACCACGGGCAGGTCGCGGGCGGCCCGGAGCACCTCGCGCACCGGCTCGCGGAGCCGGCCGGCGCCGTCCAGGACCCGGGAGGCACGCCAGTGTTCGGGGTCGAGCCGGGGGTGGAACGGCTCCCGGCGCAGCGCCGACCGGTGCCCGGGGCCCACCAGGGTGGGCAGGTGCACGACCAGCCGGGCAGGGCTGTCCGGGCCATGGGCGTAGACGGCCTGCTCGACGACCCGGGGGCGGACCCCGCCGGCCAGGTCGTTGAGGACGACCGCGCCGGAGACGGGCAGTCCCTCCTGCCGGGCCTCCCAGGCGCTCGCCGCCGTCGACCCCAGGTGGCTCTTGATCACCGCCCAGCCGTCGACCTCCGCGTAGGCCCGCCCGGCACCGGCGGTGGTCAGCCGGCGCCGGTACAGGTCGGGCCCCGCGTGGTAGTGGACGTCCACCACCCGCCGGACCAGGTCACGCGTCATGGGACTCGGGGGCGGCGGCGCCCTCCCACGGCCTGGCGTAGCCGAACCGGCGGCGGGCCTCGTCCAGTCGCAGGCCGTCGCCGACCGCCCCGGCGATGGCCGCCTCGGTCCCCTCGACGCGCTCCGCGCGGTCCGCGACCTCGGCGGCCCGTTCGGCGGGTACGACGAGGACGCCGTTGTCGTCGGCGACGATCACGTCACCGGGGCGCACGGTGACCTCGCCGATCGTGATCCGCCCTCCGGTGGCGGCGAGTTCCACCCGGTTCTTGCCGCTCACCATCGTGACGCCGGTGCTGAAGAGCGGGTATCCGGCGGCGCGGATCTCGGCGAGGTCGCGGGCCGAGCCGTGCAGGGCGGTGCCGCGCACCCCGCGGCTCCGGGCCACCGCGGTGAGCAGCGAGCCCCAGTTGGTGCAGGCGGTGGAGCCGCCGTTGTCGACCACGACGAAGGACCCGGCGGGCACGTCGTCCAGGTAGTTCGCCGCGTTGCGGAACCCCTGGCCCGGGCGGTGGTCCACCGGCTGGTAGGTGACGGTGTACGCCAGGCCCGCGGTACGGGCACCGGGCACCCGCGCGCCGATCCCGGCGAGCACCCCGGGGATGCCGAGGCTGTCCAGGGCGTCGGAGACGGAGGCGGTGTCGAGCGCGGCCAGCCGGTCCACCACCTCCGCGGGCACGACGGGCACCTTGTCCTCGGCGACGGCCGACCCGGCCTCGCCGCCCGGCAGTTCGGCGGCGACGGCCTCGGCGACCTCGCGGGTGCCCGCCTCGCCGCCCAGGTCGTAGGTGACCGTCGTACGGGCGCGGGCCACGGCACGGACGGCCTCGCGCAGTTCCGCACCGGGTACGGACATGCCGAGATGGTCCAGCATCTGGGCGACGGTGAGCAGCATCGCCATCGGGTTGGCCCGGTCCCGGCCCGCCATGGCGGGGGCGCTGCCGTGCACCGGCTCGAAATAGCTGCCGTGGTCACCGATGTTGCCGCTCGGCGCGAGTCCGAGCCCGCCCATGACGCCGGCGCCGAGGTCGGAGAGGATGTCCCCGAACATGTTCTCGGCGACGAGCACTCCGAACCGCTCCGGCCTGCGGACCATCCACAGGGCGACGGCGTCGACGTTGAGGATCTCGGTCTCGATGTCCGGGTGGTCCCGGGAGATCAGATCGAGGCGCTCGCGCAGATGGTTGCCGCTCTGCCGCAGCACCATCGGCTTGTCCACGACGGTGAGCAGCCGCCGCCCGTGGGCCTCGGCGTGCGCGAAGCCGAAGCGCAGCAGCCGGTCGATGCCGAACCGGGTCTGCAGCCGGAGCGTGACGCTGCTCTCCTGGGGGCCGGAGGCCTCGGCGTTGGGGTGCTCGCGCACCGCGTTCCACAGCGCCTCGTCGAGGCCGTGGACGTCGAACCCGGCGTACAGGCCCTCGGTGTTCTCGCGGATGACGGTGAAGTCGAACCGGCCGTGGTCCAGGTCGGTGACCGGGCGGATGTTGGCGTACAGGCCGAGCCGCTGGCGCAGTTGGATGACCGGGGAGACGAACGTCCGTCCGGTGCCGCGCAGCGACGGCCCCAGTTCGGCCTCCGCCTCGCGCAGCGGCTTGCTGGTGATGGCGCCCAGCAGGCAGGTGTCGGTCTCCTCCAGGAGCTTCCAGGTGCGCTGGGGGACCGGGTCGCCCTCCTGGCGCCAGCACTCCCAGCCGATCTCCCCGAACCGGAAGTCCAGCGGGAGATCGAGCCGTTCGACGGCGTCGAGGGCGGCGGCGACGACCTCAGGGCCGATGCCGTCGCCGGGCAGGACGGCGACGCTCTTCCTCGGGGCGTTCCTCGGCGCGGACTTCATCGGAGTCCCTTCTCCCGCAGGTAGGCCTCGATCAACGTGGCGACCCTGGCGGGCTGTTCGGCGTGGGGGCGCATGCCGGCCCCCGGGGCGACGTGCACCCTGTGGTGCGGTGCGGCGGCGGTGTGCCGCCGGGTGACGAGTTGGGAGTGGCTGCCCACGATCTGGAGCAGCGGGCCCGGGTGGCCGCGTACGGCGGCGGTGACGTCGAGTCCGCACAGCAGCCGCATCCCGGCGGCCAGCCTGCGTCCCGCGGCCGCGTCGGCGTCCGCGGTGGTGACGGCGTCCGCGCGGGCGGTGGCGTCCGAAGGGGCGGTGGCGTTCGCGGGGGCGGCGCCGGGTGCGCCGAGCGGCAGGACGCGCCGGTTGAGCAGGGCGAGCGCGGCGCCGGGGCGGCCGGCCGCGGCCAGGCCGGCGATCCGGGTGAGCCGTTCCTCCAGGACCGGGTCGGTGCGGGCGGGGCCCGAGACGAGCAGCGCGGCGGTGCCGGGGCCGCAGTCCGGGAGCAGGGCCTGGGCCACCGCGCCGCCCAGCGCGTTCCCGCAGAGCAGGTCGACGCGTCCGAAGTCCGGCAGCAGCGCACGCCAGCGGGCGACGAAGGCGGTCATCGAGTCCGCCTCCTCGTCCCACAGGGAGAGCGTGTCCACCACGGTCACCCGGAGCCCGGAGCGGGCCAGGGTCCGGATGACCGGGGCGAAGAACGCCCCCTCGTCCCAGCGCGGGGTGACCGGGGCGAGGACGAGCGCGTGGGGCGCGCCGGCGGCGGTCTCCGGTCCGAAGACCGCCGTCGGCACGACCGGTCCGGCGTGGGTCACCGGACGCCGGCGAGGGTCCGCGCGGTCGCGATCGCCTCGCCGTGCTCGCCGAGCAGGTCCTTGCGGTGCTCCACCGGCAGGTCGTAGCGGCCCAGGACCAGGTCCGGCAGCGGCAGCGAGGGCCTGCCCTCGGGAACGTTGGCGAGCAGCAGATCGGCCAGTTCCAGGACCGGGGCCAGGGTGAGCCGCGCGGCGGCCTCCGGGTCGGTCCGGTCGAGGTGGGCCAGCCACTGCTCGGCGATGAGGTTGCCGGGGCCCTTGCCCATGCCCTGGACCGAGGAGTCCATCCAGGTCGCACCGGCCGCGACGGCGCTGATCGCGTTGGCCAGGGCGAGGCCGAGGTTGTTGTGGGCGTGCAGCCCGACCGGGCCGCCGGTGACGGACCTGGTCAGGGTGGTCAGGTCGGTCGTGTCGACGGGGGAGAGGCTGCCGTTGGAGTCGGCGAGGTAGACGAACTCGGCGCCGGCGTCGGTCGCGGCGGTTGCGACCTCGACCACGTCCCGGCCCGGCCACTGGCTGATCCGGGCGAAGTTGACGCCGACCGTGAAGCCGGTGTCCCTGGCCTGGCGGATGTAGTCCAGACCGGCCTCGTATCCCTTGGCGGGCAGGATGATCCGGACCAGGCGTGCCCCCGCCGCGTACATGGCGGGCAGATCGGCGCGCGAGATGTTCTTCGGGTGCAGGATCATCGCGACCCGCTCCGGGCCGATCTCCTCGGCCATGGCGGTGATGAACTCGTCGTCGCCGCGGCCGGTGAGTCCGAGGTCGGGGATCGCGGCGAAGGAGCCCTTGCGGTAGGCGATCTCGATCCAGTCGAAGCCCGCCTCGACACTCAGCCGCGCGTGCTTGAGGGCGTACTCCACCGGGAAGGCGAAGCCGTTGCGGTAGCCGCCGTCGCGGAGGGTGACGTCGATGTTGACGATACTCATGGTGTCTCCAGAAGCTGCTGACGTGGGGTGGGGTCAGGCGGTCTGCCGGGCGGCCGCGTGGTGCGCGGCGAGCCGTCCGAAGATGAGCGAGCGCAGGACCGAGGTGGCCGGCGGGTAGGCGTGGTAGAAGAGGCCGGTGGCCTCGCCGGCGGCGTACAGACCGGGGATGGCGGTGCCGGACGGGGTGACGACACGGGCGTCGAGGTCGGTGCGGACCCCGCCGTAGGTGAAGCAGATCGCGGCGGTCACCGGGACGCCGATGAAGGGCGCGGTGTCGAGCGGGGTGGCCCAGTTGGACTTCGGCGGGGTGATGCCGACGGTGTGCTTGCCGTCCAGGCGGGTCGGGTCGAACTCGCCGGGGGCCACGGCCGCGTTGAACTCGGCGACGGTCTTCTCCAGCCCCTCCGCGTCGATCCCCAGCTTCCCGGCGAGTTCCTCCAGGGTGTCCGCCTGCTCCGGCGGCACGTCGCTGAGCAGGGAGTTCATGATGCCGGGGATGGCCAGGGTCTTGGCGTCGGCGATCCAGTACGCCTCCTGGTCCTGGTTCTTCCAGATCTCGTGGCCGATGTGCTCGAAGGTGTTGTCCCAGGTGTCGCGGCCCTCGTCGAAGAAGCGTTCCAGACGGCCGTTGACGAAGATGCCGGCCGGGAACCCGTAGAGCACCGAGTCGGCCTTGGTGGTACGGCGGTCGACCGGTTCGGCGTGGATGCCGTCGAACTGCCCGGCCGTGTCCGCGCCGAGGTCCAGCGCCATGCGCAGCGCGTCACCGCGGTTGTGGGCGATGCCGGGGGCGATCAGCGGCAGGTCGCAGGCGCGGTCGCCGAGGTAGCGGGTGAGCATCTCGGCGTTGCCCTCGAAGCCGCCGCAGGCGAGGACCACCGCGCGGCCGGACAGCCGGCGGGTGCGGCCGTCGGAGCCGCGGACCACGACGCCGTCCACGGAGCCGTCCTCGGCGGTGGTCAGGCGCAGCGCCTCCGTCTCGTAGTGGATCTCGACGCGGGGGTCGCTCTCCAGGGCGGCGCCCAGGTGCTCGACGATCGAGGCGCCGCCGCCGCGGGGGCTGGCCGGCGGGGTCATGGACGGGGTGCCGGCCTCGAAGGTGTGGGGGAGCGGGAAGTCCGCGAAGGCGATCTCGACGCCGTGCTTCTCGACGAAGGCCAGGGTCTGCGGTGCCTCCCGCTCGACGGTGCGGCAGTAGTCGACGTCGGCCAGGCCGCCGGAGACCCGGCCGACGTGCTCGGCCCAGTCGGTGTCCAACCGCCGGTCCTGGTCGATCCGCAGGAAGGCGCCGGTCCACCGGGTGGCGCCGCCGCGGTCCTGCCGGGCCGCGCGTTCGAGCACCGCTATCCGCGCGGGCCGTTCGCGGCCTTCGGTGGCCTCCGCGAAGGACAGCGCGGCGGACAGGCCTGCGGCGCCGAACCCGACGACGACGAGGTCGTACCCGGCGGGCGTGGACGAGGTGGGCATGCTCTCTCCTCTGGGTGGGACGTGCTGGTGGACTGAGGAAGGGCCGGTCAGCGGTTCGGGGTGATGACCCGGCTGGTCCGGTACAGGCGGTACTTGGCACCGGTCGTGGTCCTCGCGAAGGCCTCGTAGCGGCGCATGAACTCGGGGTCCTCGAAGATGGCGTTGAACCTCTTCTCGTCGGTCCAGGCCGCGAAGTTGACCATGGCGTCACCGTCGACGCTGGTCAGCAGGCGGGAGCCGCGGAAGCCGTCGGCGGTGGCGGCGACGTGGTCCACGGCCGAGGCGAGGGCGTCGACCGAGGCGGGCGCGTCGTCGGTGGTGGCCACGTTGATGAGCAGCACGCTCTCGTCGGGAACGGCCGTGGTGACCACACCGGGACTCGCGTTGCGCCCCTCGAAGGCGACCGTCTCGTACGACGCGACGCCGAGCCGGGTCCAGGGATCGCTCGCCACCATCTCGCGCACGGTGGCCTCGTCGAGGTCGGCCGTGACGATGACGGCGCCGCCGTCCGGCCGCGGCCCGCTCAGCAGGATCCGTCCCCGGTCGGCGTGGTCGCGCAGCCAGGCCTTGTGCTCCGCCATGTGGGCGGTGACGGTGTCGCGGGGGACGAGGTAGGTGAGGGTGAGGATGTGGATCACGTGCCAACTCCGTTTTCGCAAGGGCCCGTCCGGCGTTCGGGGACGGGGCCGTTCAGGCCGGGACGAGGGTCCGGGCGGCGCCCGGTGGTGTTCAGCGCGCGGACGTGACCCGCCCGGCAAGGTCACGCAGGATCGTTTCGGCGTCCGCGACGGTGTCCCGCACCACGCTCCCGGCAGACCGCACCTCGCCGACGAGGTCGAGCACCTCACCGGCGAACAGCGCCCGCTGTCCCGTGTCGTCGCGGGCGACCGCCGCCGTCCACTCGGGCTCGATCTGGGCCCGTCGCGCGGCCAGTTCCGCGTCCCGGCCGGTCCAGGCCCGGGTGAAGGCGTTGCTCACCGACCGGGCCGTGTACATCTCGTCCCACGGGATGCCGCGCACGACGTCGAAGGAGCGGGTGTCGACGAGATCGGCGGTGGCGCCGGACACCAGGGCGGCCTTGAAGCCCGCCGTGCCCATGGACTCCTCGGTGAGGGCGAACCGGGTGCCCATCATGACGCCGTCGGCGCCGAGGGCGAGCGCGGCCGCGAGGCCCCGTCCGTCCGCGAAACCGCCGGCCGCGACCACCGGGACCGCGCCCCGCGTGAGGTCGAGGACGGCCGGGACCAGCGGCAGCGTCGCCCGGGTCTTGTGGTGGCCGCCCGCCTCGGCGCCCTGGGCCACCAGCGCCGAGGCGCCGGCCCGCAGCGCGACCGCGGCCTGTTCGGTGTCGTGCACCTGCACCACCACCCGCGCCCCGCTCTCGGCGGCGGAGCCCACGTACCGGCGTACCTGGTCGGCGTCGCCGAAGGAGAGGGCGATCACCGGCGGCGCGTAGCCGAGCACCTTGTCCCACAGGCCGGGGCGCTCGTCGAAGGTGAACATCACACAGCCGACACCCCAGACACCGCCCTGTTCGGCGGTCGCGGCCACGTGCTCGTCGATGAAGGCGGCGTCGCCGTAGCTGACGCCCACCAGGCCCAGTCCGCCGGCGCGGGTGACGGCGGTGGCGAGCCGTGCGCCGGACACGCCGCCCATCGGGGCGCTGACGACCGGATGGGCGATTCCCAGCAGCTCGGTCAGCTTGGTCGATATCACGCTTCTCCTCTGTTTCCCGGTGCGGCCGGTGAACGGATCGGTAAAGGACGGATCCGCGACGGGCGGATCGGCAATTGAGTGAAACCACGGGCCCTCGACATGATTTCCAAGGCCACTGGTTTCGTGTTTCAAAGACTAGGTACCGGTCTTCCGCGGTGTCCAAGACGGAAAGCGCGTGGTGGTCATAGGGCCGGACCTATGGGCGTGCCGCAATTCACTCCCGGACCCCCGGAATTAAACGTTCCGGTCGTTGTCCGGCGACGTCCGGCACACAGCGACGGCCCGGAGCGGTGAGGCTCCGGGCCGTCGGGGGGTCGGGCAGCAGCGGTCAGGTGAGGAACGGCCATCCGCGCCGGACGGCCACCGCGCGCAGGCGGCGGGCCGAGCGGCCGTCGGCGAGCGCGGTGACGGCCAGCCGCTCTCGGGGTGCCGACGTGGTGGGCAGTGGCCGCCAGACGAGCTGGGGGTCGCCCTGGACGGCGAGCCTCGGCCGCAGCGCCACCACGTCGCCGGCGGTCTGCAGCGCGTGGACGAACAAGGCCTGCTGGTCCTGGTCGACGGGGTGCAGCACGGCGTGCCAGCCGAGCGCCGCGAGCTGGGCCGGCACGGTGTCCGCATAGCCGGGGGCGCACCCCTCGTCGTACCAGAGGAGCCGTTGGGCCGTGAGGTCCGCCCAGGTCGGACGGGGGTTGCCGGCGAGTGGGTGGCCCGCGTCCATGACCACGCCGAGCGGCTCGTCCCAGACCACGGCCCGGACCAGGCCGGGCGCGGGAACCGGCAGCCGTACGATGCCGAACGCGATCTCGCCGTGGTGCAGCAGCTCCGGCTGGTCGGCCGCGCTGACCGAGCGCATCCGCAGCAGCGGCTCGGCAGGGCCCCCGGCGCGGTCGGTGTGCTGCCCGGTGAGGCCGTGCTGCACCTCCGCGAGCACCTCGGCGGGTACGCCGCCGCACACGCCCACCGGCCAGATCAGCGGGGAGGGCGCGGCCGCCGCGATGGCGGACCGCAGCTGGCCGGGAATGCTCTGGATTTCCCGCAGGAACGCCCGCCCGCCCGTGGTCAATTCGACACCGCGTGAACTGCGGATGAAAAGTGGGGCACCTATCCGCTGTTCCAGCCTTTTGATCTGCTGACTCAGGCTCGGCTGGGATATCCGCAATTCCTGGGCGGCGCCGGACACGGTGCCCGCCCGGACCACCGTCAGGAAATACCGAAGATGTCGCATGTCGAAGTCGTCGACATGTTCGGCATGGGTGACGGCGCGCCGTACCCCCTCGTTGGACAGGGCGCCGAGGACGTCACCGGTGCCGGTGCGGCCGAGTGGGAACGGCCCGACCCGTTCGTCCAGCACAGTCATTCGTTTTCCCCCTTCGCGTGTCGAGCCCTCACAGGTCGTGTCGTGACTGCAGCATCGCAGAAACATCCCTTCGGGAAGGTATTTTTAACGCCTCCGCAACGCACTGCTCATCGGGTGTGCGCGCCTCCTTCGGCCTCCTGCTCGCCCGACAGCGCCCGCAGATCGCCGGCGAGCACGTCGAGGAGCAGCCGCCACACCGCCTCCCAGGCCGAGGCGTCGGTGCACCCCTTCGGTCCGAACGACACATGCAGCGCTCCGTGCATCGCCGTCAGCAGCAACTGGGTGACGAGCTCGGGGGGATGCGGAGGCATGCCGCCCTCCTGCTGCGCGCGCCGGACGAGTTCGACCAGGTCGCGCCGTACACCCTGGGAGACGTCCGGCAGTTCGCGGGTCAGGCTCGGGCAGTCGGTGGCCAGTCGCATGGCCGCGCGGAGCCGGACGTCCGCCTTGAGGCGACGGGCGAGGTCCAGGACCAGGGACTCCAGTGCCGTCCGGGCGGTGACGCCGGGGGTGTTCCGGGTCAGCAGCATCTCCTCCCACACCTCGTGGGACTGGGTCAGCAGGGCGCCGGCGAGGACCTCCTTGGACGCGAAGTGCCCGTAGAGGGCGCCCTTCGTCATCCCCGTCCGCGCGGCCACCGCGTTGAGGGTGGCCCTGCTGTAGCCCTGGACGGCGAATTCCTCGGCGGCGGCGTCCAGGACCTTCTCCCGGGTGCGCCGCGCTCTTTCCTGCTTGACCATGCGGGGGCCCTCCAGTCTCGGCGAAGGCATAAACATACCCTCGCGAAGGAATGTTTTGAGGAGGGTGAAACCGGCCGGTCATCGGCTGTTCCCCGAGGTGACGACGGACCGCGCGGCGCACGGAACAGCCCGGCGCGGTCCGCTGTCACCGCCGAGCACGGCCCAGCCGGCCCGCCCGGCCTCCACCGCCAGCGCGGGTGCGCCGCCGACCACCACCGGGTGCCCCACCGACCGGAGCATGGCGAGGTCGCTCACGTGGTCGCCGTACGCCCAGCAGTCCTCGGCCCGCACCCCGCGCTCGCCGACGACGGCCGTCACCGCGTCGGCCTTGGCCTGCCCGATCATCGGCGGCCCCACCTCACCGGTGAGCACTCCGCCGGCCGTCACGCCCTGCTCGGTGCACCACACCTGCGCGGCGCCGAAGTCCCGCGCCACCGCCTCCAGGAGCGGGCGCAGCGAACCGGAGACCAGCACCACCTCGTGCCCGCGGGCCCGGTGCCGTGCGACGGCCTCGACCGCGGCCGTCACGAACGCCCGCGGGCCCCGGCGGTGGGCGTCGTACCAACGGCACGCCATCGACGTCAGTGTTCTCGCGGGCACCCCGGCGAACCGGCGGTAGTACTCCCGGTTCAGGGTGTCGCGGTCCTCGCCCGCCGCCGCACGCGCTCTGAGGTCGGGCACGCGGGCGGGGAGCGGCCAGACACCCGAGGCGGCCCAGTAGTCCCAGAAGTCGAGCATGGTCTTCGTGGCCAGCAGCGTCTCGTCCACGTCGAAGAAGGCGACGGGCGGCTGCTGGCGCCCCCGGTTCACGGCGGACCGTCCTTCTCCGGCGCCAGCACCACGGCCGCGTACGCCCGGGCCGCCGCGTCGGGATCGAGGGTGGCGTGGCCCGCCGCGGCCGTCGCGTCCCGCCAGGCCCGCTGCACGGGGTGGTCAAGTGCCTGGGCCCGCAGCCCGCTGGCGCGGAACAGACCGTCCACCGCCTCCCGGCACAGCACGGCCGCGGCCGTCGCGTCCCTGCGGTTCTCGGCCACGGCGAGCGGGGTGACCTCCGCGTGGTCGGCGCGCTCCGCCGCCCTGCCGAGAAGCAGCCCCGCGGAGTGGATCCGGGTGGCGGCCTCGGTCAGCACGGTGTGCGTCGCCGGGTGCGGGGACGCGGCCCGGGACCGTTCGCCGGTCCAGACGTGCAGCGCGCCCCGGGCGATACCGAGCAGGGGAGCGGCGAAGACCAGGGCGGCGACCATCGGGTACGGCACGGTGTGGCAACGGGCGGCGCCGGGCCGTGGGCGCAGCAGCGCCTCCAGGGTGACGGAACGGTGCGCCGGGACCAGGACCCCGTCGGCCGTCACCGTGTTGCTTCCCGTGCCGCGCAGCCCCGAGGTGTGCCAGGTGTCCCGCACGGTCAGTTCCGTGCGCGGCACGGCGAAGATCCGGTGCTCCCGGCCGGCCGCGCCGGGCGTCCAGGAGGCCAGCAGGACCCAGTCGGCGTGGTCCACGCCGCTGGCGGGCCGCCACTCGCCGTCCAGCCGCCAGCCGCCGTCCACCGCCGGCGCACTGCCCTGGGGCGGTACGACCGCGGCGGCGATCCGGGCGTCGGGGCCCCGCTCCCACAGCTCACGCTGTCCCTCGGCGGGAAGGTAGGCGGCCAGGCGGCCGTGGGCGGCGAACAGCGCGGCGCACCACGCCGCGGAACCGCAGGCCTCCCCGACCTCCGCCACGCCGGTCAGCAGCGCCTCGAATCCGCCCTCCGCGCCGCCCCAGCGGGCCGGCACGAAGTGGCGCGGGAAGCCGGCGGCGCCGATGGCGGCCGCGACCTCGGGCGCCAGCCCGCGCGACTCGTCCGTCCGGGGCGCCTCGCGGCGGGCGAGGTCCGTCAGACCGGCCGGTCCCGGGGTCGGCCGGACCGTGGTGCCGTTCGTCGTGGGCACGGTCAGCATGTCGCTCCGGCGAGGTGACGGTCGGCGCACGGCAGCGCGCACTCCACGCGGGCGGAGGCCAGCTCGCGGCCGGCCTGTTCCGCCCGCAGGAGGAGGGTGCCCGACCGTCCGGGACCGGCCGGGCCGGCCGGGTGCTCCGCGGTGATCGACACCGGCTGGTCCAGCTCGCCGAAGGAGGTGAACCGGGCGGCCAGCGACCGTACGTACCGCGCCGCGTCCGTGGCGGTGACGAGGGCGACCTGCCGGAACGCGGCCATCAGCGCCATGCCCGGGACGTGGTCCGACGGGTGGTCGAACAGGACGGGGTGCTCCACGTCCAGCCGCAGCCACCACCGGTGGCGCCGCGCCGGGTCGGCCGATATGAGGACGTCACGGTCCTGACGCTGACCGACCCGGGCCGGCGGCAGGGGGACGGCCCTGACGGGCTCCGGTGCGCCATCCGTACCGGGGGCCGCCGCGCCGCGCTTCCTGAGCAGCGCGTAGCGGCGCGGCTCCAGCGCCTCCCAGCGCACCCGGGCCCGTCCCAGCCGCCGGTGCTCGGTGCGGGCCTCCGCGGTCAGCTCCAGCCTGGTCCGGCGCGACTGCCGCTCGGTGCGCGCGCAGTGCGTGTCGAGGGCGAGGGCGAGCGGCGCGGCAGGGCCCGGCGCGGGAAGCGGTCCGTCGAGATCGACGGCGAGCTCGCTGAGGACGAAGCGGTGGCCGTGGGGCACCTCGTGGAAGCGGTGCGAGAGGTGGATGGCCGCCTGCCGCGCTGCCTCGGCCAGCAGGACCGGGTCGGACGTCGGGCCGCCCTGGTCGTCCAGGAAGTGGTCGCGGTGCCACGCGCAGGCGATGGCGAACCGTTCCGCGTCCAGGCGTGCCGCACCGGTGAGCAGGACTTCGGCGGTGGCGTCCTTGTGCACGGTCTCGCGTGGCACCGGACGGTCGAAACCGAGACTTTTCCAGGGTTCCCGGAAGCCGCGGGGTTCCGACGGCAGGGTCAGTGGTGGTACGAAATGCATGTTCTGCTTCCTCCCCAAGTTGCGGCAGCGGTACGGGGACCGCCGCCGTCCCGCCCCCGCGGGAAGCGACCCGAAGAAAGATACCTTCTGGAAGGTTTCTTGTGGAGGACGTTTTTGGCCAGCCTGGCCGGACAGGACCGTCCGCCGGGCCGTACACGTCATGCCCGCACGTCATGTCCGCACGTCATGTCCGCATCCGTGGAAGCCGGGCCAGACCGGTGGAAACCGTCATACGCAGAGGAACAGAGCCATGGTGGAGCCGCAGTCGGCGTATTCCTCGTTCGCCCACAAGAAGATCGTCACCAGAAGGGGGCCCGATCCCAAACAGGACCGGTCCGCACGCACCCGGCAGCTGGTGCTGACCGCGGCCTCGGAGCTGTTCGCACAGCACGGATTCCGGCATACCTCGGTCAAGGACGTGGCCGACCGGGTGGAGATGACCAAGGGAGCGGTGTATTTCCACTACCCGACCAAGGAGGCCCTCGCGATCGCCGTGGTGGAGGAGCACTACGCCCGTTGGCCGGCGCTGCTGGAGCAGGTCGTCACCGAGGGGCACGGGCCGCTCGGCACCGCCGCCCGGCTGCTGGAGCGGGCGGCCCTGGCCTTCCGCGACGACGTGATCGTGCAGGCGGGGGCACGGCTGCAGATCGAGCGCCCGCACATCGACGCGGAACTGCCGACGCCGTACGTGGACTGGACGGAGCTGCTGGAGTCCCTGCTGGTCGCCGCCGCCGACGCGGACGAGCTGCGGGAGGGGGTCTCGCCGCAGGCGGCCGCACGGGTGCTGGTCTCCGCCTTCTTCGGCACGCAGCACATCTCGGACGTGCTGCACGGCCGGACGGACGTGGTGGACCGGTGGGCCGAGTCGGGCGAGCTGCTGTTCCGTGCGATCCGTGCGGTCCGTGACTGACAGCCCGTCGCCGGCACGGCGGCGCACCGCGGCCGTTGCCGCGGTGCGCCGGGGGTGGGGGAGTGCCGGGGCCGGCCGGTCACACGGGCTCGGCCACCCGGCGCCGGGAGGCGAGGACCACCAGGCCGCCGATGACGGCGAGGGCCGACAGGACGACGGCGAACACGGTGGCGCCGTCGGTCAGCCCGATCGCGTCGCTGAGGTAGCCGGCCGAGACCGGCAGCAGGCCCGCCGGGACGTAACCGCCCACGTTGAGCGCCGCGTTGGCCTCGGCGAGCCGCTGCGCCGGAACGCTGTGGTTGAGCAGCGAGAGCCCGCCGAGCTGTCCCATGCCCTGGCCGGCGCCGGCCAGCAGTGCGGAGGCGATCAGTACGGCGACCGACGAGGTGTGCACCGCGGTGGCGAGCGCGACCATGCTGAGCGTGGTGCTGACGGCGCCGGCGGTCAGGATGGTGCGCCGGGGCAGCTTCTGCACCGCGAACTGCACACCGGTGGCGGCCAGGAACATCGCGAACGCCATGGCTCCGGCGACGATCCGGCTGGTGGTGCCGAGCAGGCCGGACAGCAGCGAGGGACCGAGCGAGAGCACGAAGGACGTGGCGGTGATGCCGGGCGCGAACACCGCGATACCGAGGACGAGTTGCAGGCCGCTGCCGTGCGGGACGCCGGGCACCCGGATCCACGCGCCCCGGGCGGGCGCGACAGGGCGGCGCACCGGCATGCGCAGCACGGCCAGGACGGCGGTGGCCAGCAGTGCCATCTCCACCACGAAGACGGTGACGGTGGGGCCGGGCAGGGTCTCGGACAGGATGCCCGCGAGGAGCGGGCCGAGGCCGGCCCCGAAGACCATCGCGCAGGAGGCGAGCAGGGCCGCGAGCCGCTTGCGGGCGGGCCCGGCCACGTCCGTCACGGCGGCCATGCCGGCGGAGACCACCGCGCCGACGGCGATGCCGGTGAACAGCCGGGCCACGATCAGCGCGGCCACGCCGGCCGCGGTCGCGAAGACGACACAGGCGGCCAGTGCCAGTCCCAGGGCGGGCAGCAGCACCGTCTTGCGGCCGAGCCGGTCGGAGACGACGCCGGAGACGAGCAGCGACCCGAGCAGGCCCACGATGTAGAAGGCGAAGATCACGGTCAGGGTCCCCTTGGAGAACCCGATCTCGCGCTGCCACATCACGTACAGCGGCGTGGCCGCGTTGGACAGGATGAAGACCGCCGTCACCGGCCAGGCGGCCAGCCATACCCACCAGGTGGGAGTGGGGGAGGCGGCCGGCCCCGAGGACTCGCCGGCCGCCGCCTCCCGCTCACCCGTCACCCTCGCGGGCGCGGTTCGACTCTCCGACATGCCAGGTACCTCCTGCTAGTGCAGTACGAGTTTTCTCGAACATAGCATGCAGTACGATTGGAGTCGTACATAGGATTCGGTCATGAGGAGTTGCCCATGCCTGCCACGGCGAGTCCGGCGTCCGGACGGGTGCCGGACTTCAAGGTGCTGCCGCTCCCCGCGGACCTGCCCGAACCGCTGCCCGAGCCGGCGGTGGCGGACCTGCGCCTGGAGACGGTGCTGGGGGCGCTGAGCGACCCGCTGCGGCTGCGGATCGTGCAGAAACTGCTGCTGGAATCGGAGCGGTACGACCACACCTGCGGGTGGTTCGGCTTCGACCGCCCCAAGTCCTCGCTGACCCATCACTTCAAGGCCCTGCGCGAGGCCGGTGTCACCCGGCAGCGCCAGTACGGCCTGGAGCGCCGCAGCCACGTCCGCGTCGACGACCTGAACGCGCGTTTCCCCGGCCTGCTCGACCTGGTCGCGGCCTGGACGCCCGCCGAGGTCTGAGCCCCTGCGGTTCTCCGCCTCGCCCGCCGCGGCCTGCCGTTCGGGTGTGCGTGAGGATGCGGCCGGTTCCCCGCTGTGGCGCCGCCGTGGTGTCGCGCGCGGTTCCCCGTGCCCCTGAAAGGGCGCGGTGGGCCCCCTCGCGGCGCACGGGCCGACCGCGTGGGGAGGGACCGTGACGCGGCCGGATGGTGCCTGGTCCGGCGCTGTTTGAGATTCTGTGAGGGTGTTGGGTGTCGCGCGATGGTTCCAGTCCCGCAGGGGGCCCGCGTCCGCCGACGGCCCGGGGTCAGTGGACGGGTCCACCACAGGCGCCGAGACCGGCGCGCCCCTCAGATTGCTGCGGACGGCCGCGGCCGGCATCGGCACCACCCTCGACGAGGCCACGACCTGCACGGAACTGACCCGGGCGGCGGTACGGCTGACCGGCGGCGGGGCCGCCGTGATGCGTCGGGTGGGCGAGACCGTCTCCGGCTACGAGTCGATCACCGGCGACGCCGACGTGCTGCCCGACGCCCGCTGGGTCACCGCGGTGGCCCGGGACGCGTGCTCCACGGCGGCCGACCACTGGGTGGACCCCTGGCTGTCCCGCCCGGCCGGCAGCCGCACCCGTCCGGCCGTGTGCGTGCCCCTGAACAGCGGCTCCGACCAGTACGGCGTCCTGGTCTGCGCCCGTGAGGGCATGGCCTTCATCCGGGCGGAGGCCGAACTGCTCGCCCTCCTGGCCGAACGCGCCGCCTCCCACATCCGGCACGCCCGCGAGTACGAGCACGTCAACCGCACCGCCGGTGACCTGCAACGCGCCCTGCTGTCCGAGCCCGGCCGACCGCATCCCAACCTGGACGTGGCGATCCGCTACCTCCCGGCAGGCGGCCGGGTGCTGGTCGGTGGGGACTGGTGCGAGACGGTGCGACTGCACTTCGGCCGCTCCCTGCTCGTCGTCGGCGACGTGATGGGCCACGGCCTCGAGGCCGCCGTCGACATGAACGCCTACCGCTCCTCACTCCGCTACATCGCCTCGTCCGAACTGCCCCCGCACCGGGTGCTGCGCCAGATGGACGCCATCGCCGCCAACGAGGCGGACCGCAGACCCGCCACCTGTCTGCTGGTGCGCGTCGACCCGAGCCGCCGTCAGATCACCCTGTCCAGCGCCGGCCACCTCCCACCGGCCCTGATCACCGGGGAGGGCCGGACCTCCCTCGTGCCGGTCCCGGTGGGTCCGCCGCTCGGGACCGGCTTCGGGGGCTACGAATCGGCCACCCACCAGTTCGACCCCGACCACGCGCTGGTCCTCTTCACGGACGGCCTGGTGGAACACCGTGACGAGGACATCGACCGCTCCCTGAACCGCCTCGCCGACCTGCGCTTCCCCCCGGCCGCCGGCGTGGACGCCCTCCTCGAGTCGATCGTCACCCGCCTGGACGCACGCAACGCCGAGGACGACGTCGCCGTGCTCGCGGCCCGCCCGCATCCGCGGCAGGGCGGCTTCACCTCCGACGCGGAGGAGGAACGGACACCGGGCCTGTGAGGCCGCCGGCCGGTTCCCCGGGCAGCGTCAGCGTGAACGTGGTCGTGCCGTCCTGGCCGGCGCCCAGCCCGATGGTGCCGCCGTGAGCCTGCACCAGGGCCCGGGCCACCGACAGCCCGAGCCCGCTGCCGCCGCGGTCGCGGTCGCGGCTGCGGGCCTTGTCGGCACGGTGGAAGCGGTCGAAGACCCGGACGCGGTCGGCGGCCGGAATGCCGGGACCGAGATGGGCGACGGTGACGTCGCCGATCCGGGGGCCGTGGAGACCGTCACCGCGAGCGGCGTGCCGGCGGGCGTGTGGAAGGCCGCGTTGGTCAGCAGGTTGTCCAGCACCTGGCGGACACGGACCGGGTCCAGGCGCAGCGGGACCGGGTCCGGACCGGCGGTCACCGTCAGCGGACGGCCGGCGTGCGCCGCCCGGAACGCGTCCGCGGCCTCCCGCACCAGCTCCGTCAGGCCGGTGTTCTCCAGCCGCGGCGGCGCCTCCACCTCGGCCGCGTCCAGACGGGCCAGGATCAGCAGGTCGTCCAGGAGGACGCCCGTCCGGGCGGCCTCGGCGCGCAGCCGGGCCAGGTGCTTGTCGCGTTCTGATCCGGCTCGTGCCGGACCTCGCGGACCGGGAGGTCTTTCTGCGCGGGCCGCCGCCGATCATGAACGCGGTCCTGCGCACCCTGGGCGACCTGGGCGTGCCCGAGCCGCAGATCCACTTCGAGCGATTCAGCCTGGCGGGATGAGAGGGACACCGTGAAGCGGGCCGTACCCGTCGTCGCCCTGAGCATCGCCGGCCTGATCCCCGTCTGGCGCTGCGAGCCGGCCACCGGCGGTACGACGACCTCCACCGCCCTTCCCGCGCCGAGTTCTTCGGCCACCACCGCCACGGACACCGTCGTCCAGGGCGCGACGATCGACACCGAGAAGGGCCCCGTCCAGGTCCAGGTGACCTTCGACGGCGACCGGATCACCGCGGTGCGGATGCTCCGGCAGCCGGACCGTCCGCAGACGACGGCGGCCGTGCCGGTCCTGATCTCGGAGACGCTGAAGGCGCAGAGCGCCGACGTCGACACCGTGTCCGGTGCGACGGTCACCAGTGACGGCTACAAGGAGTCCCTGCAGGCCGCGATCGACGCGAAGGGCTGACCGTGCACCGCGCCGAACACGTCATGGGCTTCCCGGTCTTCCTGCGGATCGACGACCACCACGTCCCAAGGAGCGCGGCGGACGCCGTGTTCTCGTGGCTGCGCGCGGTCGACGAGCGGTTCAGGCCGTTCAGGCCGGACAGCGAGGTCTCCCGGCTCGACCGGGGCGAACTCCCCGAGTCCGAGGTGAGCCCGGACCTCGCCGAGGTGCTCGCGCTGTGCGAGGAGTACCGGCCGGCGAGCGGCGGCGCGTCCGACGTACGGCTGCCGGGCCGGGGCCTCGACCCGTGCGCGGCGGTCAAGGGCTGGTCGGTGCAGCGGGCGGCGGAGCCGCTGTCGGCCGCCGGGGCACGGCGGTTCGTGCTGGGCGCCGGCGGGCCCTGGCGTGTCGGGGCGCGGCACCCGAGGACGCCGACCGCCTGTGCACGGTCCTCCAACTCACCGGCGGGGCCGCGGCCGTGTCCGCCCGCTACGAGCGCGGCGACCACATCGCCGACGGCCGCACGGGGCGTCCGGCGGCCGGACCGCGCAGCCTGACGGTCGTGGCCGCCTCGCTGACCGAGGCGGACGCCGTGGCCCACGGCCGCGTTCGCGATGGGCGCCGAGGGCGTCGGGCGGGCCGCGGCTCGTCCGGGCCGCGAGGTCCTCGCCGTGGACGCGGGCCGGCAGGTACTGCGGACGGCGGGTTTCCCGGGCACCGTGTGATCCTGGGCCCAGCCGGCTTCCGCCCGGCGAACGCCGGCCGGGGGCCGGAAGCGGCCCGGACGGGTGGCAGGTCACAGAGTGAAGACGACAAGTCAGCCGCCAAAGTGCTGAAACACTGGCGGTCTAGACTCTCCCCGCAACGGTCTGCGCCACGGCGACCGTGGTCGAAACCGGGCAGCCTCAGCCAAACCCGAAGGGCATTCGGCGTTTTGATACGGATAGATTCAGTCACCAAGCGGTACCCGGACGGTACGGTCGCCGTCGACCGGCTCTCCCTGGAGATACCGGATCGCTCGATCACCGTCTTCGTCGGCCCCTCGGGCTGCGGCAAGACCACGACCCTGCGGATGATCAACCGGATGATCGAGCCCAGCGACGGCCGGATCCTCCTCGACGGCGCCGACATCCAGGCACAGCCGGTCAACACCCTGCGCCGGTCGATGGGTTACGTCATCCAGAACGCCGGTCTCTTCCAGCACCGCACGATCGTCGACAACATCGCCACCGTGCCCCGGCTGCTGGGGTGGAGCAAGCAGAAGGCGCGGGCCCGCGCGGCCGAGCTGATGGCGCGGGTGGGCCTGGACTCGGCCCTCGCCAAGCGCTACCCGTACCAGCTCTCCGGGGGCCAGCAGCAGCGCGTCGGCGTGGCCCGGGCGCTCGCCGCCGACCCGCCCGTGCTGCTGATGGACGAGCCGTTCTCCGCCGTGGACCCGGTGGTCCGCAAGGGCCTCCAGGACGAACTCCTGCGCATCCAGGACGAGCTGGGCAAGACCATCGTCTTCGTCACCCATGACATCGACGAGGCGATCAAGCTCGGCACGACGGTCGCCGTGATGCGTACCGGTGGCCACCTCGCCCAGTTCGCCCCGCCCGCCGAACTGCTCACCGACCCCGCCGACGCCTTCGTCGAGGACTTCCTCGGCGCCGACCGGGGCATCCGCCGGCTCTCCTTCTTCCCGTCCGCCGGGCTGGAGCTGCAGCGGGCCCCGATCGTGCCGGTCGACGCCGACGCCGCCAAGCTCGACGCCCGGACCTCGACGGACGCCCCGTACCTCCTCGTGACGGACCTGGACGGCAGGCCGCTCGGCTGGGGCGAGCCGCACACCCTGACCGCCGGTTCGATCGACCCGGCCCGACTGCTGTCGTTCGGGCTGCCGTTCGTGCCCGGCCGGGACTCGCTGCGCGCCGCCCTCGACGGCTCCGTGCTCTCGCCGACCGGCTGGGCGGTGGCCGTGGACGGTGAGGGGCGCGCCGTCGGCGTCGTCTCCCAGCAGGTCATCGGCGCCGCGATCCGGGCCGCCCACGCCGAGGGCCGCGACGACGCGAAGGCCGGGGGATGAGCGGCTTCTTCGACATCCCCAGCGACCTCCAGAACACCTACTTCGGGCTGATCGGCCTCCACCTGCGCGAGGCCCTCATCCCGGTGCTGGCGGGGCTGGTGGTCTCCCTTCCGATCGCCCAGCTCTGTGTGCGCTTCCGCTGGCTGTACCCGCCGGTCCTGGGCGTGACCACGATCCTGTACGCCATCCCCTCCCTGGCCTTCTTCGTGGTCCTCATCGACTACACCGGCCAGACCGAGACCACGGTGATGATCCCGCTCGCGGTGTACAGCCTGGTGGTCCTGGTCCCGGCGATCGTGGACGGCGTCCGCTCGGTCCCGGCCGAGACCCTCGCCGCCGCCACCGCCATGGGTCTCGGCCCGGTACGCCGTTACTTCCAGGTGCAGTTGCCGATCGCTGTCCCTGCCATCATCGCGGGCCTGCGGGTGGCCACCGTCTCCAGCATCTCGCTGGTCAGCGTCGGCATGCTGATCGGCAACCAGGGCGCCCTCGGCAACCTGCTCAACGACGCCAACATCTACCACCGTCCCGAGCTGGCGGTGAACTCGGTGGTGACGACGGCCGTGCTGGCGATCCTGGCGGACGCCCTCCTCGTCCTCGTGCGCCGTGTGCTGACGCCCTGGATGCCGAAGGAGAGCACCCGGTGAACGTCCTCAACTTCATCCACGCCTTCTTCAGCGACAGTGCGCACTGGCACGGCTACGACGGCATCCCCACCCGCCTGTGGGAGCACATCCAGTACTCGCTGCAGGCGCTCGCCTACGCCGCCGTCATCGGCCTGCCCATCGGCCTGGTCACCGGCCACTTCGGCCGTGGCGGCAACACCCTGGCCCTGATCGCGACGGCCGGCCGGGCGCTGCCCAGCTTCGGCCTGCTGGTCCTGATGTTCATCTGGCTCGGCTTCGGCATGCTGCCGGTGATGATCCCGCTGGTGATCCTCGCGGTGCCGCCGATCCTGGTCACCACGTACGAGGCGATGCGCTCGGTCGATCCGTCCCCGGTGGACGCGGCGCGCGGCATGGGCATGGCGGAGGCACGCGTCCTGTTCCAGGTGGAACTCCCGGTCGCCCTCCCGCTGATCCTCAGCGGCCTGCGCTCGGCGGCCATCCAGATCGTCTCGACGGCGACCATCGCGGCCTACGTCAGCCTGGGCGGCCTCGGCCGCTACATCATCGACGGCCTCTACCAGAAGAACTACGAGAAGGTGGTGGGCGGTGCGACGCTGGTCGCGGCGATGGCCCTGGCCACGCTGGGCATCTTCTGGGTGGTCGCGCGGCTGACGGTCTCTCCCGGCGTACGCAGGAGCGTCTGACCTCAGGTGCGGGGGACCGCATCGGCATGCGGACCGCCGCGTGGGCGCGACCGGCCCCACGCGGCGGACGCGTCCCCGTCCGCCGCACTTACCCCTCGCGCCGCGCCAGCGCCAGTTCCAGGACGACGAGCAGCGCGTCCCGCACCGAACCCCGTTCCCGCGCGTCGAAGACGACCAGCGGAGTCCCCTCCGCCACGTCCAGCGCCCAGCGCACCTCGTCCAGCGTGTGCTCGACCTGTCCGTCGAACGCGTTGATGGCGATGGCGAACGGAATCCCGCGGTGCTCGAAGTAGTCGACCGCCGCGTAGCAGTCGTCGAGCCGCCGCGTGTCCACGATCACCAGCCCGCCGAGCGCCCCCTCGACGATGTCGTCCCACATGAAGCCGAACCGTTCCTGCCCGGGTGTCCCGAACAGGTACAGCTTCAGCGTCGGGTCGATGGTGATGCAGCCGAAGTCCATCGCCACGGTCGTGGTCGTCTTGCGCGGAGTGAGCGTCAGGTCGTCCACGCCCGCCGCGACCTCGGTGATGGACGCCTCGGTGGTCAGTGGCTCGATCTCCGAGATCGAGCCGACGGCGGTGGTCTTGCCCACGCCGAAACCGCCCGCGATGACCATCTTCACCGGCAGCGGCGGCCGTACGGCCGTACGCCCGGGGCCCCGGGTCAGCGAGTCAGTCGGTGTCACGGAGTACCCCTCGGGAGTCTGGGATGGCCCGCAGGCCGTCGATAACCCTGCGCAGGACGGACGAGTCGTGGGTGGCTTCGAAGTCGGGCACGTGCACAGTCAGCTGCCCGGCCTCACGCAGGTCTTCGGCGAGCACCCGGACCACGTTCAGGTGCAGTCGCAGCCGTGCCGCCAGTTCCGCCAGCGACTGCGGGATCCGGCACGCGGCGATGATGTCGTGCTGCTCGAAGGAGAGCCGGGCGAGGGCGTCGAGCCCGGCGGTGGTCGCCACCACCTGGGTCTCGACCGGCATCGCCGGTCCGGAGGCGCTGTCCGCCACCCGGCCGGCGGTCACCAGGAACGGCCGTACGGCGGAAGCCGGACCTACCGGGTCGGGGCCCGGGGGCGGGAAGCCGTCCGCCATGGCTGTGTCTTCCTCTCTCGACCGGCTCCGCCGGTCAGCGCGTCTGTGGGACGCCGACGCTGTTCTTCAGCTCCAGGACCAGCTGCGGACTGAGAGCGGTACCCGCCCGGTTGGCGAACAGGGTCATCTCGTAGGCGATGTTGCCGAGCTTGGCCTCGTTGTCCGCGACGACGCCGAGCACGGCGCCGCTGCCGATCGCCGAGACGATGACATGGCCGCCCTCCAGGTCGATGATGACCTTGTTGAGGCCGCCCAGGCCGTAGTTGCCGGACGCGCCGGCGGCCAGGCTGGTGATGCCGGAGACGATCGCCGCGAGGCGTTCGGAGTGCGCGCGTTCACGCAGCTCCGACACGGCGATCAGCAGGCCGTCGGAGGAGACGGCGATCGCGTCCACCACCCCCGCCGTCTCGGTCGCGAAGCGGTTCAGCAGCCAGGTGAAGTCGGCTGCGGCCGCCTGCAGGTCGGTCGGCGTGGCGGCGCCGCCCGTCGGGGTGTCACCTGTCGACGTGCTCACTGCTCGGCTCCTTCCGGAAGGTGGATCTGGTGGTGCGACGGGTTGGTCTCGGAGGGCGGCGCGGGCCGCTCGTGGCTTGCGGTGTCGCTCTCGCGCCGGGCGCGTTCCACCGCGGCCTCGAACTCCTCCAGCGCGTCCCGCTCGGCGTCGGCGTCGCGGTTGCGTGCCGGCTGGGCGAGGGTCTGGGCGGCACCGGCGGTGGTGCGCAGGGTCGCGCCGCGTACCCGGCGGCGCAGCGGCCGCGACCCGTCGGGAGAGTCGGCGGGGGGTTCGCCGGTGCGGGCGGCCGGGATCAGCGGGGCCGGTGCGGCCTCCGGCCCGGTGGCCGGATCACGGCGCGGCACCCGCCGGGGGAGCGGGCTCTCGGGCTCGGCGGCGGCCGGGACGGAGGCGGCCGGGGTCGGTCCGGTCGGCTCGGCGGAGGCCGCCGCTTCCGGAGCGAGCGGGGTGCCGGAGGCGGTCGTCACCGCGCTCATCGTCAGCAGCAGCCGCGAGGGCAGCGTCACTTCGGCGGTGACACCGCCGCCCGGGGTCCGGGTCAGCTCGACGCCGATCTCCCAGCGGCGCGCCAGCGCACCCACCACGAACAGGCCGAGCACCTTGGTCGGCATGAGGTCCAGTCGCGCACGGCGGATCAGCCGGGCGTTCTCCTCGGCCAGCCGCTCGGCGCTCATGCCCAGGCCGTGGTCGGTGACGACGATGTGCGCGCCGTGGTCGCCGGTGCGGACGGTCACCTCCACGGGGCTGCCCTCCGGCGAGAAGGACACCGCGTTCTCCAGGAGTTCGGCCACCATCAGGGTGAGGTCGCCGATGATGTCCGGCTCGATCATGGCGTCCGTGCCGGCGTACAGCCGCACCCGCTGGTAGCCCTCGATCTGGCCGAGCGCGGCCCGGACCACGTTGGACAGCGGGGTGGGACCGGAGGAGAGCACCGTCTCGCGGATGCCGGCCAGCAGCATCAGGCTGTCGGCGTTGCGGCGCAGGCGGACGGCGATGTGGTCGATGGAGTAGAGGCGTTCCAGCAGGCCCGGGTCGGTCTCGGCGCGTTCCACCGCGTCGATGAAGGCCAGCTGGCGGGTGGTCAGGTTGCTGACCCGGCGGCCGACGTTGCCGAACATCTCGGCGGTGTTGCGGCGGCTGAGCACCTGGCGTTCGAGGAGCGCCGCGGCCGTGGTCTGCACCTGGTTGAACGCCTCGGCCAGGTCGCCGATCTCGTCGCGGGCGGTGACCGGCATGTCCCGCAGCCGGGGCGGGCCGGCGTCCTCGGCGTCGTCGTCGGCGACCCGGGCGAGTTCACGGCCGGCCACCTCGGCGACCTCGTGCGCGACTCCGGTCAGGGCCTGCACCGGGCGGATCACCGAGCGGCGCACCAGCGCGGCGAGCGCGATCCACAGGACGAAGCCGAGCAGGGTGGCGGTGAGCAGGTAGACGGCGCGCCACTTGGCCGAGTCGGCGGTGGCGTCGGCCCGGTCGGCGATCTGACCGATGAGCGAGGCGGTGATGTTCAGCCGGGCGGTGGCCTGGTCCAGGTAGTCCGGGTAGTCGGCCAGCGCGTCCTTGACCGCCTTGCGGATGGCGGCCTGGCTGCCGGCCTGAAGCCGGCTCGGGTCGATCTGCAGCCCGGCGTAGGACTCCGCGATCTCGCCCTGTGCCTTGGTGTGCTCGACGGAGGCCAGCTGGGCCGCCTGCCCCTCGGTGGCGAACCGGGCGAAGCGGTCGGCCTGGTGCTGGTACTGGTCGAAGGCGCCGACGGCGTTGGTGAACTCGATCAGCGCGTTGGTGTCCCCGGTGGTGGCCGCGAGCACGTTGGTCTCGAAGGCGCCGTGGGCGGCGTCCGCGCGCAGCAGCGAGTCCAGCAGGTTGCCGGTGAAGGTGGCGGCGAGGTCGGCGTTGCGGTCCAGACCGAGGCCGTCGATCAGGTCGTTGGCCGCGTTGGAGTACGCCGGGTCGATGTTGTCCGCGGGCAGGTACGACTGCTCGACGGTACCGCGCAGGCTGCTCAGACCCTCGACCTGCCGCAGCGCGTCCGACTCGGTGCCCGGCAGCCGGTCGCCGAAGGTGTCACGGACCGTCTGCACCTGGGCGGTGACCGCTTCCTGGGCCGCCTGGTAGGCGGCCGGGGAGGGGGCGCTGTCTCCGGACTCGTACCGTGCCGAGAGCAGGATCGCCTGCTGGTGCTCCGCCTCGACCTTGTCCACCAGGCGTGCCACCTGGGTGCTGTCCCGGACCAGCTGCGCCGCGTCGTCCGCGCTGGTGGACTGCTGCACCAGGTCGGTGAAGACATAGGCGAGGAGTACGGCGATGACGGCGAGCGGCACACCGACCAGCAGGTTGAGCTTGCGCCGGAAGGGCCAGCGGTCGGCGAAACCCCGTATCCCGGCGCGCTCCGGGGCGGGCCGGACGGGCGCGTCCACCTGGTTCGTGGACACCGGGCCTCCTTCATGAAGGTGTCTCGACTGTGGGGGCGTCTTCACCCCGAGCTGTTGTGGAACGACACCGAGTAGCGGGCCCCGTGCACCGCTGTGACCGATATCAACTGCCGTGAGACTACAGCGTTATTGAAGCTCGATTCCGCTTGCTCTTTATCAAGAATCCGTTACAAAGAGACCGCTCTCCGTCCACAAGTGGCCACGGATTGAAGCCAATCGGTGACCCGGAGGCACTTGACTGACCGAGAACCGGCTGGATTGGATCGTGTGGAGTGGTTCGCAACAACCCCACGTGGTTCGCGACACCCCCACCCTTCTGTCCACAGCTCCCGGAACGGCAACCGTGACTTCCAACACCCTTACCAGCAGGTCAATCCGGACATACCGAGGTGCGGCGGCCGTCGCGCTCGCCGCGACGACGGCCCTGCTGGCGGGCTGTTCCTCCTCCGACGACAGCAAGTCCGACCCGCTGTCCGACAGCAAGGCGAGCGGCGACACCGTCGTCGTCGGCTCGAACAACTTCGCCGAGAGCATCCTGATCGCGGACATCTACGGCGAAGCGCTCAAGGCCAAGGGCGTCAAGGTCACTTACAAGTCGAACATCGGCAGCCGCGAAACCACCTACGGTCTGCTCAAGAACGGTTCGATCTCGGTCCTGCCCGAGTACAACGGCGCCCTGCTCGCCTACCTCGACCCCAAGGCCGCCCCGAAGACCGTCGAGGAGACCACCAAGGCCATCGAGGCCAAGCTCGACTCCAAGCTGACGCTGCTGGACCCGGCGGAGGCGCAGGACAAGGACACGGTGACGGTCAACGCGACGACCGCGTCCAAGTACAACCTCACGGAGAAGTCCTCCATAGCGGACCTCAAGACCATCGCCAAGGACCTGGTCATCGGCGCCTCGCCGGAGTTCCAGACCCGCCAGCAGGGCCTGGTCGGCCTGAAGTCCGTGTACGGTCTGGAGTTCAAGTCCTTCAAGGCCCTGGACGCGGGCGGCCCGCTCACCGAGGCGGCCCTGACGAAGAACGCCGTGCAGGCCGGCGACATCTTCAGCACGGACCCGACCATCTCCAAGGAGAAGTTCGTCGTCCTCCAGGACCCGGAGAACCTCTTCGGCTTCGAGAACGTCCAGCCCCTGGTCTTCAAGAGCGCCCTGAACCAGACGGCCACCGACGCCCTCAACGCGGTCTCCGCCAAGCTCGACACCGCGACCCTGCTCGACCTCGACACCCAGGTCCAGTCCGACAACAAGGACCCGCTGGACGTGGCCCAGGCCTGGCTGAAGAAGGCCGGCCTCAGCAGCTGACCCGCACGCGGCCCCGTGCCGTGCTCGACGGCGACGGCCTCGGCCTGTCCGGACTCGTCCGGCTCGCCGGCCGTCGCCGACCCGGTCGTGCCGCGCGGCCGTTGGTGCCCGGTCCTCTCCCACGGCCTGGAGGGAAGCAACGGGTGAGGGCGCGACCGAGGTGCCGAGCGCGCCCCACCCCTCACCCCCGGCGGCCGGTCAGAGGTCGAACTCGTGCGGCGGCAGGTCGAGCGTGAAGCAGGCCTCGCGGACCACGGCCTGCTCGGTCTTGTCGAAGTCGCCGTCAGCGCCGCCGATCACGATGCCGATCTGGATCACGGCACGCGCCTCGGCCGGCTTCTTCTTCGCCTTGGCGACCTCCTGGAGCACACTCACCTTGCCGAAGGCGAAATCGGCGGTCAGCTTGTTCAGATTCTCCTCGAAGCGCCGGCGCAGGTCGTCGGCCGGGAAGTTCTGGAGCACCTCGTTGGTGGCGATGAGCTGGGCGACCCGCTGGCGCTCGGACGGGTCGATGGAGCCGTCGGCGGCCGCCACGAGCGCGCACATCGCCATGCTCGCGTCGCGGAACGCACCGCTCTTCAAGTCGTTCTTCTTCGCCACGAGCTGGGTCTGCATCTGATTCGCGGAGTCCTTGATGCGGTCCCACAGAGCCATGCGCACTCACTCCTCGGTCGGTATGTGCTCGCCAGGAGTCCTGCTTGCCAAGAGTCCTGGGTGTCAGGAATTTACTTCTACAACAACGTAGAAACTGACACGGTCGCCCAGAAGTTCCCGCGTCCTAGACTGTTCCCTCCGATCCGGCACGGATGCCCTCGACGCGGTGGACAGGAGGAGTACGACAGTGGCGCCAGCGCCCGCCAGCGGCTACGACGACCCCTCCGCGGACGTGCTCACGGAGGCCGCCGCGGCCTTCGGACTGCTCGCCTCGCCCGCCCGGCTGCACATCGTCTGGGCACTGGCCCAGGGCGAGAGCGACGTCACGGGCCTCGCCGAGCGGGTGGGTGGCGCGTTGCCCGCCGTCAGCCAGCACCTGACCAAGCTGAAGCTCGCCGGTCTGGTCCGCTCCCGCCGGGAGGGCCGCCGCCAGGTGTACCTGGTGGACGACCCGGACGTGGTCGAGGTCGCACGCCTCCTCGTCGGCCGCCTCACCGCACGCGCCACCGCCGCCGAACTCCCGGCCCCCCGCCTCCGTGGCCTGTGAGGGCGAGGCCGCCACCGCACTGCAGGTGCTGCGCGGGCTGGACACCGGACCGCGCGGGCTGACCGAGGCCGAGGCAGCGGCCCGGCTCGCCGGCGTCGGCGAGCACACCCCGCCCCTCCCGCACTCCGACTCCTGGCCGCTGCGCTGTGCCCGCGCCCTGCGCGACCCCTTCACCGCCGTGCTGCTCACCCTCGGCCTGGTCTCGGCCCTCGTCGCCTCCTGGGGCACGGCCGTGGTGATCCTCGCCCTGGTCGCGGTCAGTTGCGGGCTGCGCGCCGCCGGCGAACACCGCGCCGACCGCTCCCTGGCCGCCCTGCGCGAACTCGTCGCCGGCACCGCCACCGTGCTACGCCGCACCGGGGACACGACGCCACCGCGGGTCCGGGAGGTCCCGGTCTCCGATCTGGTCCCGGGCGACGTCGTACGGCTCGGCCCCGGCGACCTGGTCCCGGCCGACGTACGGCTCCTGCGCGCCCGCGGGCTGAGCGTGCACCAGGCCGTGCTCACCGGCGAGTCGGCGCCCGTCGCCAAGGCCGCCGTCGAGGTCCCCGGCGCGGCCGACCCGGGTCCCTTCCGGGAGCCTCACCTCTGTTTCCAGGGCAGCTGGGTCGCCTCGGGCAGTGCCACGGCGGTGGTCGTGGCGACGGGGGAGCGGACCCGGTTCGCCGCCGCGCACAGCGCGCGGGCCGGGCGGCGGGAGGCGAGCGCCTTCGACCGGTCCGTGCACGGCATCTCCTCGGTACTGATCCGGTTCATGCTGCTCACCCCGCCGCTGGTCCTCATGGCCAACACCGCCCTGCGCGGCCGGGGTCTGGAGACGCTGCCCTTCGCGGTCGCGGTCGCCGTCGGGCTCACGCCCGAGATGCTCCCGGTGATCGTCACCACCTGTCTGGCCCGGGCCGCCGCCCTGCTCGCCCGCACCCACCGGGTCGTCGTACGGCGGCTGCCCGCGCTGCACGACCTCGGCGCGGTCGATGTCCTCTGCCTCGACAAGACCGGCACACTCACCAAGGACCGGCCCGTGGTCGAAGGCGCCCTCGGCCCCGACGGGCACCCCGACCCGGACGTGTTGCACTGGGCGGCCGTCGGCGCCTGGTGGACGCTCCAGCTCGCCGAACTGCCCGCCGCCGATGCCCTGGACGAGGCCCTGCTCACGGCCGCCGGACCGGTGGGGGAGGAGTACGAGGGGATCGGCGCGGTGCCCTTCGACCCGGGGCGGCGCACCGCCACCGCCGTCGTCGCGGGCGGTCTCGGCACCCATGTCCTGGTCACCAAGGGTGCCGCCGAGGCCGTACTGGCCCGCTGCGGCCTCGACCCCGCCGAACACGAACGCCTGCTCGCCCTCGCCGCCCGCGAGGCCGGCGCCGGGCTGCGCGTCCTCGCCGTCGCCACCGCCGAAGGCCCCGCCCGCACCCGCCCCTGTCCGGACGCCGACGAACACGGCCTCACCTTCCGGGGTCTGGTCACCTTCCGGGACGCCCTCGCCCCCGGCGCCGCCGAGGCCCTGCGCACCCTCACCGGCCTGGGCGTCGGCGTCCGCGTGCTCACCGGCGACCATCCCGCCACTGCCGCCCGCGCCTGCCGGGACCTCGGCCTGGAGGCGGGGCGGGTGGCCGTGCCCGGTGATCCCCTCGAGCTCGAAGCGGACGTCGTCGCCCGCTGCACCCCCGAGGACAAGGCCCGGATCGTCAGCGGGCTGCGCGCGGCCGGGCACACCGTCGGCTTCCTCGGCGACGGCGTCAACGACATCCCCGCCCTGCGCGCGGCCGACGTCGGCATCGCGCCCCGCGTCGCGGTGGACCTCGCCCGCGAGACCGCCGACGTGGTGCTCGCCGAGAAGGACCTCGGCGCGATCGGGCACGCCGTCACCGCCGGCCGGCACAGCAGCGCCAACATCGCCTCCTATCTACGGGTCACCCTCTCCTCCAACCTCGGCAACGTCATCGCGATGCTCCTGGCCGGCCTGCTGCTCCCCTTCCTGCCGATGCTCCCTGTCCAGGTGCTGGTCCAGAACCTCTGCTTCGACGCCGCCCAGCTCGCCTTCGCGTACGACCGCCCCGGCCCGGCGGCCCTGCGCCGCCCGACCGTGCTGCGGCCGCGCGCCTTCCTGCGGTTCATCACCGGCTTCGGGGTACTGAACGCGGTCGCCGACCTCGCCACCTTCGGCGTCCTGGCGCTCGCCCTGCGCGGTCCCGACGTCCTCGACGACCAGGCCGTCTTCCACTCCGCCTGGTTCACCGAGAACCTGCTCACCCAGGCCCTGGCGATGTTCCTGCTGCGCGGCGGCACCCGGCCGGGACCCGTCGGGCGGGCCGCCGCCGCGCTCGCCGCCGTCGGTCTGCTGCTTCCGGCCGGCCCCCTGGGCGGGGCCCTGGGCATGACCGGGCTGCCGCCCGCCTGCCCGCTGCTGCTCGCTGCCGTCCTGGGGCTGTACGCGCCGGCCCTGAGGGCGGTACGGGCGCGTCACGACCGGCGGCCGTAGCGATCGCGCGGCCGGGGCGGGGGAGTCTTCCCGAGCCAGGGTTGTACAGTTGCGCAATGTGGCAATCGTCGCTGTCCGGCGGGGCGCGGAAAGCACCCCTCGCCGGCACGGAACAACGTGAGAAAGGGAGGGGGCGGTCATGCTCCGTAACGGACTCGAACCCTGGCACCTGCTGGTCGTCGCGATCGTCTTCATCGTGCTCTTCGGCTCCCGGAAGCTGCCCGACACCGCCCGGGCCCTGGGCAAGTCGATGCGCATCCTCAGGAGCGAGGCGAAGGCGATGAGGGCGGACGACCCGGCCGCACCCGTAGCCCCGACGTCGGTGCAGATGGCGGCGGAGCCGACCGCGGCCCCCGTGCAGCCGGAAGCCGGGAAGACCGCCGAGCCGACCGTCGCCGCGGGCTGACGGGCCCGCTAGGCCTCGTCCCCCTCGAAGAAGTCCCCGATCTCGTCCACCACCTC
The DNA here is from genome assembly GCF_055567595.1 of Streptomyces sp. NPDC026515. Lineage (NCBI taxonomy): Bacteria > Bacillati > Actinomycetota > Actinomycetes > Kitasatosporales > Streptomycetaceae > Streptomyces > Streptomyces sp. NPDC026515. The sequence goes on from NZ_JBVHQD010000001.1 coordinate 429,231, forward strand.
GGCCGCCACCATTCCGCCGACCACGCCCAGCGCCAGCCCCGCCGCACCGGCGGCGACCGCCGTGCCGAGGCCCGGTCCGGATCGGTGGGGGCCGTCGTGCTGTCCGCCGTGGTGTCCCTCGTGGCCGTACGCCGTATGGGTGCCGTAGGCCGCTCGGTGCGTGATCAACTGGCGGATCCAGCCGTCCACCTCGCTGTTCCAGTCCAGCGTGTGGGCGTCCTCGTGGCGCACCGTGAAACGGGTCAGCGTGTCGTGCCCGGAGGAGAACGGGCCGCCGCGCTTGTCGGCCTCCAGCACGACCTCCAGACCGGTGGGTGAGGCGAGGAAGGTCAGCTCGATCTCGCTGACCGCGTGCGCGTACCGGGGCGCCGGGATCAGCTCGACCTCCTGGTAGAAGGGCAGTCGCTGGCCCGTACCGCCGATGCGGCCGTACTCCAGATCCGCCGAGCGCAAGCCGCACCCCAGTTGTCCGAGCGCCTCCAGCACCGCCTCCTGGGCGGGCAGCGGACGCACCGTCAGCGGGTCCAGGTCGCCCGTGTCCCGGGCGCCGGCCACCCCGACCTCCGTGCGCACCCCGAGCACGATCCCGAGCGGCTGCCCGTACAGCTCGGTGACCGGTGTCTCCCACGGCAGCGGCACGCCGAACGGCACGTCCCGCTCCTCTTCCGCACCGAGCCGGAACCCTCCGCCCACGGTGAACCGCTCGAAGACGACCGCGCCCTCGCTCTCCCCCTGCTCGTGCTCCGCCTCGACCCGCGCGAGCAGGTCGAGCCCGATGTGCCCGACCTCCACCGCCGTCGAGCCGCCTCTCAGCAGCACCCGCCCCGACAACACCCCGCCGGGCACCACCGCGGCACCGTCCAGCACCGTGTCCACCGAGGGGCCGCCGACCCCGATCGCGCCCAGCAGCCGTTTGAACACCATGAAGCCGCCGCTCCTTCGCCGCACTCGTCACTCACGCCCGGGCGGACCACATGCCACCCGGCTGCCCGATGAACTGACGGCGACGGCAAAGAAGTTCCCAAGTCACCTGTTCGGAGGACACGCGGCGGCCCGTGCCCCTCGACACGGAAAAGAGGCGGACCGGGAACCACCGGCCCGCCTCTCGACCCGCTTCACACCGGTTCCGTTCCCTCTCCCCACCCCCGCGCGGCAGCCCGCGCGGTCCTGCGCCGCCTGCGCCGGCCGACGCGCGGCTCCTGGTCCGGCAGCCAGCCGAAGATCAGGCAGCTGCCGACGGCCCCGAGGGCCAGGCCGACGAAGAAGCCGCCCAGGTTGGAGGTGACCCAGGAACCCAGGGAGCACAGGATGCCCACGATGGAGTAGAAGAGGCGCTGCGAGGGGCTGAAGAGGGCGAGCAGGCCGCACACGACCATCACCAGCGGCAGCAGATAGCCCGCCAGGCCCTGCATGCCGACATGGATGACGACCTTGAACGCGGCCTTCTCGGTGAGCAGGATCCACCCGCCGCCCAGGGTCAGCAGCAGCCCGCCCCAGAACGGCCGACGGGCGCGCCAACCGCGGAAGGCGGGCCGCCACCCCTGGCGTGGAGTGTCTGAGCCGGACATCAGCAACCCGTGTCGCTGAAGCTGAGTTTCAGGCCGGGGAGCTTGAAGACCGCAGCCGTGGTCGCGTAGTTGGTCTGCCGCAGGTTGTCGATGTGCACGGTGTCGGCCTGCTGGCTGAAGACGCCCGCGGGACCCTTGACCCCGGCCTTGTCGAGGGTGCTCGCGTCGTTGCCGATCTCGATGTTGTCGAAGGACGCGTTGCCCGACAGCTCGGTCGAGTCGGTGGTCAGATCGGTCGCCTCCACCTTCGAGGAGCCGCTGCCCGCCTTGATGAGCAGGTTGATGCCGCCGAGGTCGACGCTCTGGCACAGGCTGTCCAGGGTCGCCTTCTTGATCGCGGAGGTCACGATCAGCACCTGGCCGCCGGTGTCGCCCTCGTTCGGGCTGTCCTTGATCATGTTGTCGAGCCCGCCGAACTGCTCGAAACCGGTGCCGTCGAGCGACTTGGCGGTGACCGTGAAGGGCATGCCGGAGATGGCGAACTGGACGCCGAGCACGCCCTGCGCGGTGAAGACCGCGAGGCCGGCGACGGCCAGGGTGGCCGGCACCGCCATCACCGCGGCCCGACGCGCGCGGACCCGCCCCCGTCTGTGCGGCCCTCCGGTCGCGCCGGTGGTGTCTGGTATGTCGGAAGGAGAACCGCTTCCCGGGTTCTCAGGCGTGTTGTCGGCGGACGGAACGTCCGGGGACGAGGCCATGTCTGCTCCCATGCATTAGTCATGCGGGTTGGGCTTCAGTGGCACGTTGTCCTGGCGCGGACAGCGGCTGCCACGCACGCCTCCTCGCAACTCCCGGCGGACGCAAGGGCTTTCTCGTTACGCAGCAGTAGCCACGCCGCAAGTTACCGGCGGTTACTTTAATGGGTCAAGGCAGTTGTGAAAAAAGGGTGTTGAATTCGCGTCAGTTCCGTTCCGGCCTCGCATTTCCTTGATCGAATGCTCAACTCCCTTGTCGAGCCTTGACGTTGACGGTTGATCAGGTCTACAAATCTCCCTGGTTTCCTTCGGATCCGTGGCGCCGGATCCGCCGAGCGGCATCGGCCGTTTCCCGGCCTCTTCGACCACCGCTCCGCTCACGGCGTAGGCACGGCCGCTTCCCCCCGGGGGCCGTGCCCGAACGCCCGCAACCGGCCCGGCCGGAGGCCTGCCCCCCCAGGCCTTCGGCCGGTGTCCGGCTCGACTGCCGTTGTCGGTCCGTCACGTACGGAGAAGGCGTCACGGGCCGGCAACGGCCGGCGGCGCAGCCGCGCCCGCCCTGAACCCCCCACCTCTCCTCACCTCAGGCAAGTCCCCCCAAGGAAAGAGGCACCCGCATGCGTACGCGATCCCTGCTCGCCCTCGCCGGTACCGTTGTCGCCCTCTCGGTCGCCGCCACCGTTCCCGCCTCCGCCGACGGCGCGGTGCTCACCACCGGCAGTGCCGGCGGCACCGCCGTCGCCGTCGGCGACGTCCTCAGCGCCCCGCTGGCCACCGGCACCAGCGCCACCCTCTACTCCAGCGCCACCGGCACCAGCGGCGTGAAGTGCACGTCCTCGGTCTTCACGGCCACGGTCACCGACAACCCGGCCGCCCCCGGCACCGCCACCGAGTCGGTCAGCGGGCACACCTTCGACGCCAGCAGCTGCAGCAGCAACGTCCTCGGTGTCACCGGCGTCACCAGCATCACCGTCGACAACCTGCCGTACACCACCACGGTCGCCTCGGACGGCACCCTCACGGTCACGCCGGCGAGCGGTTCCACGATCCAGACCACCGTCAAGCTGAAGACCCTGCTGGGCAGCATCACCTGTGTCTACCAGGCGCCGAGCCTGACCGGTACGGCCAGCAACACCGACAACAGCATCAGCTTCACCAACCAGGCGTTCACGAAGACCTCCGGCTCCTCGCTCTGCTTCGCGGCCGGATACTTCACCGCCAAGTACGCCCCGGTCACCGACAACGGGGCGACCGTCTTCGTCAACTGACCCGCGCACAAAGGCGGTCAGCGTCGACGCAGACGCAACGCCAGGGCGGCGCCCCCGGTGAGCACCAGCACCGCGGCGGCGCCGCCCGCCATGAGCGGCGCCGACGGGCCCGTGCCCGAGTTCGTGTCGGAGGCCACGGGAGTGCTGTCGGCGGCGGCGGTCGTGGCGCTCGGGGAGACCGGTGCCGCCGTCGCCGTCCGCCGTGTCGGGGCGGCGGCACTCCGCGAGGCCGAAGGAGCCGGCTTCGCGGAGGCGTTCGGAACCGGCGTGGCGCTCGCCCGCGCGCTCGCCGCCGCGGCCCCGGCGTTCCTGTTCGCCGGGAACACCACGTCGGAACACGAGTAGTAGGTGTCCGACGTGCTGCTGTTCTGCCAGATCGTGTACAGCATCTGACGGCCCGTCCGGTCGGCCGGCAGCGCCGCGGTGAAGTGGTACGCACCGTTCGACAGCGCCGGGTCCTTGAACTCGGCGAAGGGCTGCGCGGGCAGATCGGACCACTTCAGCGGCTTCTCCGGGTCGTACCCCTGTTTCGTCAGGTACAGCCTGAACGTGCCGGCGTGCGCGATCGTCGAGGCGTACGTCATCGTCATCCGGGCGCCCGGGGCCAGTCGGGTCGCGGGCCAGTCCGTGCGCGCCAGGTCCAGCCCCCGGTACGCCGGCAGGTTGCCGCTGCACAGTCTGCCGTCCGGAATCACCTGCCGGTCGCGGCCGTCGACCCCCGCCACCCGCAGGTTGTCCCACGCCACGAAGTTCTGCCCGCTCGCCGCGATCGCCGCCTTGCAGGCAGCCGTCCCCGCGCTGCCGCCGCCGGGGGAGCAGGCGTAGACCCGGCTGACGGGGTCGGTGGGCGCGCCGTGCGCCTGGGCGGACCCCGCCGCACACGACAGGAGCAGCAGCGGGGCCGCGACGGCGGCTCCCGTCACACGGGCGGTCGTCCGGGTCATCGGGACGTTCTCCTCGGCAGGCACGGGTACGAAGTCTGCCGAGGAGATACGGAATTCGGGCGCGCGCCGTTCAGCGCGGTCGAGGGCAGGACGGGGTGGCGCGCGGGCGCCGACCGGGGCGTCCGTTTTGCGGACCGCGCAGGCGTCATTGAGAACCGACCGTCCGGCTCGTATTGTTGTGATCGCCGATGCGCGTCCGGCCGCCGCATCGCCTCCGTGGACCGGCGTGCTCACAAGGGAGTGGCGCGCCCCGGTCTCGTGCGTTCGCGCAGTGTGACCCCCGATCGCCGGGTCGCGCCCGCCACTTGCGTGTGTCCGTCACCAGGTCCGCACAGTCGCCTCCCGTTGGCGCACGGTGAGCTATCGTGTGCACGGGGTAAGAAACAAACCGCATGCCCCGTCGGTTTGGAGCCGTGAGGAGTGTTGAGTCGATGGCGAGGCAGTTACGCGCGGAGCAGACCCGCGCCACGATCATCACGGCCGCCGCCGACCTCTTCGACCGGCGTGGCTATGAATCCACCAGTCTGAGTGAGATCGTCGAACACGCGAAGGTCACCAAGGGGGCGCTCTACTTCCACTTCGCCGCCAAGGAGGATCTGGCGCACGCCATCATGGAGCTCCAGTCCCGTACCTCCAGCCAGTTGGTGAGGGAGCTGGACAGCCGTGGGTACTCCTCGCTGGAGGCCCTGATGCGCATCACGTTCGCGATCGCCCGGCTCTCCGTCGACGGCCCGATCCCGCGCGCCGGACTGCGGCTCGCCACCGCGGACGTCAGCGTGCGGCCGCCGCTGAGGCACCCGTTCACCGAGGGCCTGGAGTTCGCCACGCGCAAACTCCAGGGCGCGGTCAAGGAGTCCGACGTCCACCCGGACATGGACATCGGCGCGGTGGCGCACTCCCTGGTCTGCTGCTTCGTCGGCACCCGGGTGGCCGGCCGCAACCTGGAACCGGTGGGACGACTGCCGCGTCGCGTCGCGGAGATGTGGTACCTGATGATCCGAGGCCTGGTCCCGGTGCACCGGCGGGCCCGCTACATGACCCTCGCCACCCAGCTGGAGCGCGAGATCAGAACGGCGTGACAGGCGCCGTCGGTTCGGCGGAGCCGGGCACCCCGCGCGATAGCGTGGCGGTCATGCCCGACTCCGCCGCCGCACCCGTGATCCTCGGCACCACCGGCCCCTTCCCGCACCGTGTGCTGGCCGAACGGCACCCCGCGATCATCCGCCAGGTGCGGGACGCCTTCCCCTACGGCCCCGCACACCACCGCGACCTGGACACGCTGCTGCACAACTGCACCGAGGGCGTGATCGAACCGCTGCCCGGCGACGACCGGTGGCACGGCTGGGGCCTGGACGATTACCTCGGACTGTCCTGGTTCGACGTGCCGTGGCTGTGGTCGGAGAGCTACTTCTACCGCCGGCTCCTGGACGCCGTCGGCTACTTCGGCCCCGGCCCCTGGCAGGGCATCGACCCTTTCCGCCCCTTCAAGCTCGCCGAACTCGACGCCAAGGAGACCGACGAGGAACTGGCCGCACTCGACGCCCTCGGCGACGACCCGGACCGCGCCCTGCTGCACGGCTCCCTCTGGGGCAACCGCGCCGACCTGGGGTTCCGCCTCTCCGCCGAGTCGGGCGAGGCCGTCTCCGCCCTGGTCGCGGACGACAGCGCCGGACTGTGGCGACTCCTGCGCGGCGGCACCCTGTGCCTCGTCGCCGACAACGCGGGCCGCGAACTCGTCCCCGATCTGCTGCTGATCGCCCACCTCCTGGACACCGGGCGTATCGCGGACGCGGTCCTGCACATCAAGCCGTACCCCTACTACGTCTCCGACGCCACGACCGCCGACGTGCTCGACGCCCTGCGCCGGCTCACCGCCGCACCCGGTGCGGCCGCCGCCTACGGCCGCACCCTCTGGTCGGCGCTGTCGGACGGTCGGCTGACCGTGCGCGCCCACCCCTTCTCCTGCGCCCCGCTGCCCTACGCCGAGATGCCCCAGGACCTGCGCGCCGAGTTCGCCTCCGCCGACCTCACCCTCTTCAAGGGCGACCTCAACTACCGCCGCCTGGTGGGCGATCGGCTCTGGCCGCCGACCATCCCCTTCGCCGATGTCACCACCTGGTTCCCGGGCCCGGTGGCCGCGTTGCGCACCCTCAAGTCCGATGTGATCACCGGCCTGGCGCCGGACACCGAGGCGGCCCTGGACAGGGCCGAGGGGCAGCGCTGGCGCACCGCCGGCACTCACGCCCTGATCCAGGTCAACCCACGGACACCGGCAGCGACTTGAGGCCGTTGATGAAGTTGGAGACCAGCCGTTCGGCGGGCCCGGCCGGCTCCAGGGCGGGCGCCTGTGCGTAGAGGGTACGCAGCTGGAGCCGCGCGAAGTGGGCGCCGAGACAGACGTGCGGCCCGTCACCGAAGGAGACGTGCGGGTTCGGCGTCCGGCCCAGGTCGAGCCGGTCGGGGGCGGCGAAGGCCCGCTCGTCACGGTTGGCCGACGCGTGCAGGACGACCACCTTGTCCCCCGCCCGGATCCGCCGGCCGGCCAGCTCGGTGTCCCGGGCGGCGGTCCGCCGGAAGGTCAGTACCGGGGGGTGCCAGCGCAGCAACTCGTCCACGGCGGCGTCGGCCCGCACCTTCCCTGCCCGCAACAGGGCGTACTCGTCGCGGTGTCCGGCCAGCGCCAGCAGCCCGCCGGGGGCGGCCGACCGCACGGTGTCGTTGCCCGCGATCGTGAGCAGGAAGAAGAACATCTCCAGCTCACCCTCGGCCGGGTCGGGGTCCCGGGCCAGCGCCGTCATGATGTCGTCGGCGGGGTTTCGGCGCTTGTACGCGGCGAGCTGACGGGCGTACTCGAACATGTCCCGCAGCAGCGCGGGTGACCGTGGGTCGACCGGCCTGCCCGAGCCGTCGCGCACCCGGGGGCCTGCCTCGTCCGGGTCCTGGTAGCCGATCACCCGTTGCGTCCAGTGCAGCAGCAGGCCCCGGTCGGCGTCCGGTACGCCCAGCAGGTCGGCGAGGTTGAGCAGCGCGTACTCGTCGGTGACGGCGGCGACCAGGTCGACCGTGCCGTCCCCTTCCCGGGCCGTCTGCAGCGCCCCGGCGAACAGGGTGCGCGCCCGCTGCCGTACCACCGCCTCGAACCGGCCGATCCGGCCCGGTGTGAAGGCCCGGCTCACCAGGCGCCGCAGCCTGCCGTGGTCCGGGGGATCCTGATTGAGCATCATGCGCCGGATGAACGGCAGGTCCGCCGGGTCCGGATCCCGGATCTGGGTCGCGCCCAGGCGCGACGAGTACGTCAGCGGGTCCTTCAGCACCCGCACGACGTCCGCGTGCCGGGCCACCGCCCAGAACCCCGGCCCGGCCGGCCACCCCAGCACCTCCGGCTCCCGCTGCCAGGACACCGGGTGGTGGTCGCGCAGGACGCGGTAGTCGTCGTACGGCACGGCGGTGGCGTACCGGCGCGGATCGAAGACGTCGGGCACGGACGGACCCTCGCCGCCGGCAGAGGTGGTCATACACCCACGGTGACCCGCCCCGCGGGACCCGGCAAGAGGACAGGTGCCGGGCCCTGTGCCGGATGGCCGGTCCGTCGTCGGGACGGCGGCGACGGCGACGCGCGGGGCGGACGCCACAAAGACCGCCCGAAGTCTCCCGGATTCCGTCCCGGTTCACGCGATGGTGTGATCATGTGTGCCCCGGCGGATGGCCGTTGGAGCCCCCGGGTAGGGCCCGGCCATGACGCAGCCGTTCGAACTCCCGCACTTCTACATGCCGTTTCCCGCGCGGCTCAACCCGCACCTGGAGGAGGCCCGCACCCATTCCGCCGAGTGGGCCCGGGGGATGGGCATGCTGGAGGGTTCCGGGATCTGGACCGAGGCCGACCTGGAGGCACACGACTACGGCCTGCTGTGCAGCTACACCCACCCCGACTGCGACGGCCCCGCCCTGTCGTTGATCACCGACTGGTACGTGTGGGTGTTCTTCTTCGACGACCACTTCCTCGACATGTACAAGCGGACCCAGGACCGCGCCGCCGGCAAGGCCCATCTCGACCGGCTCCCGCTGTTCATGCCGCTCGACCCGGCGACGCCGGTGCCGGAGCCGCGGAACCCGGTCGAGGCCGGCCTCGCCGACCTGTGGGCACGCACGGTGCCGTCGATGTCGGTCGACTGGCGCCGCCGTTTCTCGGTCGCCACCGAGCATCTCCTGAACGAGTCGATGTGGGAGCTGGCCAACATCAACGAGGGGCGGATCGCCAACCCCGTCGAGTACATCGAGATGCGCCGCAAGGTCGGCGGCGCCCCCTGGTCGGCGGGGCTCGTCGAGTACGCGACGGCCGAGGTGCCCGCGCCCGCCGCCGGGACGCGGCCGCTGCGGGTGCTGATGGAGACCTTCGCCGACGCCGTCCACCTGCGCAACGACCTGTTCTCCTACCAGCGTGAGGTGGAGGACGAGGGCGAGAACAGCAACGGCGTGCTGGTCCTGGAGACCTTCTTCGACTGCACCACCCAGGAGGCCGCCGACACGGTCAACGACATCCTCACCTCCCGCCTCCACCAGTTCGAGCACACCGCCCTCACCGAGGTCCCCGCCCTCGCCGCGGAGAAGGGCCTCACACCCGGCCAGGCCGGCGCGATCGCCGCCTACACCAAGGGCCTGCAGGACTGGCAGTCCGGCGGCCACGAGTGGCACCTGCGCTCCAGCCGTTACATGAACCAGGGCGCCAGCCGGTCCTCCTCCTGGCAGCACCTCACCGGCCCCGGCACCTCCGCCGCCGCCGTCGGCGCCCTGCTCGCGTCCGCCGCGGCCGAGCGGCTGCGGGCCTACTCCCATGTGCCCTTCCAGCAGGTCGGTCCCTCCTTGCTGCCCGCCTTCCACATGCCCTACGAAGTCGAGCTCAGCCCGCACCTCGACGCCGCCAGGCCCCGGCTCACCGCCTGGATGCACGGCACCGGCATGCTCGCCGAGGGCGTCTGGGACGAGAACAAGCTGGCCGCCTCCGACCTGGTGCTCTGCGCCGCCGGCCTCGACCCGGACGCCACCCCGGAGGAACTCGACCTCAGCGCCCACTGGCTGGCCTGGGGCACCTACGCCGACGACTACTACCCCCTGGTCTTCGGCACCCGGCGCGACCTGGCCGGCGCCCGGCTCGCCACGGCCCGTCTCTCCGCCTGCATGCCCCTCGGCGACGAGCCCGTCCCCGTGCCGGCCAGCGGCATGGAGCACGGCCTGATCGACCTGTGGGCCCGCACGACCGCCGACGCGAGCCCCGAGGACCGGCTCGCACTCAGGCAGTCCGTCGACCGGATGACCGAGAGCTGGCTCTGGGAGCTGTCCAACCACCTCCAGCACCGCGTCCCCGACCCCGTCGACTACCTGGAGATGCGCCGGGCCACCTTCGGTTCCGACCTCACACTGAGCCTGGCCCGCCGTGGTCTGGGCCCCGCGATCCCCGCGGAGGTCCACCGCAGCGGCCCGGTCCGCTCGCTGGAGAACGCCGCCATCGACTACGGCATGCTCATCAACGACGTCTTCTCCTACCAGAAGGAGATCCAGTACGAGGGCGAGTTCCACAACGCGATCCTGGTCGTCCAGAACTTCTTCGGCGTCGACTACCCGACCGCGCTCCGCGTCGTGCACGACCTGATGACCCAGCGGATGCAGCAGTTCGAGCATGTCGTCGGCAATGAACTCCCGCTCGTGTACGACGACTTCGAGCTGTCGCCGCAGGCGCGCGAGGCCATGGACGGCTATGTCCGCGACCTGCAGAACTGGATGGCCGGGATCCTGAACTGGCATCAGCGGGTGGACCGCTACAAGCCGGACCACCTCGCCCGCCGGGCCCACGGCTTCCTGCCGGACCGGCCCCCGCTCGCCCCGGCGCTCCCCGCCGGCTGACCACACCCGGCGCCACCGGCGCGGACCGTTCCCGGAGGGTCCGCGCCGGCCCTGCACCGCGTGGCGGCCTACCGGAGGGCGGTGTGCAGCCCCCGGGCGCGCTCGGCCTGCGGCAGGTCGCCGAGCCGCTCGAACTCCTCGGCCAGCCGGAGCAACGGTGACAGGTCGAGGTCCCTTCTGCTGCCCGGCCGCAGCAGCCGGCTCTGGTCCATGTACAGGTCGTCCAGCCGGCGGATCAGCGCCACCCGGGCGGCCTCGGTCATCCCCTGCTCGGCCGCCAGCCGGGTCCAGGTCCACAGCGGCTCGGCGGCCGGATCGCCGGGGACCTCGTGCCGTACCCGCTCCCACAGGGGCGGCCGGGGGTGCGGGTCGAGCAGGTCGTAGGCGCAGCCCTCCTCCGCGTTCAGCAGGAGGAAGTCGGGCTCCGTGCGCAGCAGCGCCGCATGCAGCATGCCGAGCAGGTCGACGGGGGAGCGGTCGGGCAGGCCCAGGGCGGCGCGGAGTTCGGCGCGCTCGGCGTCGATGCCGTGGTACTCCCGGATCTCCTGCTCGGTCTCGGCCACGTGCGCGAGGATCCTCTCCTCGCCGTCCGCCGGAGTCAGGCCCAGGCAGTCGCGCCAGCCGGGCAGGCCGATCACGGTCTCCAGGGCCTCGTCGACGGACGCCCCTATGATTCCGGCCGAGCCCTCCGAGTCCGCGTAGAGCAGCGAGCCGTCCGCGCAGACGAAGTACGTGCCGCCGGTGTCGGATCCCGCCACCGCCTCCAGGGTGCCACCGGAGGCGAGACGGACCGGCTCGGCATGGCCGTCGACGGCACGGTCCAGGTCGAAGTCGAAGGGGAACGCCGCCAGTTCGGCCAGGGGGCGGTGGAGCCGGAGCAGCCGCAGACAATGATCGGTCATGTCACAGAACGTAACAGTGGCCCCTGACAACGGACTCCGGCTGCGGCACACCGGCTCGCGCCCGGCCCGGGGCGGGACCCACCGGCCCCGGGCGCGGGCCGCCCGCGGCGTCAGTCTCACTCGTTCGTGTCTCGTCGCGCCCGTGTGCGCCGGGTAGAGCTGCGGGTGGAGGCGAACCATGGAACAGACCGCACTGCGTCCCAAGCCGATCCCGGGTCAGGAACGCCGGGACGACCCCGACCCCGAACCCGAACCCGCCCCCGGACCGTCCCGGCGCCCGCACGCCGCACGGCGGCGCGGCCGACGGGTCAGGTCCCTGCTGTTCGGCCTGCTGGTCGGCTCGGTCCTGGTGCTGACCGGGGTCGGACTCGGCACGGCCGGTGCCACGGTGATCGGCCTGAGCAGACTGGCGGAACTGCGGCAGCAGGCCCCGCCGCCGGCACCGGTCCCCGCACACCCGGCCAGCCCGGCGCCCTCGCCGACGGCCGCCGCGACCCTCGGCGTGGAGGCCGTGGACGCCGAGAAGGCGGGTGCGCTGGTGGTGGGCGTCCACGTGCCGGGGCCGGGCTACACGGCGGGCCTGGTGCGCGGCGACGTGCTCCTCCAGCTCGGCGACCGGAGGATCGACAGCGCCGCGGACCTGACGCGCGCGGTCGCCGAGGCGCACCCGGGGAAGGAGGCCAGGCTCACGGTGCGGCACGAGAGCGGGGGGTACCAGCAGCTGACGGTGGTTCCCGGCGTCCTGACCTGATCCGTCCAGGGCCGCGGGGCCGCATACCGGTGCGGCTCTGCGCGAATCGGCTCGCGCGGCCCCGCCGCACCCGGCAGGATGCTCCCGGAGGCAACCTCACCCCGTGCACGGAGGCCCGATGACCGGCACCACCCCCGCCGTCCCCTTCACCGCCGACGACTACAGGTCCCGCATGACGCGCGCGGCGCACACCGCGGCGGACGCCGGCCTCGCCGGCCTCCTGATCGCCCCGGGCCCCGACATGGTGTGGCTCACCGGGTACACCCCCACCGCGATCACCGAACGCCTCACCCTCCTCGTCCTGACCCCCGGCAGGGACCCCGTGCTGATCGTCCCCACCCTGGAGGCCCCCGACGCCGCGAAGGCCGACGGCGCGGCCGTGCTGAGCCTGCGGGACTGGACCGACGGCACGGACCCCTACGCCGTGACCGCCGGCCTGCTCGCCGGGGACGGCCGCTTCGGCATCAGTGACAACGCCTGGGCCATGCATCTGCTGGGCCTGCAGAAGACACTCCCCGACACCTCCTACGCCTCCCTCACCGACGCGCTGCCCATGCTCCGCGCCGTGAAGGACGCGGCCGAACTCGAACTCCTCGCCGCCGCCGGAGCGGCTGCCGACGCGACGTTCGAGGAGATCCGCAAGGTTCCCTTCGCCGGCCGCCGCGAGTCCGACGTCGGGCACGACCTCGCCGACCTGCTGCGCCGCTTCGGCCACGAGCAGGTCGACTTCACCATCGTCGGCTCCGGCCCCAACGGCGCCAACCCGCACCACGAGGTGGGCGACCGGGTCATCCAGGACGGCGACATGGTCGTCCTCGACTTCGGCGGTCTCAAGGACGGCTACGGCTCCGACACCACCCGAACGGTGCACGTGGGCGCGCCGACCGCCGAGGAACGCGAGGTGCACGACATCGTGCGCGCCGCCCAGGAGGCCGGCTGCCGTGCCGTACGCCCCGGTGCCGCCTGCCAGGAGGTCGACCGGGCCGCCCGCGCGGTCATCGACGAGGCCGGGTACGGCGAGTTCTTCATCCACCGCACCGGCCACGGCATCGGCGTCACCACGCACGAGCCGCCGTACATGATCGAGGGCGAGGAACAGCCGCTCGTGCCGGGGATGTGCTTCTCCGTGGAACCCGGCATCTACCTGCCCGGCCGCTTCGGGGTCCGGATCGAGGACATCGTCACGGTGACCGAGGAGGGCGGGCGTCGTTTCAACAACACCACCCGCGAGATGGTCACCGTGGGCTGACCGGCCCGGCTCCGGCACACCGTCTCGCCCCACCCCACCCCGAACGGCAACGGCGCGATCCATGACCCAGGCACCGACACCCACCGCGGACACCGTCCGCCGACTGGTCCGTTCACTGCTCAAGGAGGGCGCGGCCGGCACCCCGGGCCTTGACGTCCGGCCCGTGACGGCGGCCGGTGAACACTCCACCTGGTGGGTCGGCACCCGTTACGTGCTGCGTCTGGCACCCGACCGCGAGGCCTCCGCGCGCCAGCGCCGCGAACTGCGCCTGCGCGACCTGGTACGCCCGTACCTGCCCGTCGCCGTCCCGGCCGGCGTCGCGCACGGCGAGTGGGCGCCGGGGCTGACCTACACGCTGGACACCGCGATCCCCGGAGGTACGGCCGAGGAGCACGACGTCTCCGCGGTGGGCGAGACCGACCTGGCCGGGCTGCTCACCGGGCTGCGTGAGGTACCGGTACGGCAGGCTGAGACGCTCGGCGTGCCGCGCACCCCGCCGCGTTCCCTGGAGGCGCTGCGCAGGATGGCCGTGCCCGCCGCCGAACGCCTCGCCGTCGCCGACGAGTTCGACCCCTCACCCCTGCTCCACTTCACCTCGCCGGGCGCCGCCCAGCTCACCGCCCAGCCCGGTACGGCCGTGCTGGCCCACCACGACCTCAAGGGCGAGCACCTGGTGGTCAGTGCCGACGGCAGGGTGCGCGGCGTCCTCGACTGGACCGACGCGGCGGTGGGCGACCCCGCCGAGGACATCGCCGGGCTCGCCCTCGCGGTCGGCTCCGGCGCCGCCGTCCGCGCGGCCACCCTCGCCGGCTACGGCGTCCGGCCCTGCCTGCGCGGCCTGTGGCTCGCCCGCTGCGACACGGTCATCCGTCTCACCGACCGCCTCGAAGGCCGCGACGACAGCCCCCTGCCCCTGCTGCGCACCCAACTCCGGCGCGCCTGGGAGGCGATCATGCTGGAGCGCGTGTCGGACCTGCGCGAGGACGACACGGACGAGGAGCCGTGACGCGCACGCCACCGCTCCTCGGCAGGGGCGCTCACGCCTGGGTCAGGACCACGCACGATTCGCCCGGCACCCGCAGCAGCCCGTACCCGTCCGGCGCCGTCACGGTGTCCCACGCGGCCAGGACCTCCACCCGCGCGGTGCCCAGCGGGATCGCCGCCGGCTCCCTGCCCAGGTTGACGGCGACCCGCACGTCACCGCGCCGGAACGCCAGCCAGCGCGCCTCCTCGTCGTAGGCCACCTTGGTGTCGGCGAGGTCGGGGTCGGTGAGGTCCGGCCGCTCGTGCCGCAGGGCGATCAGCCGGCGGTACCAGGCCAGTACGCGCGCGTGCGGATCCCGTTCCGGCTCCGCCCAGTCCAGGCAGGACCGGTCCCGGGTCGCCGGGTCCTGCGGATCGGGGACGTCCTCCTCGGCCCATCCGTGGGCCGCGAACTCCCGTCGCCTGCCGCGCCGTACGGCCTCCGCCAGCTCCGGGTCCGTGTGGTCGGTGAAGAACTGCCAGGGGGTGCCCGCCGCCCACTCCTCGCCCATGAACAGCATCGGCGTGAAGGGTGCCGTCAGCGTCAGCGTGGCCGCGCACGCCAGCAGGCCGGGGGAGAGGGTGGCCGAGAGCCGGTCGCCCTGGGCGCGGTTGCCGACCTGGTCGTGGGTCTGGGTGTAGCCGAGCAGCCGGTGCCCCGCCACCCGGGCCCGGTCCAGCGGGCGGCCGTGGTGACGGCCCCGGAAGCTGGAGTAGGTGCCGTCGTGGAAGTAGCCGCCGGTGAGCGTCTTGGCGACGGCGGCCAGCGGGGCGCGCGCGAAGTCGGCGTAGTAGCCCTGGGACTCCCCGGTCAGCGCGGTGTGCAGGGCGTGGTGGAAGTCGTCGTTCCACTGCGCGTCCAGGCCGAGCCCGTGCTCCGCGCGGGCGGTGATGACCCGGGGGTCGTTCAGGTCGGACTCGCCGACCAGGAACAGCGGCCGGCCCGACTCGGCCGCCAGACCGGCCACGGCCGACGACAGTTCCTCCAGGAAGTGGCACGCGCGCGTGTCGCACAGCGCGTGCACCGCGTCCAGGCGCAGCCCGTCGATCCGGTAGTCGCGCAGCCAGGCCAGCGCGCTGCCCACCAGGTAGGCACGCACCTCGTCGGAACCGGGCGCGTCCAGGTTGACCGCCGCGCCCCAGGGCGTGTGGTGGGTCTCCGTGAAGTACGGCCCGAACGCCGGCAGGTGATTGCCCGACGGGCCCAGGTGGTTGTGGACCACGTCCAGGACGACCCCGAGCCCGAGACCGTGCGCCCGGTCGACAAATCGCTTCAGCGCCCCGGGTCCGCCGTAGGGCTCGTGCACCGCCCACAGCGAGACCCCCTCGTACCCCCAGCCGTGCCGGCCCGGGAACGGACACAGCGGCATCAACTCCACGTGGGTGACGCCCAGTTCCCGCAGGTGCTCCAGCCGGTCGGCGGCCGCGTCCAGGGTGCCCTCGGGGGTGTACGTGCCCACGTGCAGCTCGTAGAGCACCGCGCCCGGCAGCGCGCGTCCCGGCCATGCGGTACGCCACTCGTACCCTGCGTGGTCGACGACCGCGCTGAGTCCGTCGGGTCCGTCCGGCTGGCGGCGCGAGCGCGGGTCGGGCAGTACGGGGCCGTCGTCCGGCGCGAAGCCGTACCGGGTGCCGTCCTCGGCGTCCGCCTCCCCGGCCCACCAGCCCGGCCGCCGCGGATCACGCTCCAACGCGCGTACGGCGCCGTCGCAATGGAGCGTCACACGGTCTGCCTGCGGTGCCCACACCTCGAACTGCACGGACGGTTCCCCTTCGTCTGGCTCATCGTGAGGTAGTCCGTCCATCGTGCCGTGAAAAGAGATCAATCCGCTTTGAATCCCGGCTTTGCCGACGGGTGTCGCCCTACGTACGCGCGCGTGACGGCCGTTTCCCCGTTTTCTGGACACTCGGGGTTCACTGACCCAGAATCGGCAGCGTGACGTCGTCCTTCGAGTTCAACACCTTTCCCGCGCGGCTGTCCGACGCGGAGCGCGAGAAGGCGCTGAGTGTGCTGCGCGACGGCGTCGCCGTGGGACGGCTGTCGCACGACACGTTCGTGCGCCGTATGGAGCTGGCGCTGACCGCCCGGCGTGCGGACGAACTCGCCGTGCTCACCGCCGACCTGCAACAGGAGAACCGCTTCGCGCGCGTGCTCTTCGGCACCGTCGAGGCGGTCTCCGGGTTCACGGCGCGGCTGCGCCGGGCCTGGCAGTCCGAGCGGCTGCCCAAACTGCTGCTGCCGAACCCCGGCACCGGACACCCGCTGCGCATCGGCCGCGACCCGGCCAACGGGCTGCGGCTCAACCACGAGACGGTCTCCAGGGTGCACGCCGAACTCCGCCGCCAGGGCGGCCTGTGGGTCCTCAGGGATCTCGGTTCCACCAACGGCACGACCGTCAACGGCCGCCGGGTGACCGGCGCCGCCGTCGTCCGCGAGGGCGACCAGATCGGCTTCGGCCGGGTGTGCTTCCGGCTCTCCGCGCACTGAGTTCGCGCCTTGTCTTGAGTGGCTGAAAAACGTATGTCCGCCGCGGTGTTGACGTACCCCCCAAGTCGTGACTGACTGTGCGTACTCCATGTACATCATGTGACTCGACGGCGCAGCATCGTGGAGGTGTGCCCTGCCGCCCCTCCACCGCTTTTTGTCTGTGGACGAGCTGTCCGCGCGGGCCGCCGCACTGGTCGCCGACCATCCCCGGGACGCTCGGCTGCGCCGGATCGGGACCTCCCGTGCGGGCACTCCGCTGTGGCTGCTTTCGATCGGTCACGGCAGCAGGCACACCCTCGTGGTGGCCGGCCCGCACGCCAACGAACCCGTCGGCGGCGCCACCGTGCTCCGCCTCGCCGACCGGGTCCTGGCCGGCCCCCGGCTGACCGAGGACGCCGACGCCACCTGGAACCTGCTGCTGTGTCTGGACCCGGACGGCGCGCGCCGCAACGAGGGCTGGCTGGCGGGCCCGTACACCCTCGGCCACTACTTCCGGAACTTCTTCCGGCCCGGCTTCCTGGAGCAGCCCGAATGGCTGCCCGACGGGGCCGACGCCGTCGCGCTGCCCGAGACCCGGGCCCTGCTGGAGCTCCAGGACGAACTGCGGCCCATCCTCCAGTGCTCGCTGCACGGCGTCGACGTGGGCGGCGGCTTCGTCGAGCTGACCGACGACCTGCCGGGCCTCGCCCCGCGGCTCGCCCACACCGCGAGCCGGCTCGGCATCCCCCGCGAACTCGGCGCCTACGACACCCTGTACTGGCCCTCCCTGGGCCCGGCCGTCTACCGGGTACCGCCGCCCCGGCGGGGCGGTCTGCCCGCGGCCATCACCGAGGCGGCCGTCGAGTCCACCTGGTTCCGTCCGCACCGGCACGGCACCGTCACCGCCATCGTCGAGGCGCCCATGTGGGGTGTGGCCGCCGTCCAGGACGGCGCACCGCTCGCCGACCGGGACAACGCGCTGCGCGCCGTCAGCCGGACCCTGCGGCACGACGCCCACCTCCTGGAGGGCGTCCTGGCCCGGATCCGGCCCCAGCTGTCCGCCGCGCCGGAAGCGGCCCGGCTGCTCGCGCCGGTGGACGACTACCTGCTGGTCTGGCCGGGCCTCGCCGACGCGTGGGACCCCGGTGCCGACGCCGGCAGCGCCCGCCCGCTGCCCCCGCTGGGCACCGCCCATCTGGCCGCCCTGCGGATCGCCGGACGCCGGCTGGTCCTGCGTACCGCCGGGCTGCTGCACCGCCTGCTGCGCTTCACCGGGCACGACCCCACCGGCGCCCTGCCCGACCTGGACCGGCTGATCGACACCTGGTGCGCGGACTACCAGCAGGCCTTCGGCGCTCGCTGGATCCCGGTCGCCCGACAGGCCGAGTACCAGACGCGGGTGGTCCTGAGCGCCTTCGAGCTGGCGCACCGCCACGCGCGCGTGCATGCCCGTTCGGGTGAGCCGGGCTGGGGCGCCGAGCCCGCCGTGCCGATGCACAGGGAATGACTCATCTGATCAGAGCGACCGCGGCCGGCGGTGCCCTGCTGGCGGCCGCCGCCCTCCTCGCCGCCGGCCCGGCCCAGGCCGCGCCCGGCGCCGCCCGCGACGGCGGCTACCTGTACCTGACCGTCACCAGCGGCGACAGCGGGTCCGGCGACACCCGCGGCACGTTCCTGCTGTGCGACCCGCCCCAGGGGCATGCCCGCGCCGCCGAGGCCTGCGCCGAACTCGACGCGGTGGGCGGGGACATCGACCGCCTCACCCCGCTCAAGGACGCCGTGTGCCCGATGATCTACGCCCCCGTGACCGCGCAGGCACGCGGGCAGTGGAACGGCCGGCCGATCGAGTACCGCGAGACGTTCCCGAACTCCTGCGGGCTGGCGGCCCGCACCGGACCGGTCTTCGCCCTCGACCGCTGAACCCGCCGGCGGCGTGCGGCTCCCGGGGCACCGGCCCGGCCCCGGAGCCTCACGCCGCCCGCTCACGGGCGTGCTGCGCGGCCGCGAGCACCGTCCTGGACTGGTGCTCCACCTGGCGCTCCAACGGCACCCAGCGGGCTTGGAAGCGCTCCCCGTACGCGTCGCACCAGCCGGACACCAGTTCCTCCAGCCGGGGCGCCGTACGGTCGTCCGCCTCCCGCAGCACCCGCAGCAGCATCGACGCGGCCCGCAACGGCAGCCGCCGTCCGAAGGCGTCCACGCTGCCCACGTACGCCCTCGTGGTGTCGATCGGCGGCCGGTGGATCCAGTCCTCGGCGAGCCCGGGGATCAGCTCCAGCGCCCAGCGGGCCGCCCGCAGCAGCGGACCGTCCAGGAGGCCGTCCAGCCGGGGCAGCGCCTCGGCCAGCATCCGCTCCACCTCCCGCGAGTCCCGCAGCAGCCGGCCCGCCAGCCGCCGCATCGCCGCGGCCGGCGCCGGATGCGGCGTCGGGTCGTCGACCAGGTCGCTCGCCCACATCGGCACCTCGACCACGGCCGTCAGCCCGCCGTAGCGGTGCGCGTGGTACCAGGTGCTGTGCCGTGCGTCGTCCGGCAGGCTCGGGTAGGCGACCCCCGACCCCGGATCCGGCATCACTCGCACCCCGGGACCGGAGGCCGGCCAGCCGGCGGCGTCCGAGGCGCCCGTCTCCACCGGGATGTGCAGCTCCGCCGCGGACTTGGCGAACGGTTCGGCGAGCCCCGGCACGTCCTTCGTCAACTGCACCCAGCTGCCCCCCAGATCGGTGCCGTGCAGGGTCACCTGGAGGTAGGGCCGCACCTCGTCGATCACGCCGAGCAGGGCCAGTGTCTCGGGCGGCAGCCGGTCCGGGGGCAGCACCGAGGGCGACCACTCGGGCTGTTCGGGCCCCGCCGGGCGGTAGAAGCCGTGGTGGTAGTCGAGCAGGCTGCGCGGTGCCGGGGTGACGTGCAGGCTCGCCCCGTCCGGGTCCGCGCACAGCAGGAAGTGCCAGGAGGTCTCCGCCCGCAGGTCCCGCTGCTTCAGCACCCGTTCGGCGAGCACCTGGAGGGTGCCGCCGCCGGCCGGCTCGTTGGCGTGGGCGCCCGCGACCACCAGCACCGCCCGCCGGGCGTGCCCGACGGACAGCAGGTGCAGCGGTCTGCCCGCGCGGGAGACGCCGATCTGCCGCAACGTGCACAGGCCGGGCCGGTGAGCGGCCAGCGCCCGGGCGGTCACGACGAGTTCGGGAACACTGGGGTAACGCAGCTCCGGCAGGAGACTCACCCCCGACTTGTCCGCCCGGCTTCGCATTCCCCAGTCCCGCACGGCATAGGTGAACTGTCAAGAACCTCCCGGGGGAGGCTCCAGGGGGCGCCCAGGTGCATGCGCCGTCGGCCGACGGGAGGGCTGGCGCCGGCGGGGGTGCGAAGCCGTTACGGGGCGCGGAACGGCTCCGCGCACCTTTACCGACGCGGCCGGGTGGCCGCCGGGTTTCGGCAACCCCGCGACCCGGCCTCATATTCACCCGTTCGAGTGAATGTGAGGCCGGCGGGACCCTCAGCGCCCGTCGCCGTCGCCGTCGCCGTCGCCTTCGCCGTCGACTCGCTCGAGGAGTGCCACCGGCAGCGCCCCGAAGAGCTCGGCCACGCGCGCGTGCCCCGTGAACTCGCGCTCCGGTGCCAGCACGTCCGCCCAGCGCCCCGGCGGCAGCGGCAGGACGGTGTCGCCCCAGCCGCCCGCCCCGGCCAGCCGCAGCGACAGCCGGGTCACCGCGGTGACGACCTCCCCGGAGCGCGTGAACGCCAGACAGTGCGCGGCGGCCGCACCCTCGGCCGGCAGCGGAGCGTACGTCGCCGTGACGCCGAAGGCGCCCGGGCGGCGGACCCGCAGGCGGAGCGCCGCCGCCGTCACCGCGTCCTTCTCACCCGGGTGCTCGGGCGGGAAGGAGGCCGGCCGCCGGTTGTCCGGGTCCACCAGCGCCCGGAACTCGCCCTCCGTGCCCTGGTAGACGTCCGGCACACCCGGCATCGTCAGATGGACCAGGGCCGTGCCGAGGACGTTCGCCCGGACGTGCGGGGCCACCGAAGCCCGGAAGGCCGCCACGCGCTCTCCTGGCGGCCCGCACGGCCCCGCCGCGACGAACGAGGCCACCGCCTCCTCGTACGGCGGCTCCTGCTCCGTCCAGCTCGTGAACAGGCCCGCCTCCCGCACATGCTTCAGCAGCGCCCCCTGTACCCGCTCGGGGGCGGCCGGACCGAGCCCGAACACCGTCTGCCAGGCCGCCCAGGCCAGCTGCGCGTCCGGTACGCCCGCACCGTCCCCGGTCACCTCGGTCAGCACGTCCGCCCACCGCTCCGGGCACTCCGTCAGCACGGCCAGCGCCGCCCGCACGTCGGCGCTGCGCTTGGTGTCGTGCGTCGTCACCACCGTCCCGGTGAGCGGCCAGTCCCGCTGCACGCGCGCGCAGTACGCGTGGAAGTCGCCGGGGCGGACGCCCGGGCTGCCGGGAGATCCGCCCACCTCGGTCGCGGCCAGCAGCGGCACGTAGCGGTAGAACGCCGTGTCCTCCACGGACTTGGCCCGCAGGGCCGAGGAGGTCTGCGCGAACCGCGTGCGGAACTCCGCGGGCACGGGCCCGTCGTCCCCCGACAGCAGCAGCCCGCGCACCACGTCCACCGCCCCGCCCTCCTCGGGCACCATGAAGGCCGACCGGGCCTCCTCGGCCGCCTGCCCGGTGACCACCTCGGCCGCGTCACCGGAGGCGTAGGGACGGTACACCCGCATCCGCACCAGCAGTTCCTCGAGCGCGATACGCAGCGCCCAGGGCGCCCGGTCGCGCAGCGCGGGGTCCGGCGACGTCGTGCACGCGCGCGCGGCGACCCGGGTCAGCCGGTCCGTCTCGGCCGCCAGCTCGTGGGTGAGGACCTTGTACGCGGCCCGCCGCACGGTCGCCGCCCAGTCGCCGCCCCGGTCCGTCTGGGGCGCCGCGAACCGCCGGTAGCCGGCGAGCAGATCACCGGCACCGGCGGGATCCGTGAACAGACCGTCCACCTGGCGCAGCGCGTCGTACCCGGTGGTCCCCGCGACCGGCCAGCCGCCCGGCAGCCGCTCGCCGTCGGCCAGGATCTTCTCCACGACCGTCCAGCGTCCGCCGGCCGCCTCGTGCAGCCGGGCGAGGTAACCGTCGGGGTCGGCCAGCCCGTCGGGGTGGTCGACGCGCAGCCCGTCCACCACCCCCTCGCGCAGCAGCTGGAGGATCTTGGCATGGGTGGCCTCGAAGACCTCCGGGTCCTCCACCCGCACCCCGATCAGCTCCGAGATGCTGAAGAACCTCCGGTAGTTCAGTTCGGTCCGGGCCAGCCGCCACCACACCGGGCGGTACCACTGGGCGTCCAGGAGTTCCGGCAGCGGCAGGTCCGAGGTGCCCTCCCGGAGCGGGAGGACGTGCTCGTGATAGCGCAGCACGTCGCCGTCGACGGTGAGCTGTTCCAGCACCTCGCCGACCGGGCCGCCGAGCACCGGCACCAGCAGTCGCCCGCCCTGCGCCTCCCAGTCGATGTCGAACCAGCGCGCGTACGGAGACTTGGGGCCCTCCCGCAGCACCTCCCACAGGGCGTGGTTGTGCCGGGGGGACATGGCCATGTGGTTCGGCACGATGTCGAGGACGAGACCGAGACCGTGCGCCCGCGCGGTCCGCGCGAGCGCACGCAGCCCCTCCTCGCCGCCGAGCTCCTCCCGCACGCGCGCGTGGTCGACGACGTCGTAGCCGTGCGTCGAGCCCGGGACGGCCTCCAGGACGGGGGACAGGTGCAGGTGGGAGATGCCGAGCGAGGAGAGATAGGGCACGGCGGCCTCGGCGGCCGAGAAGGGGAAGCCGGGCTGGAGCTGGAGGCGGTAGGTGGAGGTGGGCGTGGCGGCGGGGATCGGCTCGGCTGTCATGGAGAGCTACGTACCCGCGCTGTGGACGTTTGTGTCACAGCGCGGGTCCGGTGGGGCGGGTCGCGCAGTTCTCCGCGTCCCTGAAGGGGCGCTCTACGCCGGCCTCTGCAGAACGGTCAGGCTCCGGCCCACCAACCTCAGGCGGGTGCCGCCGTCCACCTTCGGCCCGGGTGGCACCGGCTCCGCGCGTGCCGTGTCGACCACCACCTCCCACTGCCGGCCGTGGTTGATCGGCACCAGGAACTCCAGCGGCTCCGGTGACGCGTTGAACATCAGCAGGAAGGAGTCGTCGGCGATCCGCTCCCCGCGGGTGCCCGGTTCCGAGATCGCGTTGCCGTTGAGGAACACCGTCAGGGCCGACGCCTGTGCCGACCCCCAGTCCTGCTGGGCCATCTCGTGGCCCTCCGGGGTGAACCACGCGATGTCGGAGAGCTCGTCGTGGGTGCCCTCCACCGGGCGGCCGTGGAAGAAGCGGCGGCGCCGGAACACCGGGTGCTCCTTGCGCAGCCGCGCCATCGCGCGCGTGAAGGCCAGCAGACCGCTCTCGTCCTC
This sequence comes from Streptomyces sp. NPDC026515, assembly GCF_055567595.1. NCBI lineage: Bacteria > Bacillati > Actinomycetota > Actinomycetes > Kitasatosporales > Streptomycetaceae > Streptomyces > Streptomyces sp. NPDC026515. The sequence goes on from NZ_JBVHQD010000001.1 coordinate 452,426, forward strand.
GGGACCCGGCCAGTCCACCCAGGACACCTCGTTGTCCTGGCAGTACGCGTTGTTGTTGCCCTGCTGCGTGCGCGCGAACTCGTCGCCGTGCCCGATCATCGGCACGCCCTGGGACAGCATCAGCGTGGCGATGAAGTTGCGCATCTGCCGTTCGCGCAGTTCGAGGACCCCGGGGTCGTCGGTGTGTCCCTCCGCCCCGCAGTTCCACGAGCGGTTGTGGCTCTCGCCGTCCCGGTTGTCCTCGCCGTTGGCCGCGTTGTGCTTCTCGTTGTACGACACCAGGTCGTGCAGGGTGAACCCGTCGTGGCAGGTCACGAAGTTGATGGAGGCCAGCGGGCGGCGGCCGTCGTCCTGGTAGAGGTCGGAGGAGCCGGTCAGCCGGGACGCGAACTCCGCGAGCGCGCGCGGCTCGCCGCGCCACAGGTCCCGCACGGTGTCGCGGTACTTGCCGTTCCACTCGGTCCACAGCGGCGGGAAGTTGCCCACCTGGTAGCCGCCCTCGCCCACGTCCCAGGGCTCGGCGATCAGCTTCACCTGGGAGACCACCGGGTCCTGCTGCACCAGGTCGAAGAAGGACGACAGCCGGTCCACCTCGTGGAACTGCCGGGCCAGCGTGGCCGCCAGGTCGAAACGGAAGCCGTCGACGTGCATCTCGGTGACCCAGTACCGCAGCGAGTCCATGATCATCTGGAGCACGTGCGGGGACCGCATCAGCAGGGAGTTCCCGGTGCCGGTGGTGTCCATGTAGTAGCGGGGGTCGTCGGTCAGCCGGTAGTACGACGGATTGTCCAGGCCCCGGAATGACAGCGTCGGGCCCAGGTGGTTGCCCTCGGCGGTGTGGTTGTAGACGACGTCCAGGATCACCTCGATACCGGCCTCGTGCAGCGCCCGGACCGCCGACTTGAACTCCAGGACCTGCTGGCCGCGGTCGCCCCAGGAGGCGTACGTGTTGTGCGGGGCGAAGAAACCGATCGTGTTGTAGCCCCAGTAGTTGTTCAGGCCCATGTCGACCAGCCGGTGGTCGTTGACGAACTGGTGGACCGGCATCAGCTCCAGCGCCGTGACGCCCAGCTCCGTCAGGTGCTCGATGACGGCCGGGTGCGCGAGACCCGCATAGGTGCCGCGCAGCTCCTCGGGCAGGCCCGGATGGCGCATGGTCAGGCCCTTGACATGGGCCTCGTAGATCACCGTGTGGTGGTACTCGGTGCGCGGCCGCCGGTCGTCGCCCCAGTCGAAGTACGGGTTGATCACCACCGAGGTCATGGTGTGCGGGGCCGAGTCCAGGTCGTTGCGCTTGTCGGGGTCGCCGAAGTGGTAGCCGTACACCTCCTCGCCCCAGCGCACCGACCCGCTGACCGCCTTCGCGTAGGGGTCGAGCAGCAGCTTCGCCGAGTTGCAGCGCAGCCCGCGTCCCGGGTCGTACGGACCGTGCACCCGGAAGCCGTAACGCTGCCCGGGCATCACCCCCGGCAGGTACGCGTGGCGCACGAAGGCGTCGCTCTCGCGCAGTTCCACCGCCGTCTCGGAGCCGTCGTCGTGCAGCAGACACAGCTCCACTCGGTCCGCGGTCTCCGTGAACACCGCGAAGTTGGTCCCGGCGCCGTCGTACGTGGCGCCGAGCGGATATGCCTCTCCAGGCCAGACCTGCATGAAGTCGACTCTTCCAGGTGTGCATGGCGCGCGGGGGCGCCTTGGTCATGAGTCTGCCCGAAAGTAATGGAACCCCAGGTGACTTACGTCCCTCTTACCCCGCGACCAGTGCACACAGCGCCCCCGGGGCGAAGTGTGCCGAACCAGTGGGGCAGACACGTACTCCCTGTGACCAAGGGGGAGTAGGGGGAAGATGTGCGCAAGATAGTGCACCGCCATCTGGGCAAAGTGGTGGCCGGTGCGGGCTTGGCGGTTGCGGGGACCGCCGTGATGGTCGGGATAACCCTGCCGGGTACGGCCGGGGCTGACGACTCGGGAGGGAGCGACGGGACCGGTTCGGTCGTCGCCCAGCAGGCGGGGCAGGGCACGGCCGCCGTCGAGCCGGGCGTGGTGGAACGGGCGCCGGCCGAGGGGAAGAAGGGCACGGGCAGTGACCCGCTGACCGACGACGAGACCAAGCGTGTCGAACAACTCGCCCTGACCAAGCAGATGTTCAACGCCGGGGAGAACGTCGAGGGCCGGCGCGGCCCGCAGCGGATCAGCATCGACCTGGCCGAGCCGGACGCGAGCGAACTGGACGCCACGAACGCGCCACGGCGCGCCGACGTGACGTTCTACGACTACCGGGACGACAGCCTCGTCACCCGGACCGTCAACCTCGACACCGGGAAGGTCGAGCGGACCACCACCCGGCAGGGTGTCCAGCCGCCGCTCAGCCACGACGAGAACGTCGAGGCGCTCCAGCTGCTCGTCGCCGACCCGCTCGGCGCCGGACTGAGGGCGGACTTCAAGGACGCCACGGGCGCGGACCTCACCTCCCCGGAGCAGCAGCTGCTGCTCAACAGCGCGGTCTACCGCGCAACTGAGGGCGCCCAGCCGGCCGCGCTCGACAAGTGCGGCGAACACCGCTGCGTGCGGCTCTTCCCGAAGGTCAAGAACGGACCCTGGATCGACGCCCGTTCCCTGATCGTCGACCTGAGCGCGCGCAAGGTCGTGAAGCTCGCCCGCTGAACCGGCCGGGCCCGCCCGTCCTCACTCCTTTCTCGACTGCATCTCCCGCACGAGGAGTCACTTCGTCATGCAACCGAACAGAATCCGTCGCGCCCGCCGGACGGCCGCCGTGGGCCTGTCCGCAGCGGCGCTGGCCGCCGGCGCGACCACCGCGGCCGGCCCCGCGGCCGCCCAGCCGAAGCGGGCCGCCGCGGCCGCCGCCGACTGCTCCGCCGCCTACCGGATCGAGCAGAAGCTCTCCACCGGTACCACCTGGCGGATGTGCTGGCGCTACGACAGCAAGGCCGGGCTGGTCCTGGAGCACATCTCCTACCAGCCCAAGGGCGAGTCCGCCCCGATCAAGGTCCTCTCCAGCGCCCGCCTCGGTCAGATCGACGTCCCCTACGACGACGGCAGCGTCGAGTACGACGACCTGACCGGCTTCGGGTTCGCCCAGGGCCTGGTCCCGCTCGCCTCGGCCGAGTGCCCCGGCGGCACCATCAGGACCGTCAAGGTCCCCGACGCCTGGGACCCGGCCCACCCGAACGTCAACGGCCTGTGCACCACGACCCGTTCGCGCGGACACGCGTACCGGATGCAGGCCGACACCGGCAACCGGGTGTACCAGCAGCAGGGCAAGGACCTGCTGGTCTACACCGTCAACAAGGTCGGCTGGTACGAGTACATGACCGAGTGGCGGTTCCAGGACGACGGCACGATCAACATGAACGTCGGTGCCACCGGCAGCCTTTCGCCGGGCGACTACGACGCCGGTGACGGCCGTGGCTGGCCGATCGGCAAGGGCGCCCACGCCTATGCCACCAGCCACAGCCACAACGTCTTCTGGAAGCTGGACTTCGACCTCGACGGCTCCTCCAAGAGCCGCGTCGAGCAGTACGACTCGGTGGTCAGCGCGCCCGTGCACGGTCAGGAGGCGCCCACCAACAAGACCACCCGCACCAATGTCACCAAGGAACTCGCCGGCGACTCCAAGAACATGCGCTGGTGGCGCGTGGTCAGCACGGCGGGCAAGAACAAGGACGGGCACGCCCGTTCGTACGAGATCGTCCAGGGCGCCACCAACAAGTACCCGGGTCACGGTTTCACCAAGCACGACGTCTACTTCACCCAGTACGACAAGTGCGAGCTGTTCGCCAGCAACAACCCGGGCTGCGCCAACGGTCACCCGAGGACGGTCGACCAGTGGGTGAACGGGCAGACCCTCACCAACCCCGTGGTCTGGGTGAACGTCGGTTTCCACCACATCGCGCGCGACGAGGACCAGCAGCCGATGCCGGTCCACTGGCAGGGCTTCTCCATCGCCCCGCGGGACGTCACCGCTATGAATCCGCTCACTCCGGCCGCTCTGGCTGATCAGAACGGACGGCCCGGAAACGGTAGTTGAGAAACGACCTGTCCATCCTGCTGCACCGCCTACCGCTCCCGGAGTACCCTTCCTTGATCGTTGGCACGGGGTAGTTTCGGGGGAGCGGAAGGCGGTGCACGGGTGGGCTCGGGAGGCCTGGAGCTGCCCCCTGGTGACGAGGGTCACGAGGGGAACTCCACAGACGTCCCGCCCGGCGCGGTGTCCCTGGCCCGGCCGATGGACGCCTCGGGCTCCATCGGTCCGGAGCTGGAGTGGGACGCCGACGCCTGGCTGGAGGTGCGTACGCGCGCCCAGCGGGCCGGCCGTGCCTACATCTGGCTGAACCTCGTCGAACAGCGGCTGCGTACGGTCGTGGCCGCCGTGCTGCGGCCCATCTACGAACCCGTCCACGGCGACGAGTGGGTGGTCGCCGCGGCCGGGCCCGCCGGTCAGGAATGGGTCCAGCGGGCGGTCGCGGTCCGCGAGGTCAGCCGCCGCAAGGGCTACCTGCTGGATCCGGCCGACGACAACGTGATCAGCTTCCTGACGCTCCCGCAGCTGCGCGAGCTGATGGTGCAGCACTGGCCGTGCTTCGAGCCGTACTTCGACGAACGCCGCGACGTCGAACTCGCCCTCGACGAGCTGGAGGTGACCCGCAACGTCGTCTCCCGCAACCGGGCGCTCTCCGAGGCCGTCCTGGGCCAGGCCGAACGGGCCTCCGCCCGGCTCCTGGAGATGCTCGGCACCGGCGGTGACGTGCCCTCCGCGCGCCGGCTGCCGGTGGACGCGGTGGAGGACCTGGTGGGCGACCGCTACGCGGACGTCGTCGCCGTCCACCCCGACCGGGTCCGCCTCATGCGCCAGTTTCCGGCCGAGGACCTCTTCGGCGGTGCCCGCCGGCTGGACGCCGTCGGCATCGGCCTCAACCTGCTGGTGCAGAACTTCTCCGGCCGCCGCCTGGTGCGGCTCGCCGAGACCGGCTGCCGGGTCCGGCTGCTCTTCCTCAACCCCGCCTCCAGCGCCATCAAGCGCCGCGAGCGCGAGCTCGGGATGAAGCGCGGCGAACTCTCCCGTTCGGTCGAGATGAACATCCTCCACATGCGCCGGGTCCGCTCCAGGCTGCGCGACCCGGGAGCCTTCGAGATCCAGGTCTACGACGACACCCCCCGCTTCTCCGCCTACCTGGTGGACGGCGACGGCGCCGACGGCGTCGCGATCGTCCAGTCCTATCTGCGCGGTGCGCGGGGCATGGAGTCGCCGGTCCTCGTGCTGCGCAACGGCGACAAGGTGGTCAAGTCGGACGACGCCCTGGAAGCGGGACTCTTCCCGACATACCGTGAGGAGTTCGAAATGGCCTGGGCGGATTCGCGCCCTGTCTCCTGAGGCGGGCGCCACGGTAAGCGGAACGCGGTCCCCTGATTGTCAGTGGCGCATGCGAGGGTGGACACCACTGGGGGAAAGCACCACCAAGAAGGGGGACCGCCCATGGGCTGGCACCAGGAACTCCTGATCGGCTTCGATCTGGAGACGACGGGTACGGATCCGCGCGAGGCGCGCATCGTCACGGGCGCCGTGATCGAGGTCAGGGCCGGGCAGGAGCTGGGCCGCCGCGAGTGGCTGGCGGACCCGGGCGTGGAGATCCCGGCCGACGCGGTGGCCGTGCACGGCATCAGCAACGAGCGGGCCACCGCCGAGGGCCGCCCGGCCGACCAGGTCGCCGACGCCCTCGCGGACGTCCTCACCGGATACTGGAAGACGGGCGTCCCGGTGGTCGCGTACAACGCGACCTTCGACCTCACCCTGCTCTCGGCGGAACTGCGCCGGCACGGCCTGCCGTCGCTCTCCGACCGCCTCGGCGGCCTCGACCCGGCGCCGGTCATCGACCCGTACACCATCGACCGCTGGGTCGACCGCTACCGCCGGGGCAAGCGCAACCTCGAAGCGGTCTGCGCCGAGTACGGTGTCACCCTCGCCGCCGCCCACAACGCGTCGGCCGACGCGGTGGCCGCGGCCCGGCTGGCCGGGGCGATAGCCGACCGTCATCCGAAGATCGCGGCCCTGGGCCCGGCCGAACTCCACCGGCGTCAGGTGGAGTGGTACGCGCAATGGGCGGCGGACTTCGAGCAGTTCCTGCGGCGCAAGGGAGAGGCCGACGCCGTGGTGGACGGGGCGTGGCCGCTGCGGGAGCTGGCCGAAGCGGTCTGAGTGCCGGGCCGGTCACCTGATTCGTCCGGCGCGGGCCGGTGGGGGCCGGTCGCGCCCACGCGGAGGTAGCCGCACATCCGACACGGCCCCGCGGGCCTTCGGGGAGGGCGCTGCTCAGCGTCCGCGGCTCAGAAGGGATACCAGCGCACCGACTCGTCGCCGTCCCGGAGCGACGCCACCCGGCGTTCGAACTCGGCGTGCGCCTTCGGGTTGCTCGGCGCGTGCTGGGCGACCCACGCGCAGCTCGCCGTCTCCCGGGCCCCGCGCAGCACGCCGCACCCCTCCCACTCCCGCACGTCCCACCCGTAGGCGGCGACGAAGGAATCGTAGGCATCGGCCGGCAGCCCGTACCGGTCCCGGGACAGCGCCATGACCACCAGGTCGTGCTCGCGCAGGTCGGACGAGAAGGTCTCCAGGTCGACCAGGACCGGCCCGTCCGGTCCGACGTGCACATTGCGGGGCAGTGCGTCCCCGTGGATCGGCCCCGGAGCCAGTCGCGGCGTCAGCGCGGCCGCGGCCGCCGCGAATCCGTCCCGGCGCGCGCGCAGATACGCCGCGTCGGCGGGGTCGATCGCATCGCCCGCGAGCCGCAGCCAGCGCTCCACACCGCCCAGCAGCTCGCGGGGCGGCAACACGAAGGAAGGGGCCGGCAGCGCGTGCACGATCCGCAGCAGTCCGGCCAGATCACCCGGCTCGGCCGGCCGCACCGGGTTTGCCAGCCGGTGCCACACGGTCACCGGGTGGCCCTCCACGAGCCGCGCCTTCGGCTCGGCGGCCCGCACGGCCGGGACGCCCGCCTCCGCCAGCCACCCGGCGATCTCCAGCTCGCGCCGGGCCCGGTCGAGGAGTTCGGCGTCCCGGCCGACCTTCACCACCAGGTCCCCGGCGCCGAACACCGCGTTCTCGCCCAGGGCGAGGAGCGCGGCGCCGGCCCCCGCGCCGGGCAGTACGCCCGCCGCGGCCAGTACGTCCCGCGCCGTTGCCTCGTCCATCGTCCGCCTCCGAGTCCGTTTTCCCGGCGCCCACGCGCCCACCGCTGTGCGGGTGCACACGGCACCGTCTGCGCGCCGTCCGCCGGCCAGTCTCGCATCCACGGAGGTCGCGCCATGTGCGCGGTGCCTTGACGGGAGCACCTGCCTTCACGACCATGACGGGGCCCGACCGGGCCGCGCAAAGGGGGATGACGTGGCATTGGCGACGAACGTGGCCACCGTGCGGCGACCGGCCGCCGCACGCCTGACCGGCCACGGCGCCTGGTTCCTGGTCCTGCCCGCATTGATCCCGATCCTCGTCCTGAGTGTCGGCCCGCTGCTCTACGGGATCCTGCTGGCCTTCACCGACGCGCAGTCCGGCCGCACGGCCGCCACCCGGTGGATCGGCGGCCTCAACTTCCAGGACCTCCTGCACGACACGCTCTTCTGGGAGTCGTTCCGGATCGGCCTGGTGTGGGCCTTCGGGGTGACCGTCCCCCAGTTCCTGCTCGCCCTCGGTCTCGCCCTCCTCCTCGACCAGGAGTTACGGCTGCGCTGGCTGGCCCGCGCCCTGGCCGTCGTGCCCTGGGCGATGCCCGAGGTCGTGGTCGGCGTCATGTGGCGGCTGGTCTACAACCCGGACGCGGGGATCCTCAACGAGACCCTGCGCGACCTCGGTCTCGGCGACGGCCGGGACTGGCTCAGCGGCCTCGGCACCGCGCTGCCCGCCGTGATCGTGGTCGGCGTCTGGGCCGGCCTGCCGCAGACCACGGTCGCCCTGCTCGCCGGAGTGCAGAACACCCCGCGCGAACTGCACGAGGCGGCGGCCGTGGACGGCGCGGGCGCCTGGCGCCGTTTCCGGACGGTCACCTGGCCCGCCCTCAGACCCGTCGCCCTGGCGGTCACCGCGCTGAACCTCATCTGGAACTTCAACTCCTTCGCCCTGGTCTACGTCCTGACCAGCGGAGGTCCCGGCGGCAAGACAAGGCTGCCCATGCTGTTCGCCTACGAAGAGGCCTTCCGCTACGGGCAGTTCGGCTACGCGGCGGCAATGGGCTGTGTGATGGTCGCGGTGATCGCCATGGTGCTGGCCGTCTTCCTGGTGGGCCGGCTGCGGGGAGGCGAGGAGGCGTGAGGACCCGCACCGGCGCTCGTGTCGCCCAGTACGCGGCCCTCCTCGGCTACCTCGTCTTCCTGGCCTTCCCGCTGCTGTGGCTGCTCTCCACGGCCTTCAAGTCCCCGACCGAGCTGGGCAGTCTGCACCCCACCTGGATCCCCCGGCACCCGACCCTGGCCAACTTCCGGCAGGCCTTCGACGAACAGCCCCTGCTGCGCGCCGGCCTCAACTCGCTGCTCGCCGCGCTCGCCGCCGCGGTGATCGCCGTACTGCTCGCGACGCCGATGGCGTACGTCATGGCCCGGCGGCGCGGGGCGCTGTCGAGGGCGGCCACCGGGTGGGTGGTGGTCAGCCAGGCCTTCCCGTTCGTGCTGGTGATCATCCCGCTGTTCCTGGTGCTGAAGAACCTGCGGCTGATCGACTCCCTCTTCGGGCTGGTGATGGTGTACGTGGTGTGGTCGCTGCCGTTCGCGCTGTGGATGCTCGGCGGCTACGTCCGGGCGGTCCCCGTCGAACTGGAGGAGGCCGCGGCCGTGGACGGGGCCGGTCGGCTGCGGACCCTGGTGTCGGTGACGGCACCGCTGCTGGCGCCCGGGATCGTGGCGACCGGGCTGTTCGCCTTCGTCACCGCGTGGAACGAGTTCTTCTTCGCCCTGGTGCTGCTGAAGACACCGGAGAAGCAGACCCTGCCGGTCGTCCTCACGCACTTCATCGGCGCGGAGGGCGTGGCCGACCTCGGACCCCTCGCCGCGGCCGCCTTCCTGGCCACGCTGCCCTCGCTGGTCGTCTTCGCGCTCGTCCAGCGGCGGATCACGGGTGGGATGCTCACCGGGGCGGTGAAGAGCTGATGCGGCCCAGAACCGGCACGGCACTCCTCGTCCTGCTGCTCGTGCTCGCCGGCTGCTCGGCGGGCGGGAGGGCCGACGGCGGTCCGATCACCCTCCGTTTCCAGTCCCTGGCCTGGCAACAGGACTCGGTCGCCGCCAACAAGGAACTGGTGAAGGAGTGGAACGACACCCATCCGAGCGTCAAGGTCGCGTACGTGCAGGGGAGCTGGGACAGCGTTCACGACCAGCTGCTCACCTCCTTCGAGGGCGGTGAAGCCCCGGACATCGTCCACGACGCCTCCGACGACCTCGCCGACTTCGCCTACGGCGGCTACCTCGCCGACCTGACCGGCCTGCTGCCCGAGCGGCTCAGGTCCGACATCCCGCAGCGGAGTTGGCGGACGGCGACCTTCGGTGACGGCATCTACGGGGTGCCCTTCCTCCAGGAGCCGAGAGTGCTGATCGCCAACAGCACCTGGCTCGCGAAGGCGGGAGTGCGCATACCGACCCCCGGGCACCCCTGGAGCTGGGCCGAGTTCCGGCAGGTCACCAGGGAACTCAGCGGCGACGGCAGGTACGGCGTCGCCTGGCCGCTCAGGGAGCCCGTCTCGGCCACGCTCAACCTGTCCCTGTCGGAGGGCGGACAGCTCTTCCACCGTGGGGCGGACGGCAGGGTGACCGTGCGGTTCGGGGCCGCCGACCAGGTCGTGCCGCGCACCGTCCACGACCAGGTCGACGTAGACCACAGCGCGCCCGGGTCCACCCTGGGCAGCGGCGGCTCGGACACCCTGCCGGGCTTCTTCGGCGGCAAGTACGCGATGGTCCCGCTGGGCTTCTCCTACCGTCAGCAGATCGTCCAGCAGGCGCCGAAGGGCTTCCGCTGGCAGGTGCTGCCCGCCCCGGCCGGCGCCGACGGACTCGCCCAGGGCGTCAGCCCGCAGACGCTGTCCGTCGCCGCGGCCAGCCCCCACCGGAAGGAGGCGGTCCAGTTCATCGACTTCCTGCTCCGGCCGGAGAACATGGTCCGGCTCGCCCTCGGCGACTGGATGCTGCCCACCGGCACCCAGGCCCTGGACGACCCGGCCCTGCACACCGCCACGGACGGCTGGGCCACCGGCACCGCCCTGGCCGGCCACCTCAGCCCCGCACCCGCCCAGACGGTCCGCGGCTACCCGGAGTGGAAGGACAAGGTGGCCACCCCCGCCCTCCAGTCGTACTACAGCGGCGCCATCGGCCTCGGTGAACTCCGCCACCGCCTGGAGCACGACGGCAACCTCGTCCTCGCCCGCTACCAGCGCTGAACACCCGCGGGCGCCGAACAGGGCCCGCCGGCTCACCCGGAGACCGACGGGCCCTGTGCCGGGGGGCGTTGCCCGGAGCTCAGACCGGCAGCCGGTCCGGCTCCCCCCGGTTCACCGCGGGCGCCACCGGCTCCGGGGACTCGTCGTGGGTGAGGTCCGGCAGCCAGCGCAGCCAGCGCGGCAGGTACCAGTTGCGCTCGCCGAGCAGGGCCATCACCGCCGGGAGCAGCACACCCCGGATGAGCGTCGCGTCGATGAGGACCGCGGCGGCCAGGCCCACGCCCATCTGCTTCATGGACTGCATGGACAGTGTGCCGAAGATCGCGAACACGGCCACCATGATGACGGCGGCGCTGGTGACGACCCCGGCCGTGGTGACCACACCGTGCTGGATCGCGTCCTTGGTGGACCGGCCGCGCAGCCGCGCCTCGCGGATCCGGGAGACCACGAACACGTGGTAGTCCATCGACAGGCCGAACAGGATCACGAAGAGGAACAGCGGCAGCCAGCTGACGATCGCGCCGACGCCCTCCGCGCCCACCAGGGAGGCGCCCCAGCCGTGCTGGAAGACGGCGACGAGGATGCCGTAGGCGGCGCCGACCGAGAGCAGGTTGAGCAGGATCGAGGTGATCGCGACCGTCAGCGAGCGGAACGACAGCAGCATGAGGAGGAAGGCGAAGACGACCACGAAGGCGAAGACCGGCACGACCGAGCCCATCAGCTGGTCGTTGAAGTCCTCGTTGCCCGCGACGTTCCCGGTCACCGGTGCCTGCACCCCGTCGACCCTGCCGAGCGTGGCGGGCCGTACCTCCTCGCGCAGCTTCACCAGGCTGTCGCCGGCCCTGTCCAGGTCGGAGCCGCCGACCAGCGGTACGGAGATCAGTGCGACGTTCTGGGCGTCGTGCACCCTGATGTCGACCGGGCCGCGCGAGGCACCCGAGCTGATCGCCTGCTCGCGGAAGTCGGCCAGTGCCCGCCGGACCTCGGGGGCGTTGATGTCCTTCGCCGTGACGACCACCTCGGCCGGTTCGGAACCGCCGGGGAAGGCCTCGTTGACCCGGTCGTAGGTCTGCACGATCGGCAGTGAGCCGCCGAACTCCTGGTCCAGGGTGAGCTGGGAGGTCTTCATGCCGAGGGCGGGCGCGGCGACCGCGAGCAGCGCCCCGGCCGCGACGAGCACGGAGACCAGCGGCCTGGCGAGCACCCCGCGCAGCACGGCGGTCCAGAACCGGCTCTCGGAGGGGCCGTGGGCGCGCCTGGCGCGACGCAGGAACGGGATCCGGCCCTTCTCGACCCGACCGCCCAGCAGGGAGAGCAGCGCGGGCAGGACGGTCACCGAGCCGACCATGGCGACCGCGACGACCATCAGGGAGGCCAGGCCCATCGCCTCGAACTCGGCGAGGCCGGTGAACAGCATGCCCGCCATCGCCACGCAGACCGTGACGCCGGAGACGATGATCGCCCGGCCGCTGGTGGCGGCGGCGATCCGCAGTGCCGCGTCCGCGCCCCGGCCGGCCTCCCGCTCCTCGCGCTCCCGGCGCAGGTAGAACAGGCAGTAGTCGACGCCGACGGCCATGCCGACCAGCAGCATCACGGAGTTGGCGGTGTCGCTCATCGGCTGCAGATGGCTGACCAGGCCCATCAGGCCCATCGTCGCCATGATCGCGGTCACCGCCAGACCGACCGGCAGCAGCGCCGCCACCAGTGCGCCGAAGGCGATCAGCAGGATGCCGAAGGCCACCGGCACGGCGGAGTACTCGGCCCGCTGGAAGTCCTTGCCGAAGGCGTCGGCGTACTGCTTGTTCATGCTGGCGCCGCCGATCTCCGCGATCCGCAGCGTGCCGTGCGCCTTCTGCACCCCGGCCACCGCGTCCAGGACCGGCTCGACCCGGTCGGCGGCGGTCTCCGCGTCGCCCCGCATGTCGAACTGGACCAGCGCGCTGCGGCCGTCCTTCGAGATGGTTCCGGAGGTGTACGGCGAGGTGATGCCGGTGGCCCTGCCGGTGCCGCCGACCGCCTTGACGACGTCCGCGACGGCGGCCCTGAACCCGGCGTCCGTGGCCTTGACCGACGGGTCCTCGGACTGGATCAGGACCGTCTCGCTCGCCGGTTGCCTGATCCCCGCGTCGTCGATGATCCGCGCCGCGGTGTGGGTCTCGCCCTTGAGCTGGTCGCTCTCGTCGACGTCGACCCGCCCGGCCGCCGAGCCGAGTCCCATGGCCAGGACGACGAACAGCACCCATATGCCGACGGCGGCCCAGCGGTGCCGGGCGCTCCAGCCGCCGGCCCGGGCGGCCAGGCCCCGCACCCGCGTCTCTCCGTTTCCCATGACGGGATCCATGACCGGATCGCCCCCTCGTGTGCGGTGGCGGCCCCGGCCGCCACGGATTCTTCACGACTTCCTCTGTTCGATTCGAAGGTATGGGGCGGACAAGACCGACTCCTCGTGCTGGCCGGTGAAGTCCGGCGGCCGGCTCTCGTCGCCCGGGAGGATGTCGGGCCCTTACATCTATCGACCCATCTCGGGGGTGATGATCAGGGCTGTCCCTTCCGACGACGGGGATCCGCTTTGTGATTACAGAACCTTGTTGAACAAGTCACAGGTGCGTGTAGGAGTTGATCCGGAGCGGTCCGATCGGCCAGAGTTTCGGGCAGTCCGGCATGCCCGGCACGGCCGTCGTGCCCACCCCCACGGGGCACGACGGCCGTTCTAAGGTGTTCGAATGACGATGTATGCGGCACTGCTGCGCGGGATCAACGTGGGCGGCAGGAAGAAGCTCCCGATGGCCGAGCTGCGGGCGCTCATGACCGGCCTCGGGTACGAGTCGGTGCAGACCTACCTCCAGAGCGGACAGGCCGTCTTCGCCGCCGCCCGGGGGGACGCCGAATCGCTGGCTGCCGAGCTGGCCGGGGCGGTCGAGGAGCGGTTCGGTTTCGCCGTCGACGTGCTCGTCCGCGACCACGCCTATCTGAGGGCGGTCGCCGAGTCCTGCCCGTTCCCGGCCGCCGAACTGGAGGCCAGGCAACTGCACGTCACCTACTTCTCCGCGCCGCTCGCGCCGGAGCGGTTCGCGGACATGGATCCCGCCGCCCACCTCCCCGAGGAGTTCCGCCTGGGCGACCGTGCGCTGTACCTGTACGCGCCGGACGGCCTCGGCCGTTCCAAGCTGGCGGAGGCGCTGTCCCGGCCGCGGGTCAACAAGGGGCTGATCGCCACCACCCGCAACTGGAACACGGTCGTCAAGCTGGTGGAGCTCACCGACCCGGCAGCGTGACCGTCCGCCGGCCGAGGAAGGGCGCCGCCGACACGATCTCGCGCGGTACGGCCAGCCGTGGGTCCGCGGCCAGGCGGCGCAGCCCGTCGGGGTCGTCGGTGGACGCCACGGTGTCGAGAAGCGCCAGGTCGTCCGCCGTGACCGGGGTGTCCGGCCCACCGGCGAGGCCCCAGCCGTCCCAGGGCAGCGGTTCGGTGCCGTGCCGGGCGGCGAGGTCCAGGACCAGGTTGTGGCGCACGAGCCACAGACCGCGCAGTCCGGGATCGGCCCACACCCCGAACGTGCCCGGATCGGCCTCGCCCGCCCGGCAGGCCCGCCAGGCCCGGCCCGCCACCACGAACCGGTCCCTGGGCACGTCCAGCGGGTCGAAGGGCACGTCGTAGACGTCCGCGGACACCTGCGCGTCCGCGAGCCGCCAGCCGCCGTCCGGCCGCTGGTACTCGGTCACCCAGTGGTCGTCGTGGAAACCCTCGGCGAAGTAGGTGGCGTAGCCGCCCCGGACGCGCGCCGGCGTCCCGGTGGCCCGCAGCAGCGAGCACAGCAGCAGGGAGTAGTCCCGGCAGGTTCCGACGAACTGCTCGTCGTAGGAGCGTGGCTCGGTGAGCGGAGCGTCCTTGCGCTCGCGCAGGATGCGCAGGATCTCGCGGACGTAGCGGGCCTCACCGTCGTGGTGCAGCCGGTCCCGCGGGATCTCGTGTCCGAGCCGTTCGCCCTCCAGCCGGTGGACGACGAGCCCGCGGACGAGGCGGGTGAGCTCGCGCGGGTCACGGGGCAGGCCGGCGGTGTCGAGCGGGCCCGGATCGCTGTACGGCGTCTGGTTCAGGCAACTGTCCATGACCGCACCTTCGCCCCTGCCCCAGGGGCAGGGTCCAGCGCCACGAGCCGGATGCCGAGTTCGTATACACCTGTGCCGTGCCGCCGCGCTCACCCGGTCGACTGACGCACGGGGCGGGTTGTTGGCAACCGTACCGGTAAGGGACCCGGTGTGACACGTTCGCCGGCCACGGCGCAGAAGTAAGAGCCGGGCTCGGCGGCACCGCTCGATGGAGCGCCGCTGCCCGGCCGTTCGCGGTCCGACGTCACAGGGGAGCGCCGGACCGCGAACCCCGAGCAGACCCCGCTCAGGCTCCTACGGCCGTCAGGGCGGGGGTACGGGCCGCGTCGTACCGCTCCAGCAGCAGCCGGGCCACCTCCGGGGCCGGGCCGAGCACCTCGGCCAGCACGTCCGCCCGCGCCGCGCCTCGCGCGATCCGGTCGGGCAGGAAGCCGGGGGCGAGGACGTAGGGGGCCACCGCGACCCGGGCACAGCCGAGTTCCCGCAGCTCCCGTACCGCGTCCTCGGTACGCGGGAGGGATGCGGAGGCGAACGCGGGCCGCACGGCGCACCAACCGGTGTGCCGCCACTCCCGCGCGATTTCTGCGATCACCGCGATCGCCTCCGGGTCACTGGACCCCGCCGAGGCCAGCACGACCCCGGTCGAGGGTTTGTCGGCGGGAGTCAGCCCCGCCTCGTGCAGCCGCCGTTCGAGGGCCGCCAGGAGCAGCGGGGACGGCCCGAGCACGTCCGCCTGCCGGATCCGCAGCCGGGCGGGCGCGCCCCGCAGCACGGCGGGTATGTCGGCCTTCGCGTGGAAGGCGCGCGTCAGCAGCAGCGGCAGGGCCACCACGTCACGGACGCCCTCCGCCGCCAGGGACTCCATCACCCCCTGCACCGAGGGGACGTTGAAGTCCAGGAAGCCGGTCTCCACGCGCAACCCGGGCCGCAGCGACCGTACCCGCCGTACCAGGGCGTGCACGGTCGCCGCGTGCCGGGGATCGCGGCTGCCGTGGGCGATGACGACCAGAACCGGCCTGCGCACGGGCGACCTCAGCCCTTCACCAGCAGACCGCGGCTGCGCAGCACGTAGCGCTCCAGCGGGCTGAAGATCAGCAGGTCGATCGCGATGCCTACGAACAGGATCAGGATGATGGCCTCGAACACCATGGCCATGTCGCTGGCGGTGCGCGCGTTCTCCAGGAGCTGGCCCAGGCCCACGCCGAGGTCCGGGAAGCTCGCGATGATCTCCGCCGCCATCAAAGAGCGCCAGGAGAACGCCCAGCCCTGCTTCAGGCCCGCCACATAGCCGGGCAGCGCCGCCGGCAGCACCACGTGCCAGATGCCCTTCACGCCCGTCGCGCCCATGGTGCGTCCGGCGCGCAGGAACAGCGGGGGCACCTGGTCGACACCGGAGACCAGTCCGTTGGCGATGGAGGGGACCGCGCCGAGCAGGATCACCGCGTACATCATCGAGTTGTTCAGGCCCAGCCAGATCACGGCCGGCGGCACCCACGCCACCGACGGCAGTGACTGCAGGCCGGACAGGATCGGGCCGATGGCGGCGCGCACGAACCTCACCCGGGCCACCAGCAGACCCAGCGGGGTGCCGATGACCAGCGCGAAGAGGAACCCGAGGAGGCCACGGCTGACACTGGTCCAGATGTAGCCGAGCAGGTCGCCCTTGAGCCAGGCGTCCTTGAACGCGTCTCCCACCGCGGTGGGCGAGGGCAGCTTGGACGGGTCGTCGACGACCGGGACGAGGAGCGTCCAGACCACGAGGACCACGGCGAGCGCGATGATCGGTGGCAGGATCTTGGCGGTGAAGACCTGCCGGAAGGTCGGGCGGCCGACGGTCGACGTCTCCAGCGCGTCGAGGCCCGCCTCGACACTTCCGGCGTCCTTGGCCGCGGTCGTCTCAGTGCTGGCCATGACGGCGGATCTCCCCACGCAGTACATCGGTGATCTCGAGGGACAGTTCGGCCACGGGCGCGTCCTCGATCCGGCGCGGCTGCGGGATGCCGACCGTCCACTCGCTCGCTATCCGGCCCGGGCGGGACGACAGCAGGACCACCCGCTGGGCGAGCCGCACCGCTTCGCGCACGTTGTGCGTGACGAACAGGACGGAGACCCCGGTCTCCTGCCAGATCCGGGTCAGCTCGTCGTGCAGCACGTCCCGGGTGATGGCGTCCAGGGCCGAGAACGGCTCGTCCATCAGCAGCAGGTTGCTCTCCTGGGCGAGCGCCCGGGCCAGCGCCGCACGCTGGCGCATCCCGCCCGACAGCTCGTGGACGCGCTTGCCGTACGCGCCCTTCAGCCGGACCAGTTCGAGCAGCTGCTCGGCCCTGGCACGGCGGTCGTTCTTGGGAACCCCCTGGAGTTTCAGGGCGAGTTCGATGTTCTTGCCCGCGGTCAGCCACGGGAAGAGGGCGTGCTCCTGGAACATCAGGGCGGGCCGCCCGTCCGTCGCGATGGAGCCCGCGGTGGGCCGGTCAAGACCCGCCGCCAGGTTCAGCAGCGTGGACTTGCCGCAGCCCGAGGCCCCCAGGAGGGTGACGAACTCACCCGGCGCGACATCGAGCGTGATGTCGTCCAGGACGAGCTGCTGTCCGCCGGGAGTCGCGAAGGACTTCGAGACGTGCTCAAGGCGAGCCGCGTACTCCACCGACTCGCCGGCCTTGGCGAGCGTCGTGGTCGTGGCCATGGTCGTCACCTCCTGGGAACGCGTCGGGACCGGGGTCAGCTGCTGCCGAGACCGGCGGCGTCGACCGTGCTCGCGCCGTCGGCCTTGAGGATCTTGTTGAGGATCGTCAGGTCGTAGATGTTCTTCAGCAGCGGGTCGGAGAGCAGACCGGCCTTGACGGCGTGCTCGGCCTCGGTGTTGAGGGTGGAGGCCAGCGGGTCGTCGGTGAACTGGATCGACTTCCAGGCCGGGTCCAGGACCTCGGCGGGGAGCGCCTTGCCGGAGTCGGCCTCCAGCTGCTTGTTGGCGGCGGCCTTCGCCTGGTCCGGGTTGGCGTTGATCCACTTGTTGGCCTCGACCGAGCCCTTCAGCACGGCTTCGACGACCTTCGGGTGCGCCTTGAGGAACTTCTGCGACACGATGATGTTCGTGATCACGAACTTCTTGTCGGGCCACAGCGTGGACTCGTCGAGGAGCACCTTGCCGCCCTCGGCGACCAGCTTGGACGCGGTCGGCTCGGGCACCCAGGCGCCGTCGACGGATCCGGCCTTGAAGGCGTCCGGGGTGATCTTGTTGTCCGTGCGGACGACCGTGACGTCGCCCTTGCCGCTCTGCGCGTCGACCTTCCAGCCCTGCTCGGCGACCCAGTTGAGGAACGCCACGTCCTGCGTGTTGCCCAGCTGGGGCGTCGCGATCTTCTTGCCCTTGACGTCCTTCAGGGACGTGATCTTCTTCGGGTTGACGACCAGTTTCACGCCGCCCGACGCCGAACCGCCGATGATCTTCAGGTCGGTGCCGTTGGACTTGGTGTAGCCGTTGATCGCCGGCGAGGGGCCGATCCAGCCGATGTCGATGGAACCGGAGTTGAGCGCCTCGATCTCCGAGGGGCCGGCGTTGAAGATCGCGTACTTGGCCTGGGTGGCGCCGAGCTCCTTCTGGAAGAAGCCCTTCTGGTTGCCCACCAGCGCGGTCGCGTGGGTCAGGTTGCCGAAGTAGCCGATCCTGACGGTGTCGAGGCCGTCGATCTTCTTGGCGCCGGCGGCGACCTTGGCCGTGTCGGTCTTGTCGGAGTCCGACCCGTAACCGCAGGCGGCGAGGGCGAGCAGGGGAAGCGCGGCTATCACCGCGAGACTGCGGCGGAAAGCTTTTGTAGCAGGCACGGGAGGTGTTCCTCTCGGAGGCCCGGCGGTCACGGTCTCTCAGGTCGTGGCCGGGAGGTCGGCAGGTCTTCGTTCACGGCAGTGGGGGGTGAGGGCGCGCAGGCAGTGCGCGTACGTCAACGCACACATCGCGCCACTCCGCCCTGCCCGCTGCCGAGACTGCCGCTGCCGACGCGGCCGCCTTCCTTGGCGAACGTGGAGTAGTAGTCGGTGGAGTTCACGTCAGAAGTCCCACCCGTCGTCCTCGGCCTCGTCCTTGACGGGCTCGGGGGAGGCGAACGACTCACCGACCATGCCCGCGGTGAGCGTGGTGCCGTCGGCGGGGTCGATCAGGATGAAGGAGCCGGTGCGGCGCGAGTCGGCGTAGGAGTCGACCGGCAGCGGCTCGGCGGTACGGATCTTCACCCGGCCGATGTCGTTGGCGACGAGCTGCCCCGGGTGCGGGTGCAGGGACAGGTCGTCGAGGGTGAGCCGGGACGGGATGTCCTTGACGATCGCCTTGACCGTACGGGTGCCGTGCTTGAGCAGCACCCGGTGGCCGACGGTCAACGGCTGGTCGGCCACGTGGCAGACGGTCGCCTCGACCTCCTGGGTGGTCTCCGGCGCGTCCTTCGTCGGCACGATCAGGTCGCCGCGCGAGACGTCGATGTCGTCGGCGAGCAGGAGGGTCACCGACTGGGTGGTCCAGGCCGAGTCGACCGGCCTGCCGAGCAGGTCGATGCCGGAGACCGTGGTCGTACGACCGGACGGCAGGACCGTGACCGGCTCGCCGACGTGGAAGGTACCGGCGGCGATCTGTCCGGCGTAGCCCCGGTAGTCCGGGTGCTCGGCGGTCTGCGGGCGGATCACGTACTGCACGGGCAGCCGCGCGTGGCAGTGCGCCAGGTCGTGGCTGACCGGGACGGTCTCCAGGTGCTCCAGGACAGTCGGGCCGCCGTACCAGTCCATGTTCGCCGACGGTTCCACGACGTTGTCGCCGACGAGCGCCGAGATCGGGATCGCGGTGACCTCCGGGACGCCCAGCTCGGTCGCGTAGGCCGTGAACTCCTCGGCGATCCCGGCGAAGACCGCCTCCCGGTAGCCGACCAGGTCCATCTTGTTGACGGCGAGGACGACGTGCGGGACCCGGAGCAGGGCGGCGATCGCGGCGTGCCGGCGGGTCTGCTCGACGACCCCGTTGCGGGCGTCGACCAGGACCACGGTCAGTTCGGCGGTGGAGGCGCCGGTCACCATGTTGCGGGTGTACTGCACGTGGCCCGGGGTGTCGGCGAGGATGAACCGGCGCCGGGGTGTGGCGAAGTAGCGGTAGGCCACGTCGATGGTGATGCCCTGTTCGCGCTCGGCGCGCAGTCCGTCAGTGAGCAGGGCCAGGTCGGGGGTGTCCTGTCCGCGGGATGCCGAGGCGCGTTCCACGGCCTCCAGCTGGTCGGTGAGGACCGACTTGGAGTCGTGCAGCAGGCGTCCGACGAGGGTGGACTTGCCGTCGTCGACCGAGCCGGCGGTCGCGAAACGCAGGAGGGTGGCCTCGGTCAGGCCGAGTTCCGTGGTGGTCGTGCTCATCTCTAGAAGTACCCCTCGCGCTTGCGGTCTTCCATCGCGGCTTCGGAGAGCTTGTCGTCGGCGCGGGTGGCGCCGCGTTCGGTGAGCCGGGAGGCGGCGATCTCGGCGATCACCTTCTCGATGCTGTCGGCGTCGGAGTCGACGGCGCCCGTGCAGGACATGTCACCGACGGTCCGGTAACGCACCTGGCGCTTCTCGACGCTCTCGTCGTCCCGCGGGCCGCCCCACCCGCCCGCCGTCAGCCACATCCCGCCCCGCTGGAACACCTCGCGCTCGTGCGCGAAGTAGATGTCCGGCAGCTCGATCTCCTCGCGGGCGATGTACTGCCAGACGTCGAGTTCGGTCCAGTTGCTGAGGGGGAAGACGCGGACGTGTTCGCCGGGGGCGTGGCGTCCGTTGTAGAGGTTCCACAGCTCGGGGCGCTGGCGGCGGGGGTCCCACTGGGAGAACTCGTCGCGCAGGGAGAAGACCCGTTCCTTGGCGCGCGCCTTCTCCTCGTCCCGGCGGCCGCCGCCGAAGACCGCGTCGAACCTCTCGCTCTGGATCTTCTCGGTGAGCGGCACCGTCTGCAGGGGGTTGCGGGTCCCGTCGGGCCGTTCGCGCAGCGCGCCCCGGTCGATGTAGTCCTGCACGGAGGCCACGTGGAGACGCAGCCCGTGGTGCTCGACCGTACGGTCGCGGTACTCCAGGACCTCGGGGAAGTTGTGGCCGGTGTCCACGTGCAGCAGCGAGAAGGGGATCGCGGCGGGGGCGAACGCCTTGAGTGCCAGGTGCAGCATGACGATGGAGTCCTTGCCGCCGGAGAACAGGATCACCGGCCGCTCGAACTCGCCCGCCACCTCGCGGAAGATGTGGACCGCCTCGGACTCCAGCGCGTCCAGGTGGGACAGGGCGTACGGGGTACCGGTGCCCTCCTCGTGGGTCGCCACGGTCGTCATGCCAGTCCCTTCTCGGTGAGCAGGGCGTGCACGGACGCCGCGGACTCCTGCACGGTCTGGTGCTGCGACTCGATCCGCAGATCGGGCGTCTCGGGCTCCTCGTAGGGGTCGTCGACCCCCGTCAGCCCGGTCAGCTCACCGGCTGCCTGCTTGGCGTACAGACCCTTCACATCGCGTACGGAGCACACCTCGACCGGGGTCGCCACATGCACCTCGACGTAGGCGGTGCCGTTCTCCTCGTGGCGCTTGCGCACCGCGTCCCGGCTGTCCGCGTAGGGGGCGATCACCGGGACAAGGGCCATGACGCCATGACGTGCCAGAAGTTCGGCGACGAAGCCGATGCGCTGCACGTTGGTGTGCCGGTCCTCACGGCTGAAGCCGAGGCCCGCCGAGATGAACTCGCGGATCTCGTCGCCGTCGAGCACCTCGACGCGGTGGCCCTCGGCGCGCAGCCGGTCCGCCAGCTCGTACGCGATGGTGGTCTTGCCGGCGCTCGGCAGACCCGTGAGCCAGACGGTGGCTCCGGTCGTCACGTGATTCTCCTGTGTGTCGGTGGTCGTCGCGAGGGGGGTGCCGACCTGCGCCCCGAAGGCCTGTGCGGTCATCCGTGCAGGCCGCACTCGGTCTTGGCGCGCCCTGCCCAGCGGCCGGCGCGCGCGTCCTCGCCCTCCAGCACCCGGCGGGTGCAGGGGGCACAGCCGATCGAGGCGTAGCCGTCCATCAGCAGGGGGTTGGCCAGCACCCCGTGCTCCGCGACATACGCGTCCACGTCGTCCTGGGTCCAGCGGGCGATCGGCGAGATCTTGACCTTCTGCCGCTTCTCGTCCCAGCCGACGACCGGCGTGTTCGCCCGGCTCTCCGACTCGTCGCGGCGCAGCCCGGTCGCCCAGGCCGTGTAGTTCGCCAGGCCGCGCTCCAGGGGCAGGACCTTGCGGAGCCGGCAGCACAGGTCCGGGTCGCGGTCGTGCAGCTTCGGCCCGTACTCCGCGTCCTGCTCGGCGACCGTCTGGAGCGGGGTGAGCGTGATGACGTTGACGTCCATCACGGCCTCCACGGCGTCCCGGGTACCGATGGTCTCCGGGAAGTGGTAGCCGGTGTCGAGGAAGACGACGTCGACCATGCCGTCGCTCCTGCGGGCGCGTGAGGCGAGGTGGGCCACCACCGCGTCCTCCATGGAGGAGGTCACGCAGAAGCCCTTGCCGAAGGTGTCCACCGCCCACTGGAGGATCTCCAGGGCCGAGGCGTCTTCGAGATCGCGGCCCGCCTGCTCGGCCAGTGCCTTCAAGTCGTCGGTGGTGCGGTCTTCCTGAACGGTGGTCATATCTGTTCCCCTCCGGCCTCGGAGTGCTTCAGCCCCCGGGCGAGCAGCCCGAGGAACTTCAGCTGGAATGCGCGGTTGCACGCCGCGCATTCCCAGGCGCCGTGGCCCTGTTCGTTCGGACGCAGGTCCTCGTCGCCGCAGTAGGGGCAGTAGAACGGGGCGGCCCGCTCGCTCATGAGAGGGCCTCCTCACTGGCGCGGGACGCCCAGGCGGCGAACCGCTCGCCGTCCTCGCGCTCCGCCTGGAAACGCTTGAGCACCCGCTCGACGTAGTCCGGGAGTTCCTCCGAGGTCACCTTGAGACCGCGGACCTTGCGGCCGAAACCGGCCTCCAGGCCCAGGGCGCCGCCCAGGTGCACCTGGAAGCCCTCGACCTGCTCGCCCCGCTCGTCGAGGACCAGCTGGCCCTTGAGACCGATGTCCGCGACCTGGATGCGGGCGCAGGCGTTCGGGCAGCCGTTGAGGTTGATGGTCAGCGGCTCGTCGAAGTCGGGCAGCCGGCGCTCCAGCTCGTCGATGAGCGAGGCGCCCCGCGCCTTCGTCTCGACGATGGCGAGCTTGCAGTACTCGATGCCGGTGCAGGCCATGGTGCCGCGCCGGAAGGCAGACGGCCTGGCGGTCAGGTCCAGTGCCTCCAGGGCCTCGACCAGCGAGTCGACCTGGTCCTCGGTGACGTCGAGGACGATCATCTTCTGCTCGACGGTGGTCCGTACCCGGCCCGAGCCGTGGGCCTCGGCGAGGTCGGCCACCTTCGCCAGGATGGCCCCGTCCACCCGGCCGACGCGCGGCGCGAACCCGACGTAGAAGTTGCCGTCCTGCTGCCGGTGGACACCGATGTGGTCGCGCCAGCGCTGCAGGGGTTCGGCCGGCGCGGGGCCGTCGACGAGCCCGCGCTCGAGGTACTCCTCCTCCAGGATCCGGCGGAACTTCTCCGCGCCCCAGTCGGCGACCAGGAACTTCAGCCGGGCGCGGGTGCGCAGCCGCCGGTAGCCGTAGTCCCGGAAGATGCCGATGACACCGGCCCAGACCTCCGGGACCTCCGCCAGCGGCACCCAGGCGCCCAGCCGGACGCCGATCTTCGGGTTGGTGGACAGACCGCCGCCGACCCACAGGTCGAAGCCGGGGCCGTGCTCGGGGTGCTCGACGCCGACGAAGGCGATGTCGTTGATCTCGTGCACCACGTCGAGCAGCGGCGAACCGGAGATCGCGGACTTGAACTTGCGCGGCAGGTTGGAGAACTCCTTGCTGCCGATGTACCGCCGGTTGATCTCGTCGATCGCCCAGCTGCCGTCGATGATCTCGTCCTCGGCGATGCCGGCGACCGGCGAGCCGATGACCACGCGCGGGGTGTCGCCGCACGCCTCGGTGGTGGACAGGCCGACGGCCTCCAGGCGGTTCCAGATCTCGGGAACGTCCTCGATGCGGATCCAGTGCAGCTGGATGTTCTGCCGGTCGGTGATGTCCGCACTGCCCCGCGCGAACTCCTGCGAGATCTCTCCGATCACCCGCAGCTGCTGGGTGGTGAGGCGGCCGCCGTCGATCCGCACCCGGAGCATGAAGTACTTGTCGTCCAGTTCCTCCGGCTCCAGGACGGCCGTCTTGCCACCGTCGATGCCGGGCTTGCGCTGCGTGTACAGGCCCCACCAGCGCATACGTCCGCGCAGGTCGTTGGGGTCGATCGAGTCGAAGCCGCGCTTGGAGTAGATCGTCTCAATGCGTGTCCGCACATTGAGACCGTCGTCGTCCTTCTTGAACTGTTCGTTGCCGTTGAGCGGGGTGAAGTGCCCCATGGCCCACTGCCCCTCGCCGCGGTGACGACTCACCTTGCGGCGGGGCGCGGAGGCGGGGTTCTGCGGGGTGGCGGCCATGGCGATATACGTCCTTCGGACAGGTGGGAAGCGGCTCTTACCTGCGCCTGCGGGCGCGTGGGGGCATGTCTGCGCGACACTGCGCAAGGAGAGGTCTGGACAGCGGGGAGCGGCGGTGCTGTGCTCTCAGCCCGCCGGACAGATGGCGCTGGACATGCGGCCGAGGTCGACGTGCCGCCGACTCACCAAGGCGATTCCAGTTCCAGACATGACGGAAGCGTGTCACGCGGATCTCGGGCCAGTCCACCATCGTCCGTGATTCGGACGGATCTATTCTGAATACTGAGACGTGATGGTGTGGGTCACGCCGCGGGTCGTGGATCCGGGTGGGCCCCCGGCCAGGGGCCCGGGGCCGAGACGTCCGGTTCCTCCTCGACCTTCGTGTCGAAGAGCCGGAAGCCCCGCCGCTGGTAGTTGGCCATCGCGTGCTCGCCGTCCAGGCTGCAGGTGTGCAGCCACACCCGCTTCGTCGGCGGCAGCCCGGGCCACCGGTCCGCCAGGTCCCAGGCGCGTGCGGCGCCGTGGGAGAGCAGGTGACCGCCTATCCGGCGGCCGCGGAACGCCGGGACCAGGCCGAAGTAGAGGATCTCCACGACCCCGCCCTCCTGCGGTTCCAGCTCGACGTAGCCGGCCGGGGTGCCCCGGTCGTAGCCGACCCAGGTCTCCACGCCCGGCCGCTCCAGGTGCTCGCGCCACCGGGCGTACGTCCAGCCCAGCCGGTCGGTCCAGCGGATGTCGCCGCCGACCGAGGCGTACAGGAAACGGCTGAACTCGGGGGAGGGGATCTCCGAGCGCACGACCCCGACCGTGCCGCCCTCCGGCACGGCGGCCGGGAGGAGGTCGGCGGACGAGGTCTGCTCCAGGGACCAGGTGGTCACGACGATGCTGCTCATGGGGCCAGGCAATCATCCCGGCACCGGCCGTGTCGACGTCCGTTATCCGAGGGACGCGTCGATCGAGCGCAGCGGTACCGAGAACAGCATGCGGCCGGTGAGCGACCACACCTCGCCGGTGTCGGGGGCGTAGGAGAGCGAGCCGGTGCTCTCTCCCCAGCAGCGGTGCGAGGCGTCCGAGCCGCAGCGGGCCGCCTGCGCGCCCTTCGTGTCCTGGCGCCACAGGCTGCCGTGCCCGTCCATGGCGCCGGGGAGGTGGCCGACGTACCACTCGGAGGCGGTCGCCCCCGGCGGGCGGTACGCCAGGACGCCACGGATCTCCGAGGCCCCGGTGCGGTACGCCTCGACCGCGTCCGCCCGGCCCGCGGGGTCGGTGGCGAGCGGTCCGTCGTGCTTCGGGTTCTCGTCGAACGCGTACCGCCACAGCCGGGCCCGCTGATCGCTGTCCGCGGGTGTCCACTCGCCCAGGACCAGGCTGTCCGGGGCCGTCCCGCGGTCCACGGCGAGCGCGCTGGGACAGGGCGCACCGGTCTCGGAACAGGCTCCGGCGGTGAACCGGTACGAGCCCACGGCGGGCATCACGTACCGGAAGCCGTCGGCCGACCAGCCGCCGCGCACCCGGCCGATCGCGGCGGACAGCACGGAGGTGCGCTGGATCCGGTTCAGGTCGTAGACGTAGAGCGCGTCGGCGCTGCCCGGGGTGGTGGTGACCAGCAGCTTGTCCTCGTACCAGGCCATGCCGGAGATCTGCGAGGCCAGCCCCCGGTAGGTGCGGCCGTCGGCGCTGGGTACGGTCAGCAGCACCCAGGAGTAGGAGGGGTGTGCCGGGTCGTTCTCGTTCACGACCGCGACCCTGGCCAGGCCCCGGGAGGCGGCCGGGCCGCTGTCGGCGCTGTGGGTCCAGCCGGCCAGGACGACCCGGTTGGCGCCCCACAGGCCGTCGTCGTCCGCGTCGGAGGAGGTGGTCACCGAGGCCGGGCGCCAGTCGTCGGTGAGGGTGTCGGAGGGGTCCCAGCAGTACGCCGCGGTGGCCTCCGGGGTGACCGGCAGCGAGTCCCGGTCGGCGGAGTCGCAGTCGGCCGCGGTGCGCAGGTTGTGGTCGGCGTCCTCCAGTACGTCGGCGACTCCGATCGTGCCGCCCATCGCCGAGGCGAGCCGGTCCAGCGAGCGGCGCGGCACCAGGTTCTCCTGAAGCTGGAGCCGCCCGGTGTCGGCGGCGGCGGTCAGCGGCTTCAGCGCGCCGGGGTCCTCGGCGACCGTGGCCTGCGAGGCACTGACGATCGTGGCGGTCGCGGTGAGTGCCAGCGCGGCCCCGGCCAGGGCCGCGCGCAGTGCCGTGCCCCGCCTGCGCCGCCGGTGTCTGCCGCGATGCTTCATGTGTCCTCCCGAGGCGGGCCAACTGTGCCTCATGGTCCGTACGTTGACCGAGGAGCAGTTGGTGATGCCCGTAACGGGATGCTACGGCAGTCGGGGCGCCCGTACCGCGAAGACCCCGCAAAAATGCGGAAGATACCTCCTCTGATGCCCCGGATGCGTCGAATGGGCGCCGGGGTGCGGACCCGCACGCCACGTCGCGGCTTCAGCGGGACCGGAGGCCCGGCCCTCTGCCCGCGGCCACCGCCGGGGCGTTCGAGCAGGGCAGCAGGTCGTGCGGGTCGGCGGGGAGCAGCACCTCGATCTCCGCGTCCTCCCGGAACCGGTAGGGCCGGTGTTCGAGCAGCGCCCCCAGATAGCGCCGGATCCGGGACATCTCGGCGCGCACGGTCACCGTCCTGGAGGCGTCACCGAAGACGTCCTCGGCCAGCCCGGCCGCGCTGCGCCCGGCGCGCCGCACCGCCAGCAGATACAGCAACTCGGCGTGCCGGGGACTCAGTTCCCGGGACCACGAGCAGGCGTCGCCGCCCACCGTCACGGAGGGCCGGCGCGGCCGGGCCAGGTCGAGCACCAGCCGGCCGCCGCCCGCCGGTGCGGGTTCGTCCACCGCCCGCAGCAGCCAGCCCCCGGCCAGCGGCTCCACCACGCACAGCCCGAGCGCCGGCAGCCAGCGGCGGCCCGGCGAAAGGGACTTGGGCAGCGCGAGCCGCTGCGGATACGGCATGCCGATGACCGCCGCCGTCCAGCCGCCGGCGTCCACCACCAGTGCCCGCCCGGCCAGCCGGGCCAGCACCGGCGCCGCGACCGCGCGCAGCCGCTCCAGCGCGTCCAGGTGCAGTTCCCGCAGCCGGGCCTCGGCGAGTTTCGCCACCGAGTCCACCCAGGCCAGGATGGCCGGATGCATGGTCTCCAGCGGGCCGCTGATGTCGACCACGCCGAGCAGCGTGCCGTCCCGGGGATCGGTGATGGGGGCGCCGGAACACGTCCATGAGGTGAGCGAGCGGGCGAAGTGCTCGGCGGCGAAGACCTGGACGGGGCGCCGCACCACCGCCGGGGTGCCGATCCCGTTGGTGCCCACGACGTCTTCGCGCCAGTCGGCGCCGGGTGCGAAGCCGACGCCGTCCGCCTTGCGCAGCACCGGCGAGGAACCCTCGCGCCACAGCACCCGGCCCTCGGCGTCGGCCACCACCATGATGTGCTGGGCGATGTCGGCGACCGAAAGCAACCCCTCGCGCAACACCGGCAGTACCTCCCTGAGCCGTGACTCCTCTCGCCTGCGCCGCACCTCGTCGGGGGAGAGCGGCCCCGCACCGAAGTCGTGGTCGGGGTCGACACCGCTGCGCAGCGTCCGCCCCCAGGACTGCTCGATCACCGGCCGCGGCGCGATCCGCCCACGCTGCCCGGCGAGTCTCGCCTCCCGCAGTTCGCTCAGTAACCGTGCCGCCTGCGCCGCGTCCACCGCGGCGAGTCGCGCCACGTCCATCGGCGGGTTCCCCACTGATGTCCTCCCGGACAGTCCTCGGAAAAGGTGTGGAAGTGTGTTGTCAAGCCGTCCGGGCGGCGGTTTCCGGTCCGGCTGCGCGTCTCATACTGCCGTTCTCCCGTGCCGGAGGCACACAGTCCGTCCACAGACACCGAGATGTTGCAACCCCTTGCAACCCTGGTGAACGGACCGCGGGTGGCCGAAAATTGAGCCGACGCTTCGGCGTCGGTGGCCTGACATGGGCCGAAGGAGCGGGGGTGGTGCCGTGTCGGCGCAGCACCACCCCCGTGCGCCTCAGGCCGGGACGCCTGCCCGGGCCCGGTCCACCACGGCCGTCAGGTCCAGGCCCTTGGGCAGGGTGCCGAAGGAGGAACCCCAGTCGTTGGCCAGTCGTGACGCGCAGAAGGCGTCTGCCACCTCCGGGGGTGCGAATCGGACCAGCAGGGAGCCCTGGAGCACCGTCGCCAGGCGTTCCACGAGGCGTCTGGACCGGGCCTCCATGCCCTCCAGGTCGGCCAGTTCGGAGAAGAGGTCCTTGACCGCGCGGTCCAGCCGGTGGTCGGCGCCGTGCGCCCGGCCGATCTCCTGGAGGTAGGCGTCCAGCGCCCCCGGCTCGCGTTGCAACGCCCTCAGGACGTCCAGGGCCTGGATGTTTCCCGCGCCCTCCCAGACCGAGTTCAGCGGTGACTCGCGCACCAGCCGGGGCAGCCCCGACTCCTCCGCGTAGCCGTTGCCGCCCAGGCACTCGGCGGCCTCCACGGCGACCGGCGCACAGCGCTTGGTCACCCAGTACTTGGCGGCCGGCAGCGCCAGCCGCAGCAGGGCGCGTTCGGCCTCGCCGTCGTCGTCGTAGGCGGCGGCCAGCCTGAGTGCGAGCGCCGTCGCGGCCTCCGACTCGATCGCGAGGTCGGCCAGGACGTTGCGCATCAGCGGCTTGTCGGCGAGCTTGCCGCCGAACGCCTCGCGGTGCGTGCAGTGGTGCACGGCCTGGGCCACCGCCTGCCGCATCAGCCCCGCCGAGCCCACCACACAGTCGAGCCGGGTCGCGGCGACCATCTCGATGATGGTCCGCACCCCGTGCCCCTCCTCACCCACCCGCCGCGCCCAGGTGCGGTCGAACTCCACCTCGCCCGACGCGTTCGACCGGTTGCCGAGCTTGTCCTTGAGCCGCTGGAGGAGGAAGACGTTGCGGGTGCCGTCCGCCAGCACGCGCGGCACCAGGAAACAGGTCAGTCCGTCCGGTGCCTGGGCCAGCACCAGGAAGCCGTCCGACATCGGTGCCGAGCAGAACCACTTGTGCCCGGTGAGCGTGTACGTCCCGGACTCGGCCAGCGGGGCGGCGACGGTCGTGTTCGCGCGTACGTCGCTGCCGCCCTGTTTCTCCGTCATGCCCATGCCGAAGAGGGCGCCGGCCTTCCGCGCGGCCGGCCGCAGCTCACGGTCGTAGATCACGGACGTCAGCAGCGGTTCCCATACGGCGGCCAGCTCCGGGTCGGCGCGCAGCGCGGGCACCGCCGCGTTCGTCATCGACAGCGGGCAGCAGTTCCCGGCCTCGGCCTGGGTCCAGA
Source organism: Streptomyces sp. NPDC026515 (assembly GCF_055567595.1). Classification (NCBI taxonomy): domain Bacteria; kingdom Bacillati; phylum Actinomycetota; class Actinomycetes; order Kitasatosporales; family Streptomycetaceae; genus Streptomyces; species Streptomyces sp. NPDC026515. The sequence goes on from NZ_JBVHQD010000001.1 coordinate 481,789, forward strand.
CCAGGAAGGCGGCCGCCCGCCGGACGTGCCCGGACGGCCGTACCCAGCCCGTGGTCAGACCCGCTCCCACGCCTTTGCCGAGCAGCCGGTGCCAGGCGGGATGGAACTCGACCTCGTCGACGCGGTGGCCGTAGCGGTCGTGGGTGCGCAGTCGCGGCGGGTGCTCGTTGGCCTGCGCCCCCCACTCCTGGACCTGCGCCGAACCGGCCGAGACGCCGATCGACGACAGCTCGGCGCGCACCTCGTCGAGCAGTTCCGGGGCGGTGTGCCGGGCCACCGCCTCGACGAGGGCGTGGTCGGCGGCGAAGAGGTCGTATCCGACCAGCGGGGGCGGCTGGTTGGTCACGGTATGGGTGGTGGTGCCTGCCATGTCTGCGAACCTAACCGGGGGCGACGGCGGTGGTCTCCAGCGTGACACAGGGGTACCCCCGATCGCCGCGCAAGATCCCGTGGGGTCCGGAAGATCGCTCGGGGACCCCCGGAAGATGAGTACCGCGCCGGACGGCGGATACCGTTAGGGCGTGCAGCCAGCAAGCGATACCCCCGAGCGGCCCTCCGGCCGGCTCCACCGGGCCAGGGCCCTCTACCGGAACGTCTCCAAGCGCAGGACGGCCTGGCTGCTGGTCAAGGACACCGTCAATTCCTGCATGGAGTACCGCATCCTCGGCCTCGCCGCCGAGGCCGCCTTCTTCACGCTGCTGTCCGTGCCGCCGCTGCTGCTCAGCCTCATCGGCCTGCTCGGCTACGTCGACGACTGGACCGGTGCCGACACCATCGCCAGCCTGGAGGCCAACCTCCTGGACGCCTCCCGGACCGTCCTGTCCGACAAGGGCGTCCGGGAGATCGCCGAGCCGATCCTGCACGACGTGATGCGGGGCGGCCGCCCCGACGTGATCTCCATCGGCTTCCTGTTCGCCCTGTGGTCGGGCTCGCGCGCGGTGAACGTCTTCATCGACACGATCACCGTGATGTACGGTCTCGACGGCGTCCGGGGCATCGTGAAGACCCGGGTGGTCTCCTTCCTGCTGTTCGTCGCGGCCCTGCTGATCGGCTCGGTGGCGCTGCCGCTGATGGTGGCCGGGCCGGACGCGGTGGTCCGGATCGTGCCGTGGTCGGAGACGGTCGTACAGGTCCTGTACTGGCCGGTCGTGATCGTGCTGTCCATCGTCTTCCTGACCACGCTGTACCACGTCTCCGTGCCGGTGCGCTCGCCGTGGATCGAGGACGTGCCGGGCGCCCTGGTGGCCCTGGCCATGTGGGTCCTCGGCAGCTTCCTGCTGCGCATCTACCTGACCAACACCGTCGAGGGCGCGACGATCTACGGCTCGCTCGCCGCGTCCGTCGCCGTGCTCCTGTGGATCGGTGTGTCCGCCTTCGCCGTGCTGGTGGGCGCGGCGATGAACGCCGCCATCGACCGGGTGTGGCCGGCCGCGGCCACCGCCGCGGCGCGCGCCGCCAACGAGCGGCTGCGGGAGGTCCAGGTCGCCGAGTACGTCGCCCGCGCGGCCGCGGCCCGGGACGCGGACCCGGGGGACCCCGACGACCCCGACATGCCGTCGGAGTTCCCCGAGCGCTGGTCCCGGTTCCTGCCGCCGGAGGACGTCACGGCGCGGTTGCGTACGCATGTGAAGAGCAGCCATCCGCCGCGCAAGCCTGACGGCAGCTGAACGGGCGCGTCTGGGCTGGCGTACGTGTACAAGGAGCGGGTGTCCCGGCTTCCCGGTGCCGTCGTCTGGGTGAACAGACCCGGCGAGGGCGGAGCCGGGCGGGTACTGCCCGACGGGTGCATGGATCTGCTCTGGCACGAGGGGCGGCTGCTGGTCGCCGGGCCCGACACGCGCGCGTACGTCACCGAGGGCGCCCGGGGCGTGTGGGTGGGCCTCCGTTTCCACCCGGGCACCGCGCCCGCCGTCCTCGGCGTCCCGGCGCACGAACTGCTCGACCGGCGCGTGGAGCTGACCGACCTGTGGCCGCCCGCGGTGGTACGACGGCTGCGCGACCGCGTCGGTGCCGCCGCCGACCCCGCCGCCGCGCTGGAGCGGATCGCCCTGGAACGGGACGTGCCGGCCGACCCGTTGCTGAAGCGGCTCGTCGAGGCGCTGGACGCGGGGCGTCCTGTGGCCGCCGTCGCCGACGAGCTCGGCCTGGGTGCCCGCCAGTTGCACCGGCGCAGTCGCGACGCGTTCGGCTACGGTCCCAAGACGCTCGCCCGGGTGCTCCGGATGCAGCGCGCCCTCTCGCTCGCCCGGAGCGGGGTGCCGCTCGCGGAGACGGCGGTCCGGGCCGGGTACGCCGATCAGCCTCACCTATCCCGCGAGGTGAGGGAGTTGGCCGGACTGCCGGTGACCGGGCTGCTCGGCGGGTAGCGGGGCGAACAGGTCGACGCCGTTGCCGTCGGGGTCGTGCACGGTGGCGTACCGCTGGCCCCAGAAGGCGTCCCACGGCTTGAGCTCGCCGTGGTGGCCGGCGCCGACGAGGTCCTCGTAGGCCGCGTCCACCTCGGCCGGTGATCCGCAGCGGAAGGCGAGCCCGACCCGGCCGCCGCCGGCCGGCGGGCGCCAGGCCGGGTGGAAGGAGCGGACCGTCTCCTCGGTGTCCAGGGCGACGACGAGGCCGCCGGGCAACTCGGCCTCGACGTGCGGCTGTTCCTCGGCGCCGGGCGGGAATTCCAGGCCCAGGCGACGGTAGAAGGCGAGGGAGGCGGCCAGGTCGGAGACGACCAGGCCGATCACGGCGAATCGTGGAGTCATGACGTCACCGTAGGCACGGGCCGTGGCGCCGGTCTTGAAGGAATCGGACACTCAGGAGAAGATCACGGCCCCCCGCGGGGTGTCGACGGTGAAGGAGAACGCCACCGGTCCCTCGGTCAGGACCAGGTCCGTGCCCAGGGCCCTCAGCAGAGGGCGGACCCGCGCGGGGTCGGGGACGGTCGCGGAGAGCGCGAGCAGCGGAGTGACCGGCAGCCCGGAGGCCGTCGGGTGGAGCGAGGAACCCCAGTCGATCAGGAACGGCACCAGGCCCGAGGGATGCGCGGTGGTGCTGTCGGTCAGACGCCACTCGAGGAGTGTGCCGTCGGGGCGCCGGCGGCTCATCGGACGCGGGGTGCCGGGGTCGTAGCCCCGGGCCCGTGCGGCCGCGACCGCCCCGTCCAGGTCCGGCGGGCTGATCGCCCAGGTCACCGTGCGGGCCGTGGTGAGTCCGTCGACGCCGAAGGGGCGGGCGCCTGGCGGTACGGACTGCTCCGGGTCCGGGCCGATGATCTCCAGGTAGCCGGTGCCGCCCAGCGACACCAGATGGTTGCGGGTGCCGAGGTCCGGATGGGCACCGCCGGGCACCGGCGCCACACCCGTCCGCCGCGCGAAGTCGGCGACCGTCGCGGCGAGGTCGGGGGTCGCGAGCACCAGGTGGTCGAGGAGGGGCGGGGTGGCGTTCATCGAGGCGAGCCTAGGGCCTGTCCGGCGGGGGCGGACAGGTGGCGGGGCGACCGGGAAAACCGGGTGCCCGTGGCACACCCGTGCGGCACGATGGGCGCATGATCCGTGCCGTGCGCGTCCTGCCGACCCTGCTCCTGGCCGCCGCCCTGCTCAGCGGATGCGGTACCGAGAAGGCGGACCCCGGCGCCTCCCGCTCGCCCGCCGACCCGGCCGAACTCGCCGCCAGGGCGAAGGCGTCGGGTATGAACCCGGACTTGGTGTACGTCACCGGGGCCCCGGGGTTCACGCTCGCCCGGCAGTCCGTCGGGGTGCAGGGCGCGGACGGCTTCTCCGCCGCGTACACGGACGAGACCGGCGCCGTCATCCACCTCTACACCGACCACCTGCGCTACGCAGGGCAGCACAAGTACGAGGTGAAGGAGAAGGACTGTGTGGTGTGGCTCGAAGGCGAGGGCGGCGTCTCCGGCGCCGTACTCGCCAAGGCCGTGCGCGCGGTCCGCCGGCCCACCGCCGGCGAGCTCGACACCCTGCTGCCCACGCCCGACCCGGCCTTCACCGACGACCAGCCGGTGCAGCGGGGCGATCTGCCGTCCAACGGCGACGGCGCGCCCGACAACAGCGTTCCGACGCCCGGCCTTTGAACCGCCGGCGGCCATGGGCGACCATGCGGTCATGGCCCCTCGACTGCTCGTGTGCACCCGTACCACCGGCTACCGCCACGACTCGATCCCCGACGCCGTCGCCGCCGTACGGGAGTTCACCGACTTCGACGTCGACGCCACCGAGGACCCGGCCGCCCTGGAGCAGCCGCTGGACGGGTACGCGGCCGTCGTCTTCCTCTCCACCAGCGGCGAGATCCTGACACCGCGGGGCCGCGACCGGCTGGCCGCCCACGTCGAGGCGGGCGGCGGTTTCGCCGGCGTGCACGCGGCGGCCTGTACCGAGTACGGCTGGCCGTACTACGGCGAACTCCTCGGCGCCCGCTTCGACCGCCATCCGGAGTACCAGCCCGGCCGGGTGCTCGTCGAGGACCACGGCCATCCCGCGACCCGGCGGCTCCCCGCGGTCTGGGACTTCACCGACGAGTGGTACGACTTCAGGGACAACCCGCGCGGCCGGGTACGGGTGCTGCTGCGCGCCGACGAGTCGTCGTACGACGGCGGCACCATGGGGGACGACCATCCACTGGCCTGGTGCCGCGAGCAGGGGGCCGGACGGGTGTTCTTCACGGCACTCGGCCATGCCCCCGAGGCCTACCGGGATCCCGGCTTCCTGACCCATCTGCACGGGGGGCTCGCCTGGGCCGCTCGGCTCGGCCAGTGACGTTTCTCCGGTGAACTCGATCCACCATTGGGGTGAGTAAAGCTCGCGCACACAGATAGTCACGTGCGTATCTAGAGATGCTCTTGTCTTGGCAAAGGGCTGTCGAGACGCGGAGGTCACGGAGCCGCCGCGCCACCCACCCACAGGAGGAGCCGGACCTTGACTTACGGGAAGAAGCTGCGCGAGCAGATCGCCGGGCCGGGGACCACCCCGCTGATCGGCGTGTACGACATGTACTCGGCGTCGATCGCAGCCAAGCACTACGACGGGATGTTCGTCTCGGGCTTCGGCTTCGCCGCCTCGTACTACGGCCTGCCGGACATCGGATTCATCGCCTGGCCCGACATGGTGGCCTTCGTCCAGCGGCTGCGGGGTGCGTTCCCGCACCACCACCTCCTCGTCGACATCGACGACGGGTACGTCGACCCCGAGGTGGCCTGCCACGTCGTGGAAGGGCTGGAGCGGATCGGCGCCTCCGGGGTGATCCTGGAGGACCAGAAGCGGCCGCGCCGCTGCGGGCACGCCGACGGCAAGCAGGTGCTGCCCCTGGAGGAGTACCTGGACAAGCTGGAGAAGGTCCTGGAGACCCGCCAGGACCTGGTGGTGGTGGCCCGCACGGACGCCACCGACGAGCACGACATCCTGCACCGCGCGGAGCGGCTGGCCGCCACCGACGCGGACGTGATCCTCGTCGACGGGGTCCGCAGCGAGGAGTGGATCCGCCGCATCCGCAAGGTCGTCGGCGACAAGCCGCTGCTCTTCAACCAGATCGGCGGCGGCAAGTCACCCCGGCTCTCGCTCACCGAACTGGACGAGCTCGGCGTCGACGTCGCCATCTACTCCACCCCCTGTCTGTTCGCCGCGCACGAGGCCATGGAGAGCGCGCTGGGCCGACTCAGGGCGGCGGACGGCCGGCTGCCCGCGGTGGACGCGGCCGGTGGCGTAGGGGTCAAGGCGTCCACCTCCCTGCTGGAACGCAACATCGCCCGGGAGCGGCTCGAGGAGCCCGAGGGCGTGGGCGTGTGACGCGGTTGCCGACGGCGGTGGCGGTGGCGGCGGCGCTGCTCGGCGCCGCCGCGGTCCCCGGGCACGCGGCCGGGAGCCTGATCACCGTGATCGACAACTCCAACGCCGACTCCATCCTGGAGGTGGACCGTACGGCGAACGTCCAGGCCGGGCGGGGCACGGCCGGCAGCGACCACGACGGGAGCGCCGTGGAGGCGATCCAGGCGCTGCGCGGTGAGCTGCCTCAGAGCGACGACGACTGAATGACCGGCCGGTGGGCAACCGCGCGTCCGTCGTGACGGGGCGCGCGGTTGCCCACCGCTCTTGACGGGGTGTTCCGGCTCACTCCTCGTTCGTGTCCGGGCGGCCCTCGTCGTCCAACTCCACGTCCTCCTTCGGGTCGTGCCGCTCGTCCGGGGCGGCCACCGTGGCGTGGTGCTCGGCCGGGGCACAGGCCGCCGGGGCGCGCAAGGTCGGATTCATGCACAGAAAACGATCTCGAGCCGGGAAGCGGCCGGCCGCCCGCGGTACGCCAAGTAGCCGCGGGTATCCGCCGGGACGCCGTGTACGGCGGAATACTGGAACTGGATGTGGTGCTCTTTTCCAACCGGTGTCGTGGCGTGCGGCGGGAGGAGCTGGTGGGCGGATGACGGCAGACCGGACGGACCCGACGGGACCCGTGGCCGGCACCCCGTACGGGGCGGTCCGCGGCAGGTGGGAACACGGGGTCGCGGTGTTCCGCGGCATCCCCTACGCCGCCCCGCCCTTCGGGGCGCACCGGTTCCGTCCGCCCGTGCCGCCCGAGCCCTGGGACGGCGTCCGGGACGCGGGTGACTTCGGGCCGACGGCACCCAAACCGCCGTACTCGGAGGCGTTCGCGGAGTATCTGTCCGACCCGGTGATCCCCGGCGACGACTGCCTCAACCTCAACGTGTGGACCCCGGAGCCGGGCCCCGGCGCCCGGCTCCCGGTCCTGGTCTGGCTGCACGGCGGCGCCCTGACCCGGGGATCGTCCGCCGTACCCGTGTACGACGGCCACGCGTTCGCCCGTGACGGCGTGGTCTTCGTCTCCGTCAACTACCGGCTGGGGGTCGAGGGGTACGGCCTGTTCCCCGACACCCCGCCGAACCCCGGCCTGCGCGACCAGCTCGCCGCCCTGCGCTGGGTCCACGCCACCGTCGCCGGGTTCGGCGGCGACCCCGACCGCATCACCCTCTGCGGCCAGTCGGCGGGAGCCATCAGCGCCGGCGCCCTGCTGGCCGCGCCCCAGGCCCAGGGGCTGATCCGCCGGGCCGTGCTGCAGAGCGGCCCGCCCGAGGCCGCGGAGCGCGACAAGGTGCGGCGCATGGTCCGCCGGATGGCCAACCGGCTGCGTGTCCCCGCCACCGCCCAGGCCTTCGCCGAGGTCGACCGCGAGCTGCTGCTGCGCACCCAGGCCGAGGTCGGCCGGCTGAGCAGCCCGGTCCTGGGCGGCCCCGCCTTCGGGATCGTCGTCGACGGCGACCTCGTCCCGCGCGACCCCCTGGAGGCCCTCCTCGACGGCGAAGCGGCCCACGGCGTGGACCTCCTCATGGGCTGGACCCGCGACGAGTACCGGCTCTGGCTGGTCCCCGGCGGCCTGCTCGACCACGTCGACCGGCTCGGCCCGGTCGCCCTGGCCGGTGCCATGGCCCGCTGCCACGCCGGCCACGAGGTGCCCCGCGGCTACCGCCTCCTGCACCCCGAGGCCGGCACCGCCGAGACCGTCGGCCAGATGGTCACCGACCACCTGCTCCGCCGTCCGCTGCACCGGCTGGCCGAGGCCCGGCCGGGCTCGTCGTACCTCTACGAGTTCGCCTGGCCCTCCAACCGCCCCCGGCTCGGCGCCTGCCACGCCCTGGAGCTGGGCTTCGTGTTCGACACCGGGGACGGGCCCGACGCGGCCCGGCTGGCCGGTGAGGGCGCCCCGCAGCGGCTGGCCGACGAGACGCACGGCGCCTGGGTGCGGTTCGCCGCCACCGGGGACCCCGGCTGGCGGTCCTGGGACGACACCCATCCGGTCCGTGTCCTCGGCGACGGTGAGCCCCGCACGGTGTCCGGTCCCCGGGACCGTGAGTTCGCCCTCTGGACACCGGGTGCGGTGCCGCGGTCCGAGCGGACCGCCGAACCGGCCACGGCCGTACGCCGGCTGCGCCGCTCGGTGGCCGCGGTACGCCGCCGCTGAGCCCCGCGGCCGCGCGGGGACCAGCGCGCGGTGGTCAGCGGTCCTGCGGGCCCCGGACCGCCCGGGCGATCCCGGCGATCGCCTCCGGTCCCACCCGGCAGCAGCCCCCGATCAACCGGGCCCCCGCGGCCCGCCACCCCGCGACCTGATCCGCCGCGAACGTCGACCGTCCCGTCCACGTCCGCGCCGCCGCGTCCCACACCTCCCCGCTGTTGGGGTAGACCACCACCGGCTTCCCGGTCACCCGCGCCGCCACCTCCACCGCACGGTCCACGTCCTCGGGCGCACAGCAGTTCACCCCCACCGCGATCACCTCGTCCGCGTCGGCGGCCAGGGCGAACGCCTCCGCCAGCGGCTGTCCCGCCCGAGTCCGCCCACCCGCCACGCTGTACGACAGCCAGGCCGGCACCCCCAGCCCGCGCACCGCCCGCAGCAAGGCCGCCGCCTCCTCGGCGTCGGGCACGGTCTCCAGCGCGAGCACATCCGGCCCGGCCCCGGCCAGCACCTCCAGGCGGGGCCGGTGGAACCGCTCCAGCTCCCCGACGCTCAGCCCGTACCGCCCGCGGTACTCGGAGCCGTCCGCGAGCATCGCCCCGTACGGCCCGACCGAGGCGGCCACCCACAACGGCCGTACGATCCCCTCGGCCCGCGCCCGCCGAACCGCGTCCCGGCCCAGCCGCACGCTCAGCGCGAGCAGCCGGGCGGCCTCCTCGTGAGCGATCCCGCGCTCCGCGAACCCCTCGAACGTGGCCTGGTAACTGGCGGTGATCGCGACGTCCGCGCCTGCCCCGAAGTACGCGAGGTGCGCGTCGCCCACCGCGTCGGGCCGGTCGGCCAGCAGCCGTGCCGACCACAGCGCGTCGCTCAGGTCGTGTCCGGAGGACGCCAGCTGGTTGGACATACCGCCGTCGAGCACGACCGTCCCGGCGGCGAGGGCGTCGGCGATGCCGGGGGAGTCGTCGCTGTCCATGCCCCGACGCTAGCCGACCCGGCAGCGAGCGGCCGACGGTGTCCGCCTCCCGGTCCCGGTCACCACGCCCGGGCCGCACACGCGCCGCCCGCCGGCCGGCCCTGCGGGCGGACCGTCGAGGGCCGGCCGAGGTCCTGTTCGGACCAGACGACCTTGCCGCCGGACTCCGGGCGGGAGTCCCACCGGCGCGACAACTGGGCCACCAGAAACAGGCCGCGGCCGTTCTCGTCGGTGGTGCGTGCGCGGTGCAGACGCGGGAGGCAGTCGGTGGTGTCGAAGACCTCACAGGTCAGGACCTGGTGCTGGATCAGTCGCAGTCCGATGGGGCCGCTGCTGTGGCGGACGGCGTTGGTGACCAGTTCACTGACGATCAGTTCCGTGGAGTCCTCAAGGCTTTCCAGGCCCCATTCGGCCAGCTGACCGGCGGTCAGGCGGCGGGCGCTGCGGACCGCGGTCCGGTCACCCGGCAGCGTCCACGAGGCGACCTGGGCGGGACCGAGTGAGAGGGTGCGCACCAGGAGCAGGGTGACGTCGTCGGACGGTGCCGGGCCCGGGAGGGTCTCCATCGCGCGGTCGCAGAGGTCCTCCAGGGAGCGCGCCGGTTCCGACAGCACGGCGCCCAGGTGGTTCATCCCCGCCTCGATGTCGTGGTCGCGGGTCTCGATCAGGCCGTCGGTGTACAGGGCGAGGAGACTTCCCTCGGGCAGCTCCAGCTCCACGGCCTCGAAGGGGGTCCCCAGCCCGACGCCGAGCGGGGTGCCGGTGGGAAGGTCGGGGAAGGTGACCCGGCCCTGCGGGTCGACGATCGCGGGCGGAGGGTGCCCGGCCCCGGCCATGGTGCACCTGCGGGTGGCCGGGTCGTAGACGGCGTACAGACAGGTGGCGCCCATCACGGCGGCCAGCTGGTCCGGGATGTCCCCGACGTCCTCGCCCAGCCGCTCCAGCGTGTCGTCGAGGCGGGTCAGCAGCTCGTCGGGCGGCAGCTCCATCTCGGCGAGCATGTGTACGGCGGTGCGGAGCCGGCCCATGGCGGCGGTCGCGTTGATGCCGTGGCCGACCACGTCGCCGACGACGAGGGCGACCCGCGCGCCGGACAGCGGGATCACGTCGAACCAGTCGCCCCCGACGCCGATGTCCAGGTCGGCGGGCAGATAGCGGGAGGCCACCTGGACCGCCGTGCCGCCCCGCAGACGCTGCGGGAGCAGGTTGCACTGGAGCGCGAGGGCCGTCGCGTGTTCGCGGGCGTACAGTCGGGCGTTGTCCAGGGACAGCGCCGCGCGGCTGACGAGCTCCTCGGCGAGCAGCAGGTCGTTCTCCTGGAACGGCGCCGGGTCCTCGGTGCGGATGAACAGCGCCATTCCCAGCAGCACACCCCTCGCGCGAATGGGGACGACCATCAGCGAGTGCATGCCGTTCTCGTGGATCTTCCGCGCCCGTACCGGGTCCTGGTCGGGCCAGGTGCCCGGAGCGGTGTCCAGGACCGGCTCCAGGTGGGATCTCCCGGTGCGCAGGACGTCGGTGAACGGCGCGGCGGGCGGCACGGGGACCGCCTCGCCGCGCTCCCACGGGGATTCCGGGACCCCCTGGCGGATCGAGGCCAGCCCGGCGCGCAGGAAGACGGGGAGGCGCTCGCCCGTCGGGCCGATACGGACGGCGGGCCCTTCTCCCGTCGGGACCGAGTGCTCCAGGTCGACGACGGCGTAGTCGGCGAACAGGGGTACCGCGAGATCGGCCAGTTCCTGGCTGGTCCGCATCACGTCCATGGTGCTGCCAAGACGGGTGCCGGCCTCACTGAGGATCGCGAGGCGCTCCTGCGCCCGGCGGCTCTCGGTGACGTCGACACTGATCGTGCACACCCCGACGGGCCGCCCTTCGGCGTCCTGGAGGCAGAAGAAGGAAGCCATGAGGATGTGCTCCCGGCGTGGACTCGCCGACAGCCGCCTGCGGAACTCGTGGACGCCGGGTGTGCCGGTGCGCAGGGTCTGCCGCATCGCCGCCTCGAACGCCCTGGCCTTGGCCGCGGGCAGCGTGTGGGTGGACCGCCGTCCGAGCCGTTGCTCGGGGGAGACGCCGTCGTGGCTCTCCATCGTGTCGTTGACCCAGGTGCAGCGCAGCTGCGAGTCGCGGACGACGATGCCGATCGGTGAGCGGGTGAGGAGCGATTCCCGCACCGATCCGTTCGTGGCTTGGCGGGAGAGCTTGCGGACGTCGGTCACGGACACCAGCCACCGGACGGCTCCGTCCTGCCCCCGCAGCATCGAGATCCGCAGGCTGACGGTGAGCTGCCGGCCGTCCCGGTGGCGTACCGCCGTCGTGCCCGACCAGCCCTTGCGGGCACGGCATCGTTCGACGAACGCCGATATCGTCGGCGCCTCCTCGAAGGACGGCACCACCAGGGCGGCGGACCGGCCCACCATGTCCCCGGCGGGGTATCCGACGAGCCGCTCGGCGGCCTGGGTCCAGCCGAGCACCGTCCCCTGCTCGTCGACCATCGCGATGGCGGAGTCGGACATCTCGTGGGTGGTCGGCTGCCTGTCGAGTGTCGCCGTGTGAGTGCTGCGCATCGAGCTCTTGTCCTTAGGTGAATGGGGCGGAGGGACGCTGTTCGTGCCTTGTCTCCGGTCCCGGATCCAGACGCAGATGCGAACGCCGGTTCGGTGTCGTTTGCGTGGTTTTGTCTCTAGACCGGGCTCCACTCCGATGTGTGACAGCGTCACTCGGCCGGATTCGGGGGAAGCGTGCGCCGGTGCCTTGACTCCTTGCGGGGGAGGGAGTGGCGCATAAAGCTATGTAAAGGACATATCCATCGCCGGGGATGCCGGGGAACTTGTCGACCAGCAAGGAATCTGCGCGATGCCGACGAACAGCAACCCACCGGACGGCTCCGAGGACCTCCGGGAGGCGGAGGCGGTCTTCCAGGACGCTCGCGGCGCCATGTTCGGGATCGCCTACCGGATGCTCGGCAGCGTCGCTGAGGCGGAGGACGTCCTTCAGGAGGCCTGGATCCGCTGGCAGACCTACGACCGGTCCAGGGTGGACAGCCCACGGGCGTTCCTCACGACGACCGTGACCAGACTCGCGATCAATGTGCTGCAGTCGGCGAGGGTCCGTCGGCAGGCGTACGTCGGGCCGTGGCTTCCGGAGCCGGTCGACACCAGCGGCGACCCGGCGCTGGGTGCCGAGAACACGGAGGCGCTGGAGGTCGCGGTGCTGATGCTGCTGGAGAAGCTCACCCCCACCGAACGCGCGGCCTACGTCCTCCGGGAGGCGTTCGACTATCCGTACGAGCAGATCGCGGAGGTCATCGGCCAGACCAACGCCAATGCCCGCCAACTCGTGAGCCGCGCGCGCAAGCACCTGGCCGCGGAGAAGCGGGCCGGTGTCCCGGCCGCGGACCACCAGAGGTTCCTGACGGCGTTCGTGGCCGCCGCCCAGGAAGGGGAAGTGGCCGTGCTGGAGCGGCTGTTCACGGAGGACGTCGTCTCGTACTCGGACGGCGGAGGCGTCGTGCGGGCGTCCAAGTTCCCGGTGGTGGGCCGTCATCGCGTGGCGAAGTACTACCACGCGTTCGCGGACCGCTTCTGGGTCGGCGTCACGGTGGAGCCGGCCGAGGCGAACGGCAGGCCGGCGGTGAGTCTGTCCCGCGACGGCGCCGTGTTCGCCGTCCTCACGGTGAGCGTCACCCCGGACGGCATCGACCGGGTGATGGTCATGATGAACCCGGCGAAACTCGCCGCCATGACCGCCTGAGTGCCGGCGCCCGAGCGAAAGGGCCCCGCCCCGCGGCGGTCTCCGCTAGGACCGCTCGCGGGAGGGCGGGGCCATCCGCCCCCCCATCACTGCACGGGGGGGCGGACCGCAGGCGGCCGTCCCTTGACGCCTGCCTTCCGAAAATAAAACGAACAGTTCTTTTTTACAAGCCCTGACCGAGCATCCGGTCAAGGAAAACGAATGTTCATCTTGACCCGTCTCGTCGGAACCCGCAGGATGGAGCACGAAAACAGAATGATCATTCCGGATAAGGGAGGGTGGCGGCATGGGCTCGGTGCGGGCCAGGGGGCCGGTGTGGTCGCACGCCCGGTCCCGCGTCGCGCTCGTCACGGGCGCCGTCGTGCTGTTGCTCGGTGTCGAGCTGGCGCTCGCCGCGCCCTACGCGTGCCGTGCGGCGGGGCGGCTGGCCCACGCTCGGCCTGCCTGGTTCCTGCCGGCCGTCGCCGCGGAGGTGATGTCGATGGCGGCCTTCGCCCGTCTGCAGCGCCTGGCCCTCGGGGTGGGCGGGCTGCGGGTGGGACTGCGTGCCGCGGCTTCCGCCGTGTTCGCGGGAAACGCCCTCAGCGCGACGCTGCCGGGCGGCAGCCTGGTGTCGGTCGCCTACCGGACGCGGCGCATGCGTGCCTGGGGCGCCGGCGTGCCGCTGATCGGCTTCACCCACGCGGTCACCGGGGTGCTGGGCACGGTCACGCTCGTCATGCTCGGGGGGTTCGGCGCGCTGCTGGCGGGGGACGGCGCCCGGCTCACCGGGGCGGCCGTTCAGGTGGCGGCGGCCGGTGGCGGCATCGCCGTCGCGCTCGTCCTCGTCCGGCATGCCGGTGTGCTGCGCCGTCCGGTGGGCGCCCTGCTCCGGGCGTGGCGGAGGCTGCGGCGCGGCGAGGGCCGGCAGACGTCGGCCGACGGCCTGCTGGGAGAGCTGGCCGCCCTGCGGCCTCCGCCGCGCTTCTGGGTCCTGGGGCTCGGCGCCGCCCTGGTCAACTGGGTCGGCGACCTCGTGTGCGTGCTCGCCGTGTGCCATGCGGTGGGCCGCGCGCCGGCTCCGGGCGAGGTGCTGCTCGCCTACGTGGCCGCGATGACGGCCATGTCGGCGCTGCCCCTGTTGCCCGCGGGGCTCGGACCGCTGGACGCGGCTCTGGTGCTGACCCTGCATCGCGGCGGAATGCCGATGGCCGACGCCACGGCCGCCGACCTTCTCTACCGGACCCTCAACCCGGGGCTGATCGGCGTGGCCGGGTGGTCGGTCCTGCTGGCCCGCCGGCGGGACGGATCAGGGGGTGGCCTGCTCCGGCCACAGGGCCCGCACGGCTTCGCTCACCCCGGCCATGAGCGCGGGGTCCAGCACGGCCATGTGGAGGATGTAGCCGGGCAGCAGGCAGACCAGCGCACCGGCGATCTTCTCGGCGGTCACCTCGCCGGGCAGGGCGCCGCTCTCCTGGTGCTCTCGCACGACCTCCGCGAGGTCGGAGCGCATCTGGGCCAGCAGAGTGCTGAACTGCCGGGCCAGCGCGGGATTGCGCAGGGCCTCCGACCAGGCCAGCACGGCGAGCCGTGAGGTGTCCTGTGCCGCGGACCGGGACGTCAGGAGGTCGAGGACCTCCGCGAGGACGGCCCCCACGGAACCGGCGGGCCGGGTCGTGGCGACCGTGTGGACCAGTGCCAGGACGTCGCGCATGTTCTCCTCGGCGATGGCGAGGATCATCTCGTCCTTGCTCGCGAAGTGCCGGTAGACCGCGCCCGCCGAGAGCCCGGACTCCGCGAACAGGTCCTGCATCGACGTCGAGTGGAATCCGTCGCGCAGGAAGCACCGCCGGGCCGCGTCCAGAATCTGGGCACGGCGAGCGTCCATGTACTCCTGGGACACCTTCGGCATGGGGGCATCCTCCAAAGAAAAACGAATGTTCATCTTGACTCGGGATCGCTGAGCCTAGCAGACTGGCTCGCCAGAGAATGATCATTCGTTTTTGGAGGCGGGATCGTGAAGTCCCCGTTGGCGGGAAATCAGTCATGGCGTCGTCTGGCCATCATGGCAGTGGCGCTGCCGCTGGTGATCTCAGTGGCAGTGCTGGCCTATGCCTGGCCCGCGGCGCGCATCGCCCCGCGCGACCTGCCGGTGGGGATCGTCGGCACGAGTACGGCGAGCCAGGGGGTGGTGGAGGGGCTGGCCCACGGCGAGCCGGGGGCCTTCGACTTCCGTCTCTACCCCGACAAGGCGTCGGCGCGTGCGGCCATCAGGGAGCGGGACATCTACGGTGCCTTCGCCGTGACTCCCGGCAGCCTCACCGTGCTGGAGTCCACCGCCGCGAGCCCGACGGTCGCCCAGCTGCTGGACAAGACGGGTGTGCAGCTGGCCGCCCGGGCGTCCAGGGCGGCCGCGGAGCGTGCTGCCGCGGCCGCCCACGACGCGTCCGCGCACGCCAAGTCCCCCCACGCCAAGTCGGCCCGCACCAAGACCGCCGACGCGAAGGGCGGCAAGGCCGCGGCTGCTGCCGGCACGCCGGCGCCGGTGAAGGTGAAGACCGTGGATGTCGTCCGGATCTCGGCGGACGACCCCCGGGGCGTGGTCTTCAGTGCGTCGCTTCTCCCGATGACCATCTGCAGCATCGTCATCGCCCTGGTCGTCGTGCTGGCACTGCGGCTGCGACCCGTGGTGCGTGCCTTGTCCCTGGTCGTGGTGAGCGGAGCGGCGGCCCTCGGCGTCTACGTGATCGCCCAGGGGTATCTCGGCGCCCTGCCGCACGACCACCTGGCGACCTGGGCTTCCCTGGCGCTCACCATCCTCGCCATGAGCGCCACCACCGCCGGGATGGTCACGCTGGTGGGGTCAGGGGGGCTCGCGCCGAGCGCGGCGCTCATGGTCTTCGTCGGCAATCCGTTCGCGGGCAGCACGTCCGCACCGGAGCTGCTGCCCAGGGCGGCCCATGTCATCGGCCAGTGGCTGCCGCCGGGTGCCGGCGCGAGCCTCGTGCGCGGTACGGCCTACTTCGACGGCAGCGACAGTGCGGGCCACGTGGCCGTCCTCGTTCTGTGGAGCCTGCTGGGGCTGACGGCCGTCCTGTTCGGTCACTATGCCTACCCCCTGGAGCGGGGCCCCGTCACCGGCGAGAGCAGGACGGCGGGTCCGAAGGGCCCGGCTCTCGATGCCCCGGCCCCCCTGGTGCCGCCGTCCGTCGAGGACCCGTCCGCGCCGGTGAGCGTCGGAATGCGCGCGCACTCGCACGCCCGGCACGCCGCGGGCGCCTGACCCGGCGCTGAGGGGGCGCGGGCGCCGCGGCCCCGCCCGGCAGCGGCCTCGTGGCCCCGGGCGCCCGGGGGCGCGGCCTCGGGGCCCCAGGGGTTCTGGGGCAGGGCCGGGACAAGGCCGGGCGGCATGTGATCTCGGGTGGACGCGATGCGGTGGGAACCGCCGTCGAAGCGCCGGACGCGGCCGCCCTGGCCCGCTTCTGCGCCGAGCTGCTGGAGCGGCCGATCGTCACGAGGAGCCCGGGACGGCGGTGGTGGCCCCGCCGCAGGGAGCCGTGCACATCGTGTTCCAGGAGGCCGCCGGTCACCGTGCACCGCCGGCCTGGCCGCCGGTGCACGGTGAGCAGCGCACGACGATGCGCTTGGACTTCCAGATGGACGACCTGGACCTGGCGGTGGCCGACGCCGTCGCCCTGGGCGCGACACCGGGCGCGCACCAGCCGCGGGACCACGTCCGTGCCCTGCTCGATCCGGCGGGTCACCCTTTCGGGCAGGTCCTGATCCATCCCGCGTACAACGCCAGGACGAGCGACGAGGCGGCCTACCGCGCGAATCCGGAGACAACGGCATCGCGCTTCTGGTCAACGGGCTCGGCGTCAATCATCCTGAGGTGATCCGCTCGGCCGCCGCGGCTCCACCTGTACGACGTGAAGAAGGACGACACGCACACCTCCTACGAACTGCTCGCCCGGCACCTGGTCCCGCGGGGCACCGTGCGGGTGGCACGAGCCCCTGGGGCGTCCCGACCGGAACCGGGGCGCCCCAGGTCTTGAACGGCGGGCGGTCCGGCGCGGGGTCCGGTACGAGGTTCGGCACGAGCGAGGAAGGGCACCGATGCAGATGCCTCCCGGGGACCGCGGTCCCAGCCCGCGCACCGGCTACACCCGCACGCACTGGGAGGCCGCGGCCGACGCCCTGCTCGCCGCCGTGGAGCCGTACGCAACCCCGGACCGCGCCCTGTACCACCTGCCCGGCGACCACCCGAGCTGGTCGGGACGGCTCTCCGACGGCCTGGAGGGCTACGCGCGCACCCTGCTCCTCGCCGCTTTCCGCCGGGACGAGACCGTGCTCCAGCGGTACGCGGACGGACTCGCGGCCGGCGTGGCGGGCGGCTGGCCGCGCGTCGAGGACCGGAGCCAGCCGCTGGTCGAGGCGGCCTCCGTCGCCCTCGCCCTGCGGCTGACCCGCCCGCTGCTGTGGGACCGTCTCGACGACGCGGTGCGTCAGCGCGCCGCGGTCTGGCTCGCCGACGCGCTCACCGCCGAACCCTGGCCCTGCAACTGGGAGCTGTTCCCGGTGACGGTCGGCGGGTTCCTCGCCGAGGTCGGCCACGAGACGGAGGCCGCGCACCGGGCGGTCGACCACGGCCTGGCCCGTATCGAGGAGTGGTACGCCGGCGACGGCTGGTACACCGACGGCGACGGCCGCAAGTACGACTACTACAACGGCTGGGCGATGCACCTCTACCCGGTGCTGCACGCCTGGCTGGCCGGCGACGAGAAACTCCTCGACCTGTACGGCGGCCGTCTGGAACGCCATCTCGCGGACTACGCCCGGCTGTTCGGCGGCGACGGTGCCCCCATGCACCAGGGCCGCTCACTGACCTACCGCTTCGCGGCCACGGCCCCGCTCTGGCTGGGCGCCCTCACCGGACGCACGCCCCTGCCCCCCGGGGAGACCCGGCGGCTGGCCTCCGGCGCGCTCAGGTACTTCCTGGACCGCGGCGCGGTGGACGCCCACGGGCTGCTGACTCTCGGCTGGCACGGCCCCGACCGCGCCGTCCTCCAGGGATATTCGGGCCCCGCCTCCCCGTACTGGGCGAGCAAGGGCTTCCTCGGCCTGCTGCTCCCCGCGGAGCACGACGTGTGGACGGCGGTGGAGGAACCGGGGCCGGCCGAGCGTACGGACGCGGTCACGCCGATCGCGCCGGCCAACTGGCTCCTCCAGTCCACGAGTTCGGACGGGATCGTGCGCCTGCACAACCACGGCAGCGAGGACGTCCGCTACGACCCGTACTACACCCGGCTCGGCTACTCGACCGTGACACAGCCCTCGGCGTCGAACGACAACAGTGTGATCGTCGGCGGCGATCCGGGCCGGACCGACATCGAGCCGCTGGGCGTCGGCGAGGAGTGGGCGGCCTCGCGGCACACGGCCGGCTCGGGCGCCCGGGTGACGAGCGTCGTACTCGTGCGCGGGGCCGCGGAGGTGCGGGCCTTCCTGGTGGCCGGGGCGGCGCCGGGGACGCCGGTGCGGGTGACCGGCTGGGCCGCACCGGAGGGGCTCCGGGCCGAACTGCTGCCCGCCGTCGGCCTCGACGAGACGCTGAGCGGGGTCACGGGCGAGGGCGCGACCCTGTTCGTCGCGCTGAGCCGGCTCACCGGAACGGCGAACGCCGCGCGGTTGGGGGAGACGGTGACCGTACACGCCGAAGGGGAGCGTGAGGTGACCGTGCTGTGGGCCGGCGGGCCGGGACTGCGGGTCCGCTGGCAGGACGACGGAGTGGCTGTGGAGCACATCGCGCGGGACTGAGCCCGGCCGGACGGCCGGACGCGGGGCGGCGCGTCACGCTGCTGCCCGACGGGGAGCGGCTGCGGGCCGAGCTGATCGGGCAGTTGGAGCACGGCCGTCCGGCCGCCGGTGAACCGACGCCCTTCGCGGTCTTCCTCGACCACGTCCTGCGCCCGTTCACCGCCTACCGGCCGCGGACCGGCCTGCCCCGTCTCACGGTGGCCGCCGGAACCGACTCCCGCGGCCAACTGCTCCACGACACGGCCGAGTCCGTCGCCCGGCACACCGGCGCCGCCTTCGCCGAGATCCCCGGCGGGCACCTGGGCACCGTGCAGCACCCGGCCGGCTTCGCGGACCGGGCCGGGGAGGTCCTGCTCGGCTGACCGTCCCGCCGGCCGGTCAGCCGTTCACCCCCGTGTAGTGGCCGAGCGCCCACCGCCACAGCCCGCGGGACGCCAGGTAGGCGAGCAGGCCGAGGAGCGGGGATCCGGCCGCCAGCCAGTAGGGGACGCCCGTCGCGTGGCCGTGCCCGGTGAGGACCGCGGCCGGGAAGTAGGCGACGAAGGCGAGGGGGAGGCCGTAGGTGATGTTGCGGGCGTTGCGCTCCCGCTCCTGGTACGGCACCACGCCGGCGACCCGGGCGTGGCCGGAGCTCGGGGTGAGGATGCCGGTGAGCATCTTGATGGTGGTCGACTTGCCCGCGCCGTTCGGGCCGAGCAGGGCGAGGAGTTCGCCGGGGGCGACGTCGAAGGTGATGTCGGAGACCGCGTGCTTCTCGACGCGCTCGGGGTTGACCAGGGACCGCAGGGCGCCGGAGAGACCCGGGCGCCGGACGGTGGTGTGGAAGGTGCGGGACAGACCGCGGACCTCGATGCTTGCGGCCACGCTGGGTGACTCCCTCGTTCCGTGCGCGACGTACGGCCGGCCGGTTCGGTAGGCCGACCGGCCGCGGATACGCAACGACGGTCGCAGGGCGCCGAGGGGCCCGGCAATGGATTAAAGGAGCGGCGGGTTGGACTGATCGATCACCGGGAGGCGGACGCGGTACGGCCCGCGCGCGTCCCGCCCCGTTGTCCCACGGACCGCAGCGCCCCCTCCAGCGCGAAGGTGGCCGCGCCCAGGCAGACCGGGTCGGTGGGGATGGGGGACAGGACGATCTCGGTGGCGGCGAACGGCCGTCCGAGCGCATGGAGCCGGACGGCCTCGCGGACCTCGTCGAGCAGCGGTTCACCGAGCCTGCGGGCGACCCAGCTGCTGAGCACGACCAGTTCGGGGTTGAGCAGGTTGACCAGGTTGGCGACCCCGGCGCCGATGTATCGGGCGGTGTCGCGCACCACCCGGACCGCGACCGGGTCACCGTCGGCCACCGCCCGGGCCAGCGCCTCGATCGTGGCCGTCTGGTCGTCGGGGTGCAGCAGCGGACTGTCCGGGCTCGACTCGCGCAGGTTCAGCATGATGCCGGGCGCGCCGGCATAGGTCTCCACGCAGCCGTGGTTGCCGCAGTGGCAGGGCCGCCCGTCCAGGACGAGCGTGGTGTGCCCCCACTCCCCGGCGCTGTTGCTGACCCCCCGGTGCAGCTCGCCGCCGAGCGCGAGCCCGGCGCCGACCCCGGTGCCCAGGTTCACCACCACCGTGTCGCCGCGGCCGCGCGCCGCCCCGAACCACTGCTCGGCCACCGCGCAGGCGCGCAGCGGATTGTCCAGGTGAAGCGGGTAGGCGATGTGTTCGGAGAGCAGGCCGAGCAACGGCACGTCGTGCCAGTCCCAGTTGGGCGCGTACTCGGCGATGCCGGTGTGCCGGTCCACCTGCCCGGGCGCGCTCACTCCGACCCCCAGCACCCGCGCGCCCTCCACCCCGGCCTGGGCGACCACCGAGCCGACGGCGACGGCGACATGGCCGACCACCTGCTCGGGACGGTGCTCGCCGGGCCGCAGGTCCTCCTCGGCCCGGGCCAGCACGTTCAGCGCGAGGTCGAACAGCTCGACGTGGACGTACGTCTCCGCGATGTCGACGCCGATCAGCGCGCCCCCGGAGGCGTTGACCGCCACCAGCCCCCGGGGCCTGCCGCCCGCCGAGTCCTCGAAGCCGACCTCCGTGATCATCCGCAGGTCGAGCAGTTCGCCGACGAGGGTGGCGACCGTGGCCAGACTCAGCCCGGTGACGGACGCCAACTCCTGCCGGGAGGTGGGAGACTCGGCGATGATGTGCCGCAGCACCTCGTAGCGGTTCGCGGTACGGATGTCCCGTGATGTGTGCTTCACACGGCGCAAGGCTATGGGCTGCGGCGGGCTTTCGACAAGGTATTAGGAAAAGGGCTTTATTAAGTCGGTGGCATCGGCTCCGCGGCAGCGCCGGCGCGTCGCGGCCGCGTCACAGAGCCAGCGCGTCGCGGACGAAGGGATTGGCGAACTTCCCGTCCGGGTCCAGGGTCCGGGCCAGTGCGCGGAAGTCGGCGAGCCGGGGGTAGCGGTCGCGGAGCACCTCACCGGGGACGCTGTGCACCTTGCCCCAGTGCGGACGCGGCTCGAACGGCGCCAGCACCTCCTCCAGCAGGCCCACCGCGGGCAGTACGGCCGCCAGGTCGTCGACCCAGGTGAAGTGCAGGGCGACGGAGTCCCGGTCGTGGGCGGGGCTGAGCCACTGCGGATCGGCGGCGATGGTCCGCACCTCGCTGGTCAGCAGTGCGGGGGAGACCGACTGCCGGACGGCGTCGACCGCGTGCAGCGCCTCGACGGCCGTCGACCTCGGCAGCAGGTACTCCGACTGGAGCTCGTCCCCGCTGCTCGGTGTGAACTCCGCCCTGAAGTGCGGCAGCCGCTCGTGCCAGGGCCCGGGCACCCCGAACTGCTCGGTGCAGTTGCCCGCCGGCATCCCCGGCACCGGGTGCATCGCCTCCGTCGCGGGCGCGGCCCAGCCGAAGTCGACGGCCGGCCGGTCGGTGCGCCGCTTCACCCACACCTGCCTGAAGCCGGGCTCCCGCCAGTCGGTGAACAGACTCACGCTGTAACCGGCCCCGGACACGGCCGTGAAGTCCAGCCCGGCCAGTGGAAGTCCGACGTACACCGTCTGCGCGACCCGGTAGGCCGGCTCCAGGTCGAGGGTGAGCGCGGTGACCACCCCGAGCGCGCCCAGCGAGGTGACGGCACCCTCGAAACGGGCGTCGCCGCGGGCGATCGAGATCGATTCGCCGTCGGCGAGGACCAGCTCCACCTCGCGCACGGGCGCCGCGAGCGACCCGTTGGTCACGCCGGAGCCGTGGGTCCCGGTGGCCACCGAACCGGCCACCGAGATGTGCGGCAGCGAGGCCATGTTGGGCAGCGCCAGGCCGTACGCGTCCACCGTCCGGGCCAGTTCGGCGTACCGCACTCCGCCCGCGACCCGGACGGTGCGGGCCGCCGTGTCCACCTCGATCACCGGTGGCAGCCCGGCGATCGAGACCAGCAGACCCTGCGGACCCGGGTCGGCGATGCGGTTGAAGGAGTGTCCGCTGCCCAGCACCCGCACCCGCGCACGGCCCGCCACCAGCGACCGGAGCGCGTCGAGCGAGTCCGGGCGGTGGAATTCCTTGGCCGTGTACGTGATGTTGCGCGCCCAGTTGGTGACCGTCTGCGCCGGATCCGTCATCGCGATCGTTCCATCTCTGTCGTACGCCGCCTCCCGTCCTTCGGGGGAGTGCGTGTGCGTTGACCCTCTCATTCGCGGAGATCTACGGTGGAGACCGGTTGCTGTCCGCGCGTCACCGAGCCGGAAGGCCCCTTCCTTGCCCGAGCGTCTCCCAGCCGTGTTCGCCATGACAGCCGAGAACATTCCGCACGTTTTCCCCCCGGAGGTGCTCGCGCGACTGCGTGCGTGCGTGGACATCGATCCCACCGCGGTGGTCGACGACTTCGCCGACCCCCGGGCCCGGGCGGCGCTCGCCCGCGCCGAGGTCCTCGTCACCGGCTGGGGCTGCCCGACCCTGGACACGGCCGCCCTGGACGCCATGCCCGCACTGCGCGCGGTGCTGCACGCGGCCGGCTCGGTCAAGGGCTTCACCACGCCCGAGGTCTGGCGGCGCGGCATCCTCGTCTCCTCGGCGGCCGCCGCCAACGCGCTGCCCGTCGCCGAATACACCCTCGCGATGATCCTCCTGGCCGGAAAGGACGTCTTCGCCTCCCGCGACCTGCTCCGCAGCCGGCGCGGCCACCCCTACGGCGGCATCGTCCCCGGCATCGGCAACTACCACCGCCGTGTCGGCGTCGTCGGCGCCTCCCGCATCGGCCGCCGCCTCATCGAGCTCCTGCGCCCCCACGACCTGGTGGTGAGCCTCGCCGACCCGTACGTGGACGAGGCGGAGGCCGCCCGGCTCGGCGTGCCGCTGCTGCCGCTGGACGAGCTGCTGCGCACCTCGGACATCGTCACCGTGCACGCACCGCAGACCCCGGAGACCCACCGTCTGGTGGGTGCCCGCGAGCTCGCCCTGATGCCGGACGGGTCGGTGCTGATCAACACGGCGCGGGGCTCGCTGGTCGACCACGACGCCCTGGCCGGGCAGCTGCGCGCCGGCCGCCTGACCGCGATCCTCGACGTCACCGACCCCGAGCCGCTGCCCGCGGACTCCCCGCTGTTCGACCTCCCCAACGCCTTCCTCACCCCGCACCTGGCCGGCTCGCAGGGCAACGAGCTGGCGCGGCTCGGCCTCACCGTCGTGACGGAGGCCGAACGCCTGACGGCCGGCGACGGACTGCGCTACGGGGTCGACCCCTCGATCCTCGAACGGGCGGCGTGACGGCCGTCTCACGGGGTGCCCCTCAGACCTGGCGAAGGGGGTCGGGCGGTGGCGTGGCGGACCCGGGCAGCGGGCCGGGACGTCCACCCCGCGCTCACCGCCGGCCGAGAGGACGGACGAAACGGCGTCAACCGGTATGAATCGCACGGCGTGAGGGGACCCGGCACGGCCGGCGAACGAGCGGGGGCATACCGTGAGGAGTCGAACGCCTGAGTCGGAAGGAGACACGGGATGGGCAGTCGTACCGCGCTGGTCGAGGATCTGATGGAGAGGTTCCCGCACGTACCGAGGGAAGCCGTCTTCAAGGAGGACCTGCTCCGGGGCGGTGTCGCCTTCGACCCGTCGGCCCTGAGCGACAACGAGAGCGGCGAGGTGAAGCCGAAGTCGTACTTCATCTTCTCCTTCGACCACGGCACCCTGCCCGAGCTGGGCGAGGCCGCGCTGCGCCGGCCGCCGGAGGAGATCATCCTCACGGGCGGCCCGTACGACCTGCGGCGCACCGTCGTGTCGGTACGGGTGAACCCCGCCTCGCCGTACCGGGTGGCCGCCGACGCGGAGGGGCTGCTCGGGCTCTACCTCGACGGCAAGCGGATCGCCGACGTCGGGGTGCCGCCGATGCCGGAGTACTACCGGCACAAGCTCGCCAACGGGAAGTCCGTGATGGAGGTCGCCCCCACCATCCAGTGGGGCTACCTGATCTACCTCACCGTCTTCCGGGTCTGCCAGTACTTCGGCGCCAAGGAGGAGTGCCAGTACTGCGACATCAACCACAACTGGCGCCAGCACAAGGCCGCGGGCCGGCCGTACACCGGCGTCAAGGACGTCGACGAGGTGCTGGAGGCCCTGGAGATCATCGACCGGTACGACACGGCGAAGACCTCCACCGCCTACACCCTCACCGGCGGCGCGATCACCTCCAGGCTCCAGGGCCGGGACGAGGCCGACTTCTACGGCATGTACGCCAAGGCCATCGAGGAGCACTTCCCGAACCGCTGGATCGGCAAGGTCGTCGCCCAGGCACTGCCCAAGGACGACGTCCGGCGTTTCAAGGACTACGGCGTGCAGATCTACCACCCCAACTACGAGGTGTGGGACGAGTACCTGTTCAAGATGTACTGCCCGGGCAAGGAGCGGTACGTCGGCCGGGACGAGTGGCACAAGCGGATCCTGGACTCGGCCGAGATCTTCGGCGCCCGCAACGTGATCCCCAACTTCGTGGCGGGCGTGGAGATGGCCGAGCCGTTCGGGTTCAAGACCGTCGACGAGGCGATCGCGTCCACCACCGAGGGCCTGCGCTTCTTCATGTCGCACGGCATCACGCCCCGCTTCACCACCTGGTGTCCGGAGCCGACGACCCCGCTCGGCAAGGCCAACCCGCACGGCGCTCCGCTGGAGTACCACATCCGCCTGCTCCAGGCCTACCGGCAGACGATGGAGGACTTCGGTCTGTCCTCGCCCCCCGGCTACGGCCCGCCCGGTCCCGGCAACGCCGTCTTCTCCGTCAGCTCCTTCATGGACAGTCTGCCCGCGGAGGAACCCACGAAGGTGTGACTCCTGCGGGCCACCGGACACAGGAGGGCGTCAGGCGGATCGCCGGCGCCCTCCTCGGCGTTTTGGAGGGGTCCCGGCCGGGCTGCCGGCTCCCCGCGGCGACCGCGCTTGCCTCCCGGGCCTTGCTGTGCGAGGGATCGAGGAGGACGGTGAGTCGGAACGCGGTTGCGGCGCGTATAACAGCTCGGAGTTGCGGGCCACGGCGGAGCGGCAGACGCCACGCCGGAGACCGGTGATGCGGGTGACGGGGAGGATCCGTGGCACGACCATCGGTAACCGGTTTTGAATAGGCCGCTTGTCCGTTGTGCAGGAGACGTGAAAAGCTCGGGTCCTGCCGCGAGGTTCCCCCCAACTCCATTGCCGATGTGGTGAGTTGACCTCGCTTTTGATGCAGGAGACCCATGCCCGACCTGCCGATCCCCCAGGACGCCGCCGAGGCAGCGCTGTTCTCCGAATGCTGGGACGCGGTGCTCTCCTACGCCGACCTGTGCACGTCCGGCTCTCTGACGGCCAATCAACTGGCCACCGAGGCCTTCGCCCTCGGCATGCGCGAGGCCCGTGACACGGACTTCACCGCCGCCCGCAGCGGCGGACGGCGCTCCGCCCGGCTGCCGATGATCCCGCTGCTGCTCACCGCCGTCCGCAACACGGCCGCCGGCTGGGAGGCGGACGGACTGGGCCACAGACTCGACCCGGACCTCAGGCTGTGGCTCAACTCCGAGAAGGCCGCGCGGTACACGGGCCTGCCCCTGCAGCGGCCCGTCGCGCTGCGCGGCCTGCGCGACATGCAGGAGGCGGACGCCGCACTGCTGTGGCTGGCCGAGGTGGAGGCGCTGCCGCTGTCCTCGGTGGCACGCCGGCTCGGCCTCGACCCGGCCGTCGCCGCCCAGGAACTGGAGCAGGTGCGCGGTCTGTTCCGGGACCGCTGTCATCGCGCGCACCTCGACACACCGATGGCCGCCGAGTGCCGCAGCTACGCCCGCCTCCTGGACGCGGTGACCCGGTCCGCCGCGGCCGACACGCCCGACGACCTCTCCCGGCACCTCGCCACCTGTGTGCAGTGCGCCGAGGCCGCCGCCTGTCTGCGGCTGCACGGCGGCGGACTGCCCGCGGCGCTGGCCGGCGGGGTCATCGGCTGGGGCGGCCTCGCCTACCTGGAGCGCCGCCGCCGCGCGGCCGAGGTGCGGCTCGGCCCCGGCCGCCCGGGCGCCGGCGACCACGACGGCGGCCACCCCAAGGAGGGCACCGGCCGCAGCCGGGTGCTGCGCCACGGGCTGCTCGGCGCGGCGGTCCTGATCTCGCTGGTGGCGCTCGGCGTGTCGATGATGCCGATGGGCAGCGGCGACGGCGACGGCGCGGCCACCGCCTCCCACGACGACCGGCAGCCGGTCGCCGACCCCACCTCGCTGGCCCCGTCCACCCCGCCGCCCGCCACCCACAGCGCCTCCGCCTCCCCGTCCGCGTCGGCCGCCGCGAGCAGGCCTGCCGACAAGAACCCCGACCCGGAGCCGCAGGGCACCTCCACCGCGACGGCGGGCACCGGCGCCGAGGAGACCGGCCACGCCTCGCCGTCTGCCTCGCCATCGCATTCCGCCGCGGCCACCTGCCGGGTCTCCTACGACCTGGTCAACCAGTGGACCGACGGCTTCCAGGCCACCGTCACCGTCACCAGCACCCGGGCCCTGTCCGGCTGGCGGGTCCAGTGGTCCTTCCGGGACGGCCAGAAGGTCACCCAGATGTGGGACGCGAGCGTCAGCCAGAGCGGCGGCCGGGTCACCGCGGACTCCGCCGACTACAACCAGTCGGTCTCCCCGAACGGCACCCTCTCCTTCGGGTTCCTCGGCACCTGGAGCGGCAAGAACACCGCGCCCTATGCCTTCACGCTGAACGGCGGCTCCTGCTCGTCGCGTTGAGCCCGAGTGGTGCCGCGACCGGCGGCCGGGCGGACCCAGGTGGGCGGGTCCGGCCGGCCGCTGACCGTGTGTCAGCCCGGCATTTCGGACGGCCGGGTCAGCACTGCGACTTGTAGAAGTACTTGCTGACCGACGGGTCGCCCATGTTGTCCTTCGTGATCGCCACCATGTTCGTGCCGATCGTCTTGCTCACCGTCTTGTTCTCGAAGGCGGCCGCGAGCTGGTCCACCGCCTGCCGGCCGATCGACGCCGGGTCCTGGGCGACCAGCACCTGGAGGGTGCCCGCCTTCAGCGCGGCGACCTCGTCCGGCTCGGCGTCGAACGCGGCCACCTTCACCTTGCCCTGCTTGCCGGCCTGCTTCAGCCCGGTGGCGATGCCCGTACCGGTGTTGGTGTTGCCCGCGAACGCCCCGCCCAGGTCCGGGTGGGCGGCGAGCGTCGACTGGATCTGGGAGGCCGCGGTGGCCGGCAGGTCGTTGTCGTAGAGCGTCGGCAGCACCTTGATGTCCGGGTACTTGCCCATCTCCTCGGTGAAGCCCTTGATCCGGGCGTCCGTCGTCGACACACCGGGCTTGACGCTGATGACGATGACCGAGCCCTTCTCGTTCATCAGCTTGGCCAGCGCGTCGGCGGCGACCCGGCCACCCTTCTCGTTGTCCGACGAGATCCGGGTGATCCCGACGGAGTCGTCGCTCACCGTCGTGTCCACCAGCGCCACCTTGGTGCCCGCCGACTGGATCTGCTTGAGCGACGGCGTCAGCGCGCTGGTGTCCACCGGCGAGATCAGCAGCCCGTCGGGCCGGGCCGCCGCCACCGAGTCGAGGAGCGGGCGCTGCACCGACACGTCCCACTGCGCGGAACCGTCGGCCGTGAAGTCCATCCCCTTGGCCTTGGCCTCCTGCTGCGCGGCGCAGGTCATGGTGATGTAGAAGGGGTCGCTCTTCACCCCCGTGATCAGCCGGACCTTCTTGCCCTTGGCGCCACCCGCACTCCCCGAGCCGCCGCCGTCGTCCGACGAACCGCATGCCGAGGCCGCGCCGAGGGCCAGCACCGTGCCCACCGCGACCAGCAACCCGCGCCTGCTGCGTATGCTCCCCATCACAGAGTTCTCCTTGTCGTACGCGAACGAGTTGTCCTGGGCGATCGAGTTGTCCTGTGCGATCCCGTGCCGCGCGCCGCGGGCGTGCCCGACGGCGTCATGCGCGTTCCCGGGTCTTCCTGCGCATCTGGTCGACGTAGACGGCCACGACCAGCACGACGCCCACCGCCACGTCCTGCCAGTACTGCTGGACGCCGATCACGATCAGCCCGGTGGTCAGCACCGCCGGGATGAACACACCGATGACCGTGCCCAGCACCGAACCCCGGCCGCCGAAGAGGCTGGTGCCGCCCAGCACCACCGCGGTGATCACCTTGAGGTTGTCGGTGGAGTGCCCGGCGATCGACGTCGTGCCGTACGAGGCCAGCCACATCACGGCGCCCAGCCCGGCCAGCAGCCCCATCAGGCCGTACACCTTCACCAGATGCCGGCCCACCGGAATGCCCGCCCGCCGTACGGCCGTCGGGTTCGACCCGATCGCGAGCGTGTGCTCGCCGAAGCGGGTCGCGGCCAGCACCGCGCCGAAGATCGCGGTCACCACGGCGGCCAGGATCACCATCCAGGGAATCCCGAGCAGCTTGCCGAAACCGAGGCCGTTCTGCAGATGCGTGGAGGCCGCGCCGGCCGGGTCCTGGCCGCCGGTGGCGAGTTCGGCGATCCCCAGCGCCGCGCCCAGCCCGCCCAGCGTCACGATCAGCGGTGGCACCTTGCCGCTGGCCACCACCACCCCCTGCAGCGCGCCCCACGCCGTGCCCACGGCCAGTGCGATCACGACACAGAGCGCGACCGTGCCCCAGCCCGACGCCGGACCGCCGTGATGGATGTTGTACTCACCCGCCGCCACCGCGGCCAGCACCAGCACCGACCCGATCGACAGGTCGATGCCCGCCGTGATGATCACGAATGTCATGCCGACGCCGAGCACCAGGTAGATGGCCGCGTTCACGGCGATCTGGGTGATGTCGTACGTGGTGAAGAACTTGCCCGGCGCCGCGATGGTGAAGAACACCACCAGCGCCAGGAGGATCACGAAGGTCCACAGTTCGTTGAGCGTCGCCGCGCGCCGGAGCCAGTCCGGCATCCCGGCACGGCTGCCCGCGGCCACCGGGGCCTGCTCGCTCTCGGCCGTCATCGTGCGCCCTCCGCTTCCTTGCCCCCGACCGGCCCGTCCAGGGACCCGGTCATCGCCCCGACGAGCTCCTCGATCGTGGTCTCCGCCGCGGTGTACGACGCGACGCGCCGGCCCAGCCGCAGTACCTCCACCCGGTCCGCGACCGACAGCACCTCGGGCATGTTGTGACTGATCAGCACCACGCAGATGCCCCGGTCGGCGACCCTGCGGACGGTCTCCAGGACCCGAGCGCGCTGCACCACCCCGAGGGCGGCGGTCGGCTCGTCCATGAAGATGACCTTGTTGGCGAAGGCGACCGCCCGGGCCACCGCGACGGACTGCCGCTGCCCGCCGGACAACGTTGTCACAGCAGCCGTCACATCCTTGAGTTCCACACCGAGCTCGGCGAAGGCCCTGACCGCCTCCCGGCGCATCGCGGGCCGGTCGAGGATGCCGACCCGCCCGAGCAGGCCTCCGCGCACGATCTCGCGGCCGAGATAGAGGTTGGCCGCCGCGTCCAGATCCGGTGCCAGCGACAGGTCCTGGTACACCGTCTCCACGCCGTGCCGCTGTGCGTCCATCGGCCCGGAGAACCGCACCGGCTCGCCGTCCAGGCGGACTTCGCCGGCATCGGGGGAGAGGACGCCCGACAGGACGTTCACCAGAGTGGACTTGCCGGCGCCGTTGTCGCCGATGAGGGCGACGACCTCGCCGGGGTATGCCGTGAAATCGGCGCCCTGGAGCGCCTGGACGTGACCGAAACGCTTGACCACGCCATGTGCGGTGAGCAGTGGTTCCCTTGCAGAGGCCATGTTGTGCCTTCTGGTTGGTATCGTTAACAGCTTGGCTGATTCTTGGGGCGCCCACAGCGGGGTGTCAAGGGTGGTGCAGCCGATCCCGCGTCGGTCCCCAGGGCCTCTCAACTCCGCGTATTCGCAGGTCTGTTGATATGCCGTCGAGTTGGTAACGTTAACCGGTCGACGCTCAGACGTGACGCAGGTGGAGGACGTGGCGTGGCAGCCACCCGGCCGACCATGAAGGACGTTGCCGCGGAAGCGGGCGTCAGCGCGATGACGGTGTCCCGGGTCGTGAACGGCGATGCGGCCGTCGCCCCGCGCACCGCCGCGCGGGTGGAGGCCGCGGTCCGCAAACTCGGCTACCAACGTGACGACGTGGCCCGCCAGTTACGCCGGACCCACGAACTGAGCCAGACCATAGGGCTGTTGGTCGATGATGTGGCCGACCCCTTCATGGCCGCGGTCGCCTCCGCGGCCGAGGACGTCGCCCGGCAGCGCGGCAGCGTCATGCTCATCGGCTCCAGCCGCGCCGACCTCGGCCGGGAACGCGAGGTGATCGCCGCGTTCACCGCCCGCCGCGTGGACGGCCTGATCCTCACCCCGGCCGCCGGCAGCCACCGCTTCCTGCGCCCCGCGCAGGCACAGGGCACGAAGATCGTCTGCGTGGACCGGGCGGCACCCGGGCTGAACGTCGACGCCGTGGTGGTCGACAACTTCGGCGCGGTGCGCGAGGCGGTCGGGCGGCTGGCGGCGCACGGCCATCGCAGGATCGGCTACCTCGGCGACACCCCGCGGATCTGGACGTTCGGCGAACGCCGGCGCGGGTATCTGGCGGCGCTGGCCGCGGCCGGCATCACCGCCGACCCGGCACTGGTCAGGGACGGTCTGCGGTCGGGCCCGGAGGCGGCCCGGGCCGTCACGGAGATGCTGAACCGGCCCGATCCGCCCACCGCCCTGCTGGCCGGCAACGAGATCCTCGGCTTCGGCGCCCTCACCGTCCTCCCCGCCGGCCTGGCCTTCATCGCCTTCGACGACTTCGCACTCGCCGAGCGGCTGACGCCGCCCGTCACCGTGATCGCCCAGGACCCGGTGGGCCTCGCGACCCGGGCGGCGCATCTGCTGTTCGCCCGCATCCACGGCGACGTCTCACCACCACGCACCGTCGTCATGCCGACCCGGCTGATCGAGCGGGGGTCGGGAGAGCTGCCGGGGCCGTTCGCCGCGTAGCCGGACCGTCCCGGCCGCCGGTCACAGCGCGTCCGGAGAACCGCCGCCCGCCCCGGCCGGCACCGGCACCGGCTCGGCCAGCCGGTGCCGAACCCCTGGAACCCGCTCTCACACGCGGCCCGTCGCCCGTGCCGCGGCGCGCCGTTCCGGGCGGTGTGCCGTAGCTCGCCGGGTCAGCATCACCAGCGTCGTGCCCAGTGCCAGGCCCACGGCCGGCAGGACGGGGAACCGGCCGTCGGGTGCGAACCCCCGCACGGCGAATCGGCTGAGAGCGGCGACGTCCATGGCCAGGCCGAGCCACAGCGGCCAGGCGTGCCGCAGGGCCGCGTCCGGACCCGTCCGTTCGTACAGCACGGTCAGCCCGCTTTCCAGGGGCCGGAGCGCGGACACGACACCGGCCAGGACGACACCGAGCACCAGCAGCCACGGGATCCGCAGCGCCCACCACGCGGGGGACCCGAGCACCGGCTCGGGCGCGAGGCCGGTCAGGTAGAACGCGGCGGCGACCACCAGGACCGGCAGCATGTGCCACAGGTAGAGGGTCATGCTGGTGGCCCCCACCGGGCGCACCACACGCCACACCCGCTCGCGGTCCAGCAGCCGCCGCACCGCCGGCGCGGCGAGCAGACACAGCCCGACCTGGGCCACCACCCACGCCAGCATCGCGGCCGACGGCGGATCGGTGTTGCCGGGGTGCTGCCCGGTCACCAGGATCAGACTGACCGGGAACGGCCCGAAGGCCACGAGCGCCGCGAAGGCCCCCGCACCGCCCGCCGCCATCAGGACCGGCACCAGCCGCCGGGTCAGCAGACCGTCCCGCCAGCAGAAGCCCAGCTGATAGGCGACACCCCACACGAGCACGTAGTTCAGCAGCCCCGCGTACGGCGCGTGCACCGTCACCACGAGCACGTCCACGGCCAGGGCGACCGCCCCCAGCACCGCCGGGACGCGCCCGCCCCAGCGCCGGTGCGCCGCGTGCATCGGCGGTGTCAGGGCGCTGAGCAGCAGGTACACCGGGAGGAACCAGAACTGCATCGCCATCGCCCAGCCCACCAGCGACAGCGTGCCTGCGTCCACGCCCGCCGCCGAACAGACACCGACCGCGAGCAGCACCAGGCCGCTGTACAGGCTCGTCGGCAGCAGCAGCCGCAGCGCCCGCCGCCCCAGCCACCCGGCGGCCGTTCCCCCGGCCGCCCGGTGCCGCGGCCAGGAACCGCCCGCCGCATGACCCCCGGCGAGGAAGAACAGCGGCATGATCTGGAACACCAGGGTCAGCCACTGGGTCCAGGGCACGGTCGCCAGCAGCTCCGGGGCGGTGATTCGTCCACCGGGCTCCCGGACCAGGGCCGTGATCAGCCAGTGGCCGAGGACCACCAGCACGATGGCCCACGCGCGCAGGAAGTCGACGTAACGGTCTCTGCTCATGGCCCGTCATGCTGCCCGCAGCCCCGGCGCCGCATGCCGGTAAGCCCATGCCGCAACCATTTCGTGCCCGGTACGACACCGCCCGCGGTCCGGCACGGCTCCTCGGCCGGCACGGCCCGGAACGCAGCCGGGAAAAAGCGTTGGCGTCCCGGTGCGCGTGCCCTCTAAGGTGAGGTCGCTCGGTGCGGCGGCTCGGATTCGCCGCCGCTGTTGGCCGATTGACGCGCAGGAGGTGTGACCGATGGCTGTCGTTGCGATGGGCGCTGCCCGTGACCAGAAGTTCATCCATTCCACCTCCGCGGCCACCGGCTGACCTACCCGTATTCCCGGGGCCGCCCTGTGAAGGGTCACCCTTGTCTTCCAGCTCCGCTGCTGTCTTCTCCGCGCTCGCTCCCTACGGCTGGGACGAGACCTGGGCGAAGGAGTTCGCCCCCTATGCCGCCGAAGGCCTGCTGGCCGGGCGGGTCGTCCGTGTCGACCGCGGGCAGTGCGACATCGTCACCGCCGGCGGGCCGCTGCGCGCCGACACGGCCTTCGTCACCCCGCACGATCCGCTGCGCGTCGTGTGCACCGGCGACTGGGTCGCCGTGGAACCCGGCGGCAACCCCCGTTACGTACGCGCGTATCTGCCGCGCCGTACCGCCTTCGTGCGCTCCACCTCCTCCAAGCGGTCCGAGGGGCAGATCCTCGCGGCCAACGTCGACCACGCGATCGTCGCGGTGTCCCTCGCCGTCGAACTCGACCTCGGCCGGATCGAACGGTTCCTGGCGCTGGCCTGGGAGTCCGGGGCCCAGCCGGTCGTGGTCCTCACCAAGGCCGACCTGGTCCCGGACCCGGTGACGCTCGCGCATCTCGTCCAGGACGTCGAGACCAGCGCCCCCGGCGTGCCCGTCCTCACCGTCAGCGCGCTGGCGGGGGACGGCCTGGACCTCCTCGTCTCGCTCGTCCGCTCCGGTACGTCCGTCCTGCTCGGACAGTCCGGCGCGGGCAAGTCCACCCTCGCCAACGCGCTGGTCGGCGAGGACGTGATGGACGTCCAGGCCGCCCGGGACGTCGACGGCAAGGGCCGGCACACCACGACCACCCGCAACCTGCTGGCGCTGCCGGCCGGGGGTGTCCTGATCGACACGCCGGGGCTGCGCGGCGTGGGCCTGTTCGACGCCGGGGCCGGGGTCGGGCAGGTGTTCTCCGAGATCGAGGAACTGGCGCAGCGGTGCCGGTTCGCCGACTGCGGGCACGAGAGCGAGCCGGGCTGTGCGGTGCGCCACGCGGTGGAGACCGGGGAACTGCCCGTGCGCAGGCTGGAGAGCTACCGCAAGCTGATGCGGGAGAACCAGTGGATCGTCGCGAAGACGGACGCGCGGCTCCGCTCCGAGATCAAGAAGGACTGGAAGAAGAGGGGGGCGGAGGGGAAGGCGGCGATGGAGGCGAAGCGGGGACGGTGGCGGTAGCGGGATGAGTGCGGGCGGGTGGGGCGGCCGCGCTGCCCTGCCCGTCGGCTCGGTGTCCGATTCCCGCCAGCCCCACCCTCGCTCATCGCTCACACTTGACGAGTGATGGACGAAGAGACCAGGTACGAGGCGGTGCGCAGCCGGGACGGGCGGTTCGACGGCGCGTTCTTCTTCGCCGTGCGGACCACCGGCATCTACTGCCGTCCCAGCTGCCCCGCCGTCACCCCGAAGCGGCACAACGTCCGCTTCTTCCGCACCGCCGCCGCGGCGCAGGGCTCGGGTTTCCGGGCCTGCCGCCGGTGCCGGCCGGACGCCGTGCCGGGATCCGCCGAGTGGAACGCCCGCGCCGACGTCGTCGGCCGGGCCATGCGGCTGATCGGCGACGGCGTCGTGGACCGGGAGGGGGTCGGCGGCCTCGCCGGCCGGCTCGGCTACAGCGCCCGCCAGGTGCAACGGCAGCTCACCGCCGAACTCGGCGCCGGCCCGGTCGCCCTCGCCCGGGCCCAGCGCGCCCACACCGCACGCCTGCTGCTCCAGACCACCGAGCTGCCGATCACGGAGATCGCGTTCGCGAGCGGCTTCGCGAGCGTGCGGCAGTTCAACGACACCGTCCGTGACGTGTACGCCACGACCCCGAGCGGGCTGCGCGAGGCGGCGCCCGGTGGCCGGGGCGCCCGGCGCGGCTCGCCGGCCGCCGGGATCCCGCTGCGGCTCGCCCACCGCGGCCCCTACCAGGCCGGTCCCGTCTTCGACCTGCTGGAGCGCGAGGCCGTACCCGGCATCGAGGAGGTGGTCGGTGCCCTGGGTGCCCGCACCTACCGCCGCACCCTGCGACTTCCCTACGGCCATGCCGTCGTCGCCGTCGAGGAGCGGACGGGTGGCGCCAACGGCGGTGCCCGTCCCGGCGGCTGGCTCGACGCCCGGCTGCGGCTCACCGACCCGCGCGACCTGACCACCGGCGTACAGCGGCTGCGGCGGCTGTTCGACCTCGACGCCGACCCGTACGCGGTCGACGAGCGGCTCGCCGAGGACCCACGGCTCGCCCCGCTGGTCGCCGCCCGGCCGGGGCTGCGCTCGCCCGGCACCGCGGATCCGGCCGAGGCCGCGGTACGGGCCCTGGTCGGGACCGGGGGCGCGGAGCGGCTGGTCCAGCGGTACGGGAAGGTGCTGGACGCGCCGGCCGGCAGCCTCACCCGCCTCTTCCCGGAGCCCGCCGTGCTTGCGGGCGCGGAACCGGGGGGCACCCTCGGCGCGCTCGCCACCGCGCTCGCGGACGGCGCCGTACGGCTGGACCCGGGCGCCGACCGGGACGACGCGGTGGCTGCCCTGCGCGCGCTGCCCGGGATGCGGCCGGAGGTGGTCGCCGAGATCCGCGTCCGCGCGCTCGGCGACCCCGACGTGGCCGGGCCGGGCCGGGACGTACCGGAGGGCTGGCGGCCCTGGCGGTCGTACGCCGCCCGGCACCTGCTGGTGGAAGGAGAGCTGAGGAACTGATGGGTGACACGTACTGGACCCGGATCGCGTCGCCGGTCGGGGAGTTGCTCCTGACGGCGGACGGACGCGGGGCCTTGACCTCCCTGTCCGTCCCCGGGCAGAAGGGCGGCCGGAGCGTGGAGGCGGGGTGGCTCGCGGACGCGGGGCCCTTCCGGGCGGCCGAGCAGCAGCTCGCCGCGTACTTCGCCGGTGAACTGGAGGAGTTCCGCCTGGAGTTGAGCACCCACGGGACCGACTTCCGGGAGCGGGTGTGGAGCGCGCTGGACGGTGTTCCGTACGGGGGGACGACGACGTACGGGCAGATCGCCGCGCGGATCGGGGCGTCCAGGGCGGCGGTTCGGGCGGTCGGCGGGGCGATCGGGGCCAACCCGTTGCTGATCGTGCGGCCTTGTCACCGGGTGATCGGGGCGGACGGATCGATGACCGGGTACGCGGGGGGACTTGAACGCAAGGTACGGCTGCTGACGCTGGAGGGAGTGGTGGGCCGGGGCTGAGACGCCCCGGCAGGAGCGCGGGCAGCCGCCTGCCGCCCGCCGTTCAGGGGTGCCGTGCCGCCGGGCACGCGCTGCGCCAGCCGAGTGGTGCCCCCGGTCGAGTTGCTGCCCCGCACGGCATCCGTATGTCACCTTCCCCTCCAGTGGACCTAGGGAAGGGCAGGTGCGGATGCGCAAGGTCGGGCGGGTCCTCGGCGCGGCGCTGCTGATCGCGGTGGGTACGACGGGGCGGGCCGGCGCCGAGTCCGGCCCCTCGCTCTGGGCGGGGAGCTGGGAGGCCGCGCCCTCCGGTACCGTCCCCGCGGTGCCCGGGGCCGCCTACCGCAATGTCGTCCATCTCAGCGTCGGAGGCAGCGCGGTACGGATCCGCGTCAGCAACCGGCTCGGCAGCGCGCCGCTACGGCTCGGCGCGGTCACCGTAGCGCTGCGCCGGGGCACCGGCCCCGACGCCGTACCCGGGTCCATGCGCGGCGCCACCTTCGGCGGAGCCACAACCGCGGCCGTACCGGTCGGACAGGACCTGGTCAGCGACCCGGTGCCGCTCCCCGTCCCGGCCGCCGCCGACCTGCTGGTCACCGTCGAGACGCCGGGGGACCCCGGCCCCGCCACCTATCACCGGGTCGCGCTCCAGACCAGCTACCTCGCCGGGCGCGGCACCGGCCGGGCCGCCGACGAGCACGGGGACGCGTTCACCCGGACCACCGGGAACTGGTACTACGTCACCGGTGTCGACGTGTGCGCCGTGACCCTCGGCACCGTGGTCGCCTTCGGCGACTCCCTCACCGACGGCAACGGCTCCAGCTTCGGCACCAACCACCGCTGGCCCGACCGCCTCGCGGAACGGCTGCGCCCCTTCCGGATCGGCGTCCTCAACGCCGGGATCTCCGGTAACCGGCTGCTGCTCGACAGCACCGGGGGACCGGGCGCCCTGAACCGGCTGGACGCCGACGGGCTGACCCGGGCGGGTGTCCGGGCCCTGGTCCTCCTCGAAGGCATCAACGACATCAAGGGCACCCCCGAGGCGACCGACCCCGACGACTTCGTGCGGGCGTACCGGACGGTCGTGGCCCGCGCCCATGCCCGAGGGATCCGGGTCGTGGGCGCGACGCTCACGCCCTACGAAGGGTTCAGTGGCTACACCGACGCCCGGGAGGCCGTACGGCAGCGGGTCAACGCGCTGATCCGCACCCGGCACGTCTTCGACGCGTACGTCGACTTCGACGCCGTCGTCCGTGACCCGCAGCGGCCGACGCGGATCCGGCCCGGCTACGACCCCGGCGACCATCTGCACTTCAACGACGCGGGCATGCGCGCCCTGGCCGCCGCCGTCCGCCTCGTCGACCTGCTCTGAGGCCTCAGCCGCCCCGGACCACCGCCACCAGCCAGCCCGCCGCGACCAGCAGGCAGGCGAACAGTTCGGCCAGCACGCTGGAGCCGCCCGCTTCCATCGTCGTGCGCAGTGCGGCCAGCGCCTCGGCGCGGCGGCCGAGACGGAGGCGTTCGTGCAGGTAGATCCCGGCCATGAAACCGGGGATCGCGCCGATCACGGGGAGCAGGACGAAGCCGAGGACGGCGCCCGTCCCGGCGTACACGCCCATGCCGGCGGTGGCACCGCCCGCCCGCAGCCGGCGCGGCGGCAGGGTCCAGCGGACCACCTGGGCGAGCAGCAGCACGACCGAGGCGCCGACCAGGACCGCCCAGGCCACCGGGCGCGGGTCGTACAGCGCCCACCACAGCATGGCGGCCCACACCAGCCACGAACCCGGCACGCCCGGCACCAGTACTCCGCACAGGCCGAGCACCAGCACCAGGCCGACCAGCAGGAGTTCCCCTGCTCCCATCTGCCCAGGGTGCCGCGCGGGTCAGTCCCGGGCCACCCAGCCCCGCTCGTAGGAGTGCCAGCCCAGTTGCAGCCGGGTCGTCACCCCGGCCAGCTCCATCAGCCGTTTCACCCGGCGCTGCACGGTCCTGAGGCCCAGGTCGAGCTGTTTGGCCACGCTCGCGTCGGTCAGCCCGGCCAGCAGCAGCGACAGCACCTCCAGATCGGTGGGGTCGGGGGCGTCCGGCCCGTCCTCGGTCACTCCGGACGCGCCCAGGCGCAGCGGCAGAGCCGTCCGCCACACGGACTCGAACAGTTCGGACAGCAGCTCCAGCAGGCCGCTGGCGTGCACCACCACCGCGGCGGGTTCCGAGGTCCGGGAGGTGAGCGGGACCATCGCGAGGGCGCGGTCCGCCACGACCAGCCTGGTCGGGACCCGGTCCACCACCCGCACCTGCTCGTCCCGGCCCAGTGCCGCCGTCAACTCCGTGATCCCGTACGGCAGATCGAGCACCGCACGCTCCACCACCACCCGGTAGCGCACCCCCCGGCCGGCCGCCTGCTCCTCGGCCTCGTTCTCCACTCCGGAGACCACCGTCGGGTTGCCGGTGACCAGTGCGCACACCTCGTCGGCGGCGCCCAGCTGGAGCTGGAGGAACCGCTGGGCGACGGCCGGGGCGCCGGTCACCACCTCCACCAGGTCGTGCACCGCCGGCTCGGCCGCCGCGGCCCGGTACTCCTCGGCGAGCAGCGCCGCCGCCAGCTCGGCCTTCTCCAGCTCGTGCCGCTGCCGGGTGAGCAGCGCGCCCAGCGCCACCCCGGGCGGCGCGGCCACCCAGCGGCCCGGCCGGCCCGAGGACTGGGCCGCGAGGCCGTGCCGCTCCAGCCGGCGCAGCGCATGCTCGGTGTCCGGCTCGGCCAGCGTCAGCCGCCGCGCCAGATCGGGCACATCGGCGGCGCCCACGGAGACCAGCGTCCGGTACGCCGACTCGTCCTTCTCGTCCAGACCGAGCGCTGCCAGCATCGACCCGCGTTCCTCCCTTGAAATCGAGCCCCATGGCGGGAACCGGCCACGGCGCAAACCCGCCGCAGCACATCATCGCCGTACCGGCGGTCACTCTGCCAAGATCACGTCACCACGGCACCTTCACCGGGTATCCGGATCCGCGATTCACGGGTGGTCGCAAGGAACACCCGTCACCATCTGGCCTCCGGCCGGGACGTCACCGTGTCCGGCCGTGCGAAACGGTGACCCGGGCCCGTGACGCGCGCACGCGCAGGGGATCCGGGGCCGGGTCACTCAGCTGTCGCCGGGTGGTTCTCCCGTGGGGGGTGGGACCACCCGGCGACTCACAGGTGTCACGCGTACCGTTCCCCCCATACGTGTCGTCGAGCCCATTTCCCCGCACGAGTGTTCAGTACGTCACTCGCCACGGCGTTCGATACCGACTCGTGTACGGGATTTTCCTGATGCCCCGTTTTCATCCGGCTCCCGCGGTGACAATTAGGGGCATGAGCCAGCCAGGGGGTAGGCCCGCCCGTCATGAGGACGACTGGTGGGGGCAGTTGTACGACGACTCCACCGAGGACACCGGCCCCACGGCCGCGCCCGATTCCCTGGACGACCGGTTCGCCTCGGCGAAGAACACGGTGGCGGGGCGGGGACGGCGGGCAGCCCCGGAGGAACCGGGCACCGATCCGGCGCCACCGGCCGCCCCGGTCCCGCCGGATCCGCCCCCGGTCCCGCCGGCGGTGCCGAGGCGGTCCGGTGTGCCGGACGCGTCGGACTCATCGGCCGCACCCGGTCCTTGGACCGTGCCGGTGCAGCCGAGCCCGCCCGGGTCCTTGGCCGCAGCGGGGCCGTCGGCCGCCGGGGTCCCGCCGGTCCCGGCCGGCCCGCCGGGTCCCCCGAAGGCACCGGCCTCCGCGGCG
Source organism: Streptomyces sp. NPDC026515 (assembly GCF_055567595.1). Lineage (NCBI taxonomy): Bacteria > Bacillati > Actinomycetota > Actinomycetes > Kitasatosporales > Streptomycetaceae > Streptomyces > Streptomyces sp. NPDC026515. The sequence goes on from NZ_JBVHQD010000001.1 coordinate 521,327, forward strand.
GCCGGCGGGCCGCCTCCGCCGCCCGTGGTGCCGCGCCCGCTCGGCTCCGCGGCCCCGCCGGCCGGCCGGGAGCCGTCGTCGGGCCAGCCGCCGGCCGCCGCGCTCGCGCCGCCCGCCGTGCCCGCGCAACGCGCTGCCGCCGAGGCACCGGGCGAGGACGCCGCCTCCGCCCGGAAGCCCTGGCCCTGGGACGAGGAGGACCCGGAGTCCGCGGAGGCGGAGGACGACGCCTGGGCCGGCGCGCACCCCGCCACCCGCCCCGACCTGGCCGCGCCCCCGCCGTACTCCGCCCCGGCCTCCTCCGTGGAGTACGTCGGCTCCGGCCCGCCCACCTACGACGCCGAACCGACCGCGCTGCCCGCCGCCGACCCCGACGGACTCGACGACCTGGTCGCCGACACCGTGCTGGACGGCGCCCGCTACGGCATCTGCACCCTGCGGGCCGTCTCCCAGCGCGGTGACTCCGCCCGGTACCGCGGCGAGCCGCGCCGCGACGCCCTGCTCACCGCCCGGTTCGGGTCCGGCGACCGGGCGCTGCTCCTGGTCGCGCTGGCCACCGGTGCCCGGGGCACCCCCGGCGCCCACCGGGCCGCCGCCGAGGTCTGCCAGTGGATCGCCCGGGCCGTGGGCCGCAGCCACCAGCGGCTCACCGAGGACATCCAGGCAGCCCGGCGCGGCGACCTCAAGTCCGGGCTGCACCGGCTCACCGACCGCAGCCTCGGCCGGCTCCGGGCCGGCGCCGCCGAACGGGGCGTCGCCGCCGACGAGTACGCGGCCAGCCTGCGCTGCCTGCTCGTCCCCACCCACCCCCAGTGCCGTACCCGGGTCTACTTCGGGGCCGGGGAGGAGGGCGGACTGTTCCGGCTCCGGGACGGCGAGTGGCAGGACATCGAACCGCGCGCCGGCACCGAGACCGTCGGAGAGCCCGTGGTCGGTTACGGTTCGCCGCCCGCCGAGACCCCGGAGGGCGACCGGCTCACCATGGACCTCGGCATACCGACCCCGCCGAGCCCCTACGAACCCGCTCCGGAACCGCCCCGCGCGCCCTTCCTCTTCCGGGCCTCGGTAGCCCGCCCGGGTGACGCGCTGGTGATGTGCAGCGGCGGCCTCGCCGATCCGCTGCGCGGTGAGCCCGCCCTCTGCGCCTATCTGGCCCGGCGCTGGTCCGGCGGCGCACCGCCGGGTCTCGCCGCGTTCCTCGCGGACACCCAGGTGCGGGTGAAGGGTTACGCCGACGACCGTACGGCGGCGGTCGTCTGGGAGGCGTGACGCCGGTCCCTGTGCGTGGATGGGGAGGTATCCGCCCACAGGGAAGGGGCACCCGTCCGTCATGCCCAAGCAGAACGTCGCCGAGCAGTTCGTCGACATCCTCGTCCGAGCCGGAGTCCGCCGCCTCTACGGCGTCGTCGGTGACAGCCTCAACCCGGTGGTCGACGCCGTCCGCCGCAACTCCGCCATCGACTGGATCCACGTTCGCCACGAGGAGACCGCCGCCTTCGCGGCCGGCGCGGAGGCCCAGGTCACCGGGAGACTGGCGGCCTGCGCCGGCTCCTGCGGACCGGGCAACCTGCACCTCATCAACGGCCTGTACGACGCCCACCGTTCGATGGCCCCGGTGCTCGCCCTCGCCTCGCAGATCCCCTCCAGCGAGATCGGCCTGGGCTACTTCCAGGAGACCCACCCCGACCGGCTCTTCCAGGAGTGCAGCCACTACAGCGAGCTGATCTCCAGCCCCAGGCAGATGCCCCGGCTGCTCCAGACCGCCATCCAGCACGCGGTCGGCCGCAGCGGGGTGAGCGTGGTGAGCCTGCCGGGCGACATCGCCGACGAGCCCGCTCCGGACGAGCCCCTCGAGAGCGCGATCGTCACCTCCCGGCCCACCGTCCGTCCCGGGGACGAGGAACTCGACAAGCTGGTCGCGATGATCGACGCGGCGGACAAGGTGACCCTGTTCTGCGGCAGCGGCACGGCGGGCGCGCACGCGGAGGTCATGGAGCTCGCCGGGAAGATCAAGTCCCCGGTGGGCCACGCCCTGCGCGGCAAGGAGCACATCCAGTACGACAACCCGTACGACGTCGGCATGAGCGGACTGCTCGGCTACGGCGCCGCCTACGAGGCCACCCACGAGTGCGACCTGCTGATCCTGCTCGGCACCGACTTCCCCTACAACGCCTTCCTCCCCGACGACGTGCAGATCGTCCAGGTCGACGTGCGCCCCGAGGTACTGGGCCGCCGCTCCCGTCTCGACCTCGCCGTGTGGGGCGATGTGCGCGAGACGCTGCGCTGTCTGGTGCCGCGGTTGCGGACCAAGGAGAACCGGCGGTTCCTCGACCGGATGCTCAAGAAGCACGCGGACGCGCTGGAGGGGGTGGTGAAGGCGTACACCCGCAAGGTGGAGAAGCACGTCCCGATCCACCCCGAGTACGTGGCCTCCGTGCTCGACGAACTCGCCGACGAGGACGCCGTGTTCACGGTGGACACCGGCATGTGCAACGTCTGGGCCGCCCGGTACGTCACGCCCAACGGCCGCCGCCGGGTGATCGGTTCCTTCTCGCACGGCTCGATGGCCAACGCGCTGCCGATGGCGATCGGCGCGCAGTTCACCGACCGCCGCCGCCAGGTCGTGTCGATGTCCGGGGACGGCGGCTTCGCCATGCTGATGGGCGACTTCCTGACCCTCGTGCAGTACGACCTGCCGGTGAAGGTCGTACTGTTCAACAACTCGGCCCTCAGCATGGTGGAACTGGAGATGCTGGTCGCGGGCCTGCCCTCGTACGGCACGACCAACGTCAACCCCGACTTCGCCGCCGTCGCCCGGGCCTGCGGTGCCTACGGGGTGCGGGTCGAGAAGCCCCGCCAGCTCGCCGGTGCGCTGAAGGACGCCTTCAAGCACAGGGGCCCGGCCCTGATCGACGTGGTCACCGATCCCAACGCGCTGTCCATCCCGCCGAAGATCAGTGCCGACATGGTCACCGGCTTCGCGCTCTCCGCGTCCAAGATGGTCCTGGACGGCGGCGTGGGCCGGATGGTCCAGATGGCCCGCTCCAACCTGCGCAACATGCCGAGGCCGTAGCGGGTGCCGTCCGGCTCAGCCCTCGACCGGCACCCACTGGCGGACGCCGTCGACGAAGCCGTACCAGTAGTGCGGCAGGCCCTTGATGGAACTGGTGCGGAACGGCCGGCCGTGGTCGTCGATCCGGACCGTGCCCGAGCGGCCCTGTGAGGACCAGTCCAGTTCGAGGTACCAGCGGCAGTCGCAGCCCTCGGTGTGCGCGTTGACGCGGAGCACCTCCGGGTCGGTGGACGAGACCCGGTAGGGCAGCCGCATGGTCGAGACGGTCCGGCCGTCCGGGCCCTCGCCGGCCACCGGGCGGGCGAGGGGGCGGTCCTTGTCCAGGTCGACGTCGAAGTAGCGCGGGGTGAGACCGCCGCCGCAGCCGTCGGCCATGGAGTAGGCGATGCCGGGTGCCGGGGAGGTACGGCCGACGACCCGCACCCGTAGGTCCTCCAGGACGACGGCCGTGGACGAGCGGCCCTGCACCGAGATCTGGACGATCGTGTCGTGGCCGTGCACCGCGTTCTGGGTGGCTGCCCAGGTGCCTGCGTCCTGCGGGACCGGCGGCGGCGGGACCTCGGCCGGCTGCTTGTCGATGACGTAGTCGTGGTCGCAGCCCAGTTCCCAGACCTGCGAGCCGGCGGTCCAGGCGAGCGGGACGGTGGCCGGGGCGGAGGCGCCGGGCGTGGCCGGCCCGGAGGGGGCGGGGGTCCTGGTGCCGTCCGGCGAGGGGGAGGGCGAGCGGCGGACCGGCGAGCCGGAGCCCTCCGGTGATGGCCCGGTGGCCGTCGGGCCGGGGCGCCGGGCGTCCCCGGCGGCGGTGGTGGGGGAGGAACCCGCAGACCGGGCCGAGGTGCCGGCGGGCGGCCGGTCGTCCGAGGGGGCGATCAGACTGCCCAGCGTCACCAGCAGGACGACGGCCACGGCAGAACCGACCAGGGTGCGGCGCCGGCGGTACCAGGGGCGGGGCGCGGGCGCGGGCGCGGGCGCGGGTCCGGGTCCGGGCTCGGGCGCCGGATCCGTGCCGCTCCCGGCGACGGCTTCCGGCTCGCCGGTCCCGGTGTCCTCCGCGGTCCGTGGCCGCTGCCGTGCCGCCACCGCCCGTAACCAGCGTTCGTGGAGTTCCAGCCGCTCCTGCGGGCTCGCCCCGCAGAACGCGGCCAGACGTTCGACCGGAGCGAAGTCCAGCGGCACCGCCTCGCCCGCGCAGTAGCGATGCAGGGTGGAGGTGTTCATGTTCAGGCGGCGGGCCAGCGAGCCGTAGCTCCGGTCCGTACGGTCCTTCAACTGCCGCAGCAGCGCCGCGAACTCCTCGACGTCCTCGCGCACGGGCACCTTCCCCCGGTCGTCCGTATCCCAGGCACTCATATACCTGCACGTCACATGGGCTGGGATGGTTCCAGGGCGGCGGAACGGGCGGTTGCCGTTGCGGTTGCCGCGGCGGACGGCCGATGCTTCTGGTGTCGCACCGACCAGGGCCGGCCCGACCAGCCGGCGCCGTCCGCGGCATCCCACACCCATGCACCGATCCGACGGGGGACCATCCATGCCCAAGCGCACCCGAGCAGGCGCGCTCACCGTACTCGCCGGCGCCGCGCTCGCCGTGGGCGGCTCGCTCGCCGTCCCGGCGGCGGCCGCCCCAAAGCCGCCCGGCTTCCTCGCGGCGTCCGACCTGCCGCCGCGTCCGGGCTCGTCCTGGACGGCCGGCCGGGTCACCGCGGGCGTACCGGAGGCGGTCAGGCAGGACACCTGCCTCGGCGTCGCCCTCGGCGGTGGCCGGCACACCTGGTACCGGGAGTTCCGGACCGACCTGGACACCAGCGCCCGTCAGGTCAGCGTCGAACTGCCCGACGTCCGCGCGGCGAAGGGCCGGGTCGCGAAGCTCGGCGAGGACATCGTGTCCTGCGCGGACCGGATCGAGACGGACGACCCGGAGACCCGGGCCGACTTCCAGGACCACGGAGACCTGCGCGTCGGGGACGGCGCCCATGTCTACGCCCTGCACACCGAGACCTCCTGGGGCGCCAGTGACATCCGGCTGCTGTCGCTCGGCCGGGAGGGGAGGACCGTGACGGTCGTGGACTGGGGGCAGCTGGGCGGCTTCCAGGACGCGCCGGTGAAGGCGTTCAAGAAGACGACCGTCACGGCCGTGAAGAAGCTCCACTGACGGGGCGGGGCCGTCCTCCCGCCCGGGGGAGGGGAGGACGGCCCCGACAGCCATCGGCCATCGGCCATCTGCACAGCAACTCACCACAGCCAACTCACCACAAGCACCTCATCACAGACAACGGGGAATCAGACATGAGCACCAAGACCCGCACCGTCCTGACCGCCGGCCTGCTCGCCGCGGCCCTCGGGCTCGGCGTCACCGCCCAGGCCTCGGCCGGCGCCTCGCGCAGCGTCGCCGGCGACCCGTCGGACAACCTCACCCGGATCGCCGACTTCTACGGCGCCTACGTCGACGCCGAGAGCGACCCGGACGGAAGCGGCGGCCTGCCCACCGCGCTGCGTGCCTACTACCTCGACCCGACGTACCTGAAGGCGCTGAAGGCCTGGGAGCAGCGTGAGCACGCCGACGGGGTGCTCCGAGCCCAGAACACCCCGCTCAAGTGGAAGGTCACCGGCAACGGCACGGCGAAGAACCGCACCGAGGCCGTCGTCACCCTCACCTGGAGCCGGAACACGACCACGAAGCTGTACGTCGACATGACCCGCGACTCCCACAAGATCACTCACATCGGCACCAAGGGTCTCGGGAGCAAGTAGGCCGAAGGGTAGGTTTCGGCCAGAATCGGCGGTGCCGCGAACCACGTGAAACAGCTCGGGCCGTTGTGTGAGCGGCTGTTTCGCGCCGGGTCCGCGGCACCGTTGGCGCGTACGGGGCGGTCCGGGAGACGACGTACGGACCAGGGCCGGTTCAGGACATGGCCGAACACCCGGCCGTCATCGGCGTGACATGACTGGCCCGTGCCCGAGCGGGCATGGATCCCCGTGAACGTGTTCGATCAGGAGGGGATCCGGCAACAGCGCGCGGGCGGGGGTCATGAACAGTCAGGCACGAGGGGGCGGTCCCGTGGCCATCGGGGCCTCCTCGGCGCAGGCGGCGGGGGAAGACACCGACACGACGGAACGGGGACACCCGTCACAGCTCAGGCGCCGACTGGGGCGGTCGGACCTGCGGGCGGTGCCCGAGGCCCGACGGGAGCTGCGGAAACTGCTACGACACTGGGGGAAACCGGGCCGCTCGGAGATCGCGGAACTGCTCACCAGCGAACTCGTCACCAACGCTCTCGTCCACACCGACCGTGAGGCCGTACTGACGGCCGTCGTGGGGCCGAGCCAACTGCGTGTGGAGGTGCGGGACTTCGTGGGGCGCAGGCCCCGCGTGTGCGCCCCGGACACCGGCGAGGGCACTCACGGCCGGGGCATGGTGCTGGTCGACTCCCTCGCGGACGCCTGGGGCGTCCAGCCGCACGAGGTGGGCAAGTCGGTGTGGTTCGAACTGGATGCGGACGCCGCCTGAAGGCGCCTGCGTACAACGGGACGGGGGCGCGACCTCCAAGGTCACGCCCCCGTCCCGAGGTGCCGTCCGGCAGCAGACGATCAGCCGAACTGCTGCTCGAGGTCCTTGAGCTTGCGCTCCAGGGAGTCCAGGCGCGGCAGCGCCATTGTGTCGTCCTCCGCGGTCAGGTCGACCGTGATCGGGTCAGACCCTTTGCGGACGGGCTGGAGGGAGGGCCGCTGGCGTACGGGGAGCTGCTCCGGCGCCGGTATGGCAGGCTCCGCAGTGGGCTGGGAGGCGCGCTCGACCTGGTGCACCTCGTCCTGCCGGCCCCGTCCGACGAAGCCCCGGTGGCCCCGGCTGATGGCCTTGAGCTGGGCTCGCTCCAGGCGGTCCTGCTCGCGGCGGCGCATCCGGTTCGTCTCCTTCTGGCGCTTGTCCTCGCGCACCTCGTCGACCGCCTCGTCCAGGCTGCGCACGCCCTCCAGGAGCATCAGCGACCAGGCCCTGTAGGTCTCACGGGGTGCCCGCAGCCACCGCACGATACGGATCTGCGGCAGCGGACGCGGCACCAGGCCCTGCTCGCGCAGGGCGGCCTTGCGGGTCTGCTTCAGCGCGCGGTCGAAGAGGACGGCCGCGGACAGCGACATGCCGGCGAAGAACTGGGGAGCGCCCGCGTGGTCCACGCCCCTGGGCGCGTGCACCCAGTTGAACCAGGCCGCGGCGCCCGCGAACGTCCACACGAGTATCCGGGAGCCGAGGGCCGCGTCACCGTGGCTCGCCTCGCGCACCGCGAGAACGGAGGAGAACATCGCCGCGCCGTCCAGACCGAACGGCACGAGGTACTCCCAGCCGTCGGAGAGTCCGAGGTTCTGCTGGCCGAAGCCGACCAGACCGCGGAACGAGAGCGCCGCGGCGACCGCCGCGGAGCAGAACAGGAGCGCGTAGGAGACGGTGCCGTAAATGGCCTCCTTGCGCCTGCGGCGCTCCTCGCTACGCTCCCACGAGTCGTCCTTCGCGTGCTCCCCGCCGGACCGCTTGGAGCGCGCGAGCACCGCCACCGCGACCAGCATGCCCAGGAGCAGTACGGCGCCGGGAAGCAGCCAGTTCAGCGATATGTCGGTCAGTCTCATCTAGGGGTCCCTTGCATTGGGATAGGGCGTATCGCCCGCCATAGTGGCCCAGTCCCGCCGGCCCTCAGGGGGTTTCGGGGCAAGAGACCGCCAAGGAAGTGCAAGGGCTTGGCCCAGGGCGGCATTCTGCTCGAACTGCCGTATGAGGGGCGGGAGTTGAGTTCGAGTAAGAGTACCCATACGGGTGGTTCCTCGGAAAGTTCCTGCGGCAAGTGAGGAAGTTGTGAATTCCCTGTCGGCGCAATGGTGGTCCCGCCCTCGGCGATCTTAGTGGATCCCAAGGGGTGCTTCGTGCCGGGACGGTCCTGAAGGTGCCTCAGGCCGCCGCGGCCGCGGTGATTTTGGCGATCCGCTCGTCGTCACAGGTCCGCGGACAGGTGACGCAGGTGTCCGCGGGGCGCAGGGTGTAGTACATGCAGCAGCTCGCCCGGTCCCGGGTCGGCAGCGGCTCGCCCGCCGGGCCGGTCAGCAGCCGGAAGGCGGCCGAGCCGACGTACGGCTCGGTGGCGCCCGGCAGCAGCCGGCCGAGTTCGCGTACGGCCCGCTCCTCGTCGCCGAGCAGTTCGCCGATGTACCAGAGCCCCTCGACGATCTCGTCGGTGGCCATGCCCCACAGCGCCCGCCCGCGCCGCCGCATCCGCGGCCCGAAGGCGCCGAGGACCGGTTCCAGGTGTTCGGCGACGGCTGCCCGCACCTCGGCCCGCAGCGCCTCCTCGTCGGCGACGACGACCGCGCCGGGCAGCGCAGCCGCCGGGTCGTCCGGCAGGCAGGCGAAGGAGGCGACACGCACCGCCATGCGGCCGGCCACGCGGTCGTACGAGACGTGCGTCACGGGCAGCCGCGGGACCCGGCGGTCCAGGAACCACGGGAGGGTGATCAGGAGGCAGGCGGCCCAGCCGTAGCGCTGCAGGCCGAACCCGGCCACCACGTCCGGCCGTCCAGGCTGCCCGTAGTCCCGCAGGATCTGGTCCTCGTCCCAGGCCAGGAAGGTGTCCAGGCCGGCCCCGCCCGCCGCGAGCTCGGCGGCGCCGACCCAGTCGCCGCCCCGGGGTGCGGGCTCGCCCTGGCCGAGCACCGTGACCACCAGGCCGGGACAGACCTCGGCCAGGCGGGCGTAGGCGGCGGAGACGGGGGAGGGCATGGGCTACCACCGATCGGGTACGGGCCGACAGCAGGATAAGTAAGGCTTACCTTATCCACTCGTTCGGAAATTTGAACTATCGCCCGGGGCGCCTAAGGTGCTTGACGGACGAGTAACAACCCACCGTTAATGACCCAAGTCCCGACGAGTCGGAGGAGGACCCGTGGACCATCGCGCGCACCCGGCTCCGGCCGCGACGGCCAGGGTGCCGGCGCAGACGCGGTCCGAGGAGCCGGCCTGGCAGGCGGGCGGGCATCCCGCCGGCACGCCGGCCGCGCGCGGCGAGCACACGCACGGCGAGCCGCCGATCCAGCGGCCCAGGCCCGTCGTGCAGCGGGCGTCGGTACGCGGGCAGATCCTGGACGCGCTGCGTACCGCACTGGCGAGCGGAGAGCTGACGCCCGGTGAGGTGTACTCGGCGCCGGCGCTGGGAGAGCGGTTCGGGGTCTCCGCGACGCCCGTGCGCGAGGCGATGCAGCAGCTGGCCCTGGAGGGCGCGGTCGAGGTCGTGCCCAACCGCGGCTTCCGGGTCGTGCGCCGGGGGGCCCGGGAGCTCGCCGAACTGGCCGAGGTGCGGGCGCTGATCGAGGTGCCGGTGATGATGCGGCTGGCGCGCAGCGTGCCGGCCGAGCGGTGGGACGCGTTGCGGCCGCTGGCCGAGGAGTCGGCGCGGGCGGCGGCGCTGGGATGCAAGGCGACCTACGCGGAGGCCGACCGGGCGTTCCACCGGGCGGTGCTGGCCCTCGCGGGCAACGAGCAGCTGGTGCAGATCGCGGAGGACCTGCACCGGCGGGCGGTTCCGCTGCACGGGGGCCGGGCCGACCTGATGGCGGACGCGGGTGAGCACACGGCGCTGCTGGACGCGCTGATCGCGGGCGAGCTGGACGTGGTGCGGCGGTTGGTGACAGGGCATTTCACCACCGCGGGTTGAGGGGGGCGGCCGGTTCGCGCGGCGGCCCGGCGTGGGGGCGTCGGCCGGCACCCGGGTGCGGGTACGTCGTGGCCGATCACGTAGTTCCCCGCGCCCCTGGAAGACGCGGTCGTCTGCGCCCCCGAAGGGGCGCGGGGAACTGCGTGACAATCCCGCACCGGGCCGCAGATCACGCGGTCGCCGCGCCCGGGGCCGGTGGGGTCAACTGGGCCGCCAGCCAGGTCGGGACGCCGCCCAGGAGGCGGAACAGACGGCCCGCCTCCTCCCGCAGCCGTGACGCCTCCGGCTCGGACTCCGTCTCGGCCAGGGACGCGAGTGCCGGTGCGGTGCCCACCAGGTAACCCAGCTCCTCCCTGATCCGCAGCGACTCCGCGAAGCCGTGCCGGGCCTCCGCCAACTCGCCGTCCCGCAGGGCAAGTCCGGCCAGATGACGCCAGGTGAAGGACAGCAGCAGCGGGTCGGTGTGGGCCGTCGCGGCCGCGTGGGCACGGCGGTAGGCCGCCCGCGCCGCCTGTGGGGAGCGGGTCAGGTTCTCCGCCAGCAGGCCCCGGCGGAAGTCCAGGAGGGCCCGTCCGGGCGCCCCCGGAGGGATCAGTGCCGCCGCCCTGCCGAGCGCGGCCCGCGCCTCGTCGGCCCGGTCCCGCACCCCGTGCAGCGTGGCCGCGTAGGCGAGTTGGCCGCGTTCGCACGCGGCGGCGCCGCGTTCCTCGTCGGTGCGGGCCGCCGCCTCCGCTGTCCGCAGCGCGTCCTCCGCCTCGCTCCAGCCGCCCTCGGTGTAGAGGCACCGTTCGACCATCAGCCCCGCCCGTTGCAGCGTGGAGGTCGGCGTGTCCGTCGGCAGAAGTGCCGCCGCGTCAGCCCAGCAGGCCCGCGAGCGCAGCCGCCATACCGCGGTCTGGAGGGGATCGTCACCGGCGTTCGTTCCGTTCCCAGACATGGCGGAGTACGCCACGTTGCCCTCCCCAGGGTCCTGCCCTTCGGCTCAGCCCGGGGTCGCGGGGTGCGGCACGCGCATCTGCGGCGTTGTCATCGGTCACCGACGCTCCGCGCCGGCTCCCTCCTCCGCCTTGCAGCTGCACGCACCACACCCCGCTCATCGGTGTCGCGAGGCGGGGTGCCTCGACACCGACCTGATCCGAAGGGCAGGCCCAGCGCGCCGTCGAGCTGTGAAGTGGTGGCCGCATTCCAGCACTGATCGCCACGCGGGGCCAAGAGGGTGGGTGAATAATTTCACAAAGTCGTGGGACGGCGGCCGCACTTGGCGCGAGCCGGTCACCCGCCCGCGTGACGTCAGCTCATCCGCAATGCCAGGAAGAAATCGAGCTTGTCCTCCAGCCGGGACAGGTCCCGGCCCGTCAACTGCTCGATCCTGCCCACGCGATAGCGCAGCGTGTTGACGTGCAGGTGGAGCCGGGTGGCGCAGCGGGTCCAGGAGCCGTCGCAGTCGAGGAACGCCTCGAGGGTCGGGATCAGCTCGGCACGGTGCCGGCGGTCGTAGTCCCGCAGGGGGTCCAGCAGGCGGGCGGTGAAGGCGCGGCGGACGTCGTCGGGGACGAAGGGGAGCAGCAGGACGTGCGAGGCCAGCTCCTGGTGCCCGGCCGCGCAGACCCGGCCGGGGCGGGCGGCGGCCACCCGGCGGGCGTGCCGGGCCTCCTCCAGGGCCCCGCGCAGCCCCTCCGCCGAGTGCACGGCCGCGCTGACGCCGAGGGTGACCCGGCCGTCGTCGTCCAGGCCCGCGGAGAGCGGGCCCCGCACCGACTCCAGCAGCGCGTCGGCGTGCACACCGGCCTCCGAGCCGTCGTGCTCGGCGGAGACCGCGGGGAGCGGGACCAGGGCGATCGCCTCGTCGCCGGTGTGGGCCACCGCTATCCGGTCGGACTGCTCGGGGCCGGTCGCCTGCGGGTCGACCAGGATCTCCTCCAGCAGTGACTGGGCGACCGGGCCGCCCTCCACCTCCCCGCCGTCCCATTCCACGCGGGCCACGACCACCTGCCAGTGCGGGGCCGCGCCGAGGCCCGGCAGCAGGACGGGCGCGGCCACCCGCAGCCGCGCGGCGATCTCGGCCGGGGCCGCCCCGGTCTGGACCAGCTCCAGCACCTCCTGGGCGAGCCGGCGCCGTACCGTACGGGCCGCGTCGCGGCGGTCGCGCTCGACGGCGATCAGCTGGGTGACGCCCTGGAGCAGGTCGAGGCGTTGGTCCTGCCAGTCGCCGGCGTCCGCCTCGACGGCCAGCAGCCAGTCCGCGAGCACGGTCTCGCGCACGTCCCGGGCGCCCTGCGGGGAGCGGCCTCCCCCCGCCGCCGGGCGGTGCCCCCAGGACCGGATCGGGAAGAGCGAGTACGTGCTGCCGTCGAGCAGCAGCCGGTGCGGGCCCCGGCGGCCGGTGCGGGTCGCGGCCAGGTGCTCGGCGGCCAGCCGGGCGCAGGTGTCGGCCGGCAGCGCGGGCCCGGACACCTTGGAGCCCGCGATCAGGCGGCCGGTCGGGGAGAGCACCCAGGCCCGCAGGTCGAGGTCCGAGCCGAGCAGGTCCAGGACCACGTCCGGGCCGCCGCCGGCCGGGCCCGAGGTCATCATCCGGCGGTGCCGGTCGACGACGGCCGCCAGGTCCCCGGCCCGCTCACCGCTGACCTGCCGTACGACGTGCTCGGTGATCGTCGCGAACGCCACCGACTCGTGCACCGCGAAGAGCGGCAGGCGGTGCTGGACGCAGGCCGTCACCAGGTCGTCCGGGATGTCCCCCAGCTCGGCCTCACCGACCGCCAGCGCGGCCACCCCGGCCTGCGCCAGGAGCCGTACGAACGGCTCGGAGTCCGCGGCGTCCCGGCGCCAGGCCAGGCCCGTCAGCACCAGTTCACCGCCGGAGAGGTAGCGGCTGGGGTCGCGCAGGTCCGTGGTCATCACCCCGCGCACGGTGCGGTCCAGTTCGTCCTCGCCGCCGAGCAGCCGCAGGCCCAGCGCATCGGTGTCCAGCAGTGCGCGCAGCCGCATCTCGTCGCCGCCGTTCTGTGTCTCGAAATCTACGATGAATCTTGCAGTGTCGTGGAGGTGGCGTCCGGTGTGCGAGGTCACGGACCGCGATCACGAGGTACCTGGGCGTTTCCATCGTTTCCACTGGAAAGCCAGGAGGTTACTGAGGACCTCCGTTCATACGAATCTACAAGATGCCTTTGCTGGCCAGCCAACTCCTTCATGGTTTCGGTGACTGACCCCAGTGGAGTACGGGGCGGTGTACTGGCGTCGTTCCGCGTTAACAGGACATGAACGAGCCGGGCCCGCCGCACACGGATTGGCTCAATCCGCACGACTCACGAGATGTAACGAGACGGAAGAAGAGAGCCGGTCATGGACTTCCTTCGCCCCGCCAGCTGGGAGGAGGCGCTCGCCGCGAAGGCCGAGCACCCCACCGCAGTGCCGATCGCGGGTGGCACCGATGTGATGGTCGAGATCAACTTCGACCACCGCCGGCCCGAGTACCTCCTCGATCTCAACCGCATCGGCGAACTCCACGAATGGGAGGCCGGCGAGGAGAGCGTACGGCTCGGTGCCTCCGTGCCGTACACCCGGATCATGGAGAACCTGCGGGCCGAGCTGCCGGGGCTGGCCCTCGCCTCGCACACCGTCGCCTCCCCGCAGATCCGCAACCGCGGTGGCGTCGGCGGCAACCTGGGCACCGCCTCCCCGGCCGGTGACGCCCACCCCGCGCTGCTCGCGGCGGGTGCCGAGGTCGAGGCCGAGTCGGTGCGGGGCACCCGGCTCATCCCCGTCGACGATTTCTACACCGGCGTGAAGCGCAACGCCCTGGCGCCGGACGAGCTGATCCGCGCGGTGCACGTGAAGAAGGCGGACGGCCCGCAGCAGTACTCGAAGGTCGGTACGCGCAACGCGATGGTGATCGCGGTGTGCGCCTTCGGACTGGCCCTGCACCCCGAGACGCGCACGGTCCGTACGGGCATCGGTTCGGCCGCCCCGACGCCGGTGCGCGCGAGGACCGCCGAGGACTTCCTGAACGCGGCGCTCGACGAGGGCGGCTTCTGGGACAACGGAAAGATCATCACGCCGTCGGTGGCCAAGCAGTTCGCGGACCTGTGCGCCGCCGCCTGCAACCCGATCGACGACGTCCGGGGCACCGCGGGCTACCGCCGGCACGCGGTCGGTGTGATGGCCCGCCGCACGCTCACCTGGACCTGGGAGTCGTACCGCGGCACCCGCCGCCTCACGGAGGGAGCCGCGTAATGCGCGTCAACTTCACTGTCAACGGACGTCCCCAGGAAGCCGACGACGTCTGGGAGGGCGAGTCCCTGCTGTACGTCCTGCGCGAGCGCCTCGGCCTGCCCGGCTCCAAGAACGCCTGCGAACAGGGCGAGTGCGGCTCCTGCACGGTCCGTCTCGACGGCGTCCCGGTCTGTTCCTGCCTGGTCGCGGCCGGCCAGGCAGAGGGCCGCGAGGTGGTCACCGTGGAGGGCCTGGCGGACTACGCCAAGGACCGCGCCGGCGGTACGACGCTCGACGAGGCGAAGCGCTGGCAGGCCAGGCCCGCCGCCGACTTCCGGACCGGCGAGGGCACCGAACTCTCGCCCATCCAGCAGGCGTTCATCGACGCCGGCGCCGTGCAGTGCGGCTTCTGCACGCCCGGCCTGCTGGTCGCCGCCGACGAGATGCTGGAGCACAACCCGACCCCGACCGACGCGGACATCCGGGAGGCGCTGTCGGGCAACCTGTGCCGCTGCACCGGCTACGAGAAGATCATGGACGCGGTGCGCCTCGCGGCCGCCCGGCAGGGAGAGGCGGTCTGAGCACATGCCCACCATCGGCACTCCCACCAAGATCACCCAGGGTTCCCGGACCAGGGGCGGCGTCGGCGAGTCCACGCTGCGCCCGGACGGCACCCTCAAGGTCACCGGCGAGTTCGCGTACTCGTCCGACATGTGGCACGAGGACATGCTCTGGGGCCAGATCCTGCGCTCCACGGTCGCCCACGCCGAGATCGTGTCGATCGACACCGGCGAGGCCCTCGCCCAGCCCGGCGTCTACGCCGTCATGACCTACGACGACCTGCCCACCGAGGTGAGGAACTACGGCCTGGAGATCCAGGACACCCCGGTCCTCGCGCACGGCAAGGTACGCCACCACGGCGAGCCGGTCGCGATCGTGGCCGCCGACCACCCGGAGACCGCCCGCCGCGCGGCCGCCAAGATCAAGGTCGAGTACCGCGAGCTGCCCGTCATCACCGACGAGGCCTCCGCGACCGCCCCGGACGCCCCGCACCTCCATGAGAACCGCGACGACCACCACATCGGCCACGTC
The DNA here is from genome assembly GCF_055567595.1 of Streptomyces sp. NPDC026515. Lineage (NCBI taxonomy): Bacteria > Bacillati > Actinomycetota > Actinomycetes > Kitasatosporales > Streptomycetaceae > Streptomyces > Streptomyces sp. NPDC026515. The sequence continues at coordinate 536,393 of NZ_JBVHQD010000001.1, forward strand.
CCGCACCCGAACATCGTGCACCGGCAGCCGATCGTCCGCGGCGACGCCGACGAGGCCGCCACGAGGGCCGACGTCATCGTCAAGGGCGAGTACTACTTCGGCATGCAGGACCAGGCCTTCCTCGGCCCCGAGTCCGGCCTCGCGGTGCCCGAGGAGGACGGCGGCGTCCACCTCTACATCGCCACCCAGTGGCTCCACTCCGACCTGCGCCAGATCGCCCCGGTCCTAGGCCTGCCCGAGGACAAGGTACGGATGACACTGTCCGGCGTCGGCGGCGCCTTCGGCGGCCGCGAGGACCTGTCGATGCAGATCCACGCCTGTCTGCTGGCGCTGCGCACCGGCAAGCCGGTCAAGATCGTCTACAACCGTTTCGAGTCCTTCTTCGGGCACGTCCACCGGCACCCGGCCCGCCTCTACTACGAGCACGGGGCCACCCGTGAGGGCAAGCTGACGCACGTCAAGTGCCGGATCGTGCTCGACGGCGGCGCCTACGCCTCCGCCTCCCCGGCCGTCGTCGGCAACGCCTCCTCGCTCGGCATCGGCCCCTACGCCGTCGACGACGTGGAGGTCGAGGCCATCGCCCTCTACACCAACAACCCGCCCTGCGGCGCGATGCGCGGCTTCGGCGCGGTCCAGGCGTGCTTCGCCTACGAGGCGCAGATGGACAAGGTGGCGGCGCAACTCGGCATGGACCCGGTGGAGTTCAGGAAGCTGAACGCCATGGAGCAGGGCACCCTCCTGCCCACCGGCCAGCCGGTCGACTCACCGGCCCCGGTCGCCGAACTCCTGCGCCGGGTCAAGGCGATGCCCCTGCCGCCCGCGCAGCAGTGGCTCTCGGCCGGCGAGGAGGCGGACGTACGGCAGCTGCCCGGCGGCCTGTCCAACACCACGCACGGCGAAGGCGTCGTCCGTGGGATCGGCTACGCCGTCGGCATCAAGAACGTCGGCTTCTCCGAGGGCTTCGACGACTACTCCACGGCCAAGGTGCGGATGGAGGTCGTCGGCGGGGAGCCGGTCGCCACCGTGCACACCGCGATGGCGGAGGTCGGCCAGGGCGGGGTCACCGTCCACGCGCAGATCGCCCGCACCGAACTCGGCGTCGCCCAGGTCACCATCCACCCCGCCGACACCCAGGTGGGCAGCGCCGGTTCGACCTCGGCCTCGCGCCAGACGTACGTCACCGGCGGCGCCGTCAAGAACTCCTGCGAGCTCGTCCGCGAGAAGGTGCTGGAGCTGGGACGCCGCAAGTTCGGCACGTACCACCCCGCCTGGGCGACCGCAGAGCTGCTCCTGGAGGGCGGCCAGGTGGTCACCGACGGCGGCGAGGTGCTCGCGGGCCTCGCGGACGTGCTCGGCGACGAGGCGGTCGAGATCGAGGCGGAGTGGCGGCACCGGCCGACCGTGCCCTTCGACCTGCGCACCGGCCAGGGCAACGGCCATGTCCAGTACAGCTTCGCCGCGCACCGCGCGGTCGTCGAGGTCGACACCGAGCTGGGCCTGGTCAAGGTGGTCGAGCTGGCCTGCGCCCAGGACGTCGGCAAGGCGCTCAACCCGCTCTCCGTCGTCGGCCAGATCCAGGGCGGTACGACCCAGGGCCTGGGTGTCGCGGTGATGGAGGAGATCATCGTCGACCCGAAGACCGCGAAGGTCAGGAACCCGTCCTTCACCGACTACCTGATCCCGACCATCCTCGACACGCCGACCATCCCGGTCGACGTCCTCGAACTCGCCGACGACCACGCCCCCTACGGGCTCCGTGGCATCGGCGAAGCCCCGACCCTGTCGTCGACCCCGGCCGTCCTCGCGGCGATCCGGAACGCGACGGGCCTGGAGCTGAACCGCACGCCGGTCCGACCGGAACACCTCACCGGCACCGGCCCCTCCGGGGTCTGAACCGGTAAGCCGTCCTGGGGGACTTCCGTCCCCCAGGACCCCTTCGAATGTTCGCCTCGGGCCGTCCCCCGGGTCGGGCACCTCCCCAAATCCCGCTCGTCGCCGCAGGCATGCGCGGGTGCCCCTTTGAACCTTGGGAGCAGGCCCATATGACCCAGCAGTCACTGGAGCCGGAGACCGTCGCCGACGACGCGGGCGCGGGAACCCGCGTCCCCGCCGGACGGTCCTGGCTCGACCGGTACTTCCACATATCCCGCAGAGGATCCACCGTCGCGCGAGAGGTCCGCGGCGGCGTCACCACCTTCATGGCGATGGCGTACATCCTCCTGCTCAACCCCCTGATCCTGTCCGGCAAGGACGTGGCCGGGGACACCCTCGGCCAGCAGGCGCTGATCACCGCGACCGCGTTCGCGGCGGCCTTCACCACGCTGCTGATGGGCTTCGTCGGCAAGGTGCCGCTCGCGCTCGCCGCCGGCCTGTCCGTCTCCGGCGTGCTCTCCTCGCAGGTCGCCCCGCAGATGACCTGGCCGCAGGCGATGGGCATGTGCGTGCTGTACGGCGTGGTCATCATGCTCCTGGTGGTCACCGGCCTACGCGAGATGATCATGAACGCGATCCCGCTGGCGCTCAAACACGGCATCACCATGGGCATCGGCCTGTTCATCGCGCTCATCGGTCTCTGCAAGTCCGGCTTCGTGCACCAGGGCAAGGCCACCCCGCTCAGTCTCGGCCCGGCGGGCGAACTCACGGGCTGGCCCGTGCTGCTCTTCGCCGGCACCCTGCTGCTGATCTTCATGCTGCAGGCGCGGAACGTCCCCGGAGCCATCCTGATCGGCATCGTCAGCGGCACCCTCGTGGCCGCCGTACTCAACGGCCTCGGTGTCATCGACCAGGAACAGTGGGCCAACGGCGCCCCCGAACTGCACGGCTCCGCCGTCTCCATGCCGGACTTCTCGCTCTTCGGGCACGTGGAGTTCGGCGGCTGGGGCGAGGTCGGCGCGATGACGGTCGCGATGATCGTCTTCACCCTGGTGCTCGCCGGGTTCTTCGACGCGATGGCCACCATCATCGGCGTCGGCACCGAGGCGAAGCTCGCCGACGACAGGGGCCGGATGCCGGGCCTGTCCAAGGCACTGTTCATCGACGGAGCGGGCGGCGCTGTCGGCGGCGTGGCCGGCGGCTCCGGGCAGACCGTGTTCATCGAGTCGGCGACCGGCGTCGGCGAGGGCGCCCGCACCGGGCTCGCCTCGGTGGTCACCGGCCTGTTCTTCGCGGCCTGCCTGTTCTTCACCCCGCTCACCGCGATCGTCCCGCAGGAGGTCGCCTCGGCCGCCCTGGTGGTCATCGGCGCGATGATGCTGATGAACGCCCGGCACGTGGACTGGGCCGACCGGGCCACCGCCATCCCGGTGTTCCTCACGGTCGTCCTGATGCCCTTCACCTACACCATCACCGCGGGTGTGGCCGCCGGAGTCATCTCCTGCACCGCCATCAAGGCAGTTCAGGGCAGGGCCCGGGAGATCGGGGCATTCATGTGGGGCCTGACAGTGATCTTCCTGGTCTATTTCGCCCTCCATCCCATCGAGAGCCGGCTCGGCGTCCACTAGACGCTCCGCTGCGCGGTTCCCCGCGCCCTTAGGGGGCGCGCCGTACCTGACCCTGTCGGAAGGAGACCGAGAGATGCTGGACATCGCCGAGGAGCTGAGCCGGTGGGTCGCGGACGGCCGTGACTTCGCCGTGGCCACGGTGGTGGCGGTGGGCGGCAGCGCCCCGCGCCGGCCCGGCGCCGCCCTCGCGGTGGACGCCGACGGCACGGTGGTGGGCTCGGTCTCCGGCGGGTGCGTGGAGGGCGCCGTGTACGAGCTGTGCCGGCAGGCGCTGGAGGACGGCGGCACCGTCCTCGAACGCTTCGGCTACAGCGACGAGGACGCCTTCGCCGTCGGCCTGACCTGCGGCGGTGTCATCGACGTCCTCGTCACCCCGGTCCGGGCGGGCGACCCCGCCCGGCCGGTGGCCGAGGCCGCGCTGGCCGCCGCCGCGCGGGGGCAGGCGGCGGCCGTCGCGCGGATCGTCACCGGGCCTGCCGAACTCCTCGGGCGCACCCTGCTGGTGGACGCCGACGGCGCCCACCGGGGCGGCTTCGGCGCCCACCCCGAGCTGGACCGCACGGTGGCCGCCGAGGCCCGGGCCTTCCTGGACGCGGGCCGCACCGGCACGCTGGAGATCGGGGAGCAGGGCTCCCGCTGCGGAGCACCGGTCACGGTGCTGGTGGAGTCGTCCGTCCCACCGCCACGGATGATCGTCTTCGGGGCGATCGACTTCGCGTCGGCGCTGGTCCGCGTCGCCAAGTTCCTCGGCTACCACGTGACCGTGTGCGACGCGCGGCCGGTCTTCGCCACCGAGGCCCGCTTCCCGGAGGCCGACGAGATCGTCGTCGAGTGGCCGCACACCTACCTGGAGCGCACGCGCGTGGACGGCCGCACCGTCCTGTGCGTCCTCACCCACGACGCCAAGTTCGACATCCCGCTGCTCCGGCTCGCCCTGCGGCTGCCGGTCGCGTACGTCGGCGCGATGGGTTCCCGCCGCACCCACCTGGAGCGCAACCGGCGGCTGCGCGAGGTCGGTGTCACCGAGTCTGAGCTGGCCCGCCTCAGGTCTCCGATCGGCCTGGACCTCGGCGCCCGTACACCCGAGGAGACCGCCCTGTCGATCGCGGCCGAGGTCGTCGCCGACCGCCGCGGCGGCAGCGGTCTCTCCCTGACCGGCGCCCACACCCCGATCCACCACGACCCGGCATCGGCGCCGGCGCGGCGGATCGGGTCGGTGGCCTGACTCCCCCCGGATCCGGCCACCCCGCAGGGAGCGGAGCGCCCGGTCCGTTCCCCCGATCGTCGTACCGGTCCGGGCGCCAGGGGACGATGGAAGCGCGTTCGCGAGTGTCGTACAGCGTCAAATGACGCATTCGGCAGGGGGAGTTCCGCTCCGATGCGGTCGCGGTGCACGGCCGCGGGACCGCTCACTCCCCGGCCCAGCGGCGTAACCCCGCCAGATCGAGTACGACGGTGCGGCCCCGCCCGGTGGCCACCAGGCCCTCCTGCTGCATCGCCGCAGGCAGCGCACCACCGACTCCCCGGACGCCCCGGTGGTGGCGGCCAGTTCACGCTGGTTGACCCGGACGGAGACGGCATCCGGCAGGACCTCCGGCGCGGCCGAGCCGTACTGCACGGCCAGGGCGTGTTGCGGAAGTCCCGTCTGCGGTGCGACGCCGTGCACGCACTCTCGCCGCACCGGGCGAAGGCCCGAGTACATCCCGTACGAGGACTTCCGCCCGGCACGACGGGAGCACGCACCTGACGCCGCACGGCCCGCCCTTCGGGCGAACGACGGGACTTTCGCAACACGCCCTGGCTTCACCAGCAGCCCGGCCACCCGGGCCCGGGTGGTGCGGGCGCCCTGTCGGCGCGCAGCCCGTCGGAGTCCCGCGACCGGCCCACGACACCGCGCAGGACGGACAGGCAGACCCCCGCATCCCGCTCCAGGAGCCGCAGGAAGGCGTCCGCGGCGACCACCACGCCCTCCGAGCGGCGCATCGCGGTGGCCGTCGCGCCCCGCGGACCGCCGTCGACGCAGGCGAGTTCGCCGAGGAGTTCACCGGGGCCGCGCAGGGCGAGCAGGCTGGTGCAGCCGTTGGCCGAGTCGACCGTCGCCTTCACCAGGCCGGCCGTCAGCAGGACGACGAAGCGGGTCTCCTCGCCCTCCCGCATCAGCACCTCGCCGCGGCCCCACCCGCGCGGGTGCCCGGCTCCCGCAGCAGCTCGGCCTCCCCGGGCGAGAAGACCGCCACCTCCGAGCCTCCCCGGCCACATCGCCCCACGGTGACGGTTCGGCACCGGAGAGCCACTGTCCATCGTGCGGCCGTGGTCTGCCAAGTGGGCCGGCCCGCGCGGCGGTCACGGCCTGCGGAGCAGCGCGTTGACCGCCCGGCCGAACACCGCCCGGGAGGTCCTGAGCACCAGCGGGTCGAGGGCCGACGGCAGACCCCGCACCCGCAGTTCCTCGTGCCAGACCACCCGGGTGCGGCCGCCGGGCCCCGGATGCACCTCCAGTTCGGCCCAGCCGAGCACCACCCGGCCGCGTTTGACCAGGCGGCACCGGCCGGAGCCGCCGTCGTCGGGGGGCTCCCAGACGGTCACCTCCATCGGGTCCTCGAAGAACAGCGGTCCGAGCCCGGAACGGGCCACGAGGACCGTGCCCTGACGGGTCGGCGGATCGGTGAGCACGGTGACGCGCGTCAGCGGGACCGCATCGGCGTGCGCGGACCACTCCGTGAGCCGGCGCCACGCCTCGTCGATCGACAGCGGAGCCGTGCGTTGGAGAAGGAAGGTGACCACGGAACGATCGTAGGGAATCGGCCAGGCTCCGCAGGCCGCGCATCGTCCGTTCACAGGACCGTCAGAAACGTCCAAGACGGGCCGGAACCGGCCCCGGGCCCGTACGATTCCCGCCATGGGCGGGCAAACCGCCTGCTCTCACGGGGAGTTGGTCGACATGCCGCTGAAGACCTATGGCGTACTGATCGCCCGGGCCGTCGACGTCCGGCGCGAGGGCGCCGGCGACAGCCCGCACTACCAGATCCACCTCACGGATGACACGGGAGTCCACTACCGGGCCGCGGTCAACGTCCTCTCGCAGCAGAAACCCGCCGAACTGCTCTACCTCGTCGACGACGACTTCGGGCACCCGCTCACCGCCCGCCTCGAGGACCTGACGGACGGCTGGAACACCCTGCCGTCCGGGCCCGGCGGCCCGGGCCTCGACTTCGTGCGCGGCAACCTCTTCGACCCGGCGAAGATGCGCGTCCTGCCCGCCGACCGCTCCGGCCCCGACAACGACCTCGCCGACCTGCTCGACCACTACGTGCGCCGTGCCGTCGGCGACCCCCGCGCCCGGCTGTACCTCTTCGGTGAACGCTGGGGGCCCGAGACCGGCGTCAAGGACAAGATCTTCGGCTTCCTGCCCGGCGACGGCGTCCACGACATCCACATGAACCAGGGCAACAGCGGCCGCTTCAGCGGCGACGACGGGGTGTGGCAGGACGGCGGGCTGCTGATCCGCCTCCCCGGCGACGGCCGGGGCGCGGGCCGCTGGGTCGGGATATTCCTGGCCTTCCAGAACCAGGCCTGGCACACCGACGACGTCACCGGCCACGCCCTCGGCGGCGTCGACACCTCCCGGCCGGCCCCCGGCGACCGGCCGGTGCGGATCGTCGCCGCGCTGGTCAACCCGACCGGGCCCGCCCCCGAGGCGGAGACCGTCACTCTCCTCAACGCCTCGCCCGCCCCGGCCGACCTCACCGGCTGGCGCCTGCTGGACCGCATCGGCCAGGCTTCCCCGGTGCCGCCCGGCCCGCTGGCCCCCGGTGCCGTCCTCGCCGTCCCGCTGTCCGGCGGCGCCCGACTCGGCAACCACGGCGGCGAGATCACCCTCCTGGACGCCGCCGGCCTCAAGGTGCACGGGGTGTCCTACACGGCCGGGCAGGCGGCCCGCGAAGGGTGGTGGACGGTCTTCTGACCGGACCCGACCGCCGGGACCCCGGAAGGGCCGGGCGCCTCGGGCGGTGAAGGCGTACGGCTCGACGACCACGCCGTCCCTGGAGCGGCACGCCGGGACGATACGCGCAATAGAAAACCTGTACGAATTTCCCGGCGGTGGACTCGGTCCTCGACACGTCCAGGTGTGAGCATGGGGGAGGGGCCGATACCGACCGGAGAGGACGAGCCGTGCGCTACCGGTACCGTCCCGAGGCCGGTCGCGAACTCGCCGCGGCGCTGGTGAAGCCGAGCGACGAGGCCGACCTGCCGGACCCGGTCGTGCCGGCGCCGCCGCGGGGCGGGGCGGCCGCCCCGCTCGACGTGCTCGTCGTACGCACGATCGGAGCCCCGCACCACGAGGAGTTCGGTGTCGGCGCGTTCGCCGGGGACGATCCACAGCTCCCCGACCGGGCGACCGCGGCCCCCCTGGACCTGGGCGAGGACGCCTGGCCCCCGTGGTGGAACGGGAGCGGCGCGAACTGCGCCGTCGTCGACGACGGCCCGGCCACCGGCTCCACCGCCCGCGCCGCGCCACGTACGGGGCCGCGGCCCCGCCCGGTCCGTGCTCGCCGTCCCCGTCGGCGCGCCCGACTCCCCGGACGCGCTCGCCGCCGGCAGCTGACGGACGCCGACGTGCCGGACGCGCCGCGCGACGCCTGGGGGAAAGCCGACAAGAAGCCGACAAGAAGGGGACGCGGTGCCGGAACTGACGGAGGACGAGGCGCGGCGGCGGTTCGCCGGGGCGCGCGTGGCACGGCTCGCCACCGTCGACGGGAGCGGTCGCCCGCATCTGGTGCCGGTCGTCTTCGCGCGGTACGGGGCCGACGGGATCGTCACCGCCGTCGACCACAAGCCCAAGACCACGCCCCGGCTCAAGCGGCTGCGCAACATCGCGGCCCAGCCGTGCGTGAGCCTGCTCGTGGACGAGTACGACGAGAACTGGGACCGCCTGTGGTGGGTCCGGGCGGACGGTGAGGCGCGGGTGACTCCCGCCGACCCGGCGGTCATCCAGCCCCTGCGCGAGAAGTACCCGCAGTACCGGGAACACCCGCCGAACGGCCGGGTCATCCGCGTGACCGTGTCGCACTGGACCGGCTGGCAGGCCGCCGTCCTTTAGCGTCCTTTAGCGGGACACCGTGGCGCTGGATACGATGCAGGCAGGTCCGGAACGCTACGGGTGGACATGCCATGGCGACGCGCATCGCGGGTTACGAGGTCGAGGGCGAGATCGGGCGGGGCGGAATGGCCGTCGTCTACCGTGCGAAGGACCTGCGCCTGGACCGCACCGTCGCGCTGAAGCTGCTCGCCCCGGAGATGGCCCGCAACGACACCTTCCGCCGCCGCTTCACCCACGAGTCGCGGGTGGCGGCCGCCCTCGACCATCCCCACATCGTGCCGATCTTCGAGGCCGGCGAGACGGACGGCGTGCTGTACATCGCGATGCGGTACGTGTCGGGCCCGGACCTGCGCGCGCTGCTCGACCAGGAGGGCGTGCTGTCGGTGGCCGCGGCCCTGCGGATCGCCACCCAGGTCGCCTCGGCGCTGGACGCGGCCCATGAGCACGATCTGGTGCACCGGGACGTGAAGCCCGGCAACGTGCTGGTGGCGCGGGGTACCGACAGCGACCACCCGGAGCACGTCTACCTCACGGACTTCGGGCTCACCAAGAAGTCGCTGTCGCTGACGGGGTTCACGACGGTCGGCGAGTTCGTCGGCACCCTGGACTACGTGGCGCCGGAGCAGATCTCGGGCCGCCCGGTCGACGGCCGGTGCGATCTCTACAGCCTCGGCTGCGTGGTCTTCGAGATGCTCGCGGGCGGTCCGCCGTTCGTCCGGGACGAGGACATCGCTTTGCTGTGGGCGCATCAGTACGACCGGCCGCCCGCGCTGAGCGAGGTGCGGTCCGGGCTGTCGCCGGGGCTGGACGAGGTGTTCGCCAAGGCGCTGGCCAAGGTCCCCGAGGACCGATACGGCTCCTGCCTGGAGTTCGTGGGCGCGCTGCGGCTCGCCGCGTACGGCGTCGCACCGGCGCAGGAGGCCTCGCGGCAGGCCCCCGCGCACCGGACCCCCACGGTCCGCCGGGACACCGCCCCCGTCCCCGGCCCGCCCGCCTGGGCCCGTCCGGTGTTCGGTCCCTAGACCTCAGGGCCCGCCGGGTGTGCCGGGAACTCTCAGCCCCCGGTGAGGAACTGTTCCGCCCAGACGGTCTTGCCGGTGGTGGCGTGGCGGGTGCCCCAGCGCTGGGTGAGCTGCCCGACGAGGAGCAGACCGCGTCCGCCCTCGTCGTAGGTGTGCGCCCGTCGCATGTGCGGGGCCGTGTTGCTGGAGTCGAAGACCTCGCAGGTGAGGGTGTGGTCGTCGTGGATGAGCCGGAGCCTGACGGGCGGCCGGCCGTACCGGAACGCGTTGGTGACCATCTCGCTGACGATCAGCTCGGTGATGAACGCGGCCTCCTCCAGCCGCCAGGCGATGAGCTGGTCGGTTGCCTGCTTGCGGGCGTCGGCGACGGCGGCCAGGTCGAAGGGCAGCTCCCAGGTGACGACCCGGTCCGCGTGCAGGGCCCGGGTGCGGGCGACGAGGAGGGCGATGTCGTCGTCGGGGCGGTGGGTGAGCATGGTCGTCAGGACCCGGTCGCAGACGGTCTCCAGGTTCTGGGCGGGGCGGGCGAGCGCGCCGAACATCATGTCCAGGGCCTCGTCGATGTCGTGGTCGCGGGGTTCGAGCAGGCCGTTGGTGTAGAGGGCGATCAGGCTGTCCTCGGGCAGTTCGGTCTCGAAGGACTCGAAGGGCAGCCCGCCCAGGCCCAGCGGAGGCCCGGCGGGCACGTCGAGGAAGCGGACGGTGCCCGAGGTGACGACGGCGGGCGGCGGGTGTCCGGCCCGGGCGACGGTGAACCCGCGGGTGACCGGGTCGTACACGCCGTACAGGCAGGTGGTGCCGACACCGCCGGCGGTCTCCTCGGCGTTGTCGGCGCCGGCCTCCTCGGCGGAGAGATGGCCGACCAGGTCGTCGAGGTGGCTGAGGAGTTCGTCGGGCGGCAGGTCGACGTCGGCCAGGGTACGGACGGCGGTGCGGACCCGGCCCATGGTGGCCGCGGCCCGCATCCCGTGGCCGACCACGTCGCCGACGACGAGCGCGACCCGGGTCCCGGACAGCGGGATCACGTCGAACCAGTCGCCGCCCACCCCGGCCTGGCTGGCCGAGGGCAGATAGCGGCTGGCGATGTCCAGCGCCGCCTGTTCGGGCAGCGAGTGCGGGAGCAGGCTGCGCTGGAGCGTCATCGTGGTGGTGTGCTGACGCTGGGCGCGTTCGGCGCTCTGGATGCTGGTGGCCGTACGGGCCGCCAGCTGCTCGGCCACCCACAGGTCGTCCGGGTCGAACGGCTCGTTGCGCAGGTTCCGCCCGAACAGGGCGACCCCGAAGGTGGTGCCGGCCGCCCGGAGCGGCACCGTCATCAGGGAGTGCGCCCCGCTCTCCCTGACCCACGCGGCCGCCTGCGGATCCTCCCGCGCCCAGCGGGCCACGACCTCGTCGTCGCTCGTGTACACCGTGCCCCGCTCCTCCCTCAGGCACCGCCCCGACGGCGACCAGGGCGGGCAGCGCAGCACCTCGCCGGTGAGACGGGGGAGCGGCGGGCCGTGCGGCGACACCCGTACGGCCGCCCGGCGCAGCGCGCGGCCGTCCGCGGCCGTCGCGCCGGGCCTGGCCGCGTCCAGCAGGTCCACGGCGCACGCGTCGGCGAACGCGGGCACGACGACGTCGGCCAGCTCCCGCGCGGTGCGCTGCACGTCGGAGCTGGTGCCGATACGCACTCCGGCATCGCTCAGGAGCAGCATCCGGCGCCACACCAGCTGTTCGGACGGATCGACGTGGGCCGTCAACGTCACCGCCCGCACCCATCCGTCCGCGTCCGTCAGCGGGGCGAGCCGTCCGTGCCAGTCGTGGTCGGGGTGGTCCGGGTCCAGACGCAGGTGGACGTCCTCGGTGCCGCCGCCGTCCAGGATCCGCCGCATGCCGGCCTCGGCCTCGACGCCGCCCTCGTACGGTGCGATGTCGGTCAGCCGCAGCCCGCGCATCGTGCCCTCCGGGAGGGACAGGCTGCGCTGCATCCCGACACTGGCCAGCACCAGCCGCAGTCCGTCGTCGAAGACGGCGGCGACGCACGGGGACTGGTCGAAGGCCCATTCCCCGAGGGTCCGGTCGGCGCCCGCGGGCGCTCCGGTGACGGCCGACACCACCCGCCACTCCGCGCCGCCCGGCCGGTCGCCGCAGGCCCGGCGGTGCACGAGCACGTCCCGGTCCAGCCGGTGTCCGTCCCGGTGGCGCAGGGCCGCGGTCCCGCTCCACCGCGGACCGGCGGCCGCCTCGCGCCAGCAGCCCCCGTCCGGCTCGGCGAGCAGACGGGCGGCGTCCTGCCCCAGGATCTCGGCGGGCGGGTAGCCCAGCAGCAGCCTGGCCCCGTCGCTCCAGCCGGTCACGGCACCCCGCTCGTCGACGGTCACCGCGGCGGTGTAGGCCCCCTGCGGTACAGCGTGGGTCAGTGCCGGGGTACTGGGAGGGGTGGGACGTCGTTCCATGCCGCTCATCCTTCGCGGAACCTGCACGGCCGGCTCTTCTCCCAGGATGATCCCGGCCGACACGGAGCACCAGTCGCCGCTGTCCGCCGGCCGTCGTCGGCATACGCACCCCCGGGCTCCTGTGACACGCCTGTGACGGACGGCGGACGCCGCCATGACGTCGGCTTGTGAGGGTTCTGTAAACAGACAAATTGCCACTATCGGTCAATCCGCCCAGGGAATCCTCATGAGCTTCACCGTTGTCACCCAGCACACCGAGACCGCCGCCGTCGCGCTGGCCCCGCGTGAGCGCGAGACGCTGAAGCACATCGCCGCGGGCTGCACGTACTTGCAGGCCGCACGCCTGATGGGGCTCTCCCGGCACACCGTCGACGCCTACCTCCGCCGGATCCGTGCCAAGCTCGACATCAACACCACGGCCGAGCTCACCCGCCTGGCCGTCTCTCTTGGTCTGTGAGACACGCCCGGTCGTGACAGCGTGGGAACAACGGCTGCGCACGGTGTCCTGGAGGCGGAGATGACGGTGAACGGGCTCGGACTGGTGGTGCACGGAGGCCGGGCGGAGGCGGTGGACGCCGCCCGAACGGTGCGGGCGTGGGCGGCGGAGCACGACGTGCCGTGCACGGACATCGACGTATGGAACGACGGCGGACGGCACAGCTCGGGGGAGGAGGTCGCGGCCGCGGGCGATCCCGACCTGATCGTGACCCTCGGCGGCGACGGCACCTTCCTGCGCGGTGCTCGGCTCGCCGCCCACAGCGACGCCCTGGTCCTCGGCGTCGACCTGGGCCGGGTCGGCTTCCTGACCGAGGTGGCGGACTGCTCGGTGCGGGAGGCGCTGGACGCGATCCGCGAGGACCGGTTCACGGTCGACAGCCGCATGCTGCTCACCATGCGGGCCTCCCGCCGGCTGGAGGTGCCCTCCGACATGGAGGGTCTGATGCGCTACGGCCGAGGGCCGTTGCTGCCGCCGCCGGAGGTGCGCACCGACTGCACGGAGGACACCGAGTGGGGTGTGCCCCTGCACGTCTTCGCGGTCAACGACGTCGTACTGGAGAAGCTGTCCCGGGACCGCCAGGTGTCCGTCGGCGTGTACATCTCCGGCCGGCTGCTCGCCTCCTACTCCGCCGACGCGCTGCTGGTGGCGACGCCGACCGGCTCGACCGCCTACAGCTTCGCGGCCGGCGGTCCCGTCGTGTCGCCCGTCGCGGACGCACTCGTCTTCACCCCGGTCGCCCCGCACATGACGTTCAACCGCTCGGTCGTCACCGCCCCGAACGAGGCGGTCGGCCTGCGCGTCCTGGAACGCTCGGGGCAGGCCGCGGTCAGCGTCGACGGGCAGGTGCGCGGGGTACTGGAGCCGGGCGACTGGATCGGTGTGTACGCCGCCCCGGCCCGGCTGCGGGTGGTCAGGCTGGCGCCGATGGACTTCTACGGCCGGCTGCGCGAGCGCATGAACCTCACCGACGCCCCGGCCGCCGTCGCCGACGGCACCCCTCCGCCGCTGTGGTCGCCGCGGACGCCCCTGCCCGGCGACATGGCCCACCTCTCCCTGCTGCCCGCCAGCCTGACGGGCGTCGAGGAGGAAGAGCCGTGCGTCGAGGTGAAGGGTGGCGTGACCCCGGCATCCGGACACGTCTGACCCCCGCCCCGGCCGCCACCCGCCCGGGCCGCCCGCGCCGGCCGGGGCCGGGGGCCCGTGGTGCGCGGGCCGTGGTGCCGACGACCGGACCCCCGTGGACCGCATGGTCGCCGGCACCCTGGTGTACCGCCGCCCCGATCCGCACGACCGCCGCCGCGTCCTGCTCCATCTCACCCCGCGCGGGGACGGCCTGTACCGGCGCGCCGCCCACCGGGTCCGCACCGACCGGGCCCGGTTGCTCGCCGGGACGGCCGACGAAGGAGCGCTCGCCCGCCTGCTGATCCGGCCCGGCCCGCCTGACGCCCGTCACGTTCTCCCGCGCACACCCGCGGTGAGGTGTCACCACCCGGTGAACAGGAGATGGTTCACCAGCAGCGCGAGCAGTGCCTGCGCCGCCAGCCACCCGCGCGGCCGGGGCAGGAACGCGGCCGCCGGCAGCAGCCACATCGCGAACGGCAGCCAGATGCGCTCCGTCTCCGCCTTGCTCATTCCCGACACGTCGGCCACCAGCAGCGCGACCAGTGCGACCGCCACCAGGAAGGCCAGCCGGACGGGTGCGGAGTCCGTCGTACGGCGGCGGAGCAGGGCCGCACCGGCCCGCCGCAGCCCGGCCACCGCCGCCGGACCGATGACGACCACCGTGCAGGCCAGGTTGGCCCACACCCAGTAGCCGTACGGGCGGGTGCCGCCGACGCCCTGGTAGTAGCGGGTGACCAGCAGCCGGTATCCCTCCGGCCAGTCGAACCCGGCGAGCGTGAACACGACGGGGACCACCGCCGCCCCCGCCACCAGCGGCACGAGGACCACCGGCCGTGCCCGGACCCGGCGCCGGCCGAGCACCAGCACCGCGGCCCCGATGAGCGCGAAGAGCGTCAGGCCGTACGACAGATAACAGGTCAGCCCGTACAGCAGCCCCGCGCCCGCCGCCCAGCCCGTCATGGAGCGTCCGGTCACCGCCAGGGCCAGCAGTGCCACCGCCCAGGCGGCCACCGCCGCGAAGTACCCGTCGGCCGAGGCGCCCACCCAGACCGCGGCCGGGGCCATGACCAGGAAGGGCGCGGCCCGCCGGGCGAGCCGCTCGGCGGCCAGCGCCCGCACCGCGACCAGCACGGCGACACAGGCCGACGACCCGACGGTGATGCACCACGCGCCCGCCCAGCCGCCGCCGCTCAGTCCGACCCGGTCGAGGAGGACGAAGGTGAGGGTGGCCGCCGGCGGATGCCCGGCGATGTGGGCGGGCCAGGGCGCGGGCGTGCCGCTGACGATGTGGTGGGTGAAGTCGCGCAGGGTCGCCGGGACGTCGTGGAAGCGGCCGATGACCGTGAGGTACTCGTTCGGGCTGGTGAGCCGGCCGGCCACGCCCCGCCGCCAGCCGTCGACCAGCGCCAGCGACCACGTCCAGGCCAGACAGGCGCCGAAGGCCGCCGCGAGCAGCCCGCGCCAGGGCAGCCGCTCCGCGAGGTTCGGCCCGTACGCGACCACGGCGGCCGCGACCAGTACGGCGGCCGGGGTACCCGGGCCCACGTGCGGGTCCCAGTCGGCGAACAGCGGCGGCCAGTGCACGAACAGGACGCGGTAGGCGTCCTGGAGGTGCCGGCCGACCAGAACGGCGAGGAGCACCAGCAGAGCGGCGGCGAGGACGGCGTACAGATCGGCACAGCGAGCACGGTGAGGAGCGCGGGTCACACCGGAACGCTAGGCCGGTGAGTGGACGAAAGCCTGGATCAAGCGGCTGACGTCAGACTTTCGTCATGGGTCGCGCGGCCGTCCCGGGGGTCTGCCCGGCCTACGGTCGGACCATGCGACACGACGACCCACGACTTCCCACCTCGCCCGGCTTCTGGCGCAGCCCGCTGCGCGGCACCTGGTTCACCGCGGTGCTCGGCCTCGTGCTGCTCGGCGGTGTCACCGTCCTGTTCGTGACCGGTCTGGTGTCGTACGCCGCCTACAACCCGGACCTGGCCCCGGTGAACGACCAGACCCCGGACAAGGGCATCCTCGGCTTCTACCTGTTCTCCTGGCCGACGGACCCGTCCTGGCTCTACCGGTTCACCCAGGGCCTGCACGTCACCCTCGGCGTCACCCTGATCCCGGTGCTGCTAGCCAAGCTGTGGTCGGTGGTGCCGAAGCTGTTCACGCTGCCCCCGGCCCGCTCGCTCGCCCACGCGCTGGAGCGGATCTCGCTGCTGCTGCTGGTCGGCGGCGGCCTCTTCGAGTTCACCACCGGCGTTCTCAACGTCCAGCTCGACTACGTCTTCCCCGGCTCCTTCTATCCCCTGCACTTCTACGGCGCCTGGGTGTTCTTCGCCGCCTTCGTGGCACACGCGGCGCTGAAGACCCCGACGGCCCTCCGGGCGGTCCGCGGGCGGCGGCGGGACGAAGGCGAGTTGGCGGCCGCCCGGCCGGAGGAGCCGACCGTGTCCCGGCGCGGGGCGCTGTGGTTCGTCGGCGGCGCGTCCCTGCTGCTGCTCGTCACCACGGCCGGGCAGAGCATCGGAGGCGCGCTGCGGCGCACCGCCCTGCTCGCGCCGCACGGTGGCGCCGACCCCGGCAGCGGGCCCAACGGCTTCCAGATCAACAAGACGGCCGCCTACGCCGGGATCGACGCCCGGGCCACCGGCGCCGACGCCTGGCGGCTCGTCGTCACCGGACGCGACGGCCGGACGGTCCGCCTCGGCCGCACCGAGCTCCTGCGACTGCCCCTGCACAGCGCCGCGCTGCCCATCGCCTGCGTCGAGGGCTGGTCCACCGCCGACCAGTGGTGGCGCGGGGTGCGGCTGCGCGACCTGGCGGCACTCGTCGGCTACGACGGCGACCCGCCGGACGTGCTCGTGGAGTCGATCCAGCTGCACGGCGCCTTCCGCCGCGCCGCCCTGCGCGCCAACCAGATCGCCGACCCGCGCTCCCTGCTCGCCCTGACGGTGAACGGCGAGGACCTGTCCCCCGACCACGGCTACCCGGCGCGTGTGATCGTGCCCGCCGCGCCCGGTGTGCTCAACACCAAGTGGGTGGCCCGGATGACCTTCGGAGACCTGTGATGCGTACCCGCCCCGTCGTCGGCAGCCCCCTGGAGATCCTCCTGCTGGGCTGCTCGTTCGCGCTCGCCGCCTACGCCGGTGTACGGCTGCTCTCGGGTGACTGGCTGGGCGTGGCGCTGTGGGTGGTGGGGGCGGCCCTGCTGCACGACCTCGTGCTACTGCCGCTGTACTCGCTGGCCGACCGGGCGGTCCTCCGGGGGCTGGGGGCGACGGGCCGGCGCCGGTGGGCGGTGTACGTCCGGGTCCCGGCCGCGTTCTCCGCGCTGCTCCTGCTGGTGTGGTTCCCGCTGATCAGCGGGATGGTGGCCGGCCACTACCGGTCGGCCACCGGCCGGTCCGCGGACGGCTTCCTGGCCCGCTGGCTGCTGATCACCGCCGTGCTCTTCGGCGGTTCGGCGCTGCTGCTGGCGTACCGGCTGCGCAGGGCGACGAAGCGGCGCCCGCCGGCCGCCCACTGACCGGCCCGCTCCCAGCCCCGCGCGTGCCGCAGCAGGGCACCGGTGCCGAGCCGCGCCCAGAGGAAGGGGGCACCGACGGCCTCATGGGCGTCGGTGAGACGGACCCGGGCGCGTTCGTCGACGTCCACCGGAGCGGTCTCGGCGATCAGCAGCCCGCCCGGCGCGAGGAGCTGGGCCACCCGGTCGAGCAGTTCGCGGGGGTCGCCGCCGATCCCGACGTTCCCGTCCATCAGCAGCACGGTGCCCCAGCGGCCCTCGCCGGGCAGCGGCTCGAAGACCGAGCGGCGCAGTGCCTGGCCGCCCAGGCGCACGGTGTGCTCGACGGCCGCCGCACTGACGTCGATTCCGAGGACGGTACGGCCCCGGGCGGCGAGTTCGGCCACGAGCCGCCCCGGGCCGCAGCCGACGTCGAGGACGGCCCCTTCACAGCGGTCCAGGGCCTGCCGGTCGACCGGGTCGGCCCGTGCGCACCAGCGCTCGACCTCCAGGGGCAGCAGCCAACCGTCGGTGCGGCGCAGGAACAGCGGGCCCCGGCCGGTCCGCAGGGCGGTGGCGTAGGGGTCGGCGCCGGTCCAGGCGACGGGCGGTGAGGTGGTCACGGGCGGCCCGTCCCGCTGTCCGCCGTGCACCGGGCCAGGAGAGCGGCGAAGCGGCCGTGCGGGACGAGGGCGGCGACGGCGGCCGCGTCCTCGGCGGTGTCCACGTCCCGCAGCCGTGGCAGGTCCCCGACCCGCAGTCCCGCGGCGACCAGCCGCCGAC
The DNA here is from genome assembly GCF_055567595.1 of Streptomyces sp. NPDC026515. Classification (NCBI taxonomy): domain Bacteria; kingdom Bacillati; phylum Actinomycetota; class Actinomycetes; order Kitasatosporales; family Streptomycetaceae; genus Streptomyces; species Streptomyces sp. NPDC026515. Next base: position 554,351 of record NZ_JBVHQD010000001.1, read on the forward strand.
GCTGGATCGCGCCGGTCTCCGGCGTGGACATCGGCACCCCGCGCAGCAGCGCGGGGTCCGGGTCGGCCAGCCCCAGCGCCCAGAACCCGCCGTCCTCGGCGGGCCCGAAGCAGGCGTCGAGGTCTGCGAGGTCCACGGTGAGCAGGGCCGGGGTGACCTGGGGGGTGTCCATGCCGATGAGGAGGGCCGGGCCGGAGCAGTGGCCGAAGGCGTCGGCCAGACGCGCGTCCAGGCCGCCCGCGCACTGCGGCAGGACGTCGAAGCCGGGCGGCACCCAGGGGCCGGGGTCTCCGTCGAGCACCAGGACCCGGCGGGTGGCGGGGGCCGCGGCGACGGCGTCCAGGGTGTCGGCGAGGGACGCCTCGGCGAGGGCGGCGGCCTGCTCGGGGGAGAAGGGCGGGGTGAGCCGCGTCTTGACCCTGCCGGGCCGGGGCTCTTTCGCGATCACGAGGAGGGTGGTCATACGGGGGTCCCTTGACTGGTCAGGCGGGAAAGCGGAGGCAGGCGAACGCGTCCCTCGGGGGCGCGGGGCCCTGGTGATGTGCGGCTCCGCCGCGTGGGCGCGCTCAACCCCCGCCGGCCCGCACCCGGGGCGCCTCCTGCAGTACCCGGCTCATGTCCCGCACCGCCTGCCAGGTGCCCCGCCAGGTGCCGGTGACCTTCGAGACTCCGGTGCGCGGCCGGTACGGCACCTCGTGCTCGGTGATCCGCCAGCCCGCGTCGGCGGCCCGCACCACCATCTGCAGCGGATAGCCGCTGCGCCGGTCGTCGAGGTCCAGTGCGAGCAGCGCCTCCCGGCGGGCGGCCCGCAGCGGACCGAGGTCGTGCAGCCGCAGCCCGGTCCGGCGCCGCAGCATCCGCGTAAGCGCCAGGTTCCCGGCCCGGGCATGTGCCGGCCACGCCCCCCGGCCCTGCGGCCGCCGTCGGCCGAGCACCAAGTCCGCCCCGCCGTCGTGGACTTCGCGCACGAACGGCACGAGGAGCCCCGGATCCAGCGAGGCGTCACAGTCGCAGAAGCAGACGATGCCGGCGGTCGCGGCGGTCAGCCCCGCGTGGCACGCCGCGCCGAAGCCGCGCCGCGCCTCGTGGACGACGGTCGCGCCGAGCGACCGGGCGATGTCCGCCGAGCCGTCCGTGGAGCCGTTGTCGACCACGAGGGCCCGCCAGCCCGCCGGGATCCGGCCGAGCACCCAGGGCAGCGCATCGGCCTCGTTCAGACAGGGAAGAACGACGTCCACGTCCGTCGTGGGGGAGATCGGTGAGGTGGTCACGGTGTCACCCTACGAACGCGAACCAGACATAACGGACCTCGGCTCCTTACGAAACGCGGACGTCGTGGCCCGCCGCCACCCGCGGGTGCGACACCCGCGACGGCCCGGTGCGAGGGTGGAGGCATGCATCAGCCGTACGAGCTCACCGACGGCCGGGCCGCCCCCGTCGCCGCCCGGGTCCTGGTCGTCGACGACGATCCGACCGTCGCCGAGGTCGTCACCGGATACCTCGACCGTGCCGGGTATCTGGTCGACCACGCCGACGACGGCCCCACCGCCCTGACCCGCGCCGCCGCCCACTGGCCGGACCTCGTGGTGCTCGACCTGATGCTGCCCGGCATGGACGGCCTGGAGGTCTGCCGGCGGCTGCGCGGCCGCGCCTCCGTCCCGGTCATCATGCTCACCGCGCGCGGCGACGAGGACGACCGGATCCTGGGCCTGGAGGTCGGTGCCGACGACTACGTCACCAAACCCTTCAGCCCCCGCGAACTGGTGCTGCGGGTGGAGTCGGTGCTGCGCCGCGCCCGCCCCGCGCCCGCCGCGCACTCCTTTTCCACCGCCGGCCTCACCCTCGATCCGGGCGCCCGCCGCGTCACCCGCAACGGCACCGAACTCGCCCTCACCCTGCGCGAGTTCGACCTCCTCGCCTTCTTCCTGCGGCACCCGGGGCGGGCGTTCAGCAGGGAGGACCTGATGCGCGAGGTGTGGGACTGGGACTTCGGTGACCTGTCCACCGTGACGGTCCATGTCCGCCGGCTGCGCGCCAAGGTCGAGGACGACCCGGCCCGGCCGCGCCTGATCCAGACGGTGTGGGGTGTCGGCTACCGCTTCGCGCCCGAGGCCGACGGGCAGGAGGCGGGCCGGCATGCGTGACACCCTGCTGATCGCCCTGTACGCGCTGGCCGGTGCCGCCCTCACCGGGCTCGCCGGAGCGGCCGCGCTGCGGCTGCTGCGGCGGCGCTCGCTCACCGTGTCCATCGCCGTGGTCGCCGCCGTCGGCGTGGTCGCGATGCTCGCCGGCACCCTGGCCGTCGCCTGGGCGATGTTCCTCTCCTCGCACGACCTGTCGGTGGTGACGACGGTGGTGGCGATGGCGGCCGCGGTCTCGCTCGGCAGCGCGCTGATACTGGGCCGCTGGGTCGGTGCCCGGAGCCGTGAGCTCGCCCTCGCCGCACGCTCGTTCGGCGAGGAAGGCGACTTCGCCGCGCCGGCTGTCCCGGCCACCGCCGAACTGGCGGAGCTGAGCCGCGAGTTGGCGGCCACCAGCACGAGGCTCGCGGAATCCCGGCAGCGCGAACGCGCCCTGGAGACCTCACGCCGGGAGCTGGTCGCCTGGATCTCGCACGACCTGCGCACCCCGCTGGCCGGTCTGCGGGCCATGTCGGAGGCGCTGGAGGACGGGGTGGCCACCGACCCGGACCGCTACCTGAAGCAGATCCGTACCGAGGTCGAGCGCCTCAACGACATGGTCGGCGACCTCTTCGAACTCTCCCGCATCCACGCGGGAGCGCTCGCGCTGAGCCCGAGCCGGATGTCGCTGTACGACCTCGTCGGCGACGCCCTCGCGGGCGCCGACCCGCTGGCCCGCGCACAGGGTGTACGCCTGGTCGGCCACCGCGTGGAGCCGGTGCCCGTCGAGGTGGACGGCAAGGAGATGAGCCGGGTGCTGGGCAATCTGCTGGTGAACGCCATCCGCCGGACGCCGCCCGACGGCACGGTCGCGGTCGCCGCCGAGCGCGGTCCCGAGGGCGTCGTGGTGTCCGTCACGGACGGCTGCGGCGGCATCCCCGAGGAGGACCTGCCGCGCGTCTTCGACACCGGCTGGCGCGGCAGCCACGCCCGCACGCCCCCGGCCGGAGCGGGACTCGGCCTCGCCATCGTGCGCGGGATCGTGGAGGCCCACCAGGGGCGGGCCACCGTCCACAACATTCCCGGCGGCTGCTGCTTCGAGGTGGTGCTGCCCACCGCCGCTTCCTGATCGTGGACAGCACCACCGGTCCATGGAGGGCTACGCCCCCCGCATCCCGGCCCGCGCGAACTCCCGCATCCCCTCCGCGAACCCGACCTCGGCCTTCCAGCCCAGCTCGGCCCGCAGCCGCGAGGAGTCGGCGGTGATGTGCCGTACGTCCCCCAGCCGGAACTCCCCGGTGACCACCGGCGCGGGCCCGCCATGGGCCTCGGCCAGCGCGCGGGCCATCTCGCCCACGGTGTGCGGCTCGCCGCTGCCGGTGTTGTACGCGCTCAGCGCACCCGGCTCCGGCCTGGCCTCCAGGGCCACCACGTTGGCCGCGGCCACGTCCCGCACGTGCACGAAGTCGCGGCGCTGCCGACCGTCCTCGAACACCCGGGGCGCCTCGCCGCGGGCGAGCGCGGAGCGGAAGAGCGCGGCCACGCCGGCGTAGGGGGTGTCACGGGGCATCCGGGGCCCGTACACGTTGTGGTAGCGCAGGGCCACGGCGGACCCGCCGGTCGACCGGGCCCAGGCGGCGGCCAGATGCTCCTGGGCCAGTTTCGTGGTGGCGTACACGTTGCGCGGATCGGCCGGCGCGTCCTCGGCGACCAGTCCCGGTGCCAGCTCGGCACCGCACACCGGGCATGCCGGTTCGAACCGGCCCGCCTCCAGGTCGGCGACCGCGCGCGGCCCGGGCCGTACGGCACCGTGGTGCGGGCAGGCGTACCGTCCCTCCCCGTACACGACCATCGACCCGGCCAGCACGAGGCGCCGTACCCCGGACTCGGCCATCGCGGCCAGCAGCACGGCCGTACCGAGATCATTGCGGGAGACGTACTCCGCCGCGTCCCCGAAGCCCACGCCCAGCCCGACCATCGCGGCCTGGTGGCAGACCGCGTCCACGCCCGTGAGCGCCCGCCCGACCGCCGCCGGATTGCGCACGTCGGCGCCCGGATCGGCGCGCACGTCGAACACGACCGCCTCGTGGCCGTGAGCGGTCAGCGCCTCGACGACATGGGACCCGATGAACCCGGCACCGCCGGTGACCAGTACACGCATACGGCCACGCTAGGCCCGCACGGCCACCGGACCACGTGCCCGGGCCCGCATGTCACGACTCCGTAAGGACGACCCCTACTCCTTGGGGGGCTTGACGGCGATGTCGAGGTAGAAGGCGTCGATGCTGCGCACCGCCGTCTCGAACTCCGCCAGGTTGACGGGCTTGGTGACGTAGGCGTTGGCGTGGTGGTGGTACGCGCCGTTGACGTCGTCGGGGGCCACGGACGTGGTCAGCACGACGACCGGGATGGTCCGCAGTTCCGCGTCCTCCTTGACCACGGCGAGGAACTCGCGCCCGTTCATGCGGGGCATGTTCAGGTCGAGCACGATGAGGTCGGGGCGCTCGTTGTCCGGGTCGCGCAGGTAGTCGAGGGCCTCGACGCCGTCGGAGACCTGGGTGAGATTGCGCGTACCGCGCTCGGTGAGGGCGTCCTGGATGAGCATCGCGTCGGCGACGTCGTCCTCGACCAGCAGCACGTCGTACGGACGGATTGTGGCGGCAGCCATGATGGGGGAGCTCCGGGGTGTGGGGCGGGAGTGGTCTGTGCTGTTGGTGATGAGCCCGGGCCAGCGGCGCCGGGCTCCTTGGCGGCTCATGCTCACGGCCCGGCCGATCTCCGGGTAGCCCGCGCCGCTCTCGGCGGCGGCGTGGGCGGCCTGGTCCTCCAGGTGCCGGACGGTCTGCTTGACCCGGGCAAGTACCCGCAACCGCAGCAGAGCATGCCAGCGGGCCTCGCCCGCCACGTCGACGGGGTCCGCCGCCGGGGCGGTGGCCGCCTGCGTGAGCAGCCGGGCGAGTTCGTCCACCACCTGGGTCACCAGCACGTCCGTGTCCCCGCTCACGGGACCGGGAGGGGGAGAGGGAGCGGGCATGGCCTCACCCTAGGGCGTTGATCCAGGGAGGGACAACATGCGTTGTCGGCCCCGAGTACAGTGTCTCTGCCGCGCGCCCAGGTGCGGTCCGGACGGCAGGCCGAGGGAGCAGCGCACCGCGATGACAAGCAAGCCGTCAGGCGCCGCGGGCGCGTTCGCCGACTGGACGACCCGGCGCTGGCTGCGGGTGGGCGTGGCCGCCACCCTGGTCGTCCTGACGGTACTCGGGTCGCTGGGTGGCTGGGCGATGTGGCGAACCTCGCATATCACGTCCGCGCTGGTGGACCGGCGCTCGCCCGCCCTGATCGAGTCGATGCGGGTCGAGGAGGCGCTGGTCAACCAGGAGACCGGCGTCCGCGGTTACGGGCTGTCCGGGCAGCGGGACTTCCTCCAGCCCTACGCGCAGGGCGTGACCGGCGAGCGGGCCGCGCTCGAGCGGCTGCGGCCGCTGCTCACCGGCGACGGCCGGGCCCGTGCCGACCTGGCCGAGGTGGAGAGACTCGCCGGGACCTGGCAGGAGCGCGTCGCGCGGCCGGTCGCGGCGGCCTCCCCCGCCCAGGCCGCGCAGATCACCGCGGCACGCGCCGCCGAGGGCAAGACCGCGTTCGACTCCCTGCGGCGCGCGATGACCCGCCAGCAGGCCCACCTGGAGCAGGAGCGGACGGTGGCCACCCGTCAGCTGCGGCAGGCGGTGACCCTGCGGAACTGGGTGTTCGCCGTCATCGCGGCCCTCATCCTCCTGGTGGCCGGACTCGTCTTCGAGGGGCTGCGACGCGGCGTCACCGGGCCCCTCAGCAGGCTCGGCTCGGCCGCCCGTGACGTGACGCAGGGCCGCTTCGACCGTTCCCTCGTCGGCACCGGCCCCGCGGACCTGCGCCGGCTCGCCAGTGACGTGGAGTCGATGCGGCTGCGGCTGGTGGCGGAGCTGCGGTTCAGCGAGGAGGCCCGCGGGCTGCTGGACGGGCAGGCGGCGGACCTGAAGCGGTCGAACGCGGAACTGGAGCAGTTCGCCTACGTGGCCTCGCACGACCTCCAGGAACCGCTGCGCAAGGTGTCCAGCTTCACCCAGCTCCTGCAACGGCGTTACGGCGGACAACTGGACGACAAGGCCGACCAGTACATCGGCTTCGCCGTCGACGGCGCCAACCGCATGCAGAACCTCATCAACGACCTGCTGGCCTTCTCCCGGGTGGGCCGCGTCCACAACGAGCAGCGGACCGTGGACCTGGAGAGCGTGCTGAGCACGACCCTGGACGACCTCAGCGTGGCCGTCGAGGAGACCGGCGCCGAGATCACCCACGACCCGCTGCCGTCCGTGCTCGGGGACACGACCCAGCTGGGCATGCTGCTGCAGAACCTGCTCTCCAACGCGATCAAGTTCCGTCACCCCGACCGGTCGCCGCGGATCCACGTCGGCGCGCACGAGGCCGAGGGGATCTGGGAGTTCGAGGTCCGCGACAACGGCATCGGGATCGCGCCGGAGTTCCAGGAGAAAGTCTTCGTGATCTTCCAGCGGCTGCACACGAAGGACGCCTATCCGGGTACCGGTATCGGGCTGGCGATGTGCAAGAAGGTCGTGGAGTTCCACGGCGGCACCATCTCGATCGACCCCGACAACCCGACCGGCACCCGCGTCCTGTTCACCCTGCCCGCCCTGCCCGCCCCCACGGCCGCGACGGCCGTACCGGACAGAGAGACACAGTCGTGACCGGTCCATCCTCAGGCCGCGGCGAGCAGGTGGCCGAGCAGTACGACGTCCTGCTCGTGGAGGACGACGACGGCGACGCCCTGCTGGTCGAGGAGCTCCTCCACGACACCGATCTGCCGTACACCCTGACACGGTGCCACACCGCCGCCGAGGCCCACCGGGCACTCGCGGCCGGCCCCGTGGACTGCGTCCTGCTCGACCTGCACCTGCCGGACGCGTCCGGGGTGGAGACGATCCAGACCATCCAGGCCGACACCCACGCCGCGATCATCGTCCTGACCGGGCTGGACGAGCCCCGCGCCGGAGTCGAGTCGCTCGCCGTCGGCGCCCAGGACTATCTCGTCAAGGGCAAGGTCGAACCCGACCTGATGCAGCGCGCCGTCCGCTACGCGGTCCAGCGCAAGCAGGCCGAACTCGCCAACGCCGCGCTCCAGATGGGCAGGCTGCGCGCGGAGGAGAACGCCCGGCTGGAACGCGGGCTGCTGCCCGAACCCCTGCTGTCCTCGCCGGCCGTCACCGCCTCCAGCCGCTACTACCCCGGACGGGCCCAGGCCCTGCTGGGCGGTGACTTCCTCGACGTCGTCCAGACCGACGACGGCCAGGTCCACGCGATCATCGGAGACGTCAGCGGGCACGGCCCGGACGCCGCCGCGCTCGGCGTCTGCCTGCGCATCGCCTGGCGCGCGCTCACCCTCGGCGGGCACCGCGCCCACCACCTGCTGCACCTGCTGGAACAGATACACATCGCCGAACGCGCGGGCAGCGACCTGTTCACCACCTGCTCGCTCATCACCCTGGACCCGCGGGCCGGCACCCTCACCCTGCACCTGGCCGGCCACCACGAACCCCTGATGGTCACCCCCGACGGAACCCGGCAGGTCACCGCCGCCCACGGAATCGCGCTGGGCATCGCCCCCGGAGTGGGCGACTGGCCCGCCACCACGCTGGCGCTGCCCGGCGACGGGGCGCTCATCGCCTACACCGACGGACTCATCGAGGGATTCGCGGACGGGACCGGCGCCCGGCTCGGGGTGGACGGCCTGCTGGGCATCATCGACTCACTGGCGGCAGCCGACCCCGGCACCCACCTGGACCGGCTCATCGCCCGCACCCGCGCCCTCAACGCCGACCGTCACACCGACGACCTCGCCGTCCTGCGCCTGGACTGGAAGACGGGCGGCTCCCGGGGCCCGGCTCACTCCTCCTGAGCGGTCTTCTCCAGCTCCGCGTTGAACTGGGCGCCGATCAGCAGGGCGAGGTTGGACAGCCACAGCCAGATCAGGAAGATCACGACGCCGCCCAGCGAGCCGTACAGCCGGTTGTAACTGGTGACATGGGAGGTGTAGACGGTGCAGCCCAGCGAGACGACCAGCAGGAGGAGCACCGCCAGCACACCGCCCGGCGCCATCTTCCGGACGGGGCGGGAGGACTTCGGCCCCGAGTGGTAGAGGACGAGCACCGTGCCGACGGCCACCGCGACCGCCAGCGGCCACCGGAGCGCGTGCCAGGCGGCCTGCGGCCCGCTTCCGAGATCCAGCGCGCGGCCCAGGAAATCGGCCAGGCTGCCGGTGAGGAACAGGGCCAGGACGGAGATGAGCAGCAGCAGGATCAGGACCAGGGCCGTGGTGAGGATGCGGGGCGCGGTCCGCCAGACCGGCCGGTGCGAGCTGATCCGGTGCATGGCGTGCAACGCCCGGCGGAAGACACTCAGATAGCTGGACCCCGACCACAGCGCCGCCGCCCCGCCCAGCACGATCAGCGCCCAGGCCGCGGACGACTGACCGGACATCTGCCGCAGGGTGCTGCGCAGCAGGGCACGGGAGGCGAGCGGGGCGGCCTGCGCGATGCGGTCGATGACCTCCGGTCTGGCCGTGGGGATGGTCAGACCGAGGACCGAGAGAATGACCAGCAGGACGGGGAACAGCGCCAGGACGGCGTAATAGGTCAGCGCGGCCGCCCAGTCCGTCACGTCGTCGTTCCAGACGGACACCGGGGTCCGGCGCAGCGCCGCCCACCATCGAGCCGTACGGCCGTCTGCATCATCCATGAAACGGATGCTCTCATTCCGTGGTCTTCGGCTCGGGCAGGTGGGGGATTCAGTGTCGGTGGGCGGCCCGGACATGGAGCTGGTTCAGGGCGTCGACCACCACGGTGTTGTGGTGCCAGAGCAACCAGCGGCCCACCTCGCAGCCGAGTCGCTCCAGCGCGGCCAGCTGGACGGTCGTGAGTTCGTGCAGCGGCTGCTCGTGGTGCGCGGAGATCATGCCGACCACGGCGCCCTTCGGGCTGACCAGCGGGACACTGTGGCAGGCGCGGCTGCCGGCCTGCAGGATCACCTGCCGGGAGCGCTCGTCGAAGGTGTCGCAGGAGCGGACGTCCTTCACGGTGACCTGCCGTGCCTCCTCGGCCGCCTGCGCGCACGAGGTGGTCCCGCTGTCGACGAAGGCGAAGTAGTCGGTGAACCGCCGGTCCAGCCCGGTGTGCCGGACCATGCGCAGCAGCCGGTTCTCCACCAGCTGCACATTGCCCATCCGGGTACCGGTGATGCGCAGGGTGCGCTGCAGGGCGGCGTCCAGGACCGCGCCCCGGCTCTGCGGACGGGTGCCGTCCAGGTGCAGGGCGGGTACCGGGGGCGGGGCCCCGTGCGGCCGGCCCGCCACCCAGCGCAAGGCCGTCGGCTCGGGTGCCGGAAGCCGGACGACACCGGCGGCGAGGGTGTGCAGTTTGAGGTTGAACCGCTGGGAGGCGTCACGCAGCAGCTCGAACGACTCCTCGTGCGAGGAGAGCCGGTAGTACTTCAGCAACAGCTCCTCGGCGCGGGCCACACCGGCACGCGCCAGCCGCGTGTTGCGCTCCGCCACGATCCGCTGCTCCTCGGCCGCGTCGGCAGGCGGCGGGACAGGGGCGTTCGGATACTCGGTCATGGTCACACCTCCTCGTCGTACGCATGCCCGCCGCGAGCCCCGGCAGGCCACCCGATCTTCACGACGTGACCACGGTGTGCCTGATTCGGCCGCCGCGACGCACCGCAGGGCCCGGGCACCCCGCCCGTGGTCGACCCGGCCGGCCCCGCGAGCGGCCCGCGAGGAACTGCCGGCCCGCGAGAAGGCCCACACCGGTGAGGACGACGCGACAGCTCCTCGCGACCCCTACGGCCGGGGCGAGGCGTGGGAAGGACGACCCCGGGAGCCGGCGCAAGGAGGACAGCGACTGCCGGTCCCGGCGCTCCGACGCGGACGGGAGTGCCACCTGGGGCCCACCCGTCGTCCCGAGCCCCCGTGGAGACCCTCGGCCGGCGCGGCCGGCCCCACTGACAGCAGCCCGAGCCGCCGCTCGGCCCAGGCACGGTCAGGCGGGCTGCCACAGTTCGATCCGGTTGCCCTCGGGGTCGGTGACCCAGCCGAACCGGCCGACACCGTCCATGTCCTGCCTCTCCTCGGCCACGTCCGCGCCCGCTGCACGGAGCTGCGCGAGCATGGCGTCCAGGTCGCGGACCCGGAAGTTCAGCATGGTCTGCTGGGTGGGGGATCCGAAGTAGTCGGTCCCGGACTCGAAGGCCGCGAAGACGGTGGACCCGGCCTCCTGACGCCACAGCCCGTGGTCGTCGGTGTCCAGGCCCAGGCAGTCTCGGTACCACGTGCTCAGGGCCGCCGGGTCCTTGGCCCGCAGGAAGTATCCGCCGATTCCAAGTACACGTTCCATGCCGACATCCTGCCAGGACGGCGGCCCGGCGGTCCGGAACGGGCATGATCACCGTCCTGGAGCCGGTCGGCGCCGGGATCGCGGGCACGGACCGGTATCCGGGGAAGAAGCACACTCCCACGTCATCCCAAGGAGAGCCGCCACGTGCGTTCCGTCCTCACTCTCGCGCTCGACTGCGTCGCCGGGGCACTGGAGAAGACCTCCGGTCCCGCCGGGTTCTCCCTGCATCGCGCTCCCGCCTCCGGACGCGCCCAACTGGCGGACACCGCCTATGAGATCGCCAGCGTCATGCCCTCCGGGGTACGGCTGGAGATGCTCACGGACGCCACCGAGATCGAAGTGGACGCCCAGCTCACCCAGGTCGTGATGGCCGGATCCGAGCCGTCCGATGCGGTCTTCGACCTGGTCGTCGACGGTGAACTGCGGCCCCCCGTCACCACCTCCCGCCAGACCCTCATCCGCGTCGACCCCGCCACCATGGCCATGGACGAGCACCCGTCCCCGCCGGCCACCCTACGGTTCCCGCTCGGCGCCCGGCCCCGGGAGCGCCGCGTCGAGATCTGGCTGCCCAACTCACGGGCGGCCCTGCTCGTCGACGTACGGGCCCCCGGGGAGGCCTCGGTGCGCCCGGCCCCGGCGAGCGGCCCGGTGTGGGTGCACCACGGCAGCTCGATCAGCCAGTGCTCGGAGGCGGACCGCCCGACCGGAACCTGGCCGGCGATCGTCGCCCGGCGCGCGGGCCGCTCCCTCGTCAACCTCGGCCTGGGCGGCGAGTGCCACCTCGACCCCTTCATGGCCCGGGCCATCCGCGACCTGCCCGCCGACGCGATCAGCCTCGAAGTGGGCATCAACATCGTGAACGGCGACACCATGCGGGAACGCACCTTCGTCCCGGCGTTCCACGGCTTCCTCGACACCGTCCGCGACGGGCACCCGGACACGCCGGTCCTCGTCATCAGCCCCGTGGTCTGCCCGGCCGTCGAAACCCGGCCCGGCCCCACGCTGCCGGGCACCGACGGCAAGGTCCACACCCTCGACCGCCCCGCCGAACTCGCCTCGGGCGCGCTGACGCTGAAGCGGGTGCGGGAGTTGCTGACCGAACACGTCGAGCGCAGGCGCAAGGCTGGAGACCGGCACCTGAACCTCATCGACGGCACCACGCTGTTCGGGCCCGAGGACATCGCCGACCTCCCCGACGGCCTGCACCCGAACTCGGCCGGCTACGCGCGCATGGCCGAACGCTTCCTGCCGCGGTCGTTCGGCGAGGCGGGGCTGATGCGATAGGCCCGGGTCCGGGCGGCGCGAGCGCGAGTGGACCCGCAGATTTAACCGCGGACACCTTGTTACGCCATTTCTACGCGCGTAACCTCAGCCGCTCGCATGGATCCCACCGGTCGACGGCACGTCATGTGCGCGCTGTCCGGCGGACGTTGAAGGAGTCATCCTCGTGCAGATTCACAGACCCAGCGCATCGCGGGTAGCCGGCGCCGCGTTCGTGGCCGCGGCGGCCACGGCGGCCGTCGTCGTGGCGCCGCTGCCCGCCGCGTTCGCCACCCCGTCGGCGAGCGCGGTCATCTCGGAGGCGTACGGCGGCGGAGGCAACTCCGGGGCGACCCTCACCAACGACTTCGTGGAACTGGCCAACCGCTCCACGGCGGCCTACTCCCTGGACGGCTACAGCCTCCAGTACCTCCCGGCCTCCGCCTCCGCGAGCTCGCCGTGGCAGGTCACCCCGCTCACCGGCGCACTGCCCGCCGGCGGCACCTACCTGGTCGGCGAGGGCGCGGGCGCCGGCGGCACGACCGCGCTGCCGGCCGCCGACGCGACCGGCACCATCGCGATGTCCGCCACCGCCGGCACCGTGGCCCTGGTCAGGGGCACCACGGCACTGACCTGCAAGACGGCCGCCGACTGCACCGGCAACACCGACGTCGTGGACCTCCTCGGCTACGGCACCGCCGTCGTCCGCGAGGGCGGCGACGCCCCGGCGACGAGCAACACCACCTCCGTCTCCCGGGCCGCCTCGCGCGCCGACACCGACGACAACGCGGCGGACTTCACGGCCGGTACGCCCACCCCGGCCAACAGCGCGGGCGACACCGCGAGCGGCGGCACCGGCGGCCCCGGCGGCCCGACCGAGCCCGGCGCCTTCCGCATCCACGACATCCAGGGCAGCACCCGCCTCTCGCCCCTGAAGGGCCAGAACGTGGTGGGCGTCCCCGGCATCGTCACCGCCGTGCGCACCACCGGCAGCAAGGGCTACTGGATCCAGGACCCCACCCCGGACGCCGACCCCGCCACCAGCGAGGGACTGTTCGTGTACACCGGCTCGGCCGCGCCCACCGTCTCGGTCGGCGACTCGGTCCTGGTCAGCGGCAAGGTCTCGGAGTACTACCCGGCCTCCGCCGCCCAGTCGGTCACCGAGCTGGGCAACCCGGTCTCCACCACCCTGTCCACCGGCAACGCCCTCCCGGACGCGGTCGCGCTCAACGCCTCCACCGTCCCGGGCGAGTACACCCCCACGGCCGACGGCGGCAGCATCGAGGGCCTCACCCTCCGGCCGGCCGTGTACTCCCAGGACTTCTACGAGTCCCTCGAGGGCATGCGCGCCTCGGTCTCCGACGCCCGCGTGGTCGGCGCGACGAACACCTACGGCGAGATGTTCGTGACGGCCAAGCCGCACGAGAACCCCACCCGGCGCGGGGGCACCCTCTACGGCGGTTACGACCAGCAGAACACCGGCCGCATCGAGATCGTCTCGGCCGACGGAACGACCCCCGCACTGAACGTCGGTGACGAGCTGTCCGGCACCACCACCGGCCCGGTCGACTACTCCGACTTCGGCGGCTACCTGCTCGCCCCCTCCGCGGCCACCACCGGCACGGCCGTCGACAACGGCCTCGAGCAGGAGGTGACGCGCAAGCAGTCCCGCGACGAACTGGCGATCGCCACCTACAACGTCGAGAACCTCGACCCGACCGACGGCGACGACAAGTTCGCCCGGCTGGCCAGGGGTGTGGTCAAGAACCTCTCCTCGCCCGACGTCGTCACCCTGGAGGAGATCCAGGACGACAACGGCGCCACCGACGACGGCACCGTCTCCGCCGAGGCGACCCTGAAGAAGTTCACCGCGGCGATCGTCGCGGCCGGCGGCCCCACGTACTCCTGGCGCTACGTCGACCCGGTCGACGACAAGGACGGCGGCGAGCCCGGCGGCAACATCCGCCAGGTGTTCCTCTTCAACGCCAAGCGGGTCTCCTTCGTGGACCGCGCCGCCTCGGGCGACGCCTCCACCACGCCCGTCTCGGTGGTCAAGGACCGCAAGGGCCAGGCCCACCTGTCCGCTTCCCCGGGCCGGATCGACCCGGCGAGCGCCGCCTGGACGGACAGCCGCAAGCCGCTCGTCGGCGAGTTCGTGTTCCAGGGCAAGACGGTCTTCGTCATCGCCAACCACTTCATCTCCAAGGGCGGCGACGACCCGGTCCACGGCCGCTACCAGGAGCCGACCCGCTCCTCGGAGACACAGCGAGGGCTCCAGGCCGAGGTGGAGAACGCCTTCGTCCAGTCGCTGCTCGCCGCCGACCCCCGGGCCCGGATCGTGGCCGCCGGTGACCTGAACGACTTCGAGTTCTCCGACGCCGTCAAGACCCTCACCGGGAACGGCGACGACCTCACCGACCTGATCAACACCCTCCCGGTGTCCCAGCGTTACAGCTACGTCTACGACGGCAACAGCCAGACCCTGGACCACATCCTGACCAGCCCCTCCCTCACCCACTACGACTACGACGTCGTCCACATCAACGCCGAGTTCGCCGACCAGGCGAGCGACCACGACCCCCAGGTCGTCCGGATCGACGTGAAGGACTGCGGCAGGAAGCCGCACCAGCCGAAGCCCCACGGGAAGTGACCGCGCCGGGCCGGTGCACCGGGAGTGCCCCGGCCCGGAGGGTCCGGTGCCGTCAGGAGGCCGGCAGTTCCTCGCGTACCGTGCGGGCCGCGCTGACCAGGTTCTCCAGGGAGGCACGGGTCTCGGGCCAGGCACGGGTCTTCAGGCCGCAGTCGGGGGTGACCCACATCCGTTCGGCGGGGATCGCCTTCAGGCCGGTACGGAGCAGGTCGGCGGCCTCCGCGGCGCTCGGGACACGCGGCGAGTGGATGTCGTACACGCCGGGTCCCGCCTCGCGCGGGTGACCGTGCGCGGCGAGTTCGCGGGCGACCTGCATGTGCGAGCGGGCCGCCTCCGGGCTGATGACGTCGGCGTCGAGGTCGTCGATGGCCTGGACGATGTCGCCGAACTCGGCGTAGCACATGTGGGTGTGGATCTGGGTCTGCGGGCGCACCCCCACCGGCCGTCGCTTCCTAGGTCCGTACGTCGGACCCAGTGCGTGTGACGGCGCTCGTTCCCACTCACCGCTGCGGGGCGGTCCCGGATTCCCACCGGGTTCCCTCGCGCGACGCATCCCGCCTGGCGGACGGGGCGAACCAACTGCGCCGCCCAGCCTACGGGGTACCGCCGCGGAGAGCGGCGACACGTCCGTCATCCGGATGGCGTGAGCCGGGCCACCTGCTCCCGGCCCGCACCGTACCCCGGCCGTTCCCGGCCGCCCCGGGTCACACCAGTGGGTGCGCCGACGCGAAGGAACCGTTGTGGTGGACGAGGGCCGGGGCGGCGTCGGCCACCGCGCCCGAGTCGATCTCGCCGACGACCAGCAGGTGGTCACCGATGGTCTGACGGAGCGTGATGCGGGCCGACAGCCAGCCGGTGACGTCGTCGAGGACCGGCAGACCGTCCGGCTGCGCTTGCCAGCGCACCCCTGCGAACCGGTCGATCCCGCTGCGCGCGAACCGTGCCGCCAGGCCGGCGTTCGCGGTGCCGAGGACATGGACGGCGAAGCGGTCCGCGAGACGCGCCGCGGGGGTGCTGGACGCTTCGAGACCGATGCAGAACGACACCAGGGCAGGCCGCAGGGAGACGGAGGTGAAGGAGGTGGCGGTGAAGCCGACGGGGCCCGGGAAGGTGATCACCGTGACTCCGGCGGCGTGCCGGCGCAGGGTGTCGCGGAGGACGTCCGCGCCGTCGGGGACGGTGGCCGGCGGCGACGGACTCCGGCGGATCGGGGCGGTCATGCCCTTTCCTTTCGGCAGGCGGGGGAGAGGCGAGGCCGGGGGCCCGCGGTGGCGGCCGTCACCAGGCGCTCGACTCCACCGCGATCGCGGGCACCAGCCCGGTCCGCAGTGCCTCCAGGAAGGTCACGACCTCGGCCGCGACCGAGCGGTGCTGGAGGTCGTTGAGGACGTCGTGGTGGGCGTCGCGGACCACCGCCAGCCGGGAGCGGGACAGCGTCTTCGCGGTACGGGTCAGGGCGTCACGGTCGGCGAGCGGGTCCGCGTCGCCGACGAGGAGCAGGGCGGGCACCGCGAGGTCCGCCTGGTAGGCCGCGTCGAGCAGCGCGCCGGGCAACGGGGTGCCGAGCGCGCCTCGTTGCGCCTCCGGGTCGTCGCTGAGCACACCGCGATGGGTGGGGCAGGACGTGCGGACGTCGAGTTCGTCGTCCCAGGAACCGCCGTAACCGCCGTTGCCTCCGGTACGGCCCGGGAGACCGGCGAGCACGACCGCGTCCGGCCGCACGGCGGCCGGGGGGCCGCCGGGGCCGGACAGCGCCGCGACGGCCGCGGCACCGGAGTCGGCGCCCACCAGCACCAGTGGCGCGGCGACCCCGCCCCCGGAGGCCGCGGTCCCCGCCACGGCGGCGGCGAGCCGGTAGCCGAACCGCGCCAGCGAACCGTGCAGGTCGTCGGCGTCGATCTCGGGGCCGTCCACGACCCGGACACGGTAGGCGTCGGCCGCGAGCCGCCTGCCGAAACGGCCGTAGGCGGCACGGCTCTCCCCTCGGCCGGGCACCACGACGACCGTGCCGCGGGTGAGGAGGCCCTCGGGGGCGTGGTGGTCGGTGTACTCGCTCATCTCAGGCTCCCGCACGTACGGTGTGGCGGTTGGCCGGGACCGGGAGACCGAGGTTGCCGCGCAGGGTGCCGGCCTCGTACTCGGTGCGGAACAGCCCGCGTTTCTGGAGGATCGGGACCACACCGTCCACGAAGAGTTCGAGGTCGTCATCGGTGCGGAAGGCGAGGTTGATGCCGTCGAAGGTGCCGGCGTCGAACCACTCCTCGATGGTGTCGGCGACGGTCTTCGGCGCGCCGACGAACGGCGACTGGCGGAACTCGCTGACCAGGTTGGCGACTTGTCGCAGGGTGAGCCGTTCCGACCTGGCCCGCTCGATGAGCTTGGCCGCTCCGGTGCGGCCGCCCTTCTCGGCGAGGTGCGCGACGTCCGGGAACGGACCGTCCAGGTCGTGCGCGCTGAAGTCGTACGCGCCGAAGGAGCGCCCGAGCAGCGCGAGGTTGCGCTCGAAGTCGTTGTCCTCCTCGAAGATCTCCCGCTCCCGCAGCCGGGCCGCCTCGTCGGTGCGGCCGACGACCGGACCGCCGTGGATGAAGATCTTGATGTGCTCGGGGTCGCGGCCGTAGGACGCCGTGCGCTTCTTGATGTCGGCGTAGTACTCCTGGGCCTGCTGGAGCGAGCCGCCCGGCGCGTAGATGCCCTCGGCGACCTGTGCGGCGAGGTCGCGGCCCTCCTCGGAGACCCCGGCCTGGAAGATCACCGGCTGGCCCTGCGGCGAGCGGGACAGGTTGAGCGGGCCAGCGATCCTGAAGTGCTCACCCTCGTGGTTGAGTTCGTGCAGCTTCGCGGTGTCCAGGAAGACGCCCTGCGCCACGTCCGCGGGGAACGCGTCGTCCTCGTAGGAGTCCCACAGGCCGCGGGCGACCTGGACGAACTCCAGGGCGCGGCCGTACCGGGTGGTGTAGTCGAGGTGCTCGTCGAGCCCGAAGTTCCTGGAGGTGCCGGTGTCGAAGCTGGTCACCACGTTCCACCCGGCGCGGCCGCCGCTGATGTGGTCGAGGGAGGCGAACCGGCGGGCCAGGTTGAACGGCGAGTTGTACGTCGAACTCGCCGTGCCCACCAGGCCGATGTGCCGGGTGTGGGTGGCCACCGCCGACAACAGGGTCAGCGGTTCCAGGCGGTTGAGGTAGTGCGCCGGGTAGGTGGCGTTGATGAACTGGCTGTCGACGATGAACAGGGCGTCGAACAGGGCGTGTTCGGCCGCCTTGGCCTGCGCGATGTAGTAGTTGATGTCGATGCTGGCGTTCTTGGCGACCCGCGGGTCCTTCCAGAGTCCGTGCTGGCCGGGGCCGCCGACGCCGTAGGGGTGCAGGGCGAGGTGGATCTTGCGGGACATCGGTGAGTCCGTTCTGTGTGGTGGGAGTCGAGTGGTTCAGACGTGCAGCAGGGCGCGAAGCGCCTCGCGTTCGGCGCGGCCGGCCGAGGCCGTCCGCAGGGTGGGCGCGGAGCTGACGAGCAGCCGGGTGTACACGTGCCGGGGATCCGTGATCACGTCCCGGGCGGCGCCGGTCTCGACCAGCTCGCCCTGGTGGAGCACCGCGATCCGGTCGGCGATCCCGGCGACCGAGCCGAGGTCGTGCGAGATGAAGACCAGGGCCGTGCCCGAGGCGCCAAGTTCCTTCAGGATCTGCAGGATCTGGACCCGGTTGGCGGAGTCCAGGGCGCTGACCGGCTCGTCGAGGATGACCAGCTGCGGTTCGGTGACCAGTGCCCTGGCCACCGCGATCCGCTGCCGCTGACCGCCCGACAGCTCCCCGGGCAGCCGGTCGAGCAGTTCCTCGGAGAGCCGGACGCGGGCGAGGAACGTACGGGCCCGGCCGGCCGCCTCCTTGCGCGGCACGCCCTGCACGAGCAGCGGCTCGATCAGCGACTCCTCGATGGTGAGGTCCGGGTCGAGGCTGCGCAGCGGGTCCTGGAAGACGTACTGGAGGACACCGCGCCGGCGTAGATCCCGCCACTGGCGTCTTCCGTACCGGCGGACGTCCTCGCCGCCGATGACGATCCGGCCCGCCGAGGCGCCCACCAGGCCGAGCACGGCGCGGGCGAAGGTGGACTTGCCCGATCCGGTCTCGCCGATGATCCCGACGGTCTCGCCGGGCGCCACGGTCAACGAGACGTCGTGCAGGGCGCGGCGGCGCTGCCGGCGCGCACCGTAGTGCACCTCCAGGCCGGTGACTTCGAGGACGGGCGGGGTGCTCACAGGGCCTCCTGCGGTGCGCGGAACTTCTCCAGGCCGTACTGCTCGTGCTCGGCGACGAGGAGCCGGGTGTAGGCGTGCCGCGGGTGGAGCAGCACCTCCCCGGTCGGACCGTGCTCCACCACCTCGCCCTCGCGCATCACGAGGACCTCGTCGCAGAGCTGGGCCACGACGGCCAGGTCGTGGGAGACGACCACCAGGGCCAGCCCGGTGCGCTCGCGCAACTCGGCGAGCAGGTCGAGGATCTCGGCCTGGACCGTGACATCGAGGGCGGTCGTGGCCTCGTCGGCGATGAGGATCCTCGGGCCGGCGGCGATGGCGGCCGCGATCAGCGCCCGCTGGAGCATGCCGCCGGACAGCTCGTACGGGTACTGGCCGTAGACCAGTTCGGGGTCACGCAGCCGCACCGCGTGGAGCAGCTCGATCGCGCGGTGCCGGGCCTCCCGCCGCTTCAGCCCCTTCTTGACCCGGACCACCTCGGCGATCTGCGCGCCCACCCGGATGGACGGGTTGAGGTAGGACGCGGGGTCCTGGAACACCGCGCTGATCGTCGCGCCCCGCAGTTCCGTCCACTGCGAGGGCGTCAGCGTGGCGATGTCCGTGCCGGTGATCTCGACCGAGCCGGCCGTGACCCCGAAGTGCGGGGGCAGGATGCCGAGCGCGGCCCGGCAGGTGAGGGTCTTGCCGCTGCCGGACTCGCCGACGATGCCGACGGTCTTCCCGGGGGTGAGTTCGAAGCTGACTCCGTGCACGATCTCGCGGTCCGCGGCCAGGTCGCCGATCCGTACGTCACGGACGGCGAGCACCGGGGCCGTACCGGCGGGTGCGCGGGTCTGCTCGGGGGCGGGGCTCTGGGACAGGGCGGTCATGACGCACCTCCGGCGGGAACGGCGTCGCACTGCCCGGGCCCGCCCCGCCCGTCCGGGCGGCCGGCTCGGGCCGTGCGGTTGTTGGCGAACGCCCGGCCGGCCTCGCCGGAGACGTCGCGGATCGCGTCGGCGAGCTGGTTGCCGGCCCAGACCGTGACCATGATCAGCAGGGCGGGGACGGCCGGTGCCCACGGCTGGTAGTCGAGATAGCCGAGGTCGGAGGCGAGCAGACCGCCCCAGGTGGGCGCGGGCGGCTGTACGCCGATGCCGAGGAACGTCAGGCTCGACACGATGACGAAGCCGGTGCCGGTGGTCTGGGCGAGCGCGACCGCGATCGGCGGCAGCACCTTGACCCAGACGTGCCGCCGGACGATCCAGCCGGTCGAGGCACCGGAGACGATCGCCGCCTCCACGTACTGCGAGCGGGCCACGGACAGCGTCGCGGCCCGGCCCACCCGGTAGAAGAGCGGGGAGACCAGCACCCCCGTGACGAGCATCGCCTGGCTGATCCCGTTGCCGAGCAGCGCGATCACGGCGACCGCGAACAGCAGGAACGGCAGCGCGACCAGGGTGTCGGCCAGCCGCAGGGTCAGCCACTCGAAGGCCCGCCCGAGATACACCGACAGGATGCCGGGGACCGTGCCGACGACCAGGGCCACCAGGGCGACCTCCAGGGAGCCGAGCACGCTGACGCGGGAGCCGTCGAGGAGTCTGCTGAAGACGTCACGGCCCAGGTAGTCGGTGCCGAGCCAGTGGGCGCCCGAGGCCGGCGCGAGCGTGTCGGTGCTGGTGGCCAGTGGATCGTGCGGGGCGAGCAGCGGACCGAGGATCGCCAGGAGGGCGATCACGGCGAGGACGCCGAGGGCGATCCGGCCCGAGGTGAGGGAAAGGACGCGACGCACCATGGTCAGACCCCCCGCTGGGACGCGGGCGTCACACGGGCCAGCACCAGGTTGACGATCAGGTTGAAGAGGACGACGAGGACGATCGACACCACCAGCACCCCCTGCACGGCCGGTACGTCGCCGGCCTGCGCGGAGTCGTTGGCGAATCGGCCGAAGCCCTGGAGCCCGAAGATCCACTCCGTCACGACGGAGGCGCCGACCAGGGCCGGGAACTTCAGGCCGAGGGTGGCGAGCGCCGGCCCGATGCCGTTGCGCAGTACATGGGTGAGGAAGATGCGCCGTGGGCTCAGCCCGCGAACGACCGCGCCCGTCACGTAGTTCTCGCGGTAGGCCGCGACGAGACTGCCCCGGAGCTGGCGGGCCACGTCGGCGACGACGTCGAAGCTCAGCGCGATCGCCGGCAGCGTGAGGTGTGCGAGCCACGGCCCGAATCCCTGCGCCGCCGGTACGTATCCGGCGGAGGGGAACACATGGAGTCCGACCGCGAAGACCGCCACGAGCACGATCCCGACGACGAACGCCGGCATCACCGAGATCACCGTGACGAACCCGGTGATCGCCCGGTCCACCCAGGTGGTGCGCCGGAGCGCCGCGACCGTCCCGAGGACGGAACCGAGGAGTACGCCGATGACCAGGGCGAAGGTCGCGATGGAGAGGCTGACTCCGAGCCCCAGGCCGATGAGGGTGGAGATGTCGGCGCCGTTGGTCCAGCTGGTGCCGAGCTGTCCGTGCAGGACGCCGGTCAACCAGTCCCAGTACTGGACCAGGAAGGGCCGGTCCAGCCCCCACTGGGACTCGACCCGGTGGACGGCCTCGGGGGTCGCCTCCTCGCCCAGCTGGATCCGCGCCGGGCTGAGACCGCTCAGCGATCGGAGCGCGAACGTCACGAACGTCGCGACCACGAAGACGGGCACGATGATCGCGACCGTCCGGGCGAGGGTCGCCAGGACCCGGCCCAGCGTGTGCCGGGTCCTGGCCACGGCGACCCCGCGACGGCGGGCAGGCCCGGCCGGTACCGCGGTCGTCGTCGTTGTCATAGGGGTGCCCCCTTTCTGCTGGTGGAGCTGGTGGACGGGGGTCAGTTGCCGCCGGACACGGTCACGCCGGTCCAGTCGATGTGGGCCGGGTTCTTCGGCAGGCCGGAGATCGACTTGCTCTTGGCGATGAGGTTCGGCGCGGAGTAGGTGAAGATCAGCGCCTTGCTGTGCAGCCCGGCCCGGGTGGCCGCCTGGAGGACCTTGGAGTAGTCCGGCGAGTCCAGCGGCGTCCTGCGCACCTTGGCGACGGCGGCCTCGAAGCCGGCCGGCTCGTAGGGAGTGCTCAGGTTCAGCGGGCCGTTGGGGCCGAAGTGGGCGGTGAGCGTCTGCAGGGCGGAGTCCCGGCCGGTGGTCCCGTACAGCGAGAACGTCAGGTCCTTGGCGAAGAACGGGGTGGCCCAGTTCTTGTCGATCTTGATGGTGACGGTGATCCCGACCTTGGCCAGCTGCGACTGGACCAGCTCGGCCTGCGGGTCCTCGGCCGGGATGACCAGGTCGAGCTTGATGTCGCCGGCCCGGTAACCGGCCTCGGCGAGCAGCTTCTTGGACTTCGCCGGGTCGTAGGGGTAGTCGTTCGCCGACTTCGGGTCGTAGGCGACGTACCCCTTCGGGAACGGCTGGTCGGTCGCCGAGCCGTAGCCGAACGTCAGCTTGTCCACGAACTCCTGACGGTCGATCGCATAGCGGACGGCGTCCACGACCTTGTCGTTGTCGAACGGCGCCTTGTTGATGTTGAGGCTGATGTTGTTGGCGTTGAAGCCCGGCTGGGAGAAGACGTCCAGACCGGCCTTCTTGGCGGCGGCCGCCTGGCTCGGGGCGAGGTCGGCGAAGTTGTAGACGCCGGTGCGCAGACCGGATACGACCGTGGAGGCGTCGGGTGCCGAGGTCAGTTCGACGTGGTCGATGTGGATGTTCTCGGCGTCCCAGTAGTCGGGGTTCTTCCTCAGCACCGCCTTGGTGCCCGGGACCAGCTGGGTGACGATGAACGGGCCCGCGCCGACCGGGTTCCGGTCGAGTTCGGCCGGGTCCGCCGCCGCCTTGGGGCTGGCGATCTGCAGCACCCGCTCACCGAGCAACTGGGGTATCTGGTAGTCGACCTGGGTGAGGTGGAGCACCGCGTCCAGACCTTTGGCGTCGACCGACTTGATGGAGGTCAGATCGCCGAAGAGCGCCGAGTTCTTCTGCTTCTGCGCCCGCTCGACGGCCGCCTTGACGGCGGCACCGTTCACCGGCCGGCCGTCGCTGAACTTCAGGCCGGGCCGCAGGTGGAAGGTGATCTCATCACCCTTCTTGTTGTACTCCCAGCTCTTGGCGAGATCGGGCACGGCCTTGCCGGTCTCGTCGGTACGGGTCAACGAGGCGTAGGTGAGGGCGAGTTCGCGGAACTGAGCGCCACTGCCGCTGACCACCGGGTCCCAGTGGGCCGGGAAGTAGGAGGAGGTCCACTTCAGCGTGGCGCCGCTCCCCGCGGAGGCGGTGCCGGAACCGCATGCGGTGAGCGTGGGGGCGAGCAGGGCGACGAGGGCGCCGGTGACGGCTGCGGTGCGCGGGCCGGACCGGGCGGGACCGAGTCTTGGGCGGCGGGCGGTGTGGTGTGCGGGCATCTCGTTCTTCCTGTGGTCGGCCCGGTCTGGGTCGGGGCGGAGAGAGCAGGACGGAAGGCCGGCCGGACATCCGCGCGGACCGTCGACCGGGACCGGGCGGGCATGCCGGGGCGAGCGCCGGCACACGCTGGGGGCGTGCGGCGCTCAGGGCGAGGGGAGTGGGCTGCCTCGCGGGGGCGTGCCCGGAGGCGGTGAAGGAGACGACGGGGAACGCGGGCGCGAAAAACGGCGGTACGCGGTCGGGCCGGACAGCGGGCGGCCGGGCCGCGCCATGAAGGCGCGGGGGGTCAGGTGGCTGCGGGCCGGAGGCGGCGGACGGCCGGGGGCCGGGGGCGGCGGAGGGTCAGCGACAGAGTGCGCTGCAGGTGCGCCGCAGGTCCACGTAGCGGCACACCACACCGGGGTGCGTCGTGAGCATGCTGCACATCCTGGGGGCAGCCGCGACCGGCTGTCAATGGACACCAATTGGTGTCTCATGCGGCGGGACGGCCTCCGCCCGCAGTTCACAGGCTCGCCGAAATTCAGTCCGCGGTGCCTGGGCGTGCTGACGCCTCGTCAGGATGCAGCCACACCGGGCCGTTTCCGGTCTCCACCCGGACCGCCCGCGGCGGCGGCCACGCGCCTGCGGCCAGCAGCAGCCGCTCCGGTTCCGTCATGCTCCCGTAACGTTCCAGGGCGCCCGCCGCATCGAGCGGTGCCGGGATCGTCAGCGACCCGGGACAGAGCTCCTCGACGGCGGTCGCGTACTCCTCGAAGGGCCGCCAGCCGGGCACCACCCGGTGGCCTCCGGGTGCCCGCAGCAACAGGGTCGGCAGCGCGTACCGGTAGCCGCCGTCGGCGGTCTCCCTGGCCCCGCCGGGATGCGGCGAGCCGCCCGGCACCGAGCGCACCTCGGGGACCGGGCGGCGCGCCTCGGCACGGTCGGCGCGCACCCGCTCCAGGACCGCGTCGGACACGGCGTCGGCGGCCAGCCGTCCCATGTCCAGGCCCGGCGTCCCCTGGACCGCGGCCAGTGCCAGCGCGGCGGTGTCCGCCGGTTCACCGAGCACGAAGACGGTCTCCCGCAGCCGCCGCAGCGCCCGCCCGGCGACCTCGTCACCCTGGAGCTCGGCGGCCTTGGCGACCAGCGAGGCGGGCCAGGAGCTGGCCGGCATCCGGCTCAGTCGTGCCGCCCGGGGAGCCCCGGTGTGCGAGCTGATCCCCTCGACGTAGCGCGCGTACCAGGCGGTCTCCGCGGCCGGATCCGGCGGCGGGTCGTCGTCGTGGTCGAAGAGGATCGCGTACACCCGCCGCCAGCGGACCCGGCCGGCCAGCGCCGCCCGCAGCCCGCGGAAGACCGGTTCCGAACCCCAGGCCCACGGACAGAGCGGGTCGGTGTACTCCACCACCTCGGCGCAGGGCGGCAGTTCGGCCGCGCCCGTCACGCGGCGCTCGTCCGGGCCGGCCTTCCGGCCCGCTCGCCGGGCAGCAGCGACCTCAGGGTCACCCCGCCCAGGACCGCCGCGGCACCCGCCTCGACCTCACGCCACACGCCGGGCAGTCCGGCGGCGGGACCGGGGTAGTCGAGCCCGGCCAGTGACTCACCGCGCAACGTGATCAACTCGCCGTCGACGGCCCGTGTGACGTCCAGCAGAGTGATCTCGTCCGCGGGTCTGCCGAGCCAGTAACCGCCCTCGCAGCCACGCTGACTGCGCACCAGGCCCGCTCTGCGCAACTCGCCCACCACGGACTTCAGAAACCGGAACGGAATCTCCTGCGAGGAGGCGATCGCCTCACAGGTCAGCGGACGAGCCGGCTCGCGGGCGAGCTCCAGCAGCGCCCGCACGCCGTAGTCCGCCTTCGCGGAAATATGCATGCGCACATCATGCCCGAGGAGCCGGCGCGGGGAGTCGTCCCGGGCGGCTCGCCCGCTCTGTTGCGGGAACATTGCCGCAGGTGAACCGCAATGGACACCTCTTGACATCCTTTTCGGCCGGGCCCTAGCGTCCATGCCATGAGCGAGCCGCTGACGACCCCCGGTGAGGGCTTCCACCCGCACCTCCACCACCACCCGGACCACCCGGCGGCGCCGCTGAGCACCCGCCTGCACCACATCCGCGCCGGCTCCCTGGACGGCGACACCGCCCAGAGCGGCGGGATGCGCAGGTTCGCGGCCGTCAGCGGAAAGACGGTCGGTTCCGAGAAGCTGTGGATGGGCCAGACCCATGTGGCACCCGCCACCGCGTCGTCCGACCACCACCACGGCGAGTCCGAGACCGCGATCTATGTGGTCAGCGGACACCCGGAGTTCGTCTTCCTGGACGACTCGGGCCCGGAGCCGCAGGAGGTACGGCTGCGCACCTCGCCCGGCGACTACGTCTTCGTCCCGCCGTTCGTGCCGCACCGGGAGGAGAACCCGGACCCCGACGACGAGGCGGTGGTCGTCATCGCGCGCAGCACCCAGGAGGCGATCGTGGTCAACCTGCCCGGTCTGTACGCGCTCTAGTACTGCAATCACATTTGTGTGTGGCTGAGCTCGGGGTGGGTCTGGTTCAGGAGTGGGACGGGGTGCTGGCGGGGCTGCATGCCCGGTTCGCGTCGCGTTTCGTGAGGTCGGAGCCGCGGGGGCGGGCGCTTTCGTATATGCGCGGGCTGATCGCTCCGCTGGAGCGGAAGAACGGCTGGACGCTGGCGGAGCGGGCTGGTGACCGGCTGCCGATCGGGATGCAGCGCCTGCTGGGCGAGGCGGACTGGGACGCGGACAAGGTCCGTGACGACATAAGGGATTACGTTGTCGAGACGATCGGCGACAAGAATGCGGTCCTGATCGGTGACGACACCGGCTTCCTGAAGAAGGGCGTGCGCTCGGCCGGCGTCCAGCGGCAATATTCCGGAACGGCGGGACGTACGGAAAACTGCCAGGTCGGCACCTTCCTGGCCTACGCCTCAGCGAAGGGACGGGCCCTGGTCGACCGGGAACTGTACGTGCCCGTCTCATGGACGGACGACCGTGAACGGTGCCGGGACGCGGGGATCCCTGACGAGGTGCCCTTCGCGACGAACACGGAGCACTTCAAGGCCATGCTCAACCGTGCGATGGAGGCCGGCGTGCCGTTCGCGTGGGTCACCGCGGACGAGGCCTACGGGCAGTCGAAGTCCCTCAGGTGGTGGATGGAACAGCAGGCCATCAGCCACGTGATGTGCGTGAAGACCAGCGACACCGTCATCACCCGTGGCATGGGGGAACGCCGTGTCGACGAGCTGGTGGCCGGTCTCGCGCCACAGGCCTGGAAGCGTCTGTCCGCCGGGAAGGGATCCCACGGCGAGCGGATGTACCAGTGGGCCCGGATCCCCATCCGGATCTGGTGGGAGAACGGCCACGGCCACTGGGTCCTGGCCCGCCGCAGCCTCAAAGACCCGGCCGAGATCGCCTACTACGTCTGCTACGGCCCTCGCGGCACCCGCCTGAAAGACCTGGTCAAGGTGGCCGGCGCCCGCTGGGCCGTCGAAGAATGCTTCCAGACCGCCAAGGGCGACTGCGGCCTGGACCACTACCAAGTCCGCCTCTACCACGCCTGGTACCGGCACATCACCCTCGCCATGGCCGCCCTCGCCGCCCTGACCGCCGTCCGCGCCCACGAACTCTCAAAAGGGGAAACAGCGGTGGCCTGATACCGCTCTCCGTGGCAGAGATACGCCGCCTCATCGGTCACCTCCTCCACCCCGTCCACCTCACCATCCACCACCATCTGAACTGGTCACACTGGCGAAGACTCAGCCAGACACGCGCCCGCACCAGCCACTACAAACGCCGAGGCCAGACCCCATAACTGTGATTGCAGTACTAGTAGGGCGTGTTGCGAAAGTCCCGTCTGCCGTGCGACGCCGTGCACGCACTCTCGCCGCACCGGGCGAAGGCCCGAGTACACCCAGTACGAGGACTTGCGCCCGGCACGCCGGGAGCACGCACCTGACGCCGCACGGCCCGCCCTCCGGGCGAACGACGGGACTTTCGCAACACGCCCCAGGGTCAGCCGCGCGGACCGGCCTCCAGGAAGTGGTGGAGCGAGGCGGTCATGGCGGTGACGAAGGCGTCGCGCGTCCGGTCGTCTACCAGGTCGAGGGAGAGATAGGGGTTGAGGTCCTCCAGCTCGACGAGGAGAAGGTCGCCCCGCCGGGTCCGGCAGGCGTCCACCCGCTGGATGCCGTGGCCGAGCGTGTTCCAGTCGATGAAACGCCGGGCGAAGACGAGGTCGGCCGCGGAGGGTTCGTACGGTTCGAGGACCCAGCGGCGGCCGGGGTCGGGTGCGTACAGCGCGTACTGGAAGGCGTCGTCGACGTAGTAGAAGGAAACCTCGTAGCGGAAGTCGACGCGCGGCTGGACCAGGATGTCGCCGTAGGCGAGGCCCGCGAGCCGGTCCCGGTCCACGAAGGTCAGGCCTATGGAGTCCGCACCCGTCCTGGGCTTGACCGCGTACTGGTCGCTCTCGGGCAGCCGGTCCAGACGGTCCGCCCTGTCGACGGTCGGGATGACCGGGTGCCCGGCCTCGGTCAGGTCCAGCAGGTAGCCCTTGCCGGCCATGTCGGCCCGGCCGTGCAACGGGTTGTAGACCCGGGTGCCGCACGCCGTGGCCCGGTCGCGGAAGGCGTCGTACTCCTGCTGGTAGTGCAGTACCGGACCGCTGTTGCGCACCACGACCGCGTCGAAGCGGTCCATCAGGGCCGCGGCGTCCAGCGGATGGCACAGGGCGATGTCGAAGTCCGCGCGGAGCCGGGCGGTCAGGAACACGTCCTCGTCGCCGTACCGCCGCCCGCGCGCCGGGTAGGCGAGGTCGGTCACGTACAGCAGGCTCGGGCGGGCGGACATGGCGTATCTCCTCGGCAGGCGGTCACACACGCGGGCCAGCCGATGGTGACACGCCCCGTCGAGGCGCCCTGCGGCCCCCCGAACGCCCCCGGACACGGACGCCGGTCGGCCGTCGGCCCGCTTCGACCCCGCGAACCGCACTCCGCAAGCCGCGACGCGCGGACGCCGGCCCGGAGGCGGCCGCCCGGCCGGCAGAGGCACGGCAGGCCGCACCTGCGCTCGCCCGACGGCGTACGTCCTGGTGGGCGCTCGGCCGTTCCGTTGCGGCGGTCCGCGGTCCCGCGGCCCTCCGTGCACTCGGCGGTCCGTTCCGGAGCGTGCCTGGTGGCCGACCGGGGCGCGTGAGCGGCGGGCAGGAGCGGCGGTCCGGGTGCGATGCGGTGGGCGTGGCGCCGGTGGCCGCGCTCGCCCGTTCCGTTGCGGAGGGCTGGAGCGATGAGGCCGGTGAGGCCTCGGTGGGGCGGGCATCCACGCCGGGCCGTACCCGACGGCCGGCCCGGGCGCGAACCGCGGGTGGTGGGCGGCAGTCCGCAGGGGGCCGCCGGGTCCGGGGCGGCAGGCAGGGTGTTTCTGCCCGGCTGGTCCCGCATGAGGGTCGCCCGGTGGTGGCACGCATGGCCGGGAGGTCCTCCGCCCGCCGTACGGCTGGGCGGGGGCGGCGGTGCGCGGGCGTCCGCCCGGCGCCTTGCCCCGGAGGCGGGCGTCCGGGGCCGGGCCGCTGGAGCATGGGCCGGTCGGCGGGCCGTACCCGACCGGGCCCGGCGCCGGGCCCGAACCGTGAGCCGTGGGCGGTGGCGCGGCGCCCTACGGCCGGAGGCGGGCGCCCGGGCCCACCCGGGCGGTGACCTCGTCGGGGGCGAGGGTGGTGTGTTCCGCGGAGCACTGGACGACGACGTGGACCGGAGCCTCGCAGCCGGTGTGGCGCACGTCCAGCGGGGGACTCTCCCCAGGGCCGAGGGTGTATGTCTCGCCCCACTGGCTGAGTGCCAGGAGGACGGGCCACAGGTCCCAGCCCTTGCGGGTCAGCCGGTACTCGTTGCGGGCGCGGCTGCCCGGCTCCCGGTAGGGGACCGTCTTCAGGACGCCGGCCGCGATCAGCTTCCGGAGGCGGTCGCTGAGCACCGCCTCCGACAGGCCGATGTGCCGGTGGAAGTCGTCGAATCGGCGGACCCCGTTGACCGCGTCCCGCAGGATCAGCAGGGTCCATTTCTCACCGACCACGTCGAGCGTGCGCTGGACGGGGCAGTTCTCCGTGCTCGCCTCTAGCCACTCCATGACGCCATCGTAGAGGTCTGGCTTCGTCATTGACAGTCAGGGGAACGAGAAGCTAGCTTCGCTTGAAAAAGTCAGACGGAAGGGCTCAGTGCTGTGGGACGGACGCGTACGTATCAGTGGGACGATCCCGCGGTCCTGGCGGAAGCCGCCGGACGCATGACCGGTATCGACTTCCTGCGCGAACTGCAGGCGGGCGGGCTGCCGGGACCGCCGGTCAACCACACCGTCGACTTCGCCCTGGACGAGGTCGAGCCGGGGCGGGCGGTCTTCTCCCTGACCCCGGGTGAGGAGCACTACAACCCGATCGGCAGCGTGCACGGCGGCATCTTCGCCGTCCTGCTGGACTCGGCCGCGGGATGCGCCGTGCAGTCCACCCTCCCGCAGGGCATGGCGTACACCTCGCTCGACCTGACCGTGAAGTTCCTGCGCCGCATCACCGTGGAGACCGGCACTGTGCGCGCCATCGGCACGGTGATCAACAAGGGACGTCAAACCGCCCTCGCGCAGGCCCAGTTGGTCGACGGAACGGACCGGCTCCTCGCCCATGCCACCAGCAGCTGCATGCTCTTCCCGGTGCCGCCCCCGCGCTGAGCCGTCGGCGGGGCGGCGCGCCGGGCACGGACGTGCCCCGGAGTGACTCCGGGGCAGGGGTCCCGCTCCCCGGCCGCCGGTCCTCAGCGGCCGGGCGCCTCCTCGGGTCCGCTGCGCGGGCTCGGTGTCCACAGCAGGGCGCCGGAGGCCAGGCCGAGGGCGGCGAGGAGCCACCAGACCCGGTGGAAGGAGTCGACGGCGGTGGCCGCGGTGGTGGTGCCGAGGACGGCGACGAAGAGGCTGATGCCGAGGACCGCGCCGAGCTGGCGCAGGCTCGCGTTGATCGCCGAGCCGAGCGCGAACCGCCCCGGCGGCAGCGCCTGCACGGCGGCTCCGGACTGGACGGGCAGGGTGAGCCCGACGCCGAGTCCGGTGAGCAGTGCCGCGGGCAGCCAGTGGGTGGCCCAGTGCGGGGTGGCGCCCACGAAGGCCGCGGTGAGGGCGAGCCCGGCGGCCCAGGAGAGGGCGCCGAAGGACAGCACCCGGCGCGCCCCGTAGGTGTGGGAGAGACGGCTGGCGGTGCGGGCCACGGCGGTGACCACCAGCGGGCTCGGCGCGGTGGCGAGAGCGGCGCGCAGCACCGAGTAGTGCCACACCGTCTGCAGGAAGATGATGTTGCTGAGCAGCATGCCGTAGAAGGCGGCGGCGAACACCAGCGTCGACGCGTTGACCAGCCTGAACTGCCGGACCCGGAAGAGGGCGAAGTCCATCACGGGCTGCGCGGTGGAGCGGTCGCGCAGGACGAAGGCCGCGAGCAGCAGCGCGGCGAGCACGAAGGCGCCGACCACCCGCGGATCGGACCAGCCCCAGTTCGGTCCCTCGATGATGCCGAGGCTCAGCGCGGCGGGCGTCGCGGCGATCAGCAGGACACCGAGCGGGTCGGGCAGGCCGTGGGCGTGTGGGTCGCGAGCCTCGCGCAGCAGCCGCAGACCGAAGAAGGCGATCGCCGCGCAGATCGGCACGTTGACCAGGAAGATCCAGCGCCAGGAGGCGTACTGGGTCAGCAGCGCGCCCAGGGTGGGGCCGAGCGCGGCGGCCGCCGCGCCCATGGAGCCCCAGGTGCCTATCGCGACCGGCCGCCGGGCCACCGGGAACTCCGGGAGGATCAGGGACAGCGACGTCGGGGTGACCAGGGCGGCGAACGCCGCCTGCAGGGCCCGTCCCGCGATGAGTGTGCCGGCGCTGGGCGCCAGCCCGCACAGGGCGCTCGTCGCCGCGAAGCCGACGATGCCGATGAGGAAGACCCGCTTGCGCCCGTAACGGTCGGCGAGCCGGCCGGCCGGGATCAGGACGGCGGCGAAGACCAGGCTGTAGGCGTTGAGCACCCACGCCAGGTGGCCGGCCGTGGCGTGGAAACTCCGGCCGATGGTCTCGAAGGCGACATTGACGATCGTGGTGTCGAGGAACACCACGAACGCGCCGAGGCTGCTCAGTACCAGCACCCGGAGTGCGTGCCGGCGGGCGGCCGGGTCCTGGAGCGGCTCCTCCGTCGTCACCGGCCCGGCAACCGCGGTGGTGGAGGCGCCCTCGGGTACAGCCATGGTGTCCTCACAGGCGAGTTTGATTTTCCTACTTACCGAGGGGGACGTTATCCCGAGTGGGTCGTGAACCACAACCAACCGGGGGTAGCGTGGGCTCATGGACGTACAACCGCAGCAGGCCGGGGAGTCGCGGACGGACCGCACCGCAACCGTCGCCAAGCCGCTGACCTCAGTGATGGCGGGCGTACCGGCGGGCGTGCGCCCCTGCTCGATGGCCGCCGCCCTGCAGATCGTCGGTGAGCGGTGGTCGCTGCTCGCGCTGCGGGAGATGGCGTACGGCGTGCACCGCTTCGCGAAGATCGCCGGCTACACGGGCGCACCGCGCGACATCCTCGCCGACCGGCTGCGCAAGCTGGAGGCGGCGGGCGTGATCGAGCGACGGCAGTACAGCGAGCACCCGCCCCGCCACGAGTACCACCTGACGCAGGCGGGACGGGAGCTCTTCCCGGTCATGATCGGCCTGCTGCAATGGGGCGACAGATGGGCCGTGGACACCCCGGCCGTCGTCTTCCGGCACGAGTGCGGTCACCTCCTGCGGATGGAGTCCGGGTGCGGACACTGCGAGGGAGAGATCACCCCGGAGTCCCTCTCCTTGCTGGCGGCCGACCAGCACTCCTGATTTCGGCCCGGCGCGGGGGACCCGGATCAGCGGCGCAGCCCGCGCGCCTCCCGCCCGCGTAGCGCGCCCGGTTCCTCATCGATCCGCAAGAGCTGGTTGACCTCGGCGGTCCGGTCCGAGCGGGACAGCGCGCCGGTCTTGGTCCGGCCGCACGAGACCCGCGGGACCGCCCAGTCCGCCGTGGTCCTCGGGTACTGGTGGAACGTGCTGCCGCGCGAGGGCGCCGGCGGCCGTACCCCCCCGTTCCCGGTCGACGACATCCCGCGCGCGGTCACCGAGACCCTCCGGCCGGCGGCGAGCCACGCCCGCGCCCCGACACGGGAGCGGTCACCCGGCTGGAGGGGGCCCGGACCCGGACGGCCGGCACCGTCGTCACATCGAGCAGCCGGGGCACCCCCGGCAGCCGGAGCGAGGGGACCGCCCCCGTTCCGCCGCCGAGCGCCGGCCGCCTTCGACGGGCGCGGGGCCCGGGCGCCGCGCGAGGGAGCCGGGCCGGTCAACGCCCGACCACGGACGACTTGGGTCACGCAGTCGCGAGGGACACCTCGGTCGACTTGATCAGCGCCACGACCGGCGACCCGGCCCGCAGACCCAGGTCGGTGACCGCGTCCCTGGTGATGGCGGAGGTGAGCTCGCCTCCCTCGACGGTGACCTTGACCGTGGCCATCGCCCCGCCCACGGCGACATCGCGCACCGTGCCGGGCAGCCGGTTGCGGATGGACAGCCCCGTCACCGGGCCGGTGGCGAGGGCGACCTCGGTGGACTTCACCATGGCCCGGACGGCCGACCCCTCGGCGAGCGCCAGATCCTCGACCGCCTCCAGGGTGATGGCCGCGGTGAGGTCCTGGCCGCCGTCCAGGCGCAGTTTCACGGTCGCCATCACCTCGCCGGGGGTCACGGAGGTGACGGTGCCGGGGATCTGGTTGCGGATGCTCAGGCTCATGACTAGGCGCCTCACAGAGACCGGGAACGGGGCGGAGGTGACGTTCAATGTGTTTGACTGGCGAGCGCAGCCAAACCTAGCTTCCCTGCTATGGCTCATGACGAACCCACGCGGGCGGCCCGACTGCTGGACGCCCAGGCCAAGGCCGAGCGGCTCTTCACCGAGATCGAGAAGCGGGGGCTGGTGGCGCCGGGCGCAGGGGAGCGGGCGGTCAGCGACCGCGTCCGTGACCTGGCGAACGAACTCTTCGGAACGACCCGGCACTGGCACAAGAGGATCGTGCGCTCGGGCCCGAACACCCTCAAGCCGTACCGGGAGAACCCGCCGGACCGCCTGATCGGCGTGGACGACATCGTGTTCGCCGACTTCGGGCCGATCTTCGAGGAGTACGAGGCGGACTTCGGGCGGACCTTCGTACTCGGCGACGACCCGGTCAAGCGGCGGCTGCGCGACGACCTGCCGAAGGTCTTCGCCGCGGGCAAGCGGTTCTTCGAGGCCGACCCGGCCGTCACCGGGAATCAGCTGTACGCCGAGGTGGAGCGGCTGGCCGCCGAGGCCGGCTGGGAGCTGGGCGGCTGGCACGCCGGCCACCTGGTCGGCGAGTTCCCGCACGAGAAGATCGACGGCGCGGACACCGAGTCGTACATCGCACCCGCCAACGACACGCCGCTGCGCCGCACCGACAAGGCGGGCCGTACCTGCCACTGGATCCTGGAGATCCATCTCATCGATCCGCGGCGGGAGTTCGGCGGCTTCTACGAGGAGTTGCTCACGCTCTGAGCCGGCCCGGCACCCCGCTCTGCCGCCGGTGAACCCGCGCGGGCCCGCACGGTCACCGCGCCGCCGAGGGCTGCCCCGTGCCCTCGGGCGGCGCGTCGCCGAACCCGGCTAGGACGGTGCCTCCGTGGACCGGCCGGGCCACCGGGTGAAGCGGCTGAGCCCCCGTCGCGTGGGCTTGAGCGGCTTGTCCTCGGGGGCGAGCGGCTCCTGGCCCGAGGTCACGGCCGGTACCGTCGCCTGGGCCGGTACGGACCGGCCGCCCCGGCCGAGCCGGCTCCGGACGGCCTGGGCCATCGCCTGATGGGACGGTTCCAGCAGTACGCCGCCCGCGGACAGGTGTTCCCACATGTGCAGCAGCTCCTGCCCCCGGGTGGCCACCTGGCCGTCGTCGATCAGCCGCTGCCAGGCCGCGGTGGCGCGGGCCACCTCGGGTGCCGCCCGGTTCAGATCGGTGCGGCAGCGGATGCGTGCGACGGTCAGCGCGAGGACGGTGGAGAGCATGTAGTCGCCCCGCTGGTACGCGAGGTACGCCTCGATCGCCCGTGCCTCCAGCGAGAGTTCGTCCTCCGCGCCCCGGCGCAGCGTGAGGTGCTCGCGCAGCGCGCTGGCGAGGACGAACGCGGCGTGCAGTTCCTCGCGCTGCGCGTGCTGGATGATCCGCTCGACGCGGGCGAGCGGCGGGAACGACTCCTCCTCCGCGGCCGTACGCTCACGGCCGGGCGGCAGGTCCTCCTCGTCGGCGATGGTCCGACTGGAGCCGTCGGGGTACACACGCAGCCGTGCGACCTGCTGCACGGTCCGGTCGATGACGGTGGCCGCCACCGGTGCCCGCAAGGTGCGGGCGAACATGGCGATGGCGTCGAGTATCGCCTCGTTGGGGGGGCGCGTGCCGCCCATCTCCAGCAGATGGCCGTTGACCACCGTCGACCCGTCCTCGGCCACGTAGGCGTCGAGCCGGATCAGAGGCGGTGCGCTGAGCGCGGGCAGGTTTCCCTCGTCACGGGGGGTCAGCGAGTAGGTCATCCGTTCAGACTCCGGGTCGGACGACACCGACGATGGGCATGGAGGCGGCCGGCGCGATGGTGACCGTGCGTCCGGGACGCGGGGCGTGCACGATCCGCCCGCCTCCTATGTACATGCCCACGTGGGTGGCGTCGTAGTAGATGATCAGGTCCCCGGGCTGCACGGAGGCCAGACTGACCCGGGTCAGCCCCTGCCACTGTGCCTGCGAGGTCCGGGGTATGGGGTGTCCGGCCGCCGCCCAGGCCGTGGAGGTCAGTCCCGAGCAGTCGTACGACGAGGGGCCCACCGCGCCCCACACGTACGGCTTGCCGATCTGGGCCATCGCGAAGTCGACGGCCCTCGCGGCCGCGCCGCTCGCCTTCGGCCCACCGCTGCCCGAGCCGGGACCCGTGGAGGTGCCGCCGGAACCGGGGCCCGTCCACTTGGACTTGGCCGCCTGCGCCTCCTGGTTCTCCAACTGGGCGAGCTTGCGGGTCTGTTCCTTCTTGAGACCCGCCTCGATCTGCTCGGCCTCGGCGATCTTCTTCTCGATCTTCCTCTTCGCCTCGGCCTGCCGCGCCCGGCTGCTCTTCAGCTCCCGCAGCTTGTCGGCGGCGGCGTCGGTCTGCCGGTCCAGCTCCGCGCGGGCACGCTTCTGCGTCTCGGAGACGTTGACCAGGTTCCGCATCGCCTGGCGGGCCTGGGAGGCCTCGTCGAGGGCCTGGTCGGGGTGGTCGCCGAGCAGCAACTGGATGCCCGTGGCGTCGAGATTGCCCCCGCGGTACTGCGTCCGGGCGGCCACGCCCACGAGGGTGTGCAGATCCTCCAGCCGGCTCTCGGTGCGGGCCAGGTCCTTGTGCAGCGACGTGAGCCGCTTCTCCTGCTCGGTCGCCTTCACGTCGGCGGTGTTGTACGCCTCGGTGGCCACCTCCGCCTCGCGGTAGAGGCCGTTCAGCTCGTTGTGGATGTCCTCGATCGACTGGTCGCTCCGTGGATCGGGTGTGCCCGGGGCCGCGAAACTCGGGCCGGGTAACAGGGTGATCGCACAGACGAAGGCTGCTATGGCGGCACGGCTGCGCAGCTGTCTGCCGCCGGTCGACACGTTCATCGGCTCCATCTTCAGAGGTCGCGTGCAGGCGGCTCAGACGGGTGACTTGCCCATCGCGGTGGTCACCGCGGTCCTCGCGGAGGACCGTTCGAGCCTCGAACACAGTACCTCCCCTTGAACCGCTGCCCCTTGTATCCCCACACGTGTCGCACACGGCACACCGTGCCCGGGCGGGTGCCGGGCGCCCCGCGGCCGGTGCCGCTTCCCCAAGATCTCAACGAACCCGCGGGCAAAGGGTTTTCGTGGACCTTCCGCAGGCCGGCGGCGGGGCGGGCGGAGTGCGCCGTCGGCCGGGTCAGCCGACGGGGCGGCCCTGGATCGCGAGACAATGATCACTTTCCGACGCTACGGCGAGGTGGCCGACGCCCGGCATCGGGCGGCGACGCCGGAGTCCGGGCCGTCGAGCGGCCGGCGTGTGCTCCGGCCGGATCCCACGACGCGCGGTTCGCCACTGGAGCATCGCATCGGCGTCACCCTCTTGCGATCATCCTGGCACCCTTCGTAATCTCGGCCTCATTCGGGGGGAATGGTCCGACGTCCTCATGGCCGACAAGCAGTCACCCGGACTGCGCGCGGCAACGAGCCCAACTCCATACGCGGCCTGTACGTCGGCAGGGCCTCAGTTGATCACAGCGGATACCGCGGTGGTCGATCTGAGACCTGCCACGTTTCTTCCCGGCCCGCGTCCCAGCCCGACTACCGCTCACAAGACGGGAGTCGGGAAGTTGGAGCAGTCGATCCTCTTCGTGCTGGCGGTCTGCGGCGTCGCCTCCGCCGTCATATACGGCGTGAAGCAGCTGCTGGACCAGCTGCCGGATGTCATCGTTTCCTGGCGTCGAGCCGTCGCTGCGTGGCGCACACGCGACGACGACGCGCCCGGGTCCGCACCCACCCGTGGCAGTGACACCGACTGAGGGCCGCCGGTCACTGGTCCGTGGGGCAGTGCAGCGGGGCGGTGTCCGCGTTGTCCTTGGTGACCAGCCTGATCCACGCCTTGGCGATCTTGTCCACGTGCTCGTCGCGCAGCGGGGCGATCGTGTTCTGGACCGCCATCCGCCCCATGCCGGAGACCGAGTTGGAGACCGTGGCGGCGAACCGGCCGTCCTTGAGGGCGGCCAGGCCCTCGTCCGTGCCGTTGACGGTGACGGTCCTGACGTCCGTGGCCCCGGCCGCGTCGAACGCCTCGCGCGCGCCGAAGGCCGTCTCCTCGTTGGCGACGAACGCGTAGTCCAGGTCGGGATGGGTCTTGGTCATGATTGCGGCGGTATTCTTCGCCTTCGCCGCGTCGAACATGCCCGGCTGGGCGGCGACCACCTTCGCGTTGGCCGGCAGTGCCCTGGTGGAGCCGCCGACGAGCAGGCCGGAGGCGGCGCCGGGCGCCCCGGCGATCACGCCGATCCGTACCCGCCGCCCGGCCGCCGCGTCGGCGACCCACTCGGCATCCGGTTCGCCCACCTCCTTCAGGTTGGCGAAGTTGTGCCTGGCGGTCTTCGCCACGGCCCGTCGCAGACAGGTGTGGAACGGGGTGGAACCTCCGCTCGCGAACCCGATCACCAGGGGGCCGCCTTGCAGGCACGTGAACCTGTCGCGCTCACGGGGGAGTCGACGACCTACGGTGGTCCCGGCGGGTGGCGGGACCGGGCGAAGCTACCGCCACCCGAAACGAGACGGCCCGGCCGCGCGCGCACGCCAAGAGTGCGCACGCCGTAGTCGCCGCGCCCCGCAGTCCGGTGCGGGATCGGCGGCTCGTGCCGTGCCCGGGACCGACAGGGGCCCGGGCTCAGCCCAGCGCGTCCAGCAGCGTGGTGACGTACGCGTCCAGTCGCCGCTCCACGGCCCGCGTCGTCAGTTCCGCCCGGCCCGCCTGCCGCCACGGCCTCGCCACCGAGCAGACATCCGGCGCGAAGGCCAGAGCGTCCAGCAGCCGCCAGTACAACCGTTCGTCCGCGGCCGCGGCCAGCACGCCGCCGGCCTCCTCGTACGCCTCCGCGAACCGCAGACCCCACGACGGGCCGTGCAGCAGTGCGAGATTGGTGGAGCAGTGCGCCACATCGAGGTCCGCCGGCCCCCAGGAGGTCTGCACCCAGTCGACGACCCCGGTGATCCGGGGGCCTGCCGGGCTCGGGGCGGACACGTCGAACAGCACGTTGCCCGGGTGGAAGTCCCGGTGCAGGAACCGTCCGTCGTACGGCGGCGCGGGCCTGCGGATCACGTCGGCCGCCGCGGCCCACGCGGCCGCGTCGGCGCCGTCGGGAGGTGTGACGGCGTCGGCGCTCGTCCACGCCCCGTACGTCCGGGGACGCTCGGCAGGGCGCAGCGCGTGAACGGCGACGAGCTGACGGGCCAGCGGGCGCAGCCGCGTCTCCACGTCGTGGTCGTCGAGGACCGTCCGGCCCGGCAGATGTGTCATCAGGAGGGACGGGTACTCGCACCGCGCGGCGGTCGGATCGGACGCGACCGGCCTCGGTGCCGGCACGGAGGTGGCGGCGAGGAGGGCGAGGGCCCGGGCCTCCCGCTCCAGCAGGTCCTCGGCTTCTGCCACGAAGGACGGGTCGACGAAGGTCCGCAGGACCAGGCTGCGGGTCTCTCTGTCCTGGGTACCGATGGTCAGCCGCCGCATCTCGGCGGTGATGCCGCCGTGCAACGCCTCCGTCCTGAGGACCCGCTCACCGGGGTTCAGCTGCCGGTTCACCCAGGCCAGGGTCAACGGCCGGACGGCCCCCGTGTCATCCTGATCGGTCACCCTGCCACCTCATCACCGGAACGACGGTCCGCGCAAAGGCATCAGCCGTCTCGACCGGATGGGCCCGACGCCCGCAGGGCGCGGCGAACTCCGCGCTCCGGGAGGGGCTGCCGAACCCGCGCCCTCCCGACGGCACCTCTGAGCCTCCTCAAGTCGCTTGGCCCGCGCGGGCATGACCGCCAGGCTGTTCCCCATGACAGGAATCACGGGACTGAGCAAGAAGAACACGTTCGTGCTGGCCATCCGGGACGCGGACGTGATCGTCGCGGCCCTGCGGCAGGCGCTGGCGGAAGCACCGCCGGAGGAGCGTCCGGGCCTGGAACGGGCCGTCGCGCTCGTCGAGTCCACCGCCTGCGCCACCGAGAGCGGGCTGCGTGCCCGCTGGGTCCGTTCCCGGCTGGCGGCCGTCGGCTTCACCGGCGACATCACCTCCGTCGCCGCGGTGAAGGCACTGCGGCAGGCGGAGCCGAAGCTGAGCCTGCTCGCGGCGGTGCAACTCCAGAGGGACGCGGTGGCACAGCCGGAGTGACCCGAAGGCGCGTCGGCGACATTGACAGGGACTCGCCAAGCCGGTTCACTGCCTCGCAGACAGGTACGGACCAGTGCTCGAACCCGGCCCGGCTCGATTAGAGCCCGCGGCCTCCGCCACCCACGCGCCGACCGTCGTCCCCATCGTGGAATCGAGGTGAGTCCCGGTGTCCTCACGCAGCTCAGACATCGTTGTCACATCACGCCTTCTCGGCCTCCTGCCGGCAGTCGCGCTCGCGTTCGCCACCCTGCTGCCGGCCGCGGCACCCGCGTCCGCCGCCACCGAGGTCTGCGTCCTCGCCTGCGACACACTGGACCCCTCGCAGGCCCGGCAGGAGAGTTTCCCGGTGCCGGAGAAGAACCTCAACGGCCGCCGCCTGCAACTGCACGTGTCCGACGCCGACGACATGGCGTGGGCCAGCATCGACGACGGCGTGAGCGGCGACTCGGTGTGGCTGGACCGCTCCTGGGACGGCGGCGCCACCTGGGAGGGACTGCTCGGCAAGGCGAGTGTTCCGGGCACCTGGACCGGTACCAGGACGCTGATGTACAACATCACCGACCCGCGCAACCACCGCCGGGGACTGGTCCGGGCCTGCGGTGACGCGGCAGGCGTCGGCTGCACGAACTGGGTCCGTCCCACCGTCTGCGACACCCTCTGCGACGGCACCGGCGCCGGCCAGGCAGCCGGAGACGACCAGCCGGTGCCGTACACCACCCTCTACGGCCGCACCATCCGCCTGCACGTCGACCAGAAGAACTCCATGGCCTGGGCGAGCATCGGCGCCGGTGGCGCCGGTGACGAGATCTGGCTCGACCGCTCCTGGGACGGCGGCTCGTCCTGGCCGGACGGCTCGTCCCTCGGCCGTACCAGCACCCCGTCCGGAGCCACCGGCACCCGGACCGCGATGTACGCCACCCGGGACCCGCGCGGCCTGCTCTACGGCGGCGCGGTCCGCGCCTGCGGCCGGGAGGCGAGCCACAACGAGGGCAGCTGCACCGCCTGGGTCAGGCCCGCACCGACCAGGGCGCGCGCGGCGGCGGACACTCTGATGACCTCGTACGACCCCTACAACGGCTGGTGGCCCAGCAGCTGGTGGAACTCGGCCGCCACCCTCACCTCCCTCATCGACTTCGCGAAGACCTCCGGCACGCACGACTACGACTGGGTCATCGCGCGCACCTTCGACCGGAACAAGGGGGTCTTCGCCGCCGGAGTGCGCAGTTCGGACGCGATCGAGGGCGACTTCATCAGCCGTTCCATCGACGACTCGGGCTGGTGGGCGATCGCCTGGATCGACGCGTACGACTACACCCACGACTCCCGCTATCTCGACGAGGCCGTCACCATCGCCGGCTACGTCCAGCAGTACTGGGACAACGGCACCTGCGGCGGCGGCGTGTGGTGGGACCGCGAACGGACCTACAAGAACGCCGTGACGAACGGGCAGTACCTGTGGCTGACCACCGCACTGCACCAGCGCATCCCGGGCGACACCGTCTGGCTCCAGCGGGCGAAGACGTCCGCCGCCTGGTACAGGTCGAGCGGAATGATCAACTCTTCGGGTCTGGTGAACGACGGGCTGACCTCGGCGTGCACCAACAACGGCTCCACCGTGTGGAGTTACAACCAGGGGCTGGCCATCGGCGGCTTCACCGAACTGTGGAAGTCGACCGGGGACGGCTCGCTGCTGACCACCGCGCGGACCCTCGCCGACGCGGCGATCGGCAACGCGGCGCTGACCGTCGGCGGCGTGCTCACCGAGTCCTGCGACGTCGGTTCGGCGGCCTGCGACGACAACCAGAAGCAGTTCAAGGGCATCTTCATGCGGAACCTCGCCGACCTGGCGGCCGTCACCGGATCGGGCACGTACCGGAGTTACGCGCAGAAACAGGCGGACACCCTGTGGGCGCAGGACCGGACCTCCCTCAACGCCCTCGGCGAGCGCTGGGCCGGCACCAGCCC
Organism: Streptomyces sp. NPDC026515; assembly: GCF_055567595.1. Classification (NCBI taxonomy): domain Bacteria; kingdom Bacillati; phylum Actinomycetota; class Actinomycetes; order Kitasatosporales; family Streptomycetaceae; genus Streptomyces; species Streptomyces sp. NPDC026515. The sequence continues at coordinate 595,434 of NZ_JBVHQD010000001.1, forward strand.
CAACCAGACCGACTGGCGGACCCAGGCCAGCGCCCTCGGAGCGCTCACCGCCGCCGCGGGGTGACGCGGGAACAGGTGGGTTCGGGCGGGCGACTCGGCGGAAGACGCCCCGGCGCCCGGTCCCGCCCGGCCGCCGCGCACCGGGGGGTCGGCTGAACCGCCGGAGCGGTGGTGCGTATGAAATGCCGGAGGGAGACCGGAGGGACCGTTCACTGCGGTAGTGCGCCATGGCACCCCGCAGTTGCTCGGTCGTCTCCTGGCTGTGGGCGCTGAGGGCATCCACTCCGTGTGCGGCGCGGTAGTGCTCGAGGGGCGCGGAGTGGCTTGATGTCCACCCCGTCGTGCCGCTTCCCGCGTCCCTGAGTTCACGTTCGGCGGCGAGCAGGCCGTCGGATCCCTTCATGGTCCGTTCGTATTCCGGGCCGAAGCGCTCGCCGAGACGGCGGCCTCGCGCCATGAGCGCGTCACTACAGCGGCAATGGCCGGCACCAACATGGGTGAGGCTCCTTGCGGAGAGGTGAGAGGCCTCGCCCGAGCTCCCTATTGTCCGATACTTGCCACTTCCCACTTCTGTGCCGAATGGTGCGTCGGGAGACACCGCGACGTGGGCGACGACACCCGACGGCGTCAGGGCACGCGCACGGCGAGTACGACGACGTCGTCCCCGGGACGCGGGTCTGCCAGCCGCTTGCTGATCCGGTGGACCAGCTGGGGCAGCGGCTCGTCCCCGTGGCGGGCCAGCAGGGCGACAAGTTGCGCGATGGCGGTGTCGATGTCGTGGCCCGGGCGCTCGATGAGGCCGTCGGTGTAGAGCAGCAGGGTCGAGTTCGGGGGGAGTGTGATCCGGTGCTCGGTGCGGTGGGACGGTTCGAAGTCCTGGTGCAGGAGGATGTCGTGCTGGGCGAGGAGGGCGACGCGGGCGTCAGGGGTACGTAGGAGCGGTGGGGGGTGTCCGGCGTTGGACCAGGTCAGGTTCCAGCCCGGGCCGTCGTGGACGGGGTCCAGGCGCGCGTGGACCAGTGTGCCGCCGGCCTCGATGGGCAGGACGGCACATGCCGCCTCCAGGGCGGTGACAGCGGTTGCGGGGCTGTAGGGGGGATGGTCGAGGGTGGCCTGTCTCAGCATGCTGCGGACCTGGCCCATGACGGTCGCGGCGTGCATGTCGTGGCCGGTGATGTCGCCTACCGTGATCATGAGAGGAGCCGGTCCGCCGGAGGGGGCGGATTGCAGGTGGTAGGCGTCGTACCAGTCTCCGCCGATCATGTTGTCGTTCGCGGACGGTTGATACAGCGCACTGAGCTCGACGTGGTCGGCCAGGTGGAGATCGGTCAGCATGGCTTCCTGCAGCTGCCGGGCGACCGAGATCCGCTCGTCCAGGTAGAGAGCACGCTCCGCCGCCTGCGCGATGTAGCCGGCCGCGGCGGTGAGCGTGGCCCGCTCGGTGATGCTCACCTGGTGTGGTTTGGTCCAGCAGATGGTGAGGATTCCGAGCAGGGCGCGGCTGCCCCAGAGTGGCAGGCACAGCACCGTGCTGAAGCCCATGCGGTCGAAGGCGGCGACCGCCTCGGGGCTGTGCTCGGCGACGAGCGCCTGGCGGTCGGGTACGAACACCGTCCGGCGTTCACGGAAGGCCAGGGCGCTCGGGAAGGCGGCGTCAGCGGCGAGGAGGGGGACTTCCCGCTCCAACGCGTACACGATGTCCGGGTGGGGGATCCGGCGCAGCCCTTGCTCGTCGGCGACCAGCAGTCCCACGTACGCGGGCTTGCCGACGCCGCTGAACAGATCCCGCAGCCGCCGGCGGACGTCCTCGAGGCCGGAGGTCTGAGCCAGCTCTTCCGAGGCTCTCAGGAGCAGCTCGGCGTGGTCGAGGCCGGCCTGGGCCTCGTGCTCCAGGCGCTCCGCGTCGCGCCGGGCCTGTTCTGCGGTGGCCCGTGCGGTCTCCAGTACTTTTTGCGTGGACCGGCGCTGAGCCGACAGGATCCGCAGGCGCAGTTCGGCGGAGCAGGCGGCTGCGAGGTCGGCCAGGTCTCGCTGTTCGGTGTCGCTCCAAGCGCGGGGCTCGTGGACGTGGGCGCACAGGGATCCAAGGACAAGGCCGTCGGCGTCGGTGAGGGGCATTCCGGCGTACGCGGCCACCCCGAGGGCCGCGATCGCCGGGTCGGTGCGCAGCCGGTCGTCGGCACGGGCATCGGGCACGATCAGCGGCTGCCCGGACGCCACCACGTGCCGGGACAGCGAAAGCGACAGTGGTAGCGCGCGGCTGCTTGCCCAGGGGTCGGGCAGACCGGCCATCCCGGGCAGGATCACCCTGTCCCGCTCCATCAGCGACACGAGGGCCACGGGCACGCGGAGCAGTCGTGTCACCAGCCGGGCGAACCGGTCCATGCCGGTATCGGGGGCGGTCGAAAGACCGGCTCGTCGCACCGCCTGCTGCCGTGCGGCGTCCGGCCCCGTGTCCGTTGCGGGCTTCCGGATCTGCTCCGCCATGTGCCCCTCCGGTACCGCCGCCCGAGGCGGTTCTCAACCGCATCGTAGAACAGCGAGAGGCGTGCCGACCGGCGCGGCCGGAACCGCTGCTTCGGCGCTGGGCGGCCAGGCACGGGGTGGAATGCGCCGACGGAGGCCGGGTCACACTTTTCCACGGAGACTCCTCCGGCCCGGGGGAGAAGCGAGGGCATTCGAGTGCGCGCGCCGGGGTGGACGCCGCGGTCGCTGCGCACGGCGCCCCCGGGCTCCTGCTGGGCCTCCAGGACGTCCACGCTCCACCCGGCATCCGCCAGCGGATTGGCCGCGACCAGCCCGTTGGGGCCGGCGCCGGTCACCACCGCGTCAGGCATGGCCGGCCCCGGCGTGAGCCTCCTCGGCGGGACCCTCTTCCACGAACCTGGCCTGAGCTGGAGGAAGATCCTCGCCGTGCCCAGCGGCTTGAACGAGGCCCCAAGCTCCAGCTCGCTCCCGGATTCCTGGTGGCGGACCGTCGTGATCCCCTGGGCCGACCAGGGACCCAGCCGCACGGTGTAGCGGAGCCGGGAACCGACGGCGGGCCAGGTCCGGTCGAGCGGCACGGACCCGGTGGGCGCCACCACCCACTCCCCGTAGCACGCGGGATCGGCCAGCACCGCCTACGACGTGCGGAGGACGCCGGATCAACTGATGGTGGGCGGCTACGGAGGAGCCCCCTCTGCCGCGGCACCGGTAGCGCCTGCCTGTGATCGCACCGGCACACAGCGCTCGCACGAGGCCGGAACGCTCGGGAACGTCGGACGCTTTCGTCCGCCGAGCGGTGTCACTCACCGCCATGGTTGACGTCTCCGATCTCTTCAGCGCCTTCTCCCCGCGTCCCCGGTCCTCGCCCGGCTGGATCTCGCGGCGGAGGGACTGCGGTGGAACCACGCCCCGCGCGTGCCGGCCCACCCGCTCAGGGACCCGGTTCGCCTCACAGATCGCCATGGGACAGGTACCCGATGAGCCGTTCGCCCTGCCGGGACAGATGACCACGGCAGATCCCAGCCGCTCGCCCGCCGGCACCGAATCGGCGTGGGCCTGCACCCACGTCCCGCAGCACATCACCTCCGACGCCGGCCCCGACCGCGTCACCGGGCGCTGGGACGTCCGCGAGCAGCAGGCCGTGGCGGACCGGGTCGAGGCCCAGGTGGAGCGGTTCGCGCCCGGCTTCCGCACCCGGATCCTCGGCCGCCGGATCCTGGCCCCCACCACTCTCCAGGCGCTGGACGAGAACCTCCACAACGGCGCCATCGACAACGGCACCACCGCGCCGCACCAGCAGGCCGTCTCCGTCCCGTCCCCGGCACCGGCCGGCCCGAGACCCCCGTCAAGGGCCTCTACCGCGCCTCCGCGGCCGCCCATCCCGGCGGCGCAGTCCACGGAGCTCCCGGAGCGAACGCCGCCCGAGCAGCGCTCCGTCGCCCGGGAGCCGATCCTCAACTGCCGCCTTTCAGCCGAGAGTCGAGGGGCCGCCCCGCACCTGTCAGCTGCCGCGGTCCTTGTCGCCGCCGGTTGAAGGCAGGTGAGTGCGGCCGTCCGGTGAGGTTCCGCTCTCCGCGTGCAGTTGCTGGTGTTTCCGCACAGACTGGAGAGGCGGAGTGATGAGCGTGGCCGTGGGCTGCTGCTCCATTCGATTCCTCCGCCTGCGAGGCGCGAGGCCCTTGCGAGGGCGTCCCGCGCCTGCCGGAGCGTTCGCCCGGCAGCCCTTCGAAAGGGAAATCTGATGGCTGATGTACCCAAGATCGCTCTCGCCGCCGCCGTTCTCGGTGGGTACGTGCTAGGCCGGACGAAGAAGGGGCGGCTCGCGTTCGGAGCGGCGACATACCTCGCCGGCCGCCGGTTCGGGCTGGAACCACAACAGCTGCTGACGGAGGGAGTCAAGAGGCTACGCGAGCTTCCCCAGTTCGCCGACCTCAACGAACAGCTCCGCGGCGAGGCGCTGGACGCGGGGCGCAAGGCGCTGAGCGCGGTCGCCGACCGCAAGCTCGCCGACCTGGCCGACTCTCTCCACCAGCGCACCGACCGCATAGGCGGCAGGGGCAAGGAGGAGCCGCAGGACGAAGACGAAGAGCCGGAGGACGAGTACGAGGAGGAAGAGGAGGAGCCGGAGGAGGAAGAGGAAGAAGCCGAAGACGCGTACGAAGAGGACGAGGAAGAAGAACCTGAGGAGGAACTGGAGGAAGAAGGGGAGGAGGAAGAAGAGGAGGAGCCGGAAGAAGAGGAGGAGCCGGAAGAAGAGGAGGAGCCGCGAAAGCCCGCGCGACGCCCTGCGGCCCGGAAGCAGGACACGGATCACAAGGGGAGCGCTCGGCACGATCGCGGCCGTGAGCGTCGCGCCGGGAAGCCCGCCGCTCGCGAGGCACCCGCCAAGAAGGCGAGTCCGGCGAGGAAGGCGAGTCCGGCGAAGAAGGCGACTCCGGCGAAGAAGGCGACTCCGGCGAAGAAGGCGGCGCCTTCGAAGAAGGCACCAGGGGCGAGGAAGTCCACGGTCCCGCCCAAGAAGGCCGCGGCGAGGAAGACGACGGCAAAGAAGACGACGGCAAAGAAGACGACCGCGAAGAAGACGTCTCCCGGGCGTCGGAGGTAGAACCATGGCCGATCATGCGCGCGACTCCGGAAGCGAGCAGAGCTCGGGACTTGACCAACTGCGCGACGCGGTCAAGAGCTTCGTGGGCGCTCAGGTGGAGAACCTGGCTGACAAGGCCGGCGACAAACTGGGTGACATCACCAGCGGCCTCACGGGCGTGGTGGAGAACGGCGGGGTGCTCCCCAAGGCTGGTATGCGGATGCTCCAAGGTGATTCACCGCTGAAGGCTCTGATCGGTGAGAAGGCGAAGAGCGTCAAGGACAACTTGTTCGGCAAGGTCAAAGAGACGTTCGGTGGCGGCGGTGGCAAGGGCCGTGGGTCTGGCACGACGAAGGTCATGAACATCATTGAAGTGCTGGATGTAGGCATACCGATACGCGACGCCTACGACCACTGGACCCAGTACGAGAAGTTCAGCGGATTCACCAAGGGCGTCCGCAGCGCCTCCAAGGGCAAGGAGGCCGACAGCGATTGGAAGGTGAAGGTCGGGCCCTCCACCCGCGGATGGAAGGCCACAACCCAGGAACAAATTCCGGATGAACGCATCGTGTGGACCTCGGAAGGAGCCAAGGGCACCACACGCGGCTGTGTCAGTTTCCATGAACTGACTCCCACGCTGACACGCATCGTCCTGGTCGTCGAGTACTACCCTTCGGGTTTCTTCGAGAAGACCGGCAACATCTGGCGCGCTCAGGGACGGCGCCTGCGGCTGGATTTCAAGCACTTCCAGCGCTACGTCACCCTGACCAACGAGGAGCCGGAAGGCTGGCGTGGCGAAATCCGCGATGGTGAAGTGGTCCGCACCCACGAAGAGGCCATCGAGGAAGAAGAGGCCGCCGAGGAAGAAGGGGCCGAGGACGAAGAAGGGGCCGAGGACGACAGCGACGAGGAATACCCCGAGGAAGAGGACGAGGAGGAGGAATACGAGGCCGACGAAGACGAAGAGCCGGAGGACGAGTACGAGGAGGAAGAGGAGGAGGACGAAGAAGAGGAGGAGTGATCCCCGCTCCACGTGGGCTTCAGGGACGGGGACCGTCCATCGGCGAGGCCGGTCAAGGAGTCCCGAGCTTCGGGGTCTGGTCTCATCCGCGCCGCTTCAGCGCGCACGCCACGCGTGGGAGTTCCTCGCGAAGGAACCGGCCGACCAGAGCACCGCCGAAGACGACAGTACCCACACCGACCAGCCAGGACTGGATGACAAGGACGGTTCCGACGGGACCGTAGGTGATGACGCTGGACGCGATCAGCGGCGAGTAGACGAGCCGGGAGAAGACCCTGAGACCGAGCAGCCCGACTGTGGTGGCAACCGCGCCGGGCAGCAGGTCACGCCGGCGAACCCGCCCGCCGAGCAGTATGCGCTGCGACCACCAGAAGAACAGGACGGCGCTCACTGACGCGGTGAACGTGCCGGCCAAGGACTTGGTTCGAAGCGTGGTGGTGGCGGAGGCGAAGAGGTAGCCGACGAGTACACCGAGCCACACCACGTGGCGCCACCTGGCCCACCAGCGGGCATGGGGCAGATCCCAGACTTTTTCGTAGCCGGACTGTACGGCGGCCCCGAAGGTCAGGCCGAAGGCGGCGAGGACGGCGATTCCGAAGGCGGTCGTGGTCCGCAGGGCCTGAGTGGGGCTGGTGAACAACTGCTCCACATGTCTCCTGGCGTTCGTCGACACGCCGAGTCCTTCCCCCAGCCACTGCGCGAATCCCCGTCCGTGCTCCGGGTCGGCCGAGGAGACAATGGTCAGCAGCGGCACCAGCGTGAGAAATCCCAGGGCGGCGAAACCCAGCGAGCGCTGCCCCAGCTGCAGATCGCTGCCGCGCCGCCAGCCGCGTCCGACCGGTGAATGGCCGAACACGCGGCCCAGCCGCTCGAAGAGAGAGGAACGGCCTGCGGCAGTCGGCGACTTCTTCGGCATACCTGTCGACTACCACAGTCGGGATCAGCGCACCGCGAGGGCGCGACGCACAGCTTCCCGAACGGCTCAGGAGAACGCCGTCAGCCCAGGCCACCGCCGCGTCCGGAATCGCCCACGAACGACGCGGCGTCAGTTTCGTTCCTTCTTGGGGAACACGTACTCGTCGAGGACCAGGCCGACAGCGACGGCCGCCGGGATGGCGACGAGGGCGCCGATGATGCCCAGGAGCGCGCCGCCGACCAGTACCGCGAGGACGGTGACCAACGGGTGGACGTCGACGGCGAACTTCATCGCCCTCGGCACGATGAGGTAGTCCTCGGCAACGCGGAAGACGACGTAGAAGACCGCGGTCGCGATCGCGATGGGAAAGGACACGGACAGGGCGACGAGGCTGACGACGATGCCGGCGAGAGTGGAGCCGACGATCGGGATCAGGTCCATGAGGGCGGTGAAGACGCCCAGGGCGGCGGCGTACGGGACGCCGGTCGCCGCGCACCAGCCGAAGGTGGCCAGCCCGGCGATCCCCGAGGTGGCGAGGTTGCCGAGCATGAACTTGCCTATCCGGTTCATGATCTCTTCGGCCACGCCCTCGACGCGCTCGCGGCGGCTGGCCGCCACGAAGCGGTAGCAGAATTCCTTGATGGCCGGCAGCGCGGCCATGCAGTACAGGGTCACGGTGATCACGATGGCCGTGGATGCGACCGTGCTCAGGACCTTCTGGCCCGCGCCGAGGATCCCTCCCGCGAGGCCGGACGCCCCGCCTCCCGTACCGACCTGTTCCTTGCCCTTCTCGACCAGGTGGAAGCGGTCCTCCAGGTGGCCGATCGTGGACTGGTGGTCGTGGAGTTGCTCCAGCCAGCCGGGTACCGCGTTCACCAGCGCGGTGATCTCCTTGGTCACGGGCGGAATGACCAGGGCCAGGAAGCCGCCGAGTACGACGACGAACCCCGTCAGGACGATCGCGACGGCCCAGCCGCGGCGCAGCCCACGGCGTGTGAACCACGCGACGACCGGTTCCAGGCTGATCGCGATGAACAGGGCCAGCATCAGCAGGGTCAGCATCGAACTGACCCGCGTGACCGTCTGCACCGCGAGCCACGCCAGGCTCGCCCCCAGCCCCAGACCGAAACCCACCGTCACCCAGGACCGGGTACGCGCGCCGCGTGACTCCGAGTTCGACGGTTCCCGCGGCGCTCCCCCCTGTTCGCGCAGGGCCGTGCTCAGGCGGGACCCGTTCGGGCCCGTCCCGTCCGGCGGACCGTGCTCCTCCCGAGCCGACTCGGGCGCGGACTGTGCAGACATCGCGATGCCTCTCCTCGACTGCCTCGTGGGGCGTGGCGGTCGCCGCGGTATTCCCTGACCGCCACTCACCCCCCTGTGTCATCGCCCACGCGCAGGTCGTCCGAGCGAAGGGTGCGGCACCGCCTTCGGGTACCCGGGCAGTCCACTTGTACGGCGTACGCGCCGCCTCGCCTGTCCGGCGGACGCGTCGAGGGCGCAACGGGGTGCGCAGTACGGTGCGGCCGTCGCGCCGGGCGGTGAGCAGGTTCCACGTGCTCGGTGTGGAAGTGGACGGCGGCGGGGTCCGCACCGACCCGTCGCGGCCCGGGTGCGACGCGCCGTGAGCCGGGCGACGAGGTGGTCTCCGCCGCCGCGAAGTGACCGACCAGTGCCCCGCGCAGCGCGCGGTGGAGTCCGGACAGGGAACAGGGACATGAGGTTGACGCTGGTCGGGATCTCCGCGCCGGCCGTGTCGACGTAACGCCCGTAGGCGCTGTCCAGTTCGAGGTCGGCCGTCAGGTCTTCGGGGGTGTGGCCGAGGTGGAGCTCGCCTGGCCGGAGGACGTGGCCGTCGTGGCCGATCGTGAACTCGGTGGTGGGGTTGGGCTGGTGGGCATCGAGCACGTCGGAGGTGTGCGTGGGTGAGCGGGGCGAGGCAGAGTCGGGCGTTGTAGCTGTTGGGAGTTGACCTGGTCGGGAGCGAACGGCGGGATCCCCCATCGGCCGTCCTGGGTGGCGGCGGTGATCTCGGGGCCGGTGAGGATCACAGGCGGGAGGCTGCGTGCCGTCGGCCGTGTCCGGATCTGTCGGGCCGTGGGCTCAAGGCGGTTCACCCACCCGATGAGCTGTTCCTCACCCACCCGATGAGCTGTTCCTCACCGAATTCCTCGCCGCCGGCATCGCGCTCCTCTGTCAGCCCGTCGGTGAAGCGCCCAGGATGATCACGATCTCTCCCTCGGGGAGTGGTGTCGGCGCGCCCGCGAACTGCGGTGGGCCGCAAGGGCGTCGGCGGGAACGGCCGCTCTCTCCTCCTTACTCCACGCGGTGTGGCCCGTGGCGGCTGACCTGCAGGCGGACCTCGGCGGCCATGTCACTGACGCCGGTGGACCGACGCGCGGTGCTGAGCGGGCCTTCGCACAGGGCACCGAGAGTGGCGCCGGGCGCGCCCTCGGGGGTGAGGGTGAGCTTGATGTGGGTGCGGGGGCGGCCCTGTCGGCCGGTGATGAGTACGGCCGCATGGCCTACCCCTGGGAGGGCACCGGCTTCGTTCGCGATCGCTTCGCTGAGTGCGTGGTCGCGCAGTTCGACACCCTCCTGCGCGGCGGGGCGGCCGACGGTCAGGGAGCCGGGGCGGCGTCGGCCCAGCTGGGTGAGCAGCCACCACAGGGCGAGCAGGGCGGTGAGGACGAGGGCGGCGATGACCGCGGGCCACCACCACCAGCCCTGGCCGCTCCAGCGAGCCCGGTCGGCGGAGCCGAGCAGGACGTCGGCCGGACGGGTCAGGGGCCAGCCGGCGGGCGGGGCCAGATCGTGCCGCTGGTAGAGGTCCAGTCCGGCGAAGAGGATGAGCAGTCCGCCGCCGAGGAGGGCCAGTCCGGCGACGGCCAGCAGCGTGCGGTTGAGTGCGGATCGCGGTGTCATGGCGGGCTCCGGTGCTACGGGTCCTGTGTCAGTGGGAGCGTCGCCGCACCCGTACGGCGATGCGGGGAGGACGTGCGAGGGCCAGCCGGTCGCGTTCCTCGTCGAGGACGGCCGTGAGGTCGTCCCTCACCTGTCGCGGGTCGCGGAAGCGGACGTCCACGCGAGCTCTGATGCGGTGGCGGCCCACCAGGACGTGCGCCGCGCCGACTCCGGGGACCCGCATGGCGGCGTCACGCAGCAGGACGGCGGCTCCGTCGCGGTCCACGAAGGCCCGCACTCGCGGGCATCCGGCGGGTGAGCGCAGGGGCAGCCAACGGCGCCGGCCGGGGGTGAGGGCCAGGACGATCAGCCAGACGCCTACGGCGGCGGCCACGGCGGCCCCCGTCAGCATCCACACGTCGTCCACCGGACGGGTTGCCAGTTCGTCGGCCAGGTGCCGTCGCCAGGCCGCGGCCGGACGCCCCGCCCGTACGGCGACGACGTCGACGAGCGTGGCGACCGCGGCCACGAGGATCACCGCGGCGACCAGCGCCGCCGTGATGCGGCGCGCCGACCACCCGCGATGGGTTCGGTGCCCTTCCTCGCGCTCAGTGGCTGTGAGCTCCGAGGTGGACACGTCGCGTTCGGGAGGGTCGGGCTCCTTCGTCAGCGGCACTGCGGCACGGTGCGCGGACGACACGGAGCCGCGGCCCGGAGGACGTGGATCGGATGTCATCGCGATCGCCCCTCCTGCACGGCGTGCCCGGCGGCCCGGGCCGCCCGGCCGCTCACCGGACCCGCCCCCGACTGGAGTCGACGGCGGTCACCAGCCGCCGGACGGTGAGGAGGACCTCTCCCACCCGCAGCCCCGTCAGCTGGGCGACCCGTTCGGCGACGTCCCGCTGGATCCGCTCGCAGACACGGGGGATGTCGGTGGGGTAGGGCAGGTCCATGGTCAGATGCAGGCGCACCGATCCGCTGCGGACGGCGGCGGTGGCGTGGGGCGGCGCAGGTCCGCCCCGATCGGGCGGTACGGCGGCGCGCCGCGACTGCGCCGCGCGTGCGGCCTGCGCGGCGATACGGGCGACCACCCTGTCCGGGATGACGGTGGCGCCCCGCTCGGCCGGGGGCGGCAGCCCGGCGGCCGGCGTCTGCGGGCCCGACCCCTCGCTGGGGGAACCGGGCCGGGTCTTCACCGCTGCCTCCGTGTCCGGAGGTCGAGGTCGCCCTGTACGACGAGGCCGACGAGCAGCCCCGCCGTACCCAGGACCAGCACCAGCAGGAACGCCCAGAAGCCGCCGAAGTAACCGGCGAAGCCCAGGGCCATACCGGCTGCGAGGCCGGTCGTTGCTGTGTTCATCTTGCCCTCACCCGTCTCGCGAGCGTTCCTTGTGCCGTGGTCATCCGCTCATGCCCGGGGACGTGGCGGTGGTCCCGGCGGCGGTCACCTCACGCGGCCCTCGTTCGGTTCGGTCGGCTCCTCCTCGTCGTCGGGCAGGTGGACGTCGTCGACGGCGATGTTCACTTCGACGACCTCCAGGCCCGTCATCCGCTCCACGGCGCTGATGACGTTGGTGCGCACGCCGCCCGCGACGTCGACGATGGAAACGCCGTACTCGACGACGACGTCCAGGTCCACCGCGGCCTGTCGCTCACCGACCTCGACCTTGACGCCGCGGGTGACCGCCGCTCCGCCTCCGGCAGCGCCGGGGACGCGTTCCCGCATGGCGCCGAAGGCGCGCGCCATCCCCGCTCCCAGGTTGTAGATGCCCGGTACCTCGCGGGCGGCCATGCCGGCGATCTTGGCCACCACGCCGTCCGCGATGGTGGTCCTGCCCCGTGTCTCGGCCGGAGCCCCGGCCCCGGCGCGGCCCTTGAGCGCGCTCACGCCTGTCTCGGGCCGGCTGTCCCTGCCGACGCTGGTGATGTTGTCCGTCATGGCGGTCGCCTCGATCGGTCTCTCGGACACCGGTGCGGCGCCCTCCGATGGATTGGACATAGCGGGCGCCACAATCCTCACACCGCGGCGGATGTGATGTGCGTCACGTGCGGCCTGTCGGGTACTCGGCAGGTCCGAACCGTGTGTGGGGGCGCCATGATCGAAAACGCTGTTCTCCCGACGTCGGGGCGCGACCCGTCGGCAGGCGACCTGCCGGACCGACTGCTGGCCGTGCGGGCGGCCGAGGGGGACGACAACTCCTTCGCCGTGCTCGTCCAGCGGCACAGCCAGTCCCTGCTGACCATGGCCCGCTGCATGCTGGGCAACCCGCAGGACGCCGAAGAGGCCGTCCAGGACGCCTTCGTCAGCGCTTGGCGTCACCTGCCGGAATACCGGCACGGCGCGGAGTTTCACACCTGGCTGTACCGGATCACCGTCAACCGCTGCCAGACCATGCGACGTCGCCGGCCGCCGCCCGTCCCCCTGGACACCGTGGCCGAACCGGCGGCGGGCGATGCGTGGAGCCAGCCCGCCCGGGCCGCCGAGCAGGACGCGGCCACGGCCGCACTGTCCTGCGCACTTGCCGAACTGGACGCCGGACAGCGGGTCTGCTGGATCCTGCGGGAGGTGCAGGGCCTGCCCTACAAGGAGATAGCCGACGTGACGCGCACCGGCGAGCAGACGGTACGCGGCAGACTTTTCAGGGCGCGCAGATCCCTGCAGGAGGCGATGGGCCCATGGCGCTGAACGACCCGCCCCCGGGGCCTCCCGGACCCGACGGGTCCCGCGACGCTCCGGTCGCCGCCGACGTGCCCCCGTTGGCCGGGGATGAGGTGCTGTCCTGCGGCCGTCTGCTGAGCCGGGTCTGGGAACAGGCACGGGACGCGCCGTCGGCCGCGGACTCGCACGCGGTGTCCTGTCCGCACTGCCGAGAGGCCGTCGACGCACTGGCCACGGTGGACGCGGCTGCCCGGGCGCTGCTCGACAAGGACCCCCCGGGCCTGCGCGCACTCGTCGACCGGGTCATGGACGTCGTCAGGGCAGAGGCCCGGTTCGGGCGAATGCTGCCCCTGGCCGACCCCGACCGGGACCTGCGGATCGCCGAGAGCGCCGCGGCGAAGATCCTGAGGCAGGCCGCGGACACGGTCTCCGGCTGCAGGGCCGCTGCCTGCCGGCTCATACCCGAGGACAACGGCACCGACGTGCGGGTGACCATGACCTTGGCCGCCGCCCTCGACCGCCCTCTGCCCGACCGGGTCCACCAGGTACGCCGAACGGTCCTTCACTCGGCCGGACAGGACCTGGGGCTCACAGTGACAGCCGTCGACATCACCGTGGCCGACGTACTGGAACCGGGGCCGACCCGGGGCCCCCGCCTCCCGACGGACGGTGGCGCATGATGACCGCCACCGGCCCCACCGCGCTCCTCGGCGTAGCGGCCGAGGCGGCCCTCGCGGTGCCTGGCGTGGCCGCCCTGCAACCCCGCCTCGCCTGGCGCCTCGCGGCAGCCGCCGCGCCCACCCGGGCGGACACCACGCCGCCCGAGGCCGGCATACGCGCCGACCGGGCGCCGGACGGTTCGGGCTGGCACATCGAGGTGCGCTGCGTCCTGGCAGAGGGACGGCGGGCGCTGGACATCGCCCGAGACGTCCACGACCGGGTGACAGCCGCCCTCATCACCCACCTCGCCGCCCACCGCCTGGCGGACCCGGTCACGGTCGCGGTCACGGTGACCGAGATTGCCGCCAGGCACGACGCGGCATGAGCGGCGGCGCGGGCACAGGCACCGCGAACCGTCGTGGCCGGGGCGGTGCTGTCGGCCGCGGGATGCGGCTGGGTGGAAGGTGACCGTTCCGAAGTCCGCCTCGGGGCCCGCGTGCTGGCCTGCGCTGACCCGTCTTTCCGGGCCTTTCGCGTTCGTGCCCGGTCACGCAGTCGATTCTCCCCGGGGAATGGGCCGGAGCGGGCTCGGCAGGGCGTGCTGGAGAAGCTGCTCCGGTGGGTCGATGATCACAGCCAGTTGCTGCCGAGGGTTGAGACGGCCACCCTCGGCATCCGCTGCCGGTCATTTGCCGCTGCCGCTGCCGCTCATTCCGCGGGCTGCCGTGATCTCGGGATGACGCCGGCTCCCGGCAGGCAGCGCTCGCGGCCTGTCCTCGCCGTGCCGGAGCATCCGTCGGGGGACAGGCGACACAACCGGCCGCGCCAGTGCCTACGGGCGGAGCGACGCAGAGAGGGGGACTACGGACGCGAGCGGCCCGTCCGGATATGCACGGTGCCCTCTGCTCGCAAGCACGCGACGAGTCCGATTGCGGCTCACAGGGACTCGCGACACCATCGAGAGCAGGTGAGTGGATGATGCAAATCGGGCTGCCGCCGTGCGGGCTCGCCCTGCCCTCGCCCAGCAGGTAGGCGGTCTCCGGTCGCCCGGGCGCACACCTACCGCGCCCCGGCGCGCCCCGAAATCGCTGACGGACTCACATCCGTGCTGCTGTCGAACGGTTCCACGTGCGACGGGCCCCCGCTGCCGAATCAGCGATCAGAGCGAGAGGAAGTCCGAGATGAAGGCGTTCCAAGCAGTGACGCAGGCGGTCGCCGCGGAGGGGTTCGACCATCTGTTCGCAGTCATGGGCGACGCGAACCAGGACCTCATCGTCGACCTCGGCGATCGTCACGGCTTGACGTTCGTCCACGCCCATCACGAGGGAAGCGCGGTGGGCATGGCGGATGGTTTCGCGCGGTTCAGCGACAGACCAGGTCTGGCGACGGTCACCCAGGGGCCCGGCTACACCAACGCGACCACTTCACTGGTGGCCGCCCGGCTCCACCGGTCCCCTGTGCTGCTGCTCGCCGGTCACGCCTCCCTCCACGATCCGTACAACCCGCAGGGCATGGTGGATCAGCAGGCGCTCGCGAAACTCACCACCGAGGCGACAGTCCGGCTGGAGTCGCCCCGCACTGTCGACTACTGCCTCGGCGAGACCTTCCGCCAGATCAAAGTCAACCAAGGGCCGTTCATCCTGAACCTTCCCCAGGACATGCAGCAGGCGGACATGCCCGACGCCGACTGGGAATACACACCCATGTACAAGAGAGACGCCCTTCAGCCGCCGGACGGTCAGGACATCGCGGAGGCCGTCCGGATCCTCGCGGCCGCCGAACGGCCGGCCATCCTCTGCGGACTGGGCGCGGTCAACTCGAAAGCCCAGGAGGAGGTTCGCGGACTGGCCGACCACCTCGGGGCGCCCGTCGCCGTCTCCCTGTACGCCGCGGGGTTCTGCGCGGACCACCCCTTGTATCTGGGAGTCAGCGGCGGGCTGGGATCCGACCTGGCGGTGCAGTCCCTCGCCGACAGCGACGTTCTGGTAGTGGTCGGCGCGAGCCTGAACGAGTGGACCACCCACTTCGGCAAGCTCTTGGAGAACGGCAAGAAGATCATTCAGATCGACACCCGCCCCGATGCCTTCGGGTGGTTCGCCCGTGTCGCGGTCGGTATCACCGCCGACGCGAAAACGGCCGTGTCGGCCCTGACGGACAGCCTCGGTTCGGTGATGCAGGCCCGTCCGGCCGACGCGGCCCTGCGCCAACGGATTCAGGACAGCAAGCCCGAGGCCGTCAACTACACGGACGGCGACTCGTCGGATCCCCGCCGGGCCGCCGAGTACCTCGAAAACGCGCTGCCGAAGGACGACCGCATCCTGGTGCTGGACGGCGGCCACGCCGCCATGGTCTGCGTGAAGACCCTGACCGTTCCGCGCGCAGAGAACTGGGGTCTAGGCTGGGACTTCGGTGCCGTCGGCCAGGGACTGGCCATCGCCATCGGAGCTTGTTTCGCGCGTCCCGGCGAGCGCGTCACGCATGCCACCGGAGACGCGTCGTTCATGATGAACCTCGCCGACTTCCACACGGCCGTCCGTCACCAACTTCCCCTCACCGTGGTCGTCTTCAACGACAACGCGGTGGGCCAGGAGAAGCACGACCTCTTCCACAAGAAGCTGAACACGTCCTACGCCGACACACCGGAGCCCGACTTCGCGAAGCTGGCCGTCGGCTTCGGTGCCAGGGGCTTCACCGTAAGCAGCCCGGATGACTTCGGTGAGATCGACAAGGCCTTGGCCGTGCAGGACGGTCCCGTGGTGATCGACGTGAGGATCAACGGGGACGTCGAACTACCGGTCAGCTGGGAGATCGCCATGCACCTCAGCTGACCATGCCCTCGCCGCCCGTGTCTGCATCACCAACGGGATCGAGTCCCCGCCCTGAACGCTTTCGAGATCACCTTCGACGGCCGGCCGCCTGTCGGCGGCCCGTCAGTAACCTCAACTACCGTGGTTGGAGCACTCGTTTGACAGTCCCGCCCGGGGAGGCCGGCACCCGCTCTCGCGGTCAGTGGCGGTGGCCGCCGCCGCGGTGGTATCCACGACGCCTCGTCGATGAGCCGGCCGTGGTCGTTGCGCAGGGTCGCGGTATCCCGGTCGTTGTGGCACTCGGGAGCGGCCGGCTCGCCATCTGAACCGCGTGACCGACGAATGGTTGGCGAGTAGCAAGGCACCCTGTCCCGGCCATGACGTGACCGTGGCCGTGACGCGGTGGTGTCACCTGCGACGCAGGTCGCTGACGGTTTCCCCGAACTCGCGTTTCAGGGCCCTGCCGAGGTGCTTCGGGTCATGCACTCCCCACCGTGCCGCGATCGCGGCCGTGGAGGCGTCCGAGGAGGCGGGGTCGAGGAGGTCCCGGCGGATGCGCAGCAGGCGTTCGTGCCGGACCCACGCGGCGAAGGTCAGGTCACTGCCTTTGAAAAGTACGTGCAGGTACCGGACGGAGATGCCGTGCTGGCGCGCGACCTGCTCGGCGGTGAGCCGGAAGTCGCCGAGGTGGGCAAGCGCGTAGGCGCGGATACGGTCGACGAGGTCGCTGGCGACGGGAACGGGCTCCGGGGCAGTGTCGGCGAAAGCGGCGAGGAGGAGCGCAGCGAGCGCGTCCGCCACATGCGTGCGTGCCACATCCCGACGGGGGAAGTCCTCGCTGACTGCGGACAGCGCGTGGCCGAGGAGCCCGCCGATCCCGCCCGCTCCCGGCAGGGGGAGCGCGGTGCGTCGGCCGATGGAGTTCGCGTATCTGCCGAGACTCGCCCGGGGGACGCAGAGCACGGTCATGTCACTGAGACCGGCACCGATGAGCCGGTAAGGCCGGGTGCCGTCACAGGCGAACAGTTCACCGGGTTTCACTGTCGTGGTCCGGTCAGCCTGGACCGCCGTAAGGGAACCGTGATGATGCAGATTGAAGTGCATCCACTCCACGTCGCTGGAGGTGATGCTGCGGTTGTCTCGCGTCACCACTGCGGCAGTGGCCTTGACGCGAGCGACGACCATGGGTCCTACGTCTGTGTGGTCGACCGTGGCTTCGAACCCCTTCGGGTCAGGATGTGTCACCCGCAGCGGAGCGAACAAGGCCGAGGCCACAGCCTCGAACGACTCGGTTCCTCTTAAGCGGGAACTCTTGCAGTCCGTCATGCCGCCGCCCCTCCCCCTGGTCGCACAGGCACCGTACAGCCGGATCGTGCACTGTGCGCGAACTGGGGAATCCCTGTGCGCCTGTTGGTGCTCTTCGGGCGCGGCCTCCGCCTACGGTCGTCGAGTACCGGAGCACATCCGGGCCACGTCGCGGCATGAGCAGCCGTACACGACAGTTCGACTTCGCCTCGGGAGCATGCCTTTGAAGCGCACCGACGCCCCACGCCGGACGGTGGGACCGACTGGACGCAGCACGCGACGCGCGACCACTGTGGTGGGCACGACAGCGCTGCTTGCCTCGCTCGCCCTGACCGGTTGCACGGCGGACACCGACGCGGCCCACCGCGCCACGCCGGCCGTGAAGGCCGCGGCCACCGTGGCCGGGGGGCAGCTCACGTACGCCCAGGACCTGCGGATTTCCGACGCCGAGCAGCACTTGATCACGAACTGTATGAGGAAGCAGGGTTTCCGCTTCTGGGAGGGGAAGTCGCTGAGCCTGGAGGAGAGCCGGCCGGTCGGCTACGTCCAGGACGACGTCGACTGGGCCCGCAGCCACGGCTACGGCAGCCGGATCATGGCGAAGGAGGACCGCGCCCGCGTGGACAACCCCAATATCGCCTATCGCAAGTCCCTTTCCCGTTCGCGCCAGATGGCATACGACATCGCGATGGACGGCGGCCGGGACGCCGTAGAACTGAAGTCGCGGACGCCGGCCGGCGGCACGGTCACCAAGCATTCCGGCGGCTGCTCCGGCCGGGCGGAGAGGGCGCTGTACGGCGATCCCGCGGCATGGTTCCGCTCCGACACCACCGTCAGCAACCTGCGGCCCCTTTACGTGGGCAAGCTGCTGCGCGACAAGGAGCTCAAGAGCGCGGTCGCCGCCTGGTCTCGCTGTATGAGCAAGGCGGGCCACCCGTTTCCTGACCCCGACGCTGCACGGCAATCCACTCGCAAGCACAGCGCGGAGCAGACCCCGGCCGAGGAGGCCAGGACCTTCGCAAACGAGACCCGGATCGCGGTCGCCGACGCCACCTGCGCCCGCTCCGTCTCCCTCCGCTCGATCGGCGAGCGGCGCGAGGCCCACTACATCAGCGGACTGGCGGAGAAGTACGGTTCCGCCCTCGATGCCCACCGGCGGATGCAGCGGGACGCCCTCGTGCGCGCCGAGCGCATAGTCCCCGCCCGCACCTGATCCAGATCGCGCCGCAGAACCGCGACGGCCTCGCGGATCGTCGCCCCACCCGCCCCAGCCCGCTCGCCGGGCATGAGCAGAACAGGAATTCGTCATGCGCAAACTGACCGTCTCCCTCGCCACCCTGGGCCTCGCGGCCCTCGGCCTCGCCGTCCCGGCCACCGCTCACGCAGGCTCCGGCTGCGACGCCCAGTGGAACTACCTCGGCCGCGACGGCCGCGTCCGCGCCTGGGACGGCTATGACTGCGGCGGGTTGTACCTCGGTGACGACGCTGGCAGCGACCCCAACTGGGGCGACTCGTACGGCGAGTTCAAGGGTGCCGACGCGAACCGGGCTTCGTCCGTCATGAACAACGGTCACGTCGGCGGCAAGGACGTCGTCGCCTTCTACTACTACAAGGAGTACGACGACACCGCCTATGGCTGCCTCAAGCCGGGCGAGTTGTACGTGGACGACCTCAGCCGCAACTGGTTCACCAACAGCGTGACGATGGACAACGCGATTGAGTCGCACACCTGGGTGGCCGCGAGCGCCTGCGCCCCAGGCTCCTTCATAAGCTAAGGGGGCGTTTCGTTCCGCTGTCCGGTCCCTGAATCCCCAGATTCATTGAGGTTCTGCGTGCCATGAGTTTGATCATTGCGAGGTGGACCATGGCTTCGGAGCGTTGTGGTTTGGCCTCGTAGTCGTCGGCCAGGCGGCGGTGGTCCATCAGCCGGCCCAGCGTTCCCACGACGACGATCATCTCGGGGCGCTTGCCGCCGTCGCGGCCGTAGAGGACGTCCAGCACGTACAGCGAGTCGCGCGGGGTGCCGGCCACTACCCTCACGACAAACCGCGTCCCGTCCACCGGGGCGACCAGGCCGCCGCCCCACGCCTGCGCGAGCGGAACCTGCGGTGATGCTGCCGGGGAGCACGTGATCGTGTTCATGCGCTTCCCGGCCCCGATCCGACGTGTCGTCTACACCACGAACATGATCGAATCCCTCAACTCCCGCTTCCGCCAGGCCACCCGACGACGCGGGCACTTCCCCGACGACGACGCGGCCTTGAAGGTGCTCTACCTGGTCATCCGCAACCCGATCAAGAACCGCCCCAACGTCACCGGACGGACACCCGCCTGGAAACAGGCCATCAACAGCCTCGCCAGCTACTACGGCGACCGCGTCACCGACCGCTAATCACGAACAACCACACCAGGCCACCCACAAACGATCAGACACTCCCTCGCCCAACGCGGACTACGCCACCGGCGCCTCGGCGGCGATCGATGTCGGAAGTCGGACCGGTTTCTAGGGAATCAAGGGCCCGGCCCCGACGCAGGCGCTGCTGGTAAAGGTAGCAAGACCAACTCCTCACCCGGAGAGCTGAGGAAGGGAGCGGTCGTGATCAGGCCTTTGCCTCGTCAACGGATTCCAGCAGCTTGTTTGAAGGCTGCTGTCCGTTCCTTCTCAGCGGAAGTTCTACTGTGGCCGTGAAGTGTGCGCCGCAGTGCCTTGGCGATGTCGGGTGCGGGGCGTACCGCGTAGCCGAGTGCGGTGGCACTAATGACTGTCGCTTCGCGAAGCACGGGAGCGATCTCGTCCACGAGGTTGCGGGGAGCGCTGTCTGGTGCGTTGGTGAGCAATGCCGCGATGAGCGGCCCAACACGTTCGATCGTTCCTTGGCCCTTGGACAGGGCGGTAAGGACGATCTTCCACAAGGGACCGGGATCGGGGCATGCTGCGGCAATGCAGACAGCGTCCGCTTCGTCCCATTCGCGGGCCGCGATGGCATCGTCGAGGTAGTCGGAGATGGCCTGGGACGCCTGCGGACTCGTCGAGATAAGCGTGAGCAGCTCCGGCAACTGGCTGCTGCCTGCCTCAGTCAGCGCTGTGATGAGAATGTCTGTTGAGGTTCGGGCTGCTCTGTCGGCGAGGTCGGGACAGCGGCCATTCGCGGCCGCGAGCACAGCGGCTTGACGTTCCGGGGTGATCGCGTCACAGAGTGCTGCTGCGTGCTGCCAGGGCGAGGCATCATCTGTTTCCAGAAGATGCTGGGCGAGCAGGTCGGGGAGTCCGCTGGCGTGAGCGATTTCAGGACGGTGTGCTCCAGCCAGGACGAGGGAACGCTCGTGGTGAGGGATCGCTGCCCAATGCTGGGCGATCCACGTGAGCCATTGCGCGTTGACGGTTTGGTCAGCCACGTAGTGGGCCGCGAAGCCTGCGTTCTGTTGCGGCTGCGTGCCCATCCGGCTGTAGAGGTGCTGCAGTACTTGGTCGAGCCGGGCCGTTCTCGTGGCGGGGACACCGAGCAGAACGTGGAGGCTGACGAAGTGCTCCGCGCCGAGGGCCACGTGGTGCTGGGCGAGACGAGGGATGAATTCGTCGATTAGTGCAATTCCCGCTTCCCTGCCCGCATCGGTGGTCATGACCGCAGTAAGGTGCCGACGCGCGAATGCACTGCGGGCATCCTCAGCAGTGAGGTTGGCCGTCAGGGCAGCCCGGCAGGTGCGAGCGGCGTCTTGGGCTGCGGGGTTGTTGGTCGTGACCCGCATGAATGCCAGGACAGCTTCTGCGAGGGCGTCGGCCACGGCGATATCGGCATTCACCGCTTCGTCAAGGTTGCCGGCTATGGCCACAGCGCAGGTTGCCGCATCCTGCTGCTGCATGTCAGGAAGAATGCCTGCTGCCGCCGCGGCGAGCTCGTGACATGTGTGCGCGGTTTGACCGAGTGCCTCGGCAACGACGGCGCATACCTGACGGCCGTCGGGAACTGTGCGGTCGCCGAGGACTCGTAGCCACAGATGAAGAAGTTCCATGGTCCTTTCGGAGCTCTTGGCGTCTTCGTCGTCCGTGACGAAAGCAGCCGCACGAGCGAGGAGTTCCGTGGCAAGAGTGGCGCCGATCGCCGCGTCCGATGCAGTAGCACGGCCCCATTCGTCGTCGGGAACCGTACGCCTGAGCAGAAGGTCCACCGCATGCGTGCGCACTGCATCGTCGTCGGCGGACAGCCATGCCAGGACACCGCGCATCACTGGCCGACGCCAGCGGTGGTGCTCGGCTGCCGCGTCGACTGCACGGCGCACCTCTGCTGTTGACGCGCTGTCCGTTGCGCGGGCGGCCATCGCCAGCAGAGCGTGATAGGCGTCCGGTGGCCACAAAGCACGCTGTTCATCGGATGATTCACCGTGCTCCACGAGCCACGCCTTCAGCTCCTGGGGCCCGCCGGTGCGGGCAAGGGTGCGGAAGTAGTTTTCCAGGGAAGGTCGCAGATGCTGACCATGCTCGTTGGCGGGGAGGGGGATCAGCGCTTGTGCCCAGAGGAAGGCCGGCTGCTCGGCAGCAGGCGTCCCTCGGGGCCCTGCAGGTGGAGCAGCGCTGAGACTGGCGTAGAGGGTCGGCAGGTGAGCCGAGGGCATCAGGTTGAGGATCGCGACGAGGTGGTGGGCCGTAGCCGCACCCTGGCTCTCGGAGCGCCGGCTGGCGATTCGGTCGGTCAGCTTGAGCAGAGCGCGGCCAGCAGGGTCGTCGCCGGAGCCGAGGTGCTCCGCGAGATCAGGCGTGCGGGCGAGTGCTTGCACGGTCGCTGCCATCGTGTTGTCGAGGTCCTGGCCTCGGCGCGCTGATTCAAGGGCGTGATGCGCAGCAAGCAGTACTCGTGCACGCATGTCGGTGGCCTTGAGCCGGTCCTGGAAGGCGTCGGCATCGCGTTGGAGGAGTTCTTGTTGGACGGCTGCCGCTTGGTCACTGCCCAGGGCTCGGCTGGCCGGAGTGGATCCCAAAGTAAGGAGGGGCATCAAGTGCGCGGGGCGTCCGGTCCGTGCGCGGAAGGCCGTGGCGCGGAGATAGTTCAATCCGGGATGGGCATCCGTATCGAGGCGGGGCAATGCACCCACATCGGCGTCAGATCCGTCGTCCGAGTTTTCATCTTCGGCTAGGGCCATATAGCGATCGACAAACGGATCGCGCAGTGCGCTGGGTGCGCCAAGAAGGGCGTCGTCAAGCAGCGCGAGCAAATCGTTCTCGGCGCGGATGTCGTCGTACAGAGCCCGGTAGTCGTGACGAAGTACTGTCAGCCGGGCCAAGGTGATGGGGTGGCCAGTGACTTCGCCGCGAGCGATCCACGCCGACGTGCCGTTGGCCTGCTCGCGCCGGATGGCGAGCCCGTAGTCGGCCAGGAACGCATTGAGCAGGCGAATCGCGTGCCGGGGATCACGGACGTCTGGGTGGATCAGCGTTTCGAGTAGGTCACGCACCGCCGAGATGCCTCCCAGGCGGCCCACCAGCGGATGCGGCTCGGGCTCAGTAAGGAGATGTTCGATGTACTGCCGGAGATCGGCGTCATGGTGGGCGGGGAGAACGAGCCGGACAGTGAACAGCTTGTTCAAGTATTCCTGCGCTGCCTCTTCTGTCGCCTTGCGCGCGGCGACCCCGGTCGGCAGATTCTGGCCGAGGTGAGCTTGCTGAACAGGCCGACGGGCCAGCCCCGGACGTACACCGACAATCGCCTCTCGCACGATGTCCTCGTCGCACGAGAGCAGGAACACAGGCGGGTGCTTGTGATGGGTGCCGGTGAGCAGGAGGCTGCGGATAGTGGTGATGGCCTCCAGCACTTCACCTGCGGCCAGGCGGTCAATGTCGTCGACGGCGATGACCAGCCGACGGTCGATGGCTTCGATCAGCCCAGAAAACACCTGTTCTAGGTCGTCCGTGGATTCCGGGCGCGGTGTTGTGAGGGTGATCTCGTTCTTCCTCAGCGCAGATAGTGCGCCGTCCTTAGCCGTGCCGAGGACATACGCCACTACGGCACTGCCCGACAGAGCTGTTGTCAGAGGCCCGGCGCCCGGAGCCGCGAACCAGGTCCAAGCCGACACGTCGGCCCCGAGGCCGCACAGATGGCCGATCACCACGACCAGCATGCCGAGCAGCCAGATCGCCATCAGCGACACAAAAATCCATGCGAGCGCTATGCCGCCGGCTGCAAGACGGCTGTACCAGCGCGTGCTCCCCGGCTTCGCGGACCTCGCGTTCGGACGCGGCGCTGTGCGTTGCCGCCCACCGTCCAAACAGGCACGCTCGGACACCCATTGGCCGGCGGTGATGAGACTCTGCCGTCGGGCTTCGTCAAGCAGCCCGTACAGCAGCCCCCTTGCGCGTGCTGAACCGCTGTGCCGCTCGGCGCTCAGGTGCAGGATCGCCCACGTGTCGTCTCCACGCAGTTCATCTGCGAGGAGGCGCACGACAGAGGACTTGCCACTGCCGAACGGCCCAAGCAGGCCGACGGCGAGCGGATGAGTGGAGCCGCGGACAATATCGAGAAGTTCGCGACTCACGGACCGATGATCAAAACGATCTTGATCGGGTGTGGCAATTGCTTTGTCTTCGATGATCCACGGTCGCTGTCGTGCCATGTCCTACCGCTCCAGTCCGAACCGGCTCCATACGGGTGAGCGGATGATATGGGGCACCACTGACAACCGGAGCCCGATTCGACGTCACACGGACCACCAGCGCGCCGCACATGTCGAGTTCCTTTGAGATACGGGCCAGATTCGGCTGCGGCGAAGCCTCCAGCCGACCAGCACGCTGACAGCGAAGGGGGGACTTTCGATAACGCACTGTGAACAGAGAGTCCTGCGTGGCAAGCAGCACAACGCGGTCTCTCGACCCTGCCATGAGCCGCCCCGCTGGGGAGAACCCGGGGAGTACCAACGACCCTGGGGAGCACGCGGGGAGAATCGGCTGAACAACACAGCATGAACCCGAAAGGCCGTGGAAGACCCATCGACGCAGTTCAGGGGCAGCGACGATCACATCTCCGCAGGTCAGCGCCACCAGGTAGACAACTTCAAGAAGATCTCGAGCTGGGCCGCGATTCTGTTCGCTCCGACACTCGTCGGAACCATTTACGGCATGAACTTCTCCCACATGCCCGAGCTGCACTGGGGGTTCGGATACCCCTTCGCGATCGGCCTGATGGGGGTCGTATGCGCCAGTCTGTACGTGATTTTCAAGCGACGGGACTGGCTCTAGCCCCTCGCGCTACGCTCAAGTCCCTGTTCGCACTTTGCTCAAGCATCTGCCGCAGATCGGCTCAGGATCGGCTGTGGGGAGCCCCTGGGGAGAAGTGATGCAGATGATCTCCTCGCCCTCCCGAAGCCACGCCTCTGACCTGGCCTTTCAAGCGCCTGTCGACACTGGGGAGAATCGAACGCCGCTACCCGCCTTCCATCAGGCACAACGAAGCCGCTGTGTGTGGCCGTTCCCCGGTTTCCGCCGCGCCGACCTCCCCTGTGGCACGTGGCGGAGAGTCGCCGAACGAGTGGCGGGTCCGACTCAAGAGCGCGTGGAGCGGTCGCTGCACATGGCGTGGTCGCGGATGTCCTCGTACGACATGAACATTCTGAGCCGGTACGCGTCTCGTCGCGGCGCCGGCACGGATGAGTGACTCGCTGAGCGATCCGTCGCCGCCGACCTTGTACCTGCTCTAGGAGTAGTCCAGGGTGAAACGCACGTGAGTACGCCCAGCTTGACTGCAGGGGTGGTCGCCTGCCCTCTGCGCGATGCCCGCCGAGCCTGGCGCAAGAAGAGGCCCATGCACTCGCCGAACTGCTGGACTTCGACCCGACCACGACCCAGTCGGTCAGCCACTGGGTCCACCACGGGTCGGGCCACAGCACCGGAAAGGAACTACTGGCCGCCACCGTCCGCCACAACCGCTCCCATCAACGGCAGTTCCTGCTGGAAGGCGGCGGACCGGCCATGACTCCGACCGCCCTTGAGGAACTGAGGACGGTACCCAGGCCGTAGCCCGCCTCCAACTCGGCCGCTCGGCCGTCCTGATCTGCTATGGCAACAGCGCCGCCGAGAGGGGATCAGGGCGTCGGCTCGCCTCATTGGCGGCACCGGAGCTGCGCCACCGCCCAAGTGCCGGCCGGCTCCCCTCGACGCGCCGACCTACCTACCTGTGGCGCGGCAAGGTGGTCTGGCGCCGAGTTCAGGTGGCCGCGGCCCCCAGTTTGACGGACTGCTGCCGCTCCGCCGTCGTCGACCCGGTGCCGGGGTCGTCTCCCAGGACGTTGAAGGTGGCGAGGTACTCGACGGTGCCGCCCACGGAGCCGATGTCCAGGTAGATGGGAAGGGTTTGCTTGCCGACCTTAGCCGTCAACCGAAAACCGAGAGAGGTCTGGGCGCTCAGATAGGCGCCGTACTGAGCCACCCCGACATGCTGCTTGCCGCCACTGCCAGACCCGTCGAAACTCTTGCACTGCTGAGCCGCGCCGGCCAGATCGGCCATGATCTTGCTGGCACCGTCGCCGGCGTACGAGGCCAGTCGCACCCGCACCATGACTCCGGAACGATCCTCCGCCACCGCGCTCCGCTCCACGGAGGCCACCGGCTTGACGGCGCCGGTCTCGCTCAGTGCGTCGGCGACGGGCTGACATCCGGACTCGTCTGCCACCATCCGCGTCCCGCCGACGGGCCCCGCGGCCGACTTCGGAACGGTCACCTTCCAACCCGCCGCATCACCATCGGCAATCACAGCACTTTCCAACTGTGCACGCGTCATCGCGATCGGCTTTCCGCCCGCTGACGCAGCGGTCGTGTTACTCGCCTTCGCAGTTGGCTTCTCAGGTCTGTCGGAGCCATGTCCTCCGCAACCCGCAGCCAACAGCACGGAGCCGACGACCAACCCGACCCGGGCCACTCCTACTAGTCTGTTCATCTTCACTTTCACCCGTTGGGCACACGTCCGGACTTGCTGAATTCGCTTCTGGCATTGCCATGCATTCACCTACGGCATGGTTACCTCCACCACGGTGACTTCCACGGCGCCATCCGTAGGGGCGGGGGGCAGGTCAACGACGGTCTCGGTGAAGAGGTGATAGGCCCTCGGATCTATCACATCCGCCAGCGCTGTCGGCCCTCCGTAGACCCCGCGCAGCAGCCATCCCGGCCCGTCGCACCCGACGATTCGCGTCGGCTGAAGCATCTGCTGCCCGTCCTTCACGACAGGCGCCTGGGCTCGGATCTCGGTGCCGAGGCTGCTCTCGGCTTCCTCCGCGGTGCCACCCTGGTTCAGGACCTCTTGGATGACCTTCGGGCGTACATTCTCCCAAACTGGGCCCGATGGAGCCCTGAACGCCTGGAGAGTAAAAGCATGGTCTCCGAGAGAGACGATCACCCCGACGGTACGCTCGCCGGCGTTCAAGGGGTGGATCCGCGCGCCCTCCAGACGCGGCACCTTCAGCACTCCGCAGTCGAGGCGTTCCACCTCGGGCGACGTCGGTGATTCGGCTGCGTCCCACGGTCCGGATTCACCGTTCCTGACACCAGGAAGGGTTAGATCTCCCGACTCGATCAGCTCTGCCCAGAAATTTTCGGACTCGGTCAGCAGGAAGTCCAAGGTGATCGATGAGGTGTCGGGGTCACAAGCGTACTCCACCAGCTGTGTCAGCGCCTTGTCCCAGATCCTCGCCATGTCCTCGGCACTCATCTCTACGAGCCGGAGCTCTCCGGAGGCGATATGGCGCAGCGCGATGTCGCCCGACTCTGCGATGCGCTCAGCCAATCCCGGGTCGTCGACGGTAGCCAGGCAGAAGGCCGTGAAAAGAAGTGTGCCTGGAGTCAGCCGGTCCCAGACGCCGAACTCCGCCGCGTTGAGGCTTTCGGCGGACAGGACGCCGTCCCTGCCATACTGCTCGACGATTTCTCTGGCCTTCGTCCTGATCTGGCTCATGAGCCACCCCCTGCCGCCCTGCGTGCCCTACGCGCCAGGTCTCTCCTGAACGCGTCGTAGGCGACAGTAGCGGTTACTGCCATGGCACTGACGGGATCTCCGGCCTGCACTCCGCCTCCGACGTGATCGGCGATGGACTGCACGGCGCTGGAGGCTTCCTCGACCGCGCCGGTCTTGAACTCCGCGCGTTCCGCGCCTTCCTCAGCCAGAGCCTCGTCCTCTGCCGCGGTCTCTTGGGCGACAGCAGGGGTGTGGCGTTGCGGCCGAACTCCTCCGAGGTACGGCGGCTCCACTGCGGGATGCCGCCGGCGGCACGTTCGGCGTCGCCGGTTGTGCTGACCTGTGGCTGCGTGAGTACCCGATGATTCGGGATGCTCGTTCGCCGCTACTCCTGAGGGCCCGTCAGGCTGGTCTAGCACGTTTCTTGGTCCGCTCGCCCGTCCGAACTCCATACCCCTCTCCCCACCGCCAAGTCTGACATCGCTCAAGGACGGAAGGGGCGGGTATGACCATGCGTGCTGCGATGTGGGTCATCGATTGTTCGGGGCCACGTAGCGACTGTCACGGGACGTTTGTCCCTGCCCGGCCCACGCTGATGTCTCCATCGGCCCCGCGACTTCTAACGCGGGCGCCGCTTAGGCGGTACCGGTCCGGGGATGACGTCAAGGTTCATGTGCTCCTTGAACAGGTGGACCAGATTGGCGCCGTCGAGGAGTTCGAGCCTCCCGTGCTCGTTGGCGAACGCCTCGCTCGCCCGGCCGAACCAGGAGGTCGTCACCAGGATGCCCTTGGCCGCACGCTTGTGTTCCACGACGCCTGCGAGAGCGGAGACGGTCTCGAACGGGACCACGTTCCTGGTGCGTTTGGCCTGGATGATGCACAGTCCCTTCATGACCGGATCCGTGTTCATCGCGACTGCGTCCACACCTTCGTCCTTCGATGGCTGGGTGTTCACGCTGTCCAGGCCGATGGCTTCGAACAACTGCCGGATGAGGTGCTCGAATTCCGTGGGTGTCAGGTCCATCAGGACAGGTCGGCTGTCCAGACCGGCCACGACATCAAGGCTGTCCATGATCCGGAACTTGGACAGGTCGAACGTGACCAGCGGGCGCACTGGCTCCAGTTCGTACGGGTTGGGTGAGATCAGCGACCGCAGTCGTTTCAGGCAGGCCCGCGGGTCCACCTGTGTCAGGACCAACTCACTGAATTCAGCCCGATCGGCCTGGAGAGTGATCAAGCACGGGTGGACGTTCCGCCCCGTGGCGCGGTCGATAGTGGCAACGCGTCCGTTCAGGGCGATGGACTGGACCACTTTTTCCGTGTCGGACGCGAAGAGTTCGTGGACGGTACGCAAGGCCGTCTGAGCCAGGACCGACGCGTACAGTTCCTTGCGTTCTCTGTCCGGCCTCGGTACGGGAGTGATCTCGTCGCGGGTCTTCACGTATCGGTATGCACGGGCTGCGGGGACCACGTCTTCCAAGGGCAGGTCGATCTCAATCAGCAAGTCGCCGGTGTCTGCTTGGAACGAGACCTGGTGGGTCTTCGGGAAACCGTGTGGATAGACGGAGGCGGCCAGGATTTGGTCGACGAACCATTCGACGGCTTCGACATCCCTGTCCCGGTAGGCGCTGCGACGCTCCTCCAGTGCTGCATTCCACGTTTCGACTCGGGCAGCCTTTTTCCGGTTTCCCTCCTCATGCTGTGCCCGTGCCTCCTCTAACTTCGCCACGCGCTTCTTCTCGTCACGTGCGTGGTCACGCAGAGCCCTGTCGAACCTCTCGCGTGCTGCCTCGACGTCCGCGTCGTACCCTCGCCGTCCGAATCCCAGAGCACCCGGCAGCCCCCGCGGAGGCTCTGGCTCGTACTCCTCCCAACGGGGCAGAGGAGCAGCCTTGGTACGCCCCTTGGGTGGCAGGAACGGCGACGGAACGAACTCCTGCTTCAACCGTTCGAACGTCAGCGGGCGCCCACCCACAACGGACGTGCGCAGCAGGTGGGAAAGCTGTTCGGCGTCATGCTCAGTCACGCTCGTCCGGTCTGCGGCCTCCTGGGCGCGGGCCGCCTCGTAGGCCAATTTCTCCGCGCGGGCCTTCTTCCTGGCCTCCGCCTCGGCGGCCTTCTGAACCTTCTCTCGTTCTCTGGCCTGCCGTGCGAGTTCCCGTGCGTAAGGATCGTTCCCGCCCGCCACAGCCTTCCCCCAGTTCAGCGCATGATCGCCAGTTCGGAACGTTCCGCAGTATCCCGCAACAGGCCGATGGCGTCAGCAGGTACTTGTGGAAGGTGCTCCCTGCCATGCACTGCCCGGCCACTTCGCGGCCGAACCGGCTGGGGCGCTTGCGCATGGAGCCGGGGACTCTCCGATATCCACTTGGGCCGTCGGTGTCCGGCCTGCACGATGTTTCCGTGAATCAGCAGAGTGATCCTCATATCGTGATGATGACCTTGGACCGCGAGACCTCCTCGGTCGTTCTCACGCGCTCAGACGGCAAGGAAGCTAGGGCGCCCCTGACAGACCCGCCGTTCGCCCCTACGAGCCTGCTGGTCCGGCTGCACTATTCACCTCTGGGTGGCCTGCTCGCCGTGACCCGTGAAGGCGACGAGGTCGCTTTCGAGGTGCCCGCTCGGGGCCGAACCGAGCCTCTCAACGACCGACTTGTTGTGTATCTGGACCAGAACATGTGGCGCCCCGTCAGCGAGGCTCTGCAAGGCGGTGACACGGTGAGCGGAGAAGATCGCGCGTCCGCTGAGCAGTTGGCGGAATGGGTTCGGAACAGGCGGATCATCATGCCGGCCTCGGCGGGTCACCATTACGAAACGACCAAGTGGTCCGTGGCGGACAAGCGATACAGCCTCGGCCTGACCATTCTCCAGCTGAGCAGGGGCTGGCAGATGCGGGACCCCCTGCAGGTGCGTGCAGACGAGATCCTTGAGATGTTCCGTGGCTGGAAGGGCAGGGCTGACAGCACCCGAGCGTCTTCCGTGTTCACGCTGGCTCCGAACGCACTCCACTCGCCGAGGCGCGGTGTAACGCCAAGCACGCCACCGTCGGACCTTTCAGCCGCCGACGCCTTCCGCTGGATGTCCCTGACGTCTGCAAGCACCTACATCGACGTCATGCTCGATGCCGAGCATGTTGAGCCTGGGCCGGAGACCGGTTGGGCGGCATCGAATCAGCGGTACAGCGACTGGTTGGACACCCAGGGCTGGGATTCGCAGCAGAAGCGTCGATCCATTGACGCCTTTCTGTTCAGCGATTTCCAACATGAAATCGCTGAAGGAGCATACGCGGCGGGCCTGACTACTGAGGAGGTCCAGCAGTGGGGGCAGAAGCAGCCTGTGCAGGGTTTCGCTGTGCTGCCCGCGGCAGGGCTCTACCGGGAGATGTTTCACAACCGGCACCTCAACAGGGGCACGCAATGGAGGCGAAACGACCTCACGGACATGATCTACCTGTCCTGCGCGGCAGGGTACGCAGATTTCGTCGTTTGCGAGCGACACATGCGTGAGCCGCTTGAGCGGGGTATCAGGCGGCTTGGTCTGCGCGCGAAGGCGTTTCGTCGACTGAGTGAGGCGGTCTTGGCCATCGGCGATGCTCTGGAGCAGCGGGTGCTTCCAGTGGACGTGTCCGCTGATCAAAAGCCAGCTCCTTCGGCCGGCGATTGACGAGCACGATGCATGCTCCTCGGCACAGGCGATCGCGGCGGCGTGTGTCGCCAAGCGTGGGCCGCGCCCTACCCCTCCTGCAGGATTCGCGGGACAGGCGCTGGGTGATCCAGTGCCGGAATACGCTTCGCGACGCTGCAGACCGTGCGTGCACCTGCGCACCTGCCATTCTTGGCGTCAGCCGAGGCGCCCGATTTGGATGGCCAGGGCACCCAGCGCCTCCTTTTCGGGCGGGTAGATGGCGCGGATGTTGGAGAGTTGCTCGTCGCGGGCGGCGTTGGGGTTGACGTTGGTGGGGCCTTCGCCGTCGAGGAGGGACTCGAAGTCGGGGTATTCGGTGACTCGCTCGACCCTGACCTCGCAGGTCTCGTCGGTGCCTTTGATGCGGAAGCGGATGGTGTCGCCGGCGGCGAGGTCGGCGAGGCGGGGGTATTTGACCCGTACTTCGATGGTCTTGGTGCCTGCAGCGACCAGTTCGAAGTATTGGCGGTAGAGGTTGAGTTCGTGGTGGCGCGGGGTGGTGCTGTTCATGGGGAGGAGAGGCTCCTGGGTGCTGGTGCGGTGATCAGGCGGCCGATCTCGGCCGCGGAGTACGAACGGAAGAAGTGCTTGGGGTCGGACAGCAGTGTCTCCGTCATGGCCACCAGTAAGTCGGCGTATTTGGTGACGGAGCCGGGCCATTGCCGGGTGTCGAGCATCCAATCGGTGGCGCCCTCGGGCAAGGGGGCGCGACCCTCGCGGATGAGGGACTTGGACAGCTTTGCCCCGGTGTCGGTGACGACCTGCGGGCAGAACAGGCGGGCGGGGAGCTGAGCGCGGTTGAGGCCGACGGCCTGGAGGGCTTCGTCGACGAGGAGGGAGCCGAAGACCCAGTCACCGCCCTTGACCATGACGTGCAGGGTTCCGTCGGCGGGTGTGTTGGTGAGGGTGAGTTCCTTGACGAGGTTGCGGTAGAGGGTGGCCAGGTCGAGGTAGCCGCCTGTGGTGGGCGTGATGGTGGCTCGGTAGGGGCCGTGGTGGAGGCACACGGCGGTGATGTCGGCTGCTTCGCGGTCCGTGAGCTGGATGCGGGTGCGTTCGGCGTGCTTCTCGGCCCAGCCACAGCCCGCGTGCGGGCAGGGGATCCGGAGGTGTGGGGTGCCGGTGGAGGGGGCGAGCCACCAGCGGGCCGCGTCGAGGCGGGGCAGGAACCGCAGCCAGGTGCGGCGGAAGTGCTCGCCGGCTTGCTGCTGGGCGTAGGTCTCGATGCGGTGGGGGATGCCGAGGCGTCGGGACAGGGCCGTGAAAAGGGGTTGGTAGAGGGAGCCGATGAGATCGGTCAGGGCCTTGTCGCCGAGTGCCTGGGTGTAGGTGCGTTGGTAGCGGTGGCCGCTCGCCGGGTCTGTGGCCAGTTCGTACGGGGCGTTGTCGAGGGCGTTGAAGAGAACTTCGGTCGTGATGCCGAAGCGGTCGCGCAGTCGGGCTGCCATGGCGAAGGCGAGGGATTGCACGAGGGAGGTGCCTATGTGTGGGGCACCGTTGATCTGGGTGCCGACGACCAGCACGATTCGCTCGGGTGGAGTGGCCAGGATACGTGGGGTCAGGACGTCCTCGGTGCGGAGGAGCGCGTTGGCGAGGACGGTGTTCGGTGAGACGAGGTGGGCTGTCACGGATGTCCCCTTGAGGTCGGGGTGCTGGTGGTTGAACTGCCCGGAGCGGGGATCAGGGAGCCGATGCGACTGCGACACCGATCACGAATCCACAGGAGGCGGAGATCGCGATGACGAGCAGTGGTCCCGCGAAACGGCTCAGCCAGGCGATCATTGGTCGCCTCGCAGGTGCCGCCAGGTGCGCCAGGGCCGCGTGATGATCTCGCGGTAGGTGTGATGCGAGGGATGCTGCCCGCAGTGCTCCAGCACCCAGTTCTGGGGCTCGATGAAGTCTTCGCTGGCCGGTGACGTGTCGCCGTCCACGGCGCACTGCATGGCGTAGGTGGTCGGTTCGGCGTCGGGCTCTCGGTCGGGTTGGAGTGTCCAGGTCTCGTACCGCAGGACCGCTCGTGCGCTCATCGTCCCCACCGCCCGTTGGCCACGGCGACCTTGGCGCTGAGTTCTTCCGCCTGGGTGGGCGGGCGCAGTTCCTGGGGAGGCACGTCCCATTCCCTGCCGCCCTGCGGCGGGCGGAGTTGGACGTAGGGGCCGGTGCGACCCATGACCGTGCCGACCTGGTCGTTGCGCTTGTCGACCATCAAGGTCCCCCTCTCATACTGCGGGGACTCGGTCATGGTCATCACCTCGGGTGGGGCGGGTGCCGCGCAGTGCGGAGACCGTCGGGTGGGGAGCGAAGCCGGTCGGCAGGGGAGTACGGGGTTCGCCAAGGGCGCGCAGGAGCTGTCGGTCTCCGGAGAAGCGGGTGCGGGCGTGCAGCCAGCGGTGGTTGTCCAGGAGGTAGCCCTGGCCCGCCCCGAGTGTCAGGTGGTGTCGGGTGTCGGCGATGGCCGTGCGGAGAGCGGGCAGGTACGGCTGGACGATCGGGCTCCAGCGGGCCAGGCCGTCCTGGCGCAGCCGTATGGAGATCCGGCCGTCCGGCTGGACGGTGAAGACCTGGGTGGCATGGCCGGCCCCGGCTCCGAAGTAGGCGGTCCGCGGCTGGGAGAGCGCGACCGCGGCTTCGCGTGACGTCGTCATGAGTCGCGTGTGCACCTCGCGTCCGTCGGTGAGCAGCGTCTCGCCGCCCGTCGTAGAGGGGCGCAGGCATACGAGGAGGATCAGGCGAGGAGGTGCGGGTGTGCCGGATCGTTCGGTGTGGGGCTCCAGGCCGCCGCTGCCCAGGCCGGCGAAACCGGCTCGGTGGGCGTGGCTGCCCGTGTTGTGGATCAGGGTCAGGCCGTCCGGGGCGCTGTGGGGGTGCGGGGTGATCGTCATCAGCCGGGAGGCGAAGGCCAGGACCGTCTGCCGGGTGGTGAGGCCGTCGAGGGTGACGAGGCCGGTCTCGCGAAGCTGTGCGGCGATCACGTCTTGGGCGTGCGGGGTGCGGAGGTTGACGTAGTGGTCCGAGAAGAGCTTTTCGGACCCAGCGGAGGCGTCGGGCATCGCCGTACTCCTTCGATCGGGATCGGTGTGATCAGGGTGGGAAGAGGAGGTGGTCGGGGTAAAGCGACAGATTGTCGACTCGGACAAATCACCTGCTAAAGGCGCCGGGTTGGTGAGTGCGTGCTACGTTCCGAAGGCCCGGCTCGCACCCCGCAGGACGAGGACCGTCATGACGTACACGCCCCCGCTCTGGCCCGTCTCCGTGAAGGGCGTCGCGCTCGACGCGCACCATCGCGTGCTGCTGTTGAAGAACGAGCGGGACGAGTGGGAGCTGCCCGGCGGCCGTTTGGAGATCGGCAGTCCGGACGGGACTCAAGTGCCTGACGCTGGCCCGGAGGCGGCGGTGGAGCGTGAGATCCAGGAGGAGACCGGCTGGGAGGTGAAGGCCGGCCCGCTGATCGACGGCGGGGTGTGGATCTACCAGCCGATTCCCGGACGGCGGGTCCTGATCGTGACGTACGGCTGCACCGTACTGACCCCCGACCGGCCGCCGGTCGTCAGCCACGAGCACAAACAGCTGGGCATGTTCACCGCTGACGAGGTGCCGGAACTGAACATGCCGGACGGCTACAAGCAGGCCATCGCCACCTGGTACGGCCTCAAGCGTGCAGACTCCCCGGTACTGGACGACTACGGGCGGATGTAGCCGACGATGGCCGACGGCGAGATCGTGAAGCGAGCGGACGCGGACGGCGGCCGTCTTCCCCGCCCCTCGGCCCGGCATGCCCAGTGGCACTGGGCGACCCCGCAGGCCCAACTGGTCCTGGCAACAGGCGAGCTGGCCGATGTACTGCGCTTCTACCGGCGCGTGCATGGCCTCAACCAGACCGCTCTCGGCGACCTCCTCGGCTACGACAAGACATACATCTCTGCCTTGGAGTTGGGGAAGCGAGCACTCGACGACGTCGGCTCCCGCCGCCGGCTCTGTGAAGCCCTCAACCTCCCACCACACGTCCTCGGCGTCACCGATCCCACCGACCCCGACCACCGGGCGATGCTCCAGTTCGGGGAGTCCACGGTCCGGCTCGCCGAGATTGCCCGCCAGTCCGGGCACGCCTCCGAAGCCGTCTCTGAACTGTGGCCCCTCGTTGCCCGCCTCGAAGCCCGCGTCGACGACGGCCACACCGAGCGCGACGTCCTGCACCTGCTCGCGAGAGCCCGCGTCGGCCTCGGCGTCGCCCTGGGCAACGTGCTGCCCGAGGAACGCCTGGCCACCGCCGCACACTGGACGGCCAAGGGCCTGGAGATCGCCGAATACTTCGACGACTCCCGCATGACCTCGTATGTCCTGCGTATGCACGGCAACGAACTACGCAAGGCCAATCTCCGAGGCGCTGCCGTGCAGCGGTTGTGCCGCGCCGCCGCCATCGCACCCGATGAAACCGCTCGCGCCGCGGCCCTGCCTCTCCTCGCCCGGGCCTCCGGTGCCCTGGGCAACAGCGAGCTGTTCGACCGGGTGATGCGCGAAACGGACACGCTGGTGGACCGTGTCGAGCACACGAGCCTCTTCAACCCCTTCTCGTTGCACGAGATTCGCCTGCGCGGTCTCGTCGCCACCGGCCGTACGAAGGCCGCGATGCGGCTGGCGGAGACGAGTCCCGTTCCTACGACCGTTGTGGCCCCGCAGTGGCGTGTCATCGAGCTGATCACGGTGGCGCACGTCCAGCTGCTCGCCGATGACCGCAGCGGTGCCGCCGGGTCGCTGGACACAGCGACCCGGGAGGCGGTGACCCAGCGTCTCCCTCACCAACTCCAGCGGATCATGCGCACTGCGGGGACACGGCTGCCGGCGCAGCAGGCCGCGGCATCCGATTTCCTGGACCGGATACGAAGTGAGATGGCGGCCTGACCGGGTCGGCGTCTGACGGTCGAGTCGGTCAGCGTCGGAGACGGGACGCGCCCGACTGCCGCGGCATGTGCGGAGTTGACGTGTGGCTGGTGCTCTGTCCATGACGGGGGTTGGTTGCGTCCGCGGGTAGGTCTGCCATACGCCGCAAGCGCCACGTCAGGACATCGCTGATGGAAGAGGCGTTGTCCAGTTCCCGCAGGCCGGCGGCTTCTGCCAGAAGCGCCCGGGGATCGCGGCCAGCCTGTTCGGCCTGTGCCATGGTGGCGACGAGCGCCGGCCATCCGGGCTCGGCGATGACCGAGTCCGCGAGGTCGGGAAGGGCCACGTGGACCTGCAGCGCGTACCAGTCGCGGACTGGCTGGATGATTTGTCGGCCCTGTTCCCTCAGCAGGGCGAGGGGAGCCTCGGCTGTTGTGGCGTAGGCGGTACGCAGGTGGACTGCGGCCTGGCGGGCGGACTCTGCTTGCTGCGCATGCCGGTGCTGGGCGTGCCAGTGGGCGGTGGCGAGCACCAGGAAGAAGAGGGTGTCGATCAGCATGGCCGTGGTGGCGCCGTCTTCTCCTCTGCCTCGCGCGGGCCCGCTGTAGAGCAGTTCGCGGGCGGCCAGACGCAGGGCTTGGGCGTGGCGGTGCTCGGCGCGGGTGTGGGACAGACGCGCGCGTTCGAATGCCCAGGCTGCCTGTCTGAGCTGCTGGCGGGTGTCGGTGTCGCTGGTCATGGCGAGGGCGTCGAGGATCTCGCCGGTGGCGGTGATGCGAGCGGCCGTCGCGCCGTCACCGTCCTGGTCGATGGTGAGCAGGGCGACCCAGGCAGCGTGGGTGGCGGAGCGCCGACTGGTGGCGGCGGCTGAAGGCTTGTGCCCGGTGCCGTCCGTTCCACGGTTCGTAGCGTGTTGGTGTGTCTCGGCCGGGGTGGTGGTGAAGCGTTCACGGATGCGGGGCAGCGACAGGTCTGCGGAAAGGGTGGAACCGGCGTAGTAGACCGGTTCGCCGACCTGGCTTCGGTCGTCGGGGAGAGCGACGTTGTAGCCGAGCAGGTCACCTGATGGGGCCACGCGCTGCCGGACGAGGAGCCCGGTGGCATGGAGCCGGGCGAAGAACTCGTCTTCACTGGTGGCGCCTGTCAGGGCCTGCCGGACGGCTGTCCGCAGCTCTTCTCGTGCGGCGCGGTCGCGTCCCTGACGCTCGGCCTTGTGCTGTTCGGCGCTCGTGGGGCGCTTCGGTGCGGTGCCGTCCCCAGGTGTCACTCGGCGCAGGTCGTAGTCGGCTTCGATGCGGCGGGCCTCGTCCTGGGCGCGCTTGCCAGAGCGGTGATGGTCGGGACGCCGCCCGTCCTCCCGGACAAGGGTGGCGATGATGTGGATGTGGTCGTCGGCGTGCCGGATTGCGGCCCAGCGGCAGCCGACGCCGTCGCCGAGGTCGATACCGGTGGCGGCGACCATGCGGCGTGCGATGCCCGCCCAGCCGGCGTCGGACAGGATGCGGTCGCCCGGTGCGGCGCGCACCGAGCAGTGCCAGACGTGGCGGGGTGGGCGTTGGTCATCGTCCAGGAGGTGAAGTGGCTGGTCGAGGATCTGCTGGAGAGCGGTGAGGCCGGCGTTCACGTCCCGTCCCGGATCGGGGGCCAAGCCGTCGTACGAGGCGACCAGATGCGGATCGACGTGCTCCTCCTTGGTGCCCTTGCCGTAGAGGTAAGCGAGCAGGCCGTAGGTGTTGCTGCCCTGCTTGTGGATCTTTGGGATCATGCGGCCTCGCCGTACTGGTCGCGCCGCGACCGCGGTTGAGGGCTGCTCGGGTCGATCAGGGCGATGAACCGCTGGACGGCTTCGTCGACGCGGTTCCGTGTGGTGGCCGTCCGCTCGATGGCATCGTCCAGGTACGGGGCTTCCGCTCCGGCGTTGAGAGCGGCGACGGCCTGGTTGAGGAGGTTGCCGTACTGGGTGAGGGCGCGGCGGGCGGCGAACAGTTCCTGAAGGACGCGGCGGTTGTCGGCGATCGCGGCGGTGACGCCGGTCAGGTCGCGTGCTGCGGCGAGGCCGGACTGGGCCAGGAACCCGGCCAGGGTCAGGTTCGCAGCTTGTGCTCCGGCTTCGGCGAGGGCTCTCTCGCTGCTGCTGAGCCGCACGCTGACGGCCGGTCGCTGCTTCGGCTTGCGCGGCCGAGATCGTGGCCTGGGCTTGCTCGGCGAGGGCGTGGTGGGCCCTGTTTGCTCGCCCTGCTGCGATCCGCCCTCGGTCGCAGCCTGGTCGGCCGGTGCCCCCTGGCGCCGGTCGACCGCCTCCGCCACCCCCGGGGCGGAGGCCGGTTGGGACACGCCCCCTGCGGGGGAGTGTCCCAACCTCCAACTTGCTCCGGCTGAGGTCGGTGTCGTGGTCGCCTTCTGGTTGATGGTGGGGTGCTCCTGATGTGGGTCGTGCATGAGTGGGCCTCCGGGACGTAATCGGTGGGGGAACGGGGCTTGTGGGCCGACGCTGATGTCAGGTGCGCGCAGCAGCTGAATAGCTCGGTTGCTGCGGGATGCCATTCGGAATGGGCTGTCGAGGCGTGGACACATGGGAAGCAGCAGGACCGGTCCCCTGAGGCAATGCGGTCCCCGGTCCCCGAACGCTTCGGGGACCGGGCGTCGACGCCCATCGGGGACGGTCCCCCTGACACGTCGTCACGGGGACCGTCCCGTTCCACTGCACAGTCCCGGTCCCCGATGGGACGGTCCCCGTTGTCGGGACGCTCCGGGGACCGACGTGCATTGCCCTCTGACCTGGTCTTTCGACGGGGACGGTCCCCTCTCGGTCCCCGATTCAGCGGGACAGCGGTCCCCGATTCCGGTGCTTGACGGTCCCCGCCAGGTGGTGATCGTGATCGTGGGACCAGCGGGGACCGTAGGCCGGTCCCCGCGGCGTCAGTCCCCGATCGGCTCTCGGCTCGGTCTTCGAGTGCGCCCGGGCCTGCCGCCGTGAAAGTCAGGTGTGGGTGTGCCGTCTGCGGTCGGGGCCGGTGAGGATGACGCGCTCGGTCATCTCGGCGAGGCGTGAGGCGACCCGGTCGCCGAGAGTGGCCCGCAGCTCCGGGATCGGCAGGTTGGTGGTGATCAGGGTGGGGAGCATGTGCTCGTACCGGTGGTTGATCAGCCGGTAGGTGAGTTCCTCCGTCCACTCGCTGCTTTTGGCCGCTCCGAGGTCGTCCAGGACCAGCAGCGGGCAGCGGGCCAGCGTCTGCAACTCGCGTTCGGTGTCGTGGCCCGGACGGGGACGGAGCCGTGCGTGGAGGTCGGCGGAGGTAGTCGCCTCCCAGCGGAGCCTGACACCTCGTGTGAGGAGGGCGCGGACGGCGCCGTACGCCTGGTAGGTCTTGCCGGTGCCTGTGGGGCCGGCGATCAGCAGCGACGGTCCCTCGGCGATGCCGGGGCCGCTGGGCCCCGAGCGTCCGGCGTGGGCGACCTGGCCGGCCCAGGTGGTGATCTGGGGGTGATCGGCAAGGGCGCGACGGTAGCGGGCGGGGATGCGGGCGTCGGCGAGTTCCAGTGCCGTGACCGGCTCGGGCGGCGGTTCCTCCGCTGCGACGGAGGGGTCGATACCCCGGTCGGCCAGGATCGTGTGGAGCCGGTTGACGAGCGGACCGGCCCGCAGGGGCTCGCGGGTGAGGGTGGCGTTCAGAGTTCACCCCCGTAGGCGGCATCCATGTTGCTGGGGTTCGTCCACGCCTGGTGGGGGACCGGTTTGGGCACGGCGTTCATGGCCTCGTGGACGAGACTCGGAAGGGTGCTGGGATGCAGCCCTTTGGCCCGGTGACGCGCCAGTCCCGCCCGGAGATGAGTGGCCGTGATGCCTTCGTCGAGGAGTTTGCGCACCTCGCGACCGAGATGGCTCAGGACGCTTTCCGGTGGTCGGTGGGCGCACTCGGCGGCGTACTCGGCGATCAGCTGCTGGGCCGAGACGGTGTCGGGCGCGGGGGCGCTCGCGCCCCCCGAAGGGGTACTTCCTAGATCCATGATCCTAGGTCCTAGATCCGTACCCTGAGGGCTCACGTTTGCTGCCCGGAGCCCTCCCTGCTTCCTCACGGAAGACTCCGTGAAACGCTCCTGACCTGCACGATCATCGCCATCCCCCGAATTCAGTGAGGGCTCCCGTATCTCGTGGGAGTCCTCCCGGAACGTTCCGTGAGGCGACGGTGAGGGGGCCATGACGTCGACGTTCCCGACGAGCGTAGTGGATCCGGCGGGCGCGTCGTGGTGAGGGCATCCGGGGAGACGGCTCTTGCTGGGGCGGTTGATCTTCTGGTGCTGGTGCCACGTGACGATGTGGAGGTACCGCTTGTCGTCCGGCCCCTTGTAGCGGCAGATCAGCCTGGCGGTGGCGAGATGGGCGAGGTCCGTCTCGACGTCCGTGGGGCCGTGTTCCGGGCGCAGGACCCACAGCTGTCCGGCGATGATCGCGGCGTGGTCGCGGTGGCGGCCCTGGTCGTCGGCCTGGGTGAGTAGGCCGAGGAAGGTGCGCTCGGCGGTCAGGGAGACGGCGGCCAGGGACTCGGAGACGAAGGCTTCGGGCTTGATGGTGCGAATTCGGGCCAAGAGGCGGGGTTCCTCACTCGGTTGCAGGGCGGCAGGCACCCATGGTTCACCGTCATCGTGGCGGTACGGGCGAAAAGAGCGGAGAAGTCGACCGGCCGGCGGTGCAGTGCGCTGGAGCCCACTCGCGCTTTCCGGGGGTGTCGTCAACATAGCCACACCCAGGCCGCGCAAGTCCAGCCCAATCCCGCGCAATCTCTCACGGCAGAAAGGCTGCCGAGGAAGCTGGCCGTGAAAGGCGGTGCGAAAACCGTAAGGGACGATCGGCGGTTGACCAAAAAGTTGTTCTGGACGTCGAGCCAGACAGATCACATTGAGAACCTGTTGACGTACTGCCGAAGCGGAAGCTACAACACAACACCCCTGCGCTGAAGGGCAATCGGAGTCCCGGCCTGACGTCAGTCTCCACAGCCTGAAGAGATGCGCAGCGTCTCTTCGGCCGGGAGCGCGGCCGCAACATAGACCACGATCGCCGGTTCACCAAACCGGCGAATGCAAGCTACAAATGGAGCCATGGCAGCACGCTCTCTAGACATCGGACCCGCAGGCATACGAACCGCCCGAACCATCGAAATCGTCCGCACCGAACGCGGTCTCTCCCAG
The DNA here is from genome assembly GCF_055567595.1 of Streptomyces sp. NPDC026515. Classification (NCBI taxonomy): domain Bacteria; kingdom Bacillati; phylum Actinomycetota; class Actinomycetes; order Kitasatosporales; family Streptomycetaceae; genus Streptomyces; species Streptomyces sp. NPDC026515. The sequence goes on from NZ_JBVHQD010000001.1 coordinate 636,455, forward strand.
CGCCGGCTTGCCGCTCGCGTGACTGCCGTCGGCCGTCCGATGTCCAACACCATGCTGTCCCGCATCGAACGCGCCCAACGCCGTTGTGACGTCGATGACCTGGTCGCTCTCGCTGAAGCACTGCACGTTTCCGTCCTGGTGCTCCTCGGAGTCGACCCCTTGCCTGCCCCGCGCTTGTTGCACACCTAGCACGGGATCTCCGGTGTTCACCGGCCTGCTTGGCGACCGCACTCACTCCGAAACCCTCCGACGAAAGGCAACCGTGCCTGTACGCCTCCTTCATATTCACCACCCGGGTGCCGATCCGGAATCAGTGACGAACCCAGCTATGCGGCAGGCATTCCTGAGCGTGAAAGAGGCCGCCGAATACCTCGGTATGTCGCCGCACACTCTCTACGTCTGGCGGCATCGTCGAATCGGTCCGCCCAGTTTCCGGATGGGGTCCCGTGGGCGGGTGACGTACAGGCTTGAAGCGCTGGACGCCTGGATCTGCGAGCAGGAACGCGCAGATTCGCGCTCCAACCCGGCCCTGAGCCCATTGAGCGTCGAGCCGGAGCAACGCTCGGACTACGCCACGAGCGCCTGACCGGGCCTGTCCCCACCCCACGCCACCTGTCATCGAGGGAAGTATTTGGCCGGCTACATCGAAGACCGCTGGATCAAGAAGAAGAAAGACGCCGTCACCGGCAAGCGAGAGCGCACCACCCGCTACGGCAAAGGCTCCAGATATCGGGTTGCCGGTATCCCGGGGGTCCGGGACAAGTCCTTCGACATCCTCGAAGACGCCAAGGTGTGGCTCCGTAGGGCCGGCACGGACAGCGAACGCGGCGAGTTCGTCGACCCCCGCGACGGCTCGATCACGGTCGACGACTACGTGACACGCTTCTGGCGGACGGGAGTTCGCGGGACGCCTGCCACGGTCAAGCGCATCGACGAGCGGGTTCGCCTCCACATCCAGCCTCACCTGGGCACCGTGCCTCTTCGCGACATCACACCGGTGGTGTTGCGCGGATACATCACTGCGCTGGAGGCCGAATGCTCACCGCGGTACGCACGCCAGATCCTGTTCTCGCTCTCGAACATCTTCGAGACCGCCATCGACGACAAGCGTCTGGTGCGCAATCCGCTCCGGGCCAAGTCGGTTCGGTGGCCGAAGGTGCCGGACGACCAGCGGGAAGCCTGGCCGCTGAAGACGGCAATGAGGGTCCTGGAGGCGATCAACCCGCGGTACCGCATTGCCGCTGTGGTGGCATTGGGTTGCGGACTGCGACAGGGCGAAGTGTTCGGGCTGTCACCGGAGGACGTTGACTTCTCCCGCGGAGTGCTGCGCATCCGGCGACAGGTCCAACTTCTGCACGGACGCCTGTACTTCACGCTCCCGAAGGGCGGCAAGACCCGTGTCGTCGACATGCCCCCATCGGTCGCCTCGGCGTTGGCCGACTACTTCCTGGAGTTCCCGGCTGTCGAGGTCGAATTGCCCTGGGGAGGTCCCGAGGGCGACAGGGAGCGCAGGAAGTTCCCGCTCATCCTCACCACCACGTACGGCAACGCCCTCCGCGCGAACATATTCAACGTGGATGTGTGGAAGCCCGCACTCGCAGTCGCTGGTGTCATCCCCATGCGGAAGGCGGGTGAGCGATGGGCGGCGTCCCGCAAGGACGGCTTCCACGTGCTGCGTCACACGTACGCCTCGGTCATCCTTGAAGCGGGCGAGTCCGTGGTCACCCTGGCGCGCTGGCTGGGGCACTCCAGCCCGACCATCACGCTGGACTACTACGCCCACTTCATGCCCGAGGCAGGCGGGAAGGGACGCAGTGCCATCGACTCGCTGCTCGTCCGGACTTCCCAAGCCGCCGTGGCCGCATAGAGGACACGACGAGCCACCAAGGCCCTGAGCAGAGGGGGGCGCAGCACCGCTGCGCCCCCCTTGGGTTTTAGCCGGTCAGATGGTGACATTTGTCGGTTAGTGGGGAGGGGCGGCTTGTCCGGCGAGCCGTGTCTCAGGGGCAGCTGGCCGGTGCGGTGTGCGTCGCGTTGTTCGGTCACCCACCGTTGTACCTGGTCGACGGACTTCCCGAGGGGCTGGCCGGTGGTGTCGAGCAGGTGGTGCACCATTGTGGGTCCTCGGCGGTCTACCTCGTCCAGCGGCGCCAGACCATCTCCGGCCAGCTGCCGTTCGTGACAACGTCCGGCCGATGGCGGGGGGCGTGGGCATGTCTGCGGTGCCAGGCGGCTCGGCCGAGGAAGGTATCGACGGCGTCGGCAGCCCATCTGCCGGCGTCACGTACGGCGAGCCGGTCGCGCCGGGCTTCGTCGGCGACGTCGCGTCGATCAGACAGATCGCGATCTCGTCCAGCAGAGGCGCGGAGGGAACGGCCAGGAGTTCACCCAGCGGGGACTGTCCCGTCAGCAGCAGGTCGATCCCACGGCTTTCAGGGCCCTTCTCGCGCGTGCCCGGTCATGCAGTCGATTCTCCTCAGGCGCTCCCCAGAGTCGCTCGTACTCCCCAGAGAATGGCTCCGCGCGTTGTCGGTGGGGCGTGCTGGCGAAGGGTCTCCGGTCGATCAGATGATCACTGGCGGTTGCTGCCAAGGGTTGAGCAGGTGTGAGTCGTACTCGATATACGCTTGTTGCTCGTACTCGATACATGGTTTCCTTTGGGCATGACCAATATCAGGCTCACCAAGCCGACCATGGCGGTCTTGGGGGTGCTTCTCGATGCGAAGTCCAACGCTCCTGCGTGGGGTCTGAGTATCTGCCGCGACGCCGACCTGGGCCCCGGTACCGTCTACCCGATTCTCGACCGTCTCCTTGGGCGTGGCTGGCTCAGGAGCTGGGACGAGGTAGAAGCCCATCCAGGGCGTCCGGCCCGACGCTTCTACGAGTTCACGGGCACCGGACGCGCCCAGGCGCTGGAAGCGCTGGAAGCTCGCAACGCCCGCCGCGCCCGGTTCGGCCTTCGTCCGGCCGGCGGTGCAGCGTGACGACGTCAGGAAGCTACGGAGTACCGCCTGAACGGGGTTGGGAAGGCCACCTTGGCGATCGCCTGGCCGGGCTAGTGGAAGGAAAGCTTGGGGCGGAAAGCCGGGATCGCGTACTCGCGCACCTCGCGACCTGTGAGAGGTGCAAGGCCGAAGCCGACGAGCAGAGGCGCCTACAAAATATCTTCGACGAGGTGGCGCAGCCGAGGAGGCGGAGTGCCGAGGGCGCTCCAGCCGAACATCGCGTGTCCAGCTCGCCGGTGAGGCTGGTTCGCGTACAGCAACGCCGAGAACCGCGAGCAGAACGATGGACCTTCCTGGCGGCCAGGATCGCCGGAGACCGACGCGATATGCGCACAGCATGGCTGGCTGACCTCGACGGCAGACCTGAGGATGGTGTCTTCCTCACAACCTGGCAGCAGCGGCGATATGCGCTCGGCTGCCTCGTTGCTGCTGTCCGCTTCTTTCTTCATGATGGCCTCGGCCACCTGTGGTGTCCCGTCGACTGGATGTTGACCGGGCGGAACCGCCGAGAAACGTTCATCGGACTTCCGCCAGCACTGCTCGTGCTCTACATCGCGAAGCACGACGGAGTTCACACCCTCCTGACAGAAGGCTGGGTCTGGGTTGGCGGCTGCGGTGCGGCCATGTTTGCTCTTGTCCGCTGGCTTCAGCGAGTTCGCGGGATCGAGCTGACAGAACAGTCCCCGCCCGACGCGGAATAGGCTCAGAAGCTCCTTCCCTGCAGGGCGAGGGAGGGAGCCAGCTCTATGCACGGAAACAGAAGGAGGTCGAGCGGCCCAGCGTCGGAGTACGGACGCAGGATTGGCTAGCCCCCCAACAACGCAGAAGGCCCCGGCGGGATGGCCGGGGCCTTCTGCACCTCAACGCGAGAACGCGCACCACCAGAATGCCCGGCAACGCCAGCACCTACCTCCCGCTCCCCTCATGGTGTCCTTGGCTGCGGCTGTGCCACCGCCGCTCGTCTGGCTGGGCCCTGTGCTGGCTCACCAGTGAAGCGGTGTGTCGCCGATGGCGGTGCCGGAGTCCGCCCGTGCTGGCGCCACTACGGCGTGGGGCCCGGGCGCAGCAGATTGGGGTTTTCGCGCCCTCCAGGGATTCGGATGATGACGACGAGGCATGGTTCTGTTTCACCGGGACGTTGAACGGGCTCGATCCAGATGCTACTGAAGAGGTTCACGGCGCCTTCGGCGTCGACGGTTTTGTCGAGAGCGAGCAGGATGGCGAAGCCTGCGTTGGTGTTTTGGTATTCGGCGGCTTGGGCGACGTATTGACGTAGTGCGGTTTCACTCGCGTCGTCTTCTTCAATCTTGCATTCGACGTTGAATTGCACGGCGCCGAAGGAGACGAGAATGTCGGTTCTTCCGCCTGCCTTGTCGATGACTTCTGAGTTGACCACGCTGAAGAGCGCCGAGAACTGCAGCACTTCCCGGTAGTGCTGATGGAATAGAGCTTCGTCAACTTTCTGCTTCTTGCCGTCTTTATCGCGTTTGCGAAGGTACTCGGTGTAGGAGCCGCCCATCTTCCGGCCGATGTCGTAGCAGAGGTAGGCGTAGCGGATCGTGGCTTCCAGGAGAGCGGTGAACTCGTCGGCGATGCCGGTGATCCAGTCGCTGGAGTTCTTCAGCTGTCTGAGGAGTTGCGCCCTGAGACGGCTGTACTTGGGGTCGGCGATGGGCGCGATAACATCGTCGTGGGTACGCAGGCCTAGTTCGAGGCGGTCGAGGACGTGCTCCGGCGTCTGGTCAACGAATGCGGCAAATTCGTCCTTGAGTTGGTCTGCCAGCCGCTGCCAGCGTCGTGCTTTTCCCTGATCACCCGCCTGCTGACCGGTGGAGTTCTCACTGGTCTTGGTGCGGTGAAGGAGAGCGGCGTGGAGTTGCTGGGCCGCGGGGTCGTCGCGGAGTTCCTCGTCATGGGCCAGGGCGTGCTCAAGGAAGCGCTGCCGGTGTTCGTGCTGAAGGAAGGCGTCCTCGATGACGGGCGCCACCAGGGTCTCCACGGCTGCGGCTGCTGGGGTGTCCGTGAGGACGGCGACCGTGTTGTGCGCGGTGTACGCGCGGAGTAGGGCGGTGAGGATGCCGTGTCCGCCTTCGTACCAGGGGTCATCATGGGCGAGGTGTGCCGCGGCGCCGTCGAGTATGACGGTGAGTTCCGACCAGGCGATCACGTCGTCCTGGCGCGGTCGTGCCCAGGCGGGGGTGCGGGTGCGGTAGCGATAGTCCCGGTAAAGGGGGAGGGTCTCGCGCAGGGTGGATGCGGCGGTGTTGACGCGTGTGGGTGCGTCGGGAGCGGACAGACCGAGGACGGCTCCGATAGCGGCGTGGTAGAGCTGGGCGTCCAGGCGGCCGGGGTCGATGGTGATCAGTTCGGCCAGCCGGTCCTGGGTCTTGCGGAGTTGCTCGGTCATCGGCGCGTACTGGTCTTGTTCGAGAGCCTGGCGTAGGTCACCGAGGGCGAGTTCGAAGGCTGCGTCCCGGCAGGTGTGGTCGAGCATCAGGCAGCGTTCGAGGGCTTCGCGGAGGCCGGCGCCTGGATGGTGGGCGTCGAGGACGCCCAGGAGGCGCGGCAGACGGGTAGCCATGGCCTCGGGAAGTGCAGCCGGGTCCTCTGTTGCTTCGTCCATGGCGCCGAGGAGGCGCGCGGCCTTGGTGACGCCGGCCAATGTGAGCTGGACGAGACAGTCCGCGGCTTCCACCCCTATGAGAGCCGCGGCGAGGTCGTCGTCGGCGTCCTGGGCCTGCTGGAGGCGGGCGAGTAGCGCGCGGGCCAGTGGAGTGCCGAGTTCACGTGCCAGGGCCGGGCAACTCGCGAGGGCGTCGGTGGCGCTGGCGAAGGCAGCGTGGTTGTCGTTCGTCCGAAGGCCGTTGAGGACGGCGTCGTACAGCGGCTTGCATGCTTCGGCACCGAAGGCGTCAAGACAGTGGGCGGTCGCCTGGATCAAGTGGGCAAGGAAAGGCCCCTGGGCGAGGTGGTCCGCAGCGGCGAGAACGGCGTCGAGGCCTCCGAGATCCTCCGCTGTCGGACCGGCGCGCAGTTGGGGACGGGAGGCTTGCGCGGCCCACTGGGCCAGGCGTTCGTCAATGACATGCACGATGCCTTCCGCCTTCCTCGTCGTCGCTGGATACCCTTGGTGGCTTGGCCTAGAAAAGATGACGTTTGTCAGGACCGGTCACGGTACGGTCCGCGGGGAAGAACTCCCAAACTGCGTCGTCGATCGACGTGATCACGATCTGGATGCCGGGGTCGTCTGCCGCGGTCTCGTAGAGAGTCTTGATGCAGCGGCGCGCGTTCTCGTGGGAGAGCTCCTCGGCCGTGGGCGCGTCGATGAGCAGCAGACCGGGGTGGGACATGATGCCCCGTTTGCGGCCGACTTTGATCATGCCGACGATGGCCGCGATGCGCATGCGCAGGCGGTCGGTAGGGCTGAATGCGCTGAAGGGGTGCTTTTTGCCGGTCTTGCGGGCGTTGAGGTGCCCCGCCAGGTTGAGGTCGACGCTGGTCAGGTTGGCCACGCCCAGGTCGTGGGCGATGTTGACGATCTCAATGTTCAGGTCGGCGAACAGGGCCTTGCTGTGGTCGGCGACCACCATCGACAACACCTGGCCGGCCGCCTCCAAGATGGCGTCGCTGTCGTCGGAGTCGTCTTCGACGTCCGCCGGGCCCGTCGTCGCGGTGACGTAGTTGCTGACCACCTCCGGCAGGCCTGCTCCGTTGCCGGTGGCGACTGCTAGTGCCCCGCGCAGCTGATAGACGGACTCCCGCGCCGATTCAAGACGGGTGTACCAACTGCCGGAACGCGCCGCGGTAAGGCGGGCGTTCACCAGGTCATAGGCGGCACGGCTGCTTTCGCAGGCGGCGGCACTGCTCTCCACGACTTGCCGAGCCGTATCCTCGGCCGTACGGGAGGCATTCACGCGCTCCTCCAGCCGACTTAGCAGGGCGGTCCGCGCCTCTGGGTCGTCCCGCACCTCCGGCAGAGGGCTCGCGCACACCGAGCAACGGTGGTCGCTCTCTTCCGCAGTACGGCGGGCATCGTCGATCTCGTGATCGCACCGTGGGCAGGACTCCGGCTCAAGCGCCCCAAGCAGGAACCGGGCTGCGCTGCTCTGCTTAGCCCGGCGGACCGCCTTCTCGTCCTTCAAACGTGCCTTGCGTGCGAGGGCGTGGCCTTCCTCTGCCCCCTGGAGAGCTGCCTGGTCGAGGGCGACCTGGCGGGCGGCGGCATCGACATCGGCGAGCAGGCCCGTCAGATCGGGCTGGTCCGCTTCCAGGGCCGCCACCCTCTCTTCGGCACCCCTGAGCGCCTGGCGTAGCGGCTCAGTCTGCTGCTCGCGGGCCTGAGCATCCTCGCGTGCCCGGCGCCGAACACGGAGGCCCTCCTGGGTGTCCTTCTTGCGGGCCGTGATGACCTGGGTCAGCTCGGATGCGTAGGGGACGTCGAGGTAGAGCTGCATCAGCTTCACGGGCAGCTGGTTGTACGCCGTCGGGCCCAACAGAATGCTGGAGTTTCCTGCGTTCAATGCGACGGCATAGAAATAGCTCGCCCAGCCGTGAACGTCCTCTCTGCTCTCGCGGTTGCCGTCAGCGTCCTTCGGAGCGTTCGCCTCGGCCGTCCAGAGCGGCAGCGGCCGCAGCCCCAGGCGGTCGAGCATGAAACGGTCGATGAGCCCTTTGACGCCGTCGGGTTCCGCGGTTGCGACCACGCGTACGCCGGGACCGGATTCCTGAGAACCAGTGAGGTCCATGAGGTGATCGAGGGTGTCGGCACTCAGGAGCCGGCAACTGGGACGGTCCGGTTTGTCGAAGGTCAGGCGGATGGAGGCGGCGACGCCGGCGACCTTGATGTCCGCGCGGACATAGGAGAACCAGCCCACCGTCTCCGGTCGCTTGAAATCGTCGAAGCCGGCCCCGCGCAGGGCGTAGCTGAGAGCCCACAAAAGGCTCGACTTGCCGACGTTGTTGAGGGTGCTGGCGATCGCCCACGGGCCCGGTCCCAGCGTCATGTCGACGGTGAAGGGGCCGTCATTGTCGTCCGTATCAGTCTTGGTGCCCTCGCAGTACAGCCGGTGCACGACCAGCTGCCGTCGCGCCGGTAGCGGGCTGGTGAGAAGGATGCCGTGGGCCGACAGGGCTTCGCGGACCCTGCCCACATCAGCGGACGGCACCCGGGTGGCGATCCGCTCGTACAGCTCGCCGTCGGACGGCACGGGCAAAGGCTCTGTGGTCACGCAGCATCCCCCTGCTCTGCTTCGGCACGCAGACGGGCCAGACGCGTGCGGGCTCGGTCGGCAATCGACGGGATGACCTCGTTCAGTGGGGTCTGAGCGTAGTCGCGCTGCAGGTACTGCCGTCTGCGCAGTGCCAGGGCTGAGTGCCCGGTGGCCTCGGCCAACGCCCGGACGAGGCGGGCGCGCTCGGTGTACCAGGCCAGGACCGGAAACTGTTCCGCTGCCCGTGCGGCGAGATCGCGCCCCTTGGCCGTGAGGTAGTAGTTGTCCTGGAGCACCCGGTCGAAAGTGCGCCGCGGAACAACCACCACCAGCCGAGGCGCGGCCAGGACGCTCATCGCCTGGTCGATGTATTCGAACGCCCCGAACAGGTAGCGCAGCATCGGGATCGAGCAGATCTCCGGCTCGTCCGAATCCAGGATGTCGCCCGCAATCTGCAACTTGATGGCTTCCTTCTCGCGCTCGCGCTCGTAGTCGTTGAGAAGCTCATCGGCAAGGTAGTCCGGGTTACGCAGCCAGAAGTCGAGCTTCTGCAGCCGGCCCTCAGTGCGCAGCACAGCCACCGCATCCTTCGGCGCAGCCTGCTGCTCTGCCTCGTTCAACGGATCGGACACTGCCGCGATGAGCAGCAGCAGCCGAATCGCGTCCGAGAAACGATCCCCCTCGTCATCATCCACTCACACACCGTAATGACTCACGGCGTGGTCGATCAATGCCCCTGCACAGGCTGCTCAAGGCGTGTAGACGGCGCTTCGGATGGCCTGGTCGACTCGGCGGTCGTCCGCCAGTTCATGAAGGTGCCGTGCTCCGTGCGGTTGGGCGCGCAGCGCGGAGGCAACGACGCTCGCGGCATGTCCCGTGAGCTCGCGCATCCAGTCCTTGATGTCGTCCTGCGGCTTCCACCGGTCGAAGCGGCCGTCCCAGTCGCACATACCCTGAACAGCAGTGTCGAGCAGATCCCATTTCTTCTCGCGTGCTGCGAGGCGGGCGACATCGAGCAGCCACCACACGGCTCGGTCGGACTCCTGCCACGTGGGCCAGTCGTCGGCAGCGGCATGCCGAGTGAGGGCCTGGACCACGGCGGCCGCCTGGTCAGGGTTGTCGAGCAAGGCTTTCCTGGCGGTCGTCACCTTCAACTTGGTGAGCACGTCCAGGTACAGCTCGTAGGAGTCAGGCCGGTCGGCGGCCACGGCGAGCAGCTGGGAGGCCGCGGCGGCGTCGTTCTTCTTGTCCGCGGCCTCCAGCAGGCGCTGGGCGCGCACGACGGGCAGCTCGCTACCGGCATCCGTCTCGCGTTCGACCAGATCGAGGAAGGCAGTCATGTCCTGGGGACGGCGAGCGGGATCGAGTTGCGTAGCCTGGCGTACGACGCCGTACCACGGTCCGGGTTCGGGAAGCAGAGGCCTGTTGGCCTGCGGCCATGTCCCAGTGAGAATCCAGCCGATGAGCTGGCCGAGGCTGTAGATGTCGCTCGCCGGAGTCACGTCGTGGCCGTCGACGGAAAGCTCCGGCGCGGCGAACCCCTCGGTGCCGATCGCGGCGCGGGTCAGGAGGCCTGCGGTGCTGGTCTGCCCGCGGGGGCGGCGAACGATGCCCCAGTCCGCCACCACCCAGCGGCCGTCCAGTAGCAGGATGTTGGACGGTTTGATGTCCCGATGGATCCAGCCGTGCTGGTGCGCCTCGGCCAGTCCTGCGGAGACAGCGTCGACCAGGGCCCGCAGTTGTTCTGCGTCCTGAAGTGCTCTCCGCTTGTCCTCGACGGTGGCCGCGGCCAGTGGCATGACGAACCAGTCGTGGGCAGGGCTGAAGTCGAGTACCGGCATCACATTCAGGTTGGCACCCAGTCGCTGGGCGATCTCCACTTCACGGCGCATGCGCCGGGCATCCCGCTGGCCCTGGCCCCTGCGACGTTTGAGGGCCACGACCGTGCCCGAGGACTTGTGCTCGGCTCGGAAGACTTGGGCCTGGCCACCGTCGTTGTTGAGCGGCAACCGGTCAAGGCGGTAGTCGCGGCGCTCACCCCGGGCCGCCTGTCTCACGATCCCGTAGTCGACGGCTGGAGCCGCGAGGGTTGGGAACGCTGCCTGGGAAGCCGCAGGGGTGTGGAGTCCGGTGAGGCGCATCAAGGCGGGGCGGACATGCGTCGGGTCGTTGTCCGGCAGCGAGCCGAGCAGATAGGCCACCCCACCGCCAGGTTGCTGGTCGAGCCCGAAGACCTCGCCCAGCCGGACCTCTGCCACCGGCTCGCTTCGCCGACTGGTGACCTCGGTGCGGTGCAAAGCGACGCGGCTGCCGGTGCCGTCGGGCGACGCGCTCAACACGCTGTCCGCACCGGCACGCAGCACATCTGCCGGGAAGTGAACAGGGGTAGGGATCCATTCCTCGCGCTGCCCGGCATCGGTGGTGCGAGCCAGGTCAATCACGGCACTGTGCCCCGAAGCGGCGAGGAAGAACCTGCGCCGGTCCAGCCACACAGCCGAGCGCACCGCCGCCTCGAAAGTGAGCGGGTAGCGCATCTGGTCACCCACCCGCTCGCCGGCGCGCGTCAGCGCAAGCGTCCCCGCGCCCGCGCGGAATGTGACCCCGGAGCCGGACAGTACCCACGGTTCTCCCTCCGGCCCGCGCAGCAGCACCGAGCCGTCTTCGAAACCGCCCGCCACGGCATTGAGCTGCCCCTCGCGCCAGCGCACCAGGGCAGAGCCGCACATCACCAGCACCTCACCGTTGCTCCGGCCCAGCGGCATTCCATGGCAACCAGGCAGGGCCAGATGCCAGCGGGTGTGGCCGCGTACGGCGTCGACCTCCAACAGACCGTCAGGGCAGGTGATCAGTACAGTGTCGCCTCGCAGCCACGCCAGCCCTGACGGCCGTGCCTCCTGCGCCTGCCCCACGAGCAGCACCTCGGCGGCCGCGCCGCCCCAGGTCTGCACCTCCACACGGACCGGAGAATTCAGCCGAGAAGTTGGTGTCATCGCCCGCGCATCCGCGGAAGGTTCGCCAATGGCGAGCATGTCGGCCAGGGACACATGCGCCCGGTGTCGGCGGAAGACGTCACGAATCAGTTCGGCCAGGGGAGTCAGCCCGGCAACCGCCGCCTCCAGGTACGTGGTGTCCACCAGCACACCGGACGCAGGCATCGCAGCGATCATCTGCTCGTCGACCGCGCTCGGTTGGGTACGCCAGTGCACATGAACCCAGCGATGGCCTTGCAGTTCGTCGTCGAGAGATTCTCGAACGTTTCGGAAATAGGCTCCCCAGTCATCCGACTCGTGGTTGGGGTTGGTGAAGGTGACGAGATAGTCACGGCCTTCGAACTCGAAGGTGATCTGCCCCCAGCCTCCCCGGCCGAGGAGCACTTCCTGCACCGCTGTCTGTGGGACGGACCGGTGCAGCAGTGACACGACGATCTGTCGCAGTTCTCCCAGCACGTGTCGTCTTTCCCGCCTGTGGTGGCCGTACTCGACCAACAGCTCGCGCTCCTGCTCCACCGCGCTGATCCCCCCCTCGTTTCCTGGCCTGGCCCACGCGTCCGCATCACTGACCGGCCCTGGGTCCGTGAGCCTACGGCCCGTGATGGCTCCCTCACCTGGGAATAGCTCAGGATCGGTGACCTCACCGACCTTCTCCTCGGTGTCGCCCTTGACGTCGTAGACCAAGTCGATGAACTCGACCTGGGTTTGGTGAAGTCCTCGATCTTGGGCGGGGTCTAGTCGGACCGCCGGCGACTTCGGCACGCGTATGTCCGGGCGACTCCGCCCGCGCCGTCGAGCAAGGCACCCGGCATCAGAGAACCAAGCCATACACACCTCCGCGCAACGGGAAGGTGGGTGACCAGCCAAGGGCTTACCCGATAAATGCACATGCGACCCTACCGGTAGCAACCCCCAGACCCTACGAAGCGGTGGCCTCCGGGTAGCCGATACAGGCGGCCAGCTCGTCGTACCGGTACCAGTCCGTCTCCGCGAGCTCCCGCACCCGCTTGATGAACTCCGTCCACGCTCCGAGACCGTGAAGCTGCGGGGCCCGCGTCCAGAAGAGCGCCGCGAGGTCGGGCATCTTCGCTGCGGCACGGCACTCCTGGTTCTCAGCCCAGGCGGCCAGGATTCCCGCCAACTGCTCCGGCCGGATGAAGCCGGCCAGCCGGATCACCACACTCTCGCCGAAGTGTTCACCGGCGCGGTAGTTGCCGGCCGCGGCCAGGATTTCCGCCACGACGTCGGTGAAGTAGGCGGAGGGATTCGCGGCGATGACGTCGGCCTGCTGGTACGGATCGAACTCGGTGAATTTCCTGGCCAGGGCAGGGATGCGGGCCCGTATGGCGTCGCTGCCAGCCAACGCGATCACGTCGATCACCCGGCGGGCCCCCGTGCCGGCTGGCGGGTACTGAAGCTGGTCAACGTAGGTGCCGATCTGCTGGCACACCGTCGCGTCGAGGGCGTCGGTGAAGACGTCGAACTCGCTTAGGCGCGTAAGCCCCTTCAGCTGCCGCTCCATGGGAAGCTCGTTGAACTTGGCCATGGTTTTGGTCACGGCCTCCCGCACGGCGTCGCGGTCGTGCTGGGCGAAGGCAATCAGGCAGAGAGCGTGCCGGTCTGCGGCCACGTTCGAGGCGATGCTGCTGGTCTCGGGCACTGGCAGTTCGAGCATGGCGTGCTTGGCCGCTATGGCAACGATCTGCTTCCAGGCGCTGGACTTCACCCGCTGGGCGAACATCTGCACCAGGTAGTCGGCGTGGCCGACGAAGGAGGGGTCGTCCACGTGGGCGATATACCGGTCGACCGCTTTGCGCCCCTGGGTGGGCGGGTGCACCAGCAGGGCGTCCAGCGCGGCCACGAGGTGGGCCCGTGCGTAGTCGCCGGTCGGGGCGAAGACGTCGCCGAGCGACCTGAGGGAGGGGTGTGCGCAGAGGTTACGATCCTCCTTCAGACGCAGCAGCTGCCGGTGCTCGATCCCGTCGATCAGCTCCAGATCAAGCGCGTCCTCCAAAAGCCTCTTCTCCACGTCCTCCACGATCTTGATCGCTGCACTATCAAGCTTTCCCCGGGCCTCGTTGAGTTTCGCGACGATGTCGGCAGCCTTGCCGTCGCCATCCTCGGCAAGCTGGTAGAGCTTGTGGATGATGTCGGTGCAGACGGCCGTCCAGGTCGCCACGATGGCGGCCCGGGGGGTACCGGTGCTGTGGCAGCGAAAGGCGTCGTCGACCAGCGGCCGGACCTCCTGGTGCCAAACACGGGCAATGCGTTCTTCGAGGCTTTGCACCAGCTGCTCGCTGTTCTGTCAGGGCCCGTGTGGTGCGGGCAGGTCCGGCGGCCGGCCGGGGCGGAATTGCCGTACACCTATGTAGCGGCGAGCGTCCGGCCGGACACCAGGTTTCCACGACGGCACCGGCCCACAACAGCACGGCGAGCTGGCCCGGATTCCTCGCGGGGCGTCGGCGCGGAGACCGGGGCTCCTATCGGCCGTACCCGGGATCCGCCCCCGGGTCTGCGGGGAGCCACCGGTGATGCGGCGGCAAGATGCCAAGGACTGCGGCGTCGTTACCTGATCGGGGTCATAGCGCCACATCTGTCGGAGTCGTGTATGGCGATCTGCTGGAGCCGGTCGGCCGCCGACCGGTCGAGTGTCGTCTTGCCCCAACATCGGGATCCGGTCAGCTTGAACAGCATCGGGCCAGAGTCGCAACCCACCGCGACCTTCTCGACCGAATTTCCCCGGACGCCTCTCAGGCCTGGGACTGCTTACCCTCCGTGTCCAACGGGCACCTTGTGGCGGCGGCGAGGAATCCTCAGTCGGAGCGAGTGGATCTGAGGCTGGGGAGTGTCAGCCGAAGCGATGCGCGTTTCATTCTCCCCAGATTCTCCCCAGCGGCTCCGGACGGCGCTGAAGGCGGTCGCGGACGCCCCGGTGACGCCCTGACGCAGGCCCTGGGTGATCAGTTACTCAGAGCCAGTCTTTCCGTTTGAAAATGAAGTACAAACTGGTGCATACGATCGCCATCAGGATGATTGCGAAGGGGTATCCCAACACCCAGTGCAACTCCGGCATCTCCCGGAAGTTCATGCCGTAGATCGTCCCGACCAGCGTGGGCGCGAACAGAATGGCCGCCCATGAAGAGATCTTCTTGATCTCCTCGTTCTGTTCGAAGCCCGCCTCCGCCAACGCGCGCATCTCCGCGTTCTGTTGCTGGGTGACCAGGGTCGCGTTGACCGTGAGGATCTCCGTGAGGGCCTGGCGGAAGCCGTCGACGCGTTCGCTGATGTGGGTGACGTGGTCGGCGACGTCGCGCAGATAGCGCTGGAGTTCCTCGTCCGTGTCGTACTTGGCGAAGCCGGCGATCAGGCTGTGCAGCATGCCGACCAGGGGGCGGGTGGCACGCTGGAACTCGACCATCTCGCGGGAGAGTTCGTAGATGCGGCGGGAGACCTCCGGGTCGCCGCGGAAGACCTCCGTCTCGATCTCGTCGATGTCGTTCTGGACGCCCTCCACGACCGGGGCGTAGCCGTCCACCACCGCGTCGAGGATGGCGTACAGGACCGCCTCGGGGCCGAGTTTGAGCAGGTCGGGGCTGTCCTCCATGCGGAGGCGGACCGCCGAGAGGTCCGGTGCCGCGCCGTGCCGCACCGTGATCACGAAGTCCGGGCCCACGAAGACGTGCAGCTCGGCGAAGTCGACCTCCTCCGGCGCGTCCAGGTAGCGGGCGGCACGCAGGACCACGAACAGCGTGTCGCCGTACCGCTCCAGCTTCGGACGCTGATGTGCCTCCATCGCGTCCTCGACCGCGAGCGGGTGCAGATCGAACTCGGCGGCCAGCGAGAGGAGTTCGTCCGAGGTGGGGCGGCCCAGGCCGATCCACGCCATCACCGAGGCCTGGTCGCGCAGTTCGCGGTACGTCTGTGCGAGGGTCGCCGGCGTCGACACCCGCACCCCGTCCCGGTAGAGCGCCGCCTCCACCACGCTCGGTGGTTCACCCGGTTCCGTCGCCGCGGAACCCGGCTCCGGGAGTTCGGCCGTGTCGTGGTCCGGCGGCAGGGCGCGGCGCCAGACGGACCTCCTGGTGCTCCGGCCGTTCCTGCCGTTCCCGGAGTTCTTCGAGGCCGGACTGGGGCGTCGCTCGGACATCGCGGCCGCCTCTCGATGGGACTGCGTCGGCGTGATCCAGGTGATTGTAGTGATGGGGCGTGGCCGGACGGGAAGGGAGCGGGCAAGTACGGGATGCGGTGCCGAATGAGGACAGGATCTGTCCGCGACGGACGCTAGCGTGCGTGTCATGACGAAGACGTCGCCCCGCCCGGTCCTCGGTACCCGCGCCCTCAACCGCGCCACCCTCGACCGCCAGCTGCTGCTGCGCCGGTCGTCCCGCTCGGTCGAGGACGCCGTGGCGCACCTCGTCGGCCTCCAGGCGCAGAACGTGAAGCCGCCGTACCATGCCCTCGCCGCCCGCCTCGACGGCTTCGACCCCGAGCGGCTCTCACGGCTGATGACGGACCGTGAGGTCGTCCGCATCGTCACCCTGCGGTCGACCATCCACACCCACACCGCCGACGACGCCCGCACCCTGCGCCCGCTCGTCCAGCCCGCCCGCACCCGTGAGCTGACCGCCTTCCGCAAGGGCCTCGCGGGCGTCGACCTCGACCGGCTTGCCGCACTCGCCCGCGACCTGGTCGAGGCCGAGCCGCGCACCATGGCCGAGCTGCGCCAGGCCCTCCTCGCGGAATGGCCCGGCGCCGACCCGCAGTCCCTGGCCCTCGCCGCCCGCTGCACCCTGCCCCTCGTCCAGGTTCCGCCGCGCGGTCTGTGGGGCCGGTCCGGGCGGGTCGCCCTGACCACCGCCGAGCACTGGCTGGGACGCCCCACCGCCCCGGCCCCGGCGCCGGACGAGACCGTGCTGCGCTATCTCGCCGCCTTCGGCCCCGCCTCCGTCAAGGACATGCAGACCTGGGCCGGACTCACCCGGCTGCGTGAGGTCTTCGAGCGGCTCCGGCCCCGCCTCGTCGCCTTCCGGGACGAGCACGGTGCCGAACTCTTCGACCTGCCCGACGCGCCCCGCCCCGACCCCCGGACCCCGGCCCCGCCGCGCTTCCTCCCCGAGTACGACAACCTGCTCCTCTCGCACGCCGACCGCACCCGGGTCATCCCGCCCGAGCACCGGGGCCGCCTGTGGCAGGGCGGTCAGCCGCACCGCACCCTGCTCGTCGACGGCTTCGTGGCGGGCGTGTGGAAGACGGTGGACGACACCCTGGTCGTCGAGCCGTTCGGCCGGCTGAGCCGGGGCCGGCGGGCGGCCGTGCTGGCGGAGGGCGAGCGGATGCTGGCCAGCTTGTACCCGGGTGCGTCGTACGACATCCGGTTCGGGACCGTCCTGCCCGCGGCCGGCCGGTGACCGTTCGAACGGGGCGGCCTGAGAACGCGGCGTCCGGAGACCGGCCGAACGCGGGCGGGACATGGATAGGGGGCGCTGCGGGCTGCTCGTGGTAGCCCGCAACGCCCCCCGGTCACTCACCCGGGCGATGCCCGGGAAGCCTCCGGTTACGAGTTGACCTGCGCGGTCACCAGGTTCGAGAAGGTGGTCAGCCGGGTGTAGACACCCGGGTAACCGGCCTCCGCGCACCCCTCTCCCCAGGAAGTGATCCCTGCCAGGACGCCCCCGATGAGCAGGGGACCGCCGCTGTCGCCCTGGCAGGTGTCTACGCCACCGGACGTGTATCCGGCGCAAACCATGTCGGTCTGGACGAAGTCCGAACCGTAGGAGCTCTTGCAGCTGGAGTCGGACACGATCGGGACGGTCGTGGTCCGCAGCTGGTTGGAGGAGCTGCCGTTCTCCGAGGTGGTGCCCCAGCCGAGGATGCGGGCCGTGGTGCCGGCCGAGTACAGGCCGGTCTGGGAGGAGCTGACGTACGACGCCGGGGTGTACGTCATCGCCGTCGAGAGGGTGAGGACCGACACGTCGTCGCCGTTGGTGGCGTCCGTGTAGTCCGGGTTGATCCAGATCTTGCTGACCCGGCTCACCGTGCCGTTGGTGCCGTCCAGGTTCGTCCGGCCGCCGACCACGCGGACGCTGCTGGTGGTCTCGCCCTCCATGCAGTGCGCCGCGGTCACCACCTTGGTGGCCGACACCAGGGTGCCGCCGCAGAACTGGCTGCCCGACGCGTCCGTGATCTGCATCATGAACGGGTACGCCGTGGTCGTGGTCGTCGTGCCGCCGACGATCGGCTGGGGGGCGGCTGACGCGGTGGGGGACGCGATCAGCACGGTCGCTGCGGCGGCAGCCGTCGCCACCACGAGGGCGGCGGTCTGTCTGGCGCGGTTGAGCCCGAACATGAGTCTCCTCAGTGGGGGTTGCCGGTGGGGGGTCGCGCGGGCGTGGGGGGTGCACGGGGGTCGCGGGACCGGCCCCCGTATGCCCGGGCGAGCGGCACATCCATAAGCTAGAGCGCGGAACCCCACCCTCCCAATGAGGGAACCCCCTAGGGGGATGGGGGAGGGAAAACCCTCGGTCCGCCTCAGTTAACCGGGAGCGCTCTCACTTCGCGCGCCGCCCCGCGGCCAAACGGACTATGTCCACCCGCGATCGTATGCCCAGCTTGCGGTAGACCCGGGTCAGGGTCGCCTCCACCGTCTTGACGCTGATGAACAGCCGGGCGGCGATCTCCCGGTTGGTGGCGCCCTCCATGACCAACGCGGCGACCTGACGCTCCATCGCGGCCAGCCCGTCCAGGGCGTCGAGCGCGGCGGGCGCCTCGACCGGCGGCTCCGGGGCCGACACGGCCTCGTCCACCTGGCGCAGCCACGGCAGCGCCCGGCACCGGCGGAACAGCCGGGTGGCCTCGTCGTAGGCCGTGGGGGAGCGCCGCTCGCGCAGCGAGGCCAGGGCGAACGCGGCGCGGGCCTCCTCCAGGCCGTAGCCCAGTTTGGCGAACCGGTCCTGAGCCGAGGTCAGCTGGGCGACGGCCGCCTCGTGCTCCCCGTGGGCCGCCCGGACCAGCGCCTCGGCCCGGTCGAGCGCGGCGAGGACACTCTCCCGGCCGAGCCTGAGCGCGTGCTCCCGGGTGACGTCGATGACGTCCTGCGCCTCGGCCGTCTCACCCACCCGGACCAGCGCCTCGGCCAGGTCGCCCTGCCAGCGGCCGCGGGCCGGGTCGGTGATGCCGAGGCTCTGCTCCAGCTCCCGCACCCGGCGCAGCGAGCGCACGGTGCCCGCCGGATCGCCCGCCACCAACTGGGCGTACCCGAGGGCGCCGAGAGCCCGGGACAGGTACATGGTGTCGCCGTCCTGCTCGGCGTGGTCCACCGCCTCCCGGGCCAGCGCGAGCCCCCGGTCCACGTCACCGCCGGAGGACTCGGCCAGTGAGGTGAGCATCGCGGAGGCGGTCTCGCCGATCCCGCTGTCGTGGGCCAGGTGCAGGCCCTCGCGGGCCAGGTCGAGCGCCCGGCCGCAGTGCCCGGAGCGCAGTTCGGTCTCGGCGAGCCCGCGCAGGAAGTGCACCTCGCTCTCCACCTGGCCGCGCCGCCGGACCTCCCGCAGCAGCGCGGTGACCGTGGCCCGCGCCTCGGCCAGCTGGTCGCCCATCACCAGCCAGCGGAACCGGGCGCTGCCGGCCCCGTTGTGGTGGCACGACACACCGGGGTCCTGAGGCTCCCGCAGTGCGCGCTTGATGGTGGCCGGCGCCCCCGGATGGCCCATCAGGGTCTCGACCTGGGCCTGGAGGGAGAGCGCGAGCAGCTCGGTGCGGCGGTCCTCGCCGCGCGCCGCCAGTTCGGCGGAGTGCGCGGCCGCCCGCCGGGCCTCGGTGAAGTCGCCCTCGACGATCAGGGCACGCCAGGCCAGCTGGTAGTGGACCTTGCCGAGCAGCCGGGGGTCGTCGCCGGCGTCGGCGAGGGCGTGCGGGAAGGCCGCGTCGACCTCGGTCATGGTGTGGCCGGCGGAGTCGATCACCAGGATCCAGGCCCGTACCCGGTCGACGGGCCGGGTCGCCCGGGTGAGCACCTCGCGGGCGATGTCCTGGGCGAGGTCCACCTCGCCGGCGCTGATCGCGTCCTCGGCGGCCCGCAGCCGGCGCTCGTCCGGGCCGGGTCTGTTGTCACCGGGGGTGTGCCGGGCGGCGAGCAGGCCGAGCTGCGCGGCCACCGAGGGCGCGCCCCGGTCGCGGGCCTGGGAGGCGGCCTCGGCGAGCCGGGCGGCCACCTCCGGGTCGGTGCCGGTGGCGGCCAGGGCCAGGTGCCGGGCCCGCTCGATCGGGTCGGAGGCCGCGGTGGACAGCGCCGCGTGCGCGGCCCGCCGCTCCTGGGCGGGCGCCTCGGCGTACAGCGCGGCGGAGATGAGGGGGTGCGCGAAGCGTACGGCCGGGCCCTCCGGTTCGGTGGCCAGCAGGCCGAGTTCGGCCGCCTGGGCACATTCGGCCTCGGCGTTCTCCCGGCCGGCCGCGTGCAGCAGGGCGTGCGTGGGCCGGGCGCCGGCGCTGGCCACCAGGAGGGTGCGGCGGGCCTCCACCGAGAGCATGTCCAGCCGGGTCAGGACCAGGGCGCGCAGCGAGGTCGGCACCGGCAGCGGCTCGCCGGGCCGGGGCGGGGTGGGGTTCTCGGCGAGGGCGCGGCCGAGCTCCAGCGCGAACAGCGGGTTGCCGCCGCTGGTGCGGTGGATCTCCCGGACGGCGGCCCGGGGGAGCGCGGCGTGGCCGCGGTGGTCGAGGAGGTCGGCGACCTGCGCGCGGGTGAGCGGGCCGAGGCGTACGGCGACCGTGTCCGGGGGTGACGCGCGTAGGTGACGGTCGTACTCCTGGCCCTCCGTGCGGACCGCGCACAGCAGTTGGACCGGGGTGCCGCCGAGGCGGCGGGCGGCGAAGCCGAGGAGTTCGGCACTGGCCGGATCCAGCCACTGGAGGTCGTCCGCGACGATCAGTACGGGGCCCTCGGCGGCCAGCGCGCGCAGCGCGGAGAGCACCGCGAGGCGCAGGGCGAGGCCGTCGCGCTGGAGGGTGGACTCGCCGCGGCCGGTGAGTGCCGACTCCAGGGCGGTGCGCTGGGCGCCGGGCAGCCGGGGCGCGACCTCGTCGAGGACCAGTCCGAGGAGGTCGGCGAGGGCCAGGAACGGAAGATGGGATTCGGACTCGGTGGCCGAGCAGCGCAACACGGTGCGGGCGGCGCCGGAGTATTCGGTCTCCAAAGCCCGCAGGACGGTCGATTTCCCTATTCCGGCCGGCCCGTGCAGGAGCACACTGCCGCCCGAGGCGAGCTGTTCACGGGCGGCCGACAGCAGCTCCGCCCGGCCGATGAGCAGGTCGGGGCGGCATCGGGCAGGCTCCTGGAAGTCCCGTCGCACGGTCACCGCTCCCCTCGTGTGTCGTGTTCGGGCCAAATTCTAGGCAACGAACCCTGAAATCCGGTCGAACGGCATGGTGAGGGAAATAACAGCGGCCTTGCATCAGGTAATTCAAAGCACGCATGCATGAATGGATCGGGTTCCCTCTGCTACGGCAACAACCCCGTCCGACGAGCCGCCGACACCGCCTCCCCCCGGGTGTGCGCACCCAGTTTCCGCATCGCCGAGCGCAGATACGCCTTGACCGTCTCGGGCCGCAGTCCGAGCCGCTCGGCCACCATCGCGTTGGTGGCGCCGGCCGCCACCCAGGCCAGCACATCCAGCTCCCGGGGCGCCAGCACCCTTGCGGCCGCGGGCGCCGGGGCGGCCAGCAGCCCGCAGGCGGCCAGCAGTTCGGCACGCAGAGCGGGGTCGGAGATCCGCGGGGCAAGCGCCCGCAGCGCCGCATGCGCCTCCCGCACCTGCTCCCAGGCGGCCCCCGGATCCGGTGCGGCGGCGGGCTCCGGCCGCGCCGCCGCCAGCAGGCCGCGTGCCTCGTCCCGTACGACCAGGGCCTGCTCCACGTCCCGCGCCGCCGCCACCGCCGCGCCCAGCGTGCGGTCGCCCAGCGGCTCGGCGGTGCGCAGCGCGCCGTAGAGCACGCCCCGCACCCGGCGCCGTACCACCACGGGCACCGCGAGGACCGAGCGGATGCCCTCGGCCGCCACCGGGATGTCGTACTCGTGGCTGATCTGCCTCGAGAGCGAGTAGTCGGTGACCGCGCACGGGCGGGCCAGCATGACGGCCCTGCCGCCCAGGCCGTTGCCGGAGGTGACCGCGAGCGAGCGCAGAGCGGCCGTGTTGGCGCCGCTCAGCTCGCTGATCCGGACCTGTGGCCGGTCGGCGTCGACCAGACCGCCGAAGGCGACCGGGAGCCCGGTGGCGCGCCGGAGTCTGGCCAGCGCACCGCGAATCTCCACCGCCCCGGCGACCTCTGCTGCCACCTGTCCTGCCCTTCGACCCCGGCCCCGTGCTGTTCACACCCCCGTACGGGGGTAGTGAGACCTGCATCACGGATTACACGATGCCAGAGAGCCGCCCGGCAATGGTCCGGTACCGAAGGAGACGCGAATGACGAGTGCGACGGAGGACTTCCGCAGGGCGCGGGACTTCCTGCTGGAACACCGTACGGACTATGCCGCCGCCTACGAGGGGTTCGTGTGGCCGCGTCCCGACCACTTCAACTGGGCGCTCGACTGGTTCGACGTCATCGCCGAGGGCAACGACCGCACCGCCCTGCACATCGTCGAGGAGGACGGCACCGAGACGAAGCTGTCCTTCGCCGAGTTGTCCGAGCGCTCCGACCGGGTCGCGGGCCATCTGCGGGCGCGGGGCGTCGAGCCGGAGGACCGCATCCTCGTCATGCTCGGCAACCAGGCCGAGCTGTGGGAGACCGCGCTGGCCGCGATGAAGCTGCGCGCCGTCGTCATCCCGGCGACCCCGCTGCTCGGCCCGGCCGACCTGTGCGACCGCGTCGACCGGGGCCGGGTGAAGCACGTGATCGCGCGCGCCGGGGACGCCGTCAAGTTCGCGGAGGTCGCGGGGACGTACACCCGGATCGCGGTGGGCGGGATGGCCGAGGGCTGGGAGGCCTACGAGGACGCCTACGCGGCGGACGCCGGGTTCCTGCCGGACGGGCCGACGCTCGCCGACGACCCGCTGATGCTCTACTTCACCTCGGGCACCACCGCCCGGCCCAAGCTGGTCGAGCACACCCACACCTCGTACCCCATCGGGCACCTGGCCACCATGTACTGGATCGGTCTCAGGCCGGGCGACGTCCACCTGAACATCTCCTCGCCGGGCTGGGCCAAGCACGCCTGGTCGAACCTGTTCGCGCCGTGGAACGCGGAGGCGACCGTCTTCATCCACAACTACAGCCGGTTCGACGCGGGCCGGCTGATGGCCGAGATGGACCGGCACGGGATCACCTCCTTCTGCGCTCCGCCGACGGTGTGGCGGATGCTGATCCAGGCCGACCTGACCCAGCTGGGTACCCCGCCCCGTGAGGTGGTGGCGGCCGGCGAGCCGCTCAACCCCGAGGTGATCGAGCAGGTCCGGCGGGCCTGGAACACCACCGTCCGGGACGGGTTCGGCCAGACCGAGACGGCCGTCCAGGTCTCCAACAGCCCCGGACAGCCGCTGAAGACCGGCTCGATGGGCCGTCCGAGCCCGGGCTACCGCGTCGAACTGCTCGATCCGGTGTCGGGCGCGCCCGGGGCGGCGGAGGGCGAGATCGCCCTCGACCTGGCGGCGCGGCCGGTGGGCCTGATGACCGGATACCACGGGGACGCGGACCGTACCGCGGAGGCGATGGCCGGCGGCTACTACCGCACCGGTGACATCGGCTCCCGGGACGAGGACGGTTACATCACCTACGTGGGCCGCGCGGACGACGTGTTCAAGGCGTCCGACTACAAGATCAGCCCGTTCGAGCTGGAGAGCGCGCTCCTGGAGCACGAGGCCGTGGCCGAGGCGGCCGTCGTCCCGGCGCCGGACGAGCTGCGGCTCGCGGTGCCCAAGGCGTACGTCGTGCTGGCGGCGGGCTGGGAGCCGGGCCCGGGCACCGCGAAGATGCTGTTCGAGCACTCCCGTCAGGTCCTGGCACCCTACAAGCGGGTCCGCAGGCTGGAGTTCGGGGCGCTGCCCAAGACCGTCTCCGGCAAGATCCGCCGGATCGAGCTGCGCGAGGCCACGGCCGCCGGGGCGCCGGACGAGTACCGCGAGGAGGACTTCCGGTGAGCATCTCGTACACCCACGGCACGAGCGGGACCGTGCTGCTCGGCGACACCATCGGCGCCAACCTCGACCGGGCCGTCGCGGCCTGGCCGGACCACGATGCGCTCGTCGACGTCCCGTCCGGGCGCCGCTGGACCTACCGCCGATTCGGCGCCGACGTCGACGAGCTGGCGTGCGCACTGCTGGCGAGCGGCGTCGCCAAGGGCGACCGGGTGGGCATCTGGGCGGTCAACTGCGCCGAGTGGATGCTGGTGCAGTACGCCACCGCCCGCATCGGCGCGATCATGGTCAACATCAACCCGGCCTACCGCACCCACGAGGTCGAGTACGTCCTCAACCAGGCGGGGATCTCGCTGCTGTTCGCCTCCCTCAGCCACAAGGGCAGCGACTACCGGGCGATGGTGGAGGAGGTGCGGGGCAGGTGCCCGCAGCTGCGGGAGACCGTGTACATCGGGGATCCGAGCTGGGACGCGCTGGTCGCCCGGGGATCGGCCGAGCGGGGCGCCGAACTGGCCGCCAGGGCAGCGGAACTGTCCTGCGACGACCCCATCAACATCCAGTACACCTCGGGGACCACCGGCTTCCCGAAAGGCGCCACCCTCTCCCACCACAACATCCTGAACAACGGCTACTTCGTGGGGGAGCTGGTCACCTACACCGAGCAGGACCGGATCTGCGTCCCGGTGCCCTTCTACCACTGCTTCGGCATGGTGATGGGCAACCTGGCCGCCACCTCGCACGGGGCCTGCATCGTGATCCCGGCCCCGTCCTTCGAGCCGAAGGCCACCCTGGAGGCGGTCCGGCGGGAGCGCTGCACCTCGCTCTACGGCGTACCGACCATGTTCATCGCGGAGTTGAACCTGCCCGACTTCGCCTCCTACGACCTCTCCACGCTGCGCACCGGCATCATGGCGGGCTCGCCCTGCCCGGTGGAGGTGATGAAGCGGGTGGTCGCCGAGATGCACATGGCGGAGGTCTCCATCTGCTACGGGATGACGGAGACGTCCCCGGTCTCGCTCCAGACCCGGATCGAGGACGACCTGGAACACCGCACGGGCACGGTCGGCCGGGTGCTGCCGCACCTGGAGGTCAAGATCGTCGACCCGGCCACCGGGGTCACCCGGCCCCGGGGCACGGCGGGCGAGTTGTGCACCCGGGGCTACAGCGTGATGCTCGGCTACTGGAACGAGCCCGAGAAGACCGCCGAGGCCGTCGACCCCGGGCGCTGGATGCACACCGGCGACCTGGCGATGATGCGTGACGACGGGTACGTCGAGATCGTGGGCCGGATCAAGGACATGATCATCCGGGGTGGCGAGAACGTCTACCCGCGTGAGATCGAGGAGTTCCTCTACGCCCACCCCAAGGTCCGTGACGTCCAGGTGGTCGGGGTGCCGCACGAGCGCTACGGCGAGGAGGTCCTGGCCTGCGTCATCCCGCACGACCCGGCCGACCCGCCGACCCTGGAGGACCTGCGCGCCTTCTGCGCGGGCCGCCTGGCCCACTACAAGGCGCCGAGCCGGATCCAGATCCTGGAGAGCTTCCCGATGACGGTGTCGGGGAAGGTGCGGAAGATCGAGCTGAGGGCGGCGTACGCGGGCTGAGCCCCGTCGTGCGCCGGGCGCCGGCCGGGACCAGGGGTCTCAGCCGGCGCCCGACGCGTTCAGGCCGGCGGCGAGTTCGTTGACCGGCTGCGGTGTCCCCGTGAGGTCCAGGACGAACAGCGGTATCCCCAGCGTGTCGGCCCGGTCACGGGCGTCCTCGGCGTATCCCGCGAGGGAGAAGTAGACACAGCGCGAGTCCTCCGTCATCGCCGCCAGCCACAGGCACTCCACGTCCCGCAGCGAGGCCGGCCGCACGGTCGGGTCCACCTGGGCGACCAGGCCGCGCGCGGCCAGACCGACGCCGGAGGGCGGCCGCTGGTCGGCACGGCGTATGTCCGGGTAGCCGAGCCAGCGCAGGTAGAGCGCGGCGGCGGTGACCGCGTCCCGGGCGGTCCGGATCGTGACCGGCCGGAAGGGTGACCGCGGCTCCGGGGCCGACGCGGGCGCGGACTCGGTCCCGGCGATCGGCACGCGCAGTACCGCCCCGCAGCCGCAGCCCAGCTCGGGCTGCGGCCACTGGTCCCGGCGGCCGCAGGAGCCGCAGCTCACCGTCACCCACTCCTCGTCCCAGGCCCGGTGCGCGACCGGCACCGGCGCGGTCCTGCCGTCGAGGGAGGGGGTGACCGGGGCACCGCAGGCGCAGGGGTAGGACGGCGCGGTGTAGCGGTGCTCTCGCCGGCAGGCCGGACAGCGCAGCGGCACGCTCTCGGACATGGCCCCACCCCAGGCGTCGCGTCGGTTCGGCCGTCCCATGGTGCTCCCGCCGGGGCCCGGTTGTCCGTCCCTTGACGAGGTTCGTCGCCACCCCTACATTGATTTCAGATAGTAGAATTTAGTTTCCGTAATACGGAATTATGCTCACCGCGGGGCGCGACGGGAGCAGGCATCCGACAGCCGAAGCTGGAGTACTCCATGGCTCGAATGACCTCTGCCCGCGCGGCAGTCGAGATCCTCAAGCGCGAAGGCGTCAGCGCCGCGTTCGGGGTGCCGGGCGCGGCGATCAACCCGTTCTACGCGGCGCTCAAGGCCTCCGGAGGCATCGACCACACCCTTGCCCGCCATGTCGAGGGCGCCTCGCACATGGCCGAGGGGTACACCCGGACCCGCCCCGGCAACATCGGCGTCTGCATCGGTACGTCCGGTCCGGCCGGCACGGACATGATCACCGGGCTGTACTCGGCCACCGGCGACTCCGTCCCGATCCTCTGCATCACCGGCCAGGCACCGACCACGGTGCTCCACAAGGAGGACTTCCAGGCCGTCGACATCGCCTCGATCGCGCGGCCGGTGACGAAGATGGCGGTCACCGTACTGGAGGCGGCCCAGGTCCCCGGCGTCTTCCAGCAGGCCTTCCACCTGATGCGCTCCGGCCGCCCCGGCCCGGTCCTGATCGACCTGCCGATCGACGTCCAGCTCACCGAGATCGAGTTCGACCCGGAGACCTACGAGCCGCTCCCGGTCTACCGGCCGGCCGCGACCCGCGCCCAGGCCGAGAAGGCGATCGGCCTGCTGAACGCGTCCGAGCGGCCGCTGATCGTCGCGGGCGGCGGAGTCATCAACGCGGACGCCGCCGGACTGCTGGTGGAATTCGCGGAGTTGACCGGAACCCCGGTCGTCCCCACGCTCATGGGGTGGGGCGTGCTCCCAGACGACCACGAACTGAACGCCGGCATGGTGGGCCTGCAGACCTCCCACCGCTACGGCAACGCGACCTTCCTGGAGTCCGACTTCGTCCTCGGCATCGGCAACCGCTGGGCCAACCGCCACACCGGCAAGCTGGACGTCTACACGGCCGGCCGCACGTTCGTGCACGTCGACATCGAGCCCACCCAGATCGGCAGGATCTTCGCCCCCGACTACGGCATCGCCTCCGACGCCGGGGCGGCGCTGAAGCTCTTCGTGGAGGTGGCGCGGGAGCTGAAGGCGGCGGGCAGGCTCCCCGACCGCGGCGAGTGGGCCGCCGCGGCCCAGGAGAAGAAGGCGACCCTCCAGCGCCGTACCCACTTCGACGACATCCCGATCAAACCGCAGCGCGTCTACGAGGAGATGAACAAGGCGTTCGGTCCGGAGACCCGGTACGTCTCCACGATCGGCCTCTCGCAGATCGCCGGCGCCCAGATGCTGCACGTCTTCAGGCCGCGGCACTGGATCAACTGCGGCCAGGCGGGACCCCTCGGCTGGACGGTCCCGGCCGCGCTGGGCGTGGCCAGGGCCGACCCCGAGGCCTCCGTGGTCGCCCTCTCCGGCGACTACGACTTCCAGTTCATGCTGGAGGAGCTGGCAGTCGGCGCGCAGCACAAGATCCCGTACGTGCACGTCCTCGTCAACAACTCCTACCTGGGCCTGATCCGGCAGGCGCAGCGGGCGTTCGACATCGACTTCCA
The DNA here is from genome assembly GCF_055567595.1 of Streptomyces sp. NPDC026515. Taxonomy (NCBI): domain Bacteria; kingdom Bacillati; phylum Actinomycetota; class Actinomycetes; order Kitasatosporales; family Streptomycetaceae; genus Streptomyces; species Streptomyces sp. NPDC026515. The sequence continues at coordinate 663,770 of NZ_JBVHQD010000001.1, forward strand.
GGTCAGCCTGGAGTTCGAGAACATCAACTCGCCCGAGCTGGGCGTGTACGGCGTCGACCATGTGAAGGTCGCCGAGGGCCTGGGCTGCAAGGCGATCCGGGTGACCGACCCGAACGAGTTGGGCGCGGCCTTCGAGCAGGCCAAGAAGCTGGCGCAGGAGCACCGGGTGCCGGTGGTGGTGGAGGCGATCCTGGAGCGGGTCACCAACATCTCGATGTCGACGACCAACGACATCGGCAACGTCGTGGAGTTCGAGGAGATCGCGACCGAGCCCGGCCACGCGCCGACGTCGATCAGGACGCTGAAGGTCTGAGCCGCCGCACAGCGAAGCGGGCGGTCCGTCCGGAAGGATGGACCGCCCGCTCCGCTGTCGGTGACACGGAGGCCGCCGCCCCCGTGCCGGCGGCCTCCGTGTGCAGTGAATATGCCCCACGACCGGGGCGGCCGAAGCGTGCTGAACATGATTCAGAGCTTGATTTGAGGATTCGCCGCCCGCTTCACCTGGGTTCAGGGGCTTTCGGGATGTTCGGTCAGGCCCGGCCAGTCGTCCGGGCCGCCGCCCTGCCACTCGATGAGGTCGCTCTCCTCGACCTCGATCCGGTCCAGGTCGGCCATCCGCAGGATCTCGACCACGTCGTCGAGATGCGAGGCGAGCCCCAGGGTCACGTCCCCCTCGGTGACCCGGCGGGAGCCGTCCAGGGCGGGAGCGTGCACGACGATGTGGGGGAACTCCGTGGGTGGGTGTGCTGTCATGCCTTCAGCCTCCTGCGGCCGGGACGGATGCGCACGCCGAAGCGCCGGACACGGGCGGTTCCGTGTCCGGCGCTCAGGCTGTGACCGTCCGACGGCGCGAGGCTGGGCGCGACAGGTCGTTCGCGCCGCCGGACGGGGTCCACAACGGCTGGGACCGCGGCGGGTGCGACGGAGCCGGGCGGCCTTCCCTCAGGTCGGGAAGGGCGTTCCGGTCCTTCACCACCGCACTGGCTCGCACACCGCCACGGTCCGTGCCACGCCCGCGCACCCCCGGCCGGTCACCCCTCATCCGGGCCGTCCGGCCGTGCGCGGGCCGTCTGTGTCAGTCCTCGCGCAGGGCGTTGAAGTGGTTTCCGGGCGGCGCCGCCGCCTGGGCGCGACAGGACAGTTGTCAGCGGCGGCGCCGCCCGGAAGTCGGGGTGCGGCTCAGACCCGGGTGCCGGAGAGGCGCTCGACCGCGCGCAGCAGCGCGGAGTGGTCCAGGCCGCCGTCGCCCTGCGCGCGCAGGGAGGCGACCAGCTGGGCGACCACGGCACCGACCGGCAGGGCGGCGCCGACGTTGCGGGCCGCGTCGGTCACGATGCCCATGTCCTTGTGGTGCAGGTCGATCCGGAAGCCCGGCCGGAAGTCGCGGTCCAGGAAGTTGCCCTTCTTCCGCGCCAGCACGGTGGAGCCGGCCAGGCCGCCGCCCAGCACGTCCAGCGCGGCCGCCAGGTCCACGCCGGACTTCTCCAGGAAGACCACGGCCTCGGCGCACGCCTGGATGTTCACGGCGACGATCAGCTGGTTGGCGGCCTTCACCGTCTGGCCCGAGCCGTGCGGACCGCACAGCACGACGGTCCTGCCGAGAGCCTCGAAAATCGGCTTCGCGAAGTCGAAGTCGGCCTGCTCGCCGCCGACCATGATGGACAGCACGGCCTCGACGGCCCCGGCCTCGCCGCCGGACACCGGCGCGTCCAGGACGCGGAGGCCCTTGTCCCGGGCCGCCTCCGCCAGGTCGACGGAGGTCTGCGGGGTGATGGACGACATGTCGATCAGCAGCGCGCCCGGCTTCGCGTTCTCCAGGATGCCGTCGGGACCGTAGGCGATGGCCTCGACCTGCGGGGACGCGGGCACCATCGTGATGACCACGTCGGCGTGGCGCACGGCCTCGGCGATCGAGGGGGCCGCGGTCCCGCCGGCGGCGGCCAGCCGGTCCAGCTTCTCCTGCTCCAGGGTGAAGCCGGTGACGTCGTAACCCGCCTTGACCAGGTTCTCGGACATGGGGGAGCCCATGATGCCGAGACCGATCCAGGCGATCGCCGGGCGGGTTTGGCGGGAGGAAGGGGGGAGTGTGCTCATGGTGGAGATGCCTCTCTCGACTGCGCTGCGAAGTCGGGGAATTCAGCGGGCGGCTCGGGCCTCGCGCGGGAGCCAGCCGAAGGCCTCGGCACTCGGGCGGTCACCCGGCTTGTACTCCAGGCCCACCCAGCCGTCGTAACCGGCCTTCGCCAGCTGCCCGAGCAGCTCGGCCAGGGGGAGCGAACCCGTGCCCGGGGCGCCGCGGCCGGGGTTGTCGGCGATCTGCACGTGGCCCGTCTTCGCGGCGTACCGCTCGATCACCGACGGGAGGTCCTCGCCGTTCATGGACAGGTGGTAAAGGTCCATGAGGAAGCGTGCGTTGCCGAGCCCCGTGGCCTCGTTGACCCGGTCCACCACGGCGACGCCGGCCGACGCGCTCACCAGCGGATACCGCGGCGACTCGGGCCGGTTGAGGGTCTCGATCAGGAGGACCGCGCCGATCCGGTCGGCCGCGCGGGCGGCCAGTGCCAGGTTCTCCAGGGCCAGGGCGTCCTGCTCGGCCGGGTCCACGCCCTCGACGCGGTTGCCGTACAGCGCGTTGAGTGCCCCGCAGCCGAGCGACTGGGCGAAGCCGGCCGCCACCTCGATGTTGGCGCGGAACCTCTCGGACTCCGCGCCCGGGATCGACAGGGCGCCCCGGTCGGGTCCCGGCAGCTGTCCGGCGTAGAAGTTCAGGCCCGTCAGCCGCACGCCCGCGTCCTCGACCGCCCTCTTCAGCGCGTCGAGCTCGGACCGCTCGGGGGTGGGGGAGCCGGTCCAGGGCCACCAGAGCTCGACCGCGCCGAAGCCGGCCGCGGCGGCGGCCGCGGGGCGCTCCAGGAGCGGGAGTTCGGTGAAGAGGATCGACAGGTTGACATTGAAGCGTTGCTCTGCGGCTGCGCCCGGTTCGAAACCTGACATGGAGGTCGGCGCTCCCTTCCGCTGCCTAAGTTCCGTATTACGGAAGTTGCTTTCTGCTTAATGGAAGACTGCCCGTGACCGGGGAGAGCTGTCAAGAGCGCCCGCGCAAAAGCCGCGCCCTACCCTGAAGGCATGGCACGGTCCAACGACGAGGTCGCCGCACTGCTCCAGGAGTACGCGGACCTGATCTCCATCACCGGTGGGGACGCCTTCAGGGCGCGGGTCTACGAGAAGGCCGCCCGGGCGGTCGGCGGTCACCACGCCGATGTCGCCACGCTCGACCTCAAGGGGCTTCAGGAGATCCCGAACGTCGGGAAGTCCATCGCCCAGAAGATCCTGGAGTTCTTCGGCCAGGGCACGGTGTCCGCCGTGGAGGAGCTGCGGGCGAAGATCCCCGCCGGGGTACGGCGGCTCACCGCCATCCCCACGCTCGGCCCGAAGAAGGCCATGGCGGTCTACGAGGAACTGGGCGTCTCCTCGGTCGAGGAACTCGCCGACGCCATCCACCAGGAGCGGCTGCGCGACCTCAAGGGCTTCGGGCCCAGGACCGAGGAGAACATCCTGCACGGCATCGAGCTGCTCCGGTCGGCCGGCGGCCGGGTCCGGCTCGACGTCGCCATGGACCTGGCGGAGGGCATCGTCGAAGCGCTGTCCGCCGTGACCGGCTGTGAGAAGTGCACCTATGCCGGTTCGCTGCGCCGGTTCCGCGAGACGATCGGTGACATCGACATCCTCGTCGCCGCGGAGGAGTCGGCGCCGATCATGCGGGCGTTCACCGGGCTGCCGTACGTCACCGAGGTCATCGGGCAGGGCGGCACCAAGACGTCGGTCCGCACCAGCAAGGGGCTCAACGTCGACCTGCGGGTCGTACCGCCGGACTCCTGGGGCGCGGCGCTCCAGTACTTCACCGGCTCCAAGGCCCACAACATCCGCACCCGGGAACGGGCCGTGCACCACAGGCTCAAGCTCTCCGAGTACGGACTCTTCGACGTCGAGAGCGGGGAGAAGATCGTCTCCGAGACCGAGGAGGAGGTGTACGGCCGCCTCGGCCTGCCCTGGATCCCGCCGGCCCTGCGCGAGGACCGCGGCGAGATCGAGGCGGGGCTGCGCGGTGAGCTGCCGGAGCTGGTCACCGAGGCGGATCTGCGCGGCGACCTGCACACCCACACCGACCTCACCGACGGGCTCGCCCCACTGGAGGAGATGGCCGAGGCGGCGGCCCGGCGCGGCTACGCGTACTACGCGATCACCGACCACGCGCCCGACCTGGCCATGCAGCGCATGACCGACGAGCGGATGCTGGCGCAGCGGGCGCGGGTGCGCGAGCTGGACGGCACGTACCCGACCAGGGGGCGGCGCGGCGGGCTACGGCTGCTGCACGGCACCGAGCTGAACATCGGCCCCGAGGGCGAGGTGGACTGGCCGGAGGAGTTCCTCGCCGGGTTCGACCTGTGCGTGGCCTCGGTCCACTCGCACTTCCACCAGAGCCGCGACGCCCTGACCCGGCGGCTCGTGCGGGCCTGCGAGAACCCCCACGTCCACATCATCGGCCACCCCACCACCCGCCTCATCGGCAAGCGCCCCGGCATCGACGCGGACCTCGACGCGGTCTTCGCCGCCTGTGCCCGCACCGGTACGGCCCTGGAGATCAACGCCCACCCGGACCGTCTCGACCTGCGCGACGAGGACATCCTGCGGGCCCGGCGGCACGGCGTGAGGTTCGCCGTGAACAGCGACGCCCACGCCGTTCCTCATCTGGACGTCATGCGCTACGGGATCGGCACCGCCCAGCGAGGCTGGCTCACCAAGGACGACGTGATCAACACCTGGCCGGAGCGACGGCTGCGGAGTTTTCTGCGCAAGCGCGGCTGAGCCGGTGAGCCGGGCGGCGCCCGGGTTCAGTCGAAGACGATGACCTGGCGTCCGACGACGTCGCCACGGCCCAGGGCCTCCAGGTTCTCGTTGACGTCCTCCAGCCTCACTTCGGTCACGTTGTGCGTGACGAGGCCGGCTTCGGCGAGGGAGAGCACCTCGACGAGGTCCAGGTGGTTGCCCCAGAAGGAGCCGAGGTAGGACAACTCCGTGCCGACGAACGGGAACTGACGGTGCGCCACGCGGTCACTCATGAGACCGACGGCCGCCAGGGCGCCTTCCGGGCCCAGCAGGTCGAACCCCATGGAGACGGACGCCTCGCTGCCGACGCAGTCCAGGACGGCGTGGACGGTGCGCCGGCCGGTCAGGCTCTCCAGCTCGTCCTGGATGGCCTCGGTGGACCTGTCCCTCACGTTGATCCCGTAGTCCGCGCCGTTCTCCCTGGCCACGTCCAGCTTGCCGTCGCTGCGCGCGAACGCCACCACTGTCGCGCCGCTGCCCAGCAGCCTGGCGTACTGGATCGCGTAACTGCCCAGCCCGCCGATGCCCGTGACCGCGACGGTCCGGCCGGGCCCCAGCTTGCCCGCGTCCCGGAGCTTGCGCATCCCGCGGTACGGGGTCATGCCCGCGTCGGTCATGGGGGCGAGGAACTGGGGGAATTTCGCGGCGTCCTCGGAGACCGGGATCGCGTGACGGCACTCCACCGCCATGTACTCGGCGAAACCGCCGGGCGGGCCGAACCCCACCCATCTGCCGTCGCCGCTGCACAGGTTCTCGTTGCCTTCCCGGCACTGGCGGCAAGTGCCGTCTCCCCAGCTGGGGTTGACCACCACCATGTCGCCTTCCGAGTAACCCACCGACTTCGGTACACCACTTCCCATTCCCGCCACCCGGCCGGTGACCTCGTGGCCGGGGATGTAAGGGAGTTCTACCGGAAACGGACCTTCGAAATAGCCGTCAAGAAGTTGGTAATCGCTTCGGCACATGCCCGTCGCGGCGACCTTCAGGAGGATCTCGTCCGGCCCGGGATCGGGTACGGGGACCTCGTCGATGCGAAGGGGCTGCCGGTATCCGTGCATCCGAGCTGCTTGCATCTGCATCGGGCGGCCTCGCTTTCGTACAGATGTGTCCATCAAGTCTGAGTGGCCCGCACGGGAGCGGCAACTCGGAGCGGACCATGGGAACGTACGCGGTGCGGCAATGCGACCGGGTGGTGCATGATCGAAGATCCGGAGAGTGAAAAGGCCTTCCGCCGCCTCGTGAATCAAGAACAGTGCGGCCTTTCCGAAGGATTGCCATGATCAAACCCTATGGCCCGTACGATTTCATGCCGGAGATCAGGACTTTCTCGGTGACCTCGCAGTCCGTGACCGACGGCGGCCGACTGGCCCGCGAGCAGGTGAGCGGCATCCTCGGAGCGGGCGGGATGGACGTCTCGCCGCAGCTGAGCTGGTCCGGTTTTCCCGAGGAGACGCGGAGTTTCACGGTGGCGATGTTCGACCCCGACGTGCCGACCGCCTCCGGCTTCTGGCACTGGGCGGTGGCCGACCTGCCCGCCTCCGTGACCGACCTCCCGGCCGGGGCGGGAGACGGCAGGGACCTGCCCGGCAACGCGATGACACTGGCCAACGACGCCGGCTACCGGAGATACCTCGGCCCGGCGACACCGCCGGGCAACGGCCCGGACCGGTACTTCCTCGTGGTGCACGCCGTCGCCGTCGAGGAACTGGGGGTGTCCGAGGCCTCGACCCCCGCCTCCATGGACTTCCTCCTGTTCAGCCGCGCGATCGCGAGAGCGACCATGTACGGCACCTTCGAGCGTTCCTAGGCCTGCCGTCCGGGCCTCCTCGGTCCCGGAGACGATCTTCTCGCCGCTCTCGACGTCCCCGTACGCGCGGAGCATGAGCGACGTCGTCGGCGCCGGCCTCGTCGGGCGGCAGCAGTTCCCCCGCCCATCGCGCACACCAGCGGCTTCGCCGCGCTGACGAAGGGCTCGTCCGCTTTTCGGCTCACCTGTCGCCGCCCCACGGTGACCCGGAGAGGGATCCGGGTGCCCCCGGCCTCCGCCAGCCGGACGGAGACGGCGCTGCGCGGTCAGCTGCCGGAGCCGGTCACCGTGGCCGGCCCGCGCGGCACCGGGCCGAACATCGGCCCGAGGTCGAGGTGGACGGCCCGGACGGCCTCCACCCCACCGCCCGCCTCCTGGAGATCAACGCCCGCCCGGACCGTCTCGACCTGCGCGACGGGAGGACATCCCGCGGGCCACCCGGCCGGAGCGACGGCTGCGGAGCCGCACAGGCGCGGCCGAGCCGCCGGGACTTCCTCGCGGACGTCTCGCCCTCCGTGAACCGCGGCCCGGCACCCGCAGGACGTCAGGGTCCGCCTCTCGCTCCGGGAAACGCCCCGCCGCACCGGAACCCGCCCCTACAGTGGTCGTCCCGGGCGTCAGCCTCAGCCGTGGCCGAGCGCCCGACCGGAACGGGGGAGGGGGAGTTCCTGTGCGGGACGACGTGTGTTCGGCGCCGGAGCCCGGATTACGTCGTGTGCCGGCGTTGCAGGTGTTCAGTCCGGAGCACCTGACCTTGCTGCGCGACGCGGGTGTGGTGGAGACCTGGCAGCACGGCGACGTGCTTCTGCGGCAGGGAGAACGAGCCGACCGCGCCATTCTGTTGCGCAAGGGCGTCGTCAAGGTCGTATCCGAGTCGGTGGGCGGCTACACGAGCCTGCTTGCCTTCCGGGGAGCCGGGGAACTGGTGGGCGAACTCGCCTGCATCGACGGCGGAACGCGCTCGGCATCTGTGATCGCGACGCAGGACGGGCACGGGGTCGCGGTGTCCGGCAGCAGGTTCGCCGCACTGCTGCGCGCCAACGGCGACCTCGGCCTGGCAGTACTCCGGAGCATCAGCGCACGCCTGCGGCACTCCGACGTCCAGCGTGAGGCGATGGGAGCCGAGCCCGCCGCGACGCGGGTGGCGCGGCTGCTCGTCGAGATGTCCGACCGGTACGGCGTGGACGCATCGGCCTGGGCGCCGACGGCACGGTCGGTGCGCATCACGCAGCACGAGTTGGCGAGCGCGGTGGGGACCTCCCGCGAGTCCGTCGTGCGGACCCTGCGCGAGCTGCAGTCCTGCGAACTGGTCGCCACCCGACGGGGCGTCATCGTGGTCCTGGACCCCGCTTCGCTCGCCATCTGGGAACCGGATCGGCCCTGACCGAAGCCAACTGCTCCCCAGTGGGTCATTTGATGCGGAAGAGGGGGCGGGGCTTCGGCTTACCTGGAGTGCGGCGGTCGTCGGAGCACAACGGGGGAAACCCGACGGCCGCCGTCCCGCGCAAACGAAGGAGAGGTGCGTCCGGCATGGACGGCAAACCGCGTTACTACCTCATCGTGGTCATCGACATCGAGCGATTCGGCCGCCGGACGGACCCCATGCAGCAATGGCTGAGGGAACAGCTCTACGCCGTCGTCGGCAAGGCGCTGGACCAGGCGGGGATCGGTACCGACGACATAGTTGCCACGAGCGACCGGGGGGACGGCTGCTTCCTCCTGCTACGGCCCTCCGTCTCCAAACTCGACCTGACGACCCGGTTCCTGGACGCCCTGCAGACCGGTCTGCGCGGTCACGCCCAGCGCGGCCACGAGGAGACCGCCTTGCGGTTGCGCGTCGCGCTGCACGCCGGTGAGGTGGCACAGGACAAGCACGGCTGGGTGGGCGAGGCGCTCAACACCGCCTGCCGGCTCGTCGACCTGGAGGTGCTGCGCACCACCCTCGCCGCGGCCTCCCGTTCCTGCCTGGCCCTCGCCGTGTCCGCGGACTGGCACGCCGCAGTCGTCCGCCACGACTACCCCGAGCTTCCGGCGTCCGGCTTCCGCGAACTGCCTTTCGTGGCCAAGGAGATCACCTCGCGCACCTGGCTGCGCGTCCCCGGCTACGACGAGCCCCCAGGCCTGGGCGGCGCTACGCCCCCGGCGTCCGGGCGCCCGGCGCCGCCCGCGCCCCGCCCTGCCACGGACACACCTGCCGCGGACTCCCAGGCCGTCGCCGCGGCCCCGGGCCCGTCTGCTCCGACCACTCCGACAGGCGGCCACCACGGCCCCTTCGCAGGCGCGGTCTTCCACAACCCGGGCCGGGTGTACGGCGGGAATCACTACGAGGGCGTCACACCGGACGAGGCGCACGCCGACACCGCCGGGAGGGATGAGGCATGAAGGAGGAGCCCGCGCAGGGGCCCGCCCAGAACAGCCCGGAGAACGCCTCCCCCGGACAGGACGGCGAGGTTGCGCCTCCCGTGTCCGCCGGCCCGGCGGAAACCACGGAGCTGGGCGTCGACGACATCCGTCGTGCCCTGTCGGCACGCGCGGCCCAGCCCGGTTCGACGGACGAACGCCTCGACGCGGAACGGGACGCCCGCTCCTACCTCTCGCGCTTCGCCCAGTCGCGGATCACCGGGGAGCGGGTGTACGGCGGGGATCACATCGAGGTACTCCTCGGCCAGGGCCGCCGCTCCGTCCGCGCCTACCAGCTGTCGGCCCAGGACGTCGACCTCGTCTCCTCGGCGTTCCTGCCTCCGGCCTCCTACGACGACCTCCTGCGCGACAGCGAGCCGTTCCGTGTGGTGCTGCTCAGTGGTGCCCGGGGCCACGGCAAGTACGCGGTGGCACAACGGCTGCTGCTGGAACGCGGCCACGCCATCCTGCAGTGCCTGGAGCCGGACGCCGACCTGACGCGACTCGACGAGTCGTCGCTGCGGCCCGGGCACGGCTACCTGCTCCAGGAACTCGGCCCCGACGGCACCGCCGCTCCGCTCACGGGCTTCGAACTCCACCGCCTCAACTCGGTGATGCTCGCCCGGAACTGCCGCCTGGTCATCACCCTGCGCGACGGTGTGCGCACGGCCGATCCCGAACTCGGCAAGCAGACCTTCCCGGTGAACGGGCCGCCCGCGCCGTGGGACGTCTTCGAGAGGCACCTGCGCTGGTGGCTCGGCCCGCAACGGACGAGACGCGCGGAGGAACTGCTGCGTGCCCCGGAGACGGCCACGCTCTTCACCGAGGCGCAGTCGGCCGGCACGTCGCTGGCCAGGGCGGCGGAGAACGCCCGTCTTCTCTCCGAGTCGTCGGCCGCACCGGCGGACGCCGTACGTCAGGTGCGGGAACACGGCTCGGTCCGCGACGCCGAGGAGTTCGAGAAGTGGTTCAACGGCCTGGATGACCTGCCCACCCAGTGCGTGGCCGTCGCCACGGCGGTCTTCGGCGGAGAGGCCTACGAGACGGTGTCCGCCCTCGCCACCTCGCTCGGGCGACGGCTCCAGCCACCGCCCACCGCCGAACACCCCGAACGCCCCCGCAACGAGGCGGTCGTCGCGACCCGTGCGACGCGGCTGCGCCGGCTCAACGCCTCGCTCGTCGGCGCACAGGTCGCGTCCCGGCACGGGGGCGTCCCCGCGAAGGTCGTGCGCTTCGACGACTCCCGAACGGCCGCCCGGGTCCTGCAGAACGTGTGGGAGGAATACGACATCCTGCGCCACGAGCTGCCGGGCTGGCTGAAGGCCTGCGCGGGCCACGAACTGGCCACCGTCCGGACCAGGGCAGCGGTCGCCGTCGGGTTTCTGGCCGAGCTGTCCTTCGACAGTCTGCGCACGGGTGTCCTGCAGCCCTGGGCCAGGAGCCCCGTGCGGGCGCTGCGCGAGGCCGCCGCGACGGCCCTCGTCATCGCCGCCGAGACTCCCGAACTCGCCGCGCCGGTAAGGGATCTGATTCAGGCGTGGGCGAGTGGTGACGCGGTCCTGAGGGCCACGGCGGCGCGTGCCTGGACCGCCCTGCGGCGCTCCGACGCGGGCAGCGCCGATGAGGCGGTCGCACTTCTGGACACGCTCGCGGCCACCGACAGCGCGGAGATCATCGAGGCGATCTGCCTGGGGGTCACCGAGTCGCTCGCCGCGACGGACGGTCATGAGGCGCGTGACGCCCTCCACCTGCTCCGGCACTGGATCTCCCGGCGTGACGTCCAGCGCCGGACCGTCGGGGAGCTGTCCTTCCTCTTCGCGGCGGCCGACCTGCTGGAGGACATGCCGGCCGACGGCGGCGGTACGCACCGACGATGGCCCAAGCTGCTGGCGCTGGCCACCCGCGACCCCGTCCACCAGCGGGACATCGCCCTGCTCTGGGACGCGGTGCTCCAGTCCCCGGAAACCTACGAGGCGGCCACCCAGGTCCTCACCGAATGGGCCCGCATGGTGGACGCGGACGCCGCGGGCCGCCGCGCACTGGCCCGGCTGCTGCACGCGGCGGCCCCGACCGACCGCAGCAGACGCTTCCTGCTGCGCCACGTCGCCACCTGGAACACACCCGACAGCCGTGCCGCCCGCAGCGCCGGGCAGATCCTGAGCCATTTCGACAGCAAAGGCAGCACACCATGACCATGTCCGATGCCGAGCAGCTGATCGCGGGCCCGTGGCCCGCCGGGATGGTGAACCGGGGCGAGACACCGCGGCCGGGGACGGCCCTCGTGTTCTCACTCGACACCGGCGAACCCGTCGTGGTGGACCGTCGGCCGTCCTTCTTCGAATCGTCGCGGTTCCACTACCGCTACGAGGTGGACATCACCGACCACCACACCAACTGGCACGACACCCTGCCGAGTCGGACCAGGGGGTTCGACTTCCAGGCCGAGATCAGCACCGCCTGGCGGGTCACTTCCCCCGACGCGGTGGTCAAACGCAGCCTCACCACCGTGGCCACGGCGGAGTCGCTGGTACGGGGAGTGCTCAATGATCTGCTGCGCCCTCTCACCCGGGGGTTCGACATCGAGGACGTCGCCCGTGCGGAGGACTCGGCGAACCGCTCCCTGCGCAGCCGTGAGCACCCCTTCGACGCCGGGCTGACGGTGTTCGCCTGCGCTGTCCGGCTCGGTCTGGACGAAACCGCCGAACGCCACCTTCGCCGGCATCGCGACCTGGCCTGGCAGCGAGAGCAAGCCGAGCTCACCCACCAGGTCAACCGGGTCCAGACGGAGGGCGAACAGGCGCTGACCTCACTGGTGGAGGAGCACGAGGCACGACGTATAGGGCAGCGGACCGCCGCGCTGCAGGCCGCCCAACGCGGTGAGGGCGGGCTCCTGATGCACCTCGTCGCCCAGGATCCCAGCCAGCTGCGCAGCATCCTCCAGGAGGTCGCCGCCAGGCAGGACATGGCACTGGAGCGGAAACAGGCCCTCCTGCGGGACCTCAAGGGCGACCTGCATCCCGCCGAGTACGCCGAGTGGGTCCAACGGTTCATGGGCGAGCCGATCCCCTATGCGGGCCCCGCGCTGGGCGGCGAGTCCTCCTCGCACCTTCCCCGGCCCCACACTCCCGCGCCCCTCGGCACACACAACGGTGCGCCCGGAACCTCCCCGCGCCCGGAACCCGCCACGGACACCGGAGGGCCGCAGCCGGAGGGATCAGGAAGCGGGGTCGTCAGCTGGAAACCGGTCGGCGGGCGACGCTCCTCGGCCCACGGCGACCGCAACCGCGGCGAAGAGGACGACAAGGGATGAACCAGGATCCCCTCGGTCACGACTACGGCCGCGAGCAGGGATACACGTACCCCTATGACCACGTACGGCCTCCCGGCGCGAAACCCGGGAGGCACAAGCCCGGCAGGCTGCCGGGCCGAGCACCGGTGGGCGCGACGGGCGGACAACCGCCCGGTGATCACCGGGGCATGTCGGCAGCACGCTGGCGTCCGACCGGTGTCATCCGCTGGGTCGTGACACTGGCGCTGGGCATTCTGGGAGGATTCATGGCAGGGCCCTACGGCGCGACTGCCGGGCTGGTCGTGGGAGCGGTCGCCGGCTTCCTCGCGGGCGAGGCGGTCAAGGCGGTCACTTCGCGAAAGCAGGATGAGCGGACGATGCCGGAAGGCGTCGCCGGCGGTCCCCGGCAGGACACCGGCCCTTCCGCCGTCTCCTCGTCCCCCGCGCCGGCCGCGCGGACCGGCGCCCCTGCCCCGGCCGGGGCCCAGTGGCACGGCACGACCACCCCGGCCCCGTGGCAGAGCCCCCCCTCTGCCGTGGGCGAGCGTCCGTCCACGGCCGCTCCTGCCGGCGAAGAAGACCGGATGGTGCCGACGCGGCCGACGGCGCAGCCGGCCGTCCCCGTGGTGCGCAAGCACGTGCCGTCCACGGCGACGTGGACCTGCCCGCCGCCCCCGGTGATGTACCAGCCGTCGCGCCTGGCCGAGCTGCCCTGGAGGCTGCCGCCTCAGCCGGCCCCGCCGGGGCTGGCGGCCGACTCCGCGCGGGTGGGGGATCTGGAGGTCCGCGCCGCCTCGGTGGTGGGACCCGGGCACCGGATCGACGAGACCCGGGCCGGCCCCCGGCAGGACTCCTACCGCATCGGCCGGGACGCCGCCGCACGGCATCTGGTCGTCGCGGTCGCGGACGGCATGTCCGACAGCAGCCACTCCGACACGGCGGCCGCCGTGGCCACCCTCTCCCTGGTCAACTCCCTGCGGCGCCAGCTCGACGAGGGTGTACCGCCGTTCCACCTCGATCACCACACCGCCTTTCTGGAGGCGGCGCAACAGGTCCACGCCATCGCCAGGCAGCGGCAGTGGTCCGCCGACAGCGTGCGCACCGTGGCCGTGGCGGCGGTCGTCCCCGCCGACACGCCACCGAACGGTGCCCGTGACATCTGGCTCGCCGGACTCGGCGACACCAGCGCCTGGGTGCGCGAGCCCCGCCGCTGGGCCCAGTTACTGGGGGAGAAGGAGCAGGGGCCCGACGCCGGACGGCTCCGCACCTACCTGCCGCACACCCCCGAGGCCGTCGAGCGCCGTCACCTCTCGCTCGGCCCCGGCCAGGCGCTGGTCCTGACCACCGACGGAGTGGGCGACGCGCTCACGGAACTGCCGCAGGCGCACGACTGGTTCCACCACCACTGGGCCGCCCCGGTCACCGCCCTGGACCTGCTGCTGCACATCAGTTACGACTCCCACCAGCGAAACGACGACCGGACCGCTGTCGTCGTCTGGACCCCGTCCGCGGACGGAGGGCGGTCATGAGGACCTGGTCGGACAACCCCTTCCCGGACGACATCCCGTTGTCCTCGGTCAAGCTCGCCGGAGACAATCTGGGCGCGGGCGGCCAGGCGCACACGGTGGAGCGCCTGGCCGACCATCCCGGCTGGGTCGCCAAGCTGTACAAGTCGCCCATGGGCCCGCAGGAGGCGGTCACGCTGGGCCGCCTCGTGAAGCTGCCCCGGTCGATGACGGAGGCGGACCGCGCGACGCTGGACCGCGGTGCGGCCTGGCCGGTCTCGCGTATCACGGACGGGAGCCGGACCGTCGGTGTCGTCATGGCCGAGGCACCCGCCCGTTTCTACGTGCCGTTCAATCTCCGCGGAGGGCGGCGCAGTGGGCCGCGGGAACTCCAACTCGACCATCTGGTGAAGGACTCGGCCTACCTTGAGGACATCGGGGTGCGGCCGCCCACGCGCCAGCGCAGGCTGGAGATCGCCTGCCGGTTCCTGGAGCTGGGCGCCGTCCTGGAACGGCACGATGTCGTCTACGGCGACTGGTCCTACCGCAACGCGCTGTGGGACCAGGACAGCGACTCGGTGTACCTGCTCGACATGGACTCCTGCGGCATAGGCACCCGGCCGTGGATCGCGTCGCCCGACTGGAGCGATCCGGCGTTCCCCGAAGGTACCCCGCTGACCGTCCCGACCGACCGGTACCGGATGGCGCTGCTCACCCTGCGCTGCATCACCGGCGCGCGGGGTGAACCGCTGGAGAGTCTCAGCAGGCTGGAGCGGGACTGGCCGGCGAGCGACACCTTCCCGGGGCTTCTCCGGCAGGCACTCGACCGCGGCGATCTGCGGCAGCGTCCCGGGACGGCGACGCTGCTGAAGGCGTTGCGGAGTCCGGGTGGTACCGGGTCTCAGACGGACGTCGCGCCGGGCAGCAACGTCACCGGCTTCCGCCCGGTACGCCACCGTCCGGCACCGCAGACCGCGGGCGGGACGGCCACTGCGGCCGCGCCGCCCACCCCGCGTCCGGCGCCGCAGCCTCAACCGTCACCGGCGGGGGACGCCAAGGGCGTGCTCGTCGGCTGTGGCGTCCTCGTCCTGGCCCTCCTCGCGTTGATCGTCGTCCTGTTCTTCGTCGTGTGGACGTGACCCGTCCCGTACCCACGCCATGTCACCAGGCATCTCGCAAAGGATCATCATGAGTTACGCACCGTCGTCCGGCCTGCCCATGTACGTGGTGCTGGACACCTCGGGCTCCATGCAGAAGTCCGAGCACCTGCTCAACCAGACGCTGGAGACGATCTACGACACCATCGACACGACACCCCAGGTCAAGGAGTTCGTCCACCTGTCGGTGCTGTCGTTCAACAGCCGGCCCCATGTCGTCACCCAGATGACGGACTTCGACGACGTGAACCATCTGCCCACGGTCACGTGTTCCGGGCGCACCAATTTCGGCCCGATGTTCCAGCTGGTGCGCACCCGGATCGAGGCGGATGTGCCCGCCCTGGTCGACAAGGGAGTCCGCGTGCTGCGGCCCGTCGTCTTCATCCTCACGGACGGCATCCCCACGGACAAGGACGATCTGCCGAGCGACCCCTGGGAGAACCATCTGGACGACCTGCTGGACCCCCAGTGGAAGACCAGGCCCCACATCATCGCCTACGGCTTCGGCAACGCCCGCGAACAGGTGATCAAGAGGATCGCCACCGTGGCGGCCTTCGTGGCCGAGAAGTCGGACGACAACACATCAGCCCTGCGGAACGCGCTGATCAGCTTCCTGCACTCCATGGTCGCTTCCGCCGCCAGCCGCAGACTCGAAGTACCGGAACAGGTCAAGGGCTACCGAACGGTTCCCCTCGACTACGTGGACTGACCACCGCCCGTCCGTTCGCACGAGCGAGGCGGGGGACGGGCCCGTCCCCCGCCTCGCTTCCGCGCCCGCGGAGTCGTCGCGCAACGATGCTGATCGCCGAGGGCGAGTCCGTTAAGGTCGTCTCGGAGCGACTGGGGCACACGGAGCCGGAGCGGCAGACCAGGTTGCGGTGGACCGCGTGGTCGGCGCCTTGGCCGGCGACGCGCCCCGGATGTGCCCTCTCGGTCGGCAGAGTGAGAGACGCGCAGGTCAGAGCGGTGCCATGGGGGCGCAATGCGATTGAGAGTGGAGTTCACGACCGAGCCCTTCGATCTGGACGAGGCACCCGCGCACGCGCTGGTCGCCCGTGAGGTCATCGAGGGTGCTCAGCTGGACGCGGTGGACGTCGGGCCGTTCGGGAACACGGCCGAGGGCGGCACCGACGCCGTGCTCACCGCCGTGGACGCGCTGCTGCGCAGGACCCTGGAGGCCGGGGCCACCCGGATCTCGCTCCAGGTCAACGTGGTGGGGGAGGACGGCGACAAGTGACCGGAAACGCGGACGAGCCCTTCATCACCGCGGTGAAGCCGCTGGTCGACGCCATGGGCGGGGAGCTGCTGCCGCCCGACGAGGCCGGCGCCGACGATGTCGTGCTCGCCTGGGAGGGCGTCGACGTGGTCGCCGTACGGCTGCCCCAGCTCGCCGACTCGCTCGACCACATCCTGGCTGCCATGGAGCGCAAGCAGGGCAAGCCGCTGGCCGACCTGGACCGCAAGGCGAAGCAGGAGGTCGTGCGCATACTGGAGGCGCGGGGCGCCTTCTCCGTACGGCACGGTGTGGAGACCGTGGCGGGCGCGCTGGGCGTGAGCCGCTTCACCGTCTACAACTACCTCAACCGCGACAAGGAGAGCTGAGCGGCGGGTCCCGGGAGCCTGCGCAGTGGCCCCCGGGGCGTTGTTACGCGGAATTTTCAACAAAGTGTTGACGCCGGGTTCCGGAGGGCGTTAGCTAACGGCAGCCCGTTCAGCACGAAGGCCGCCTACGGCCACGGAGGCTCCCGTGACGTCGACTTCCACGCCCCCGGGTCTGGCCCGGTTCAATGATCTGGAGGAGCAGGCGGCGTTCGCCGCCCTCCACGAGGCGTGCGCCTCCACCGCGTGGGCCCGGCGACTGCTCGCCGCCCGCCCCTACGCCTCCCCTCAGGCCCTCTACTCCGCCAGTGACGCGGCGATGGCCGTGCTCGGTCCCGCCGACCTGGCGGAGGCCATGGCCGGGCACCCGCCGATCGGCCGCCCCAAGCCGGGCGATCCGGCCTCGGCCCGGGAACAGTCCGGCATGGCCGGTGCCGCCGAGACGCTCAAGGCGGAGATGCTCGAACTCAACCTGGCGTACCAGGAGAGGTTCGGCCATGTCTTCCTGATCTGTGCCACCGGCCGCGGCGCCGAGGAGATGCGGGACGCGGTCAAGGAGCGGATCGGCAACGCGCCCGAGCGGGAGCGGGAGATCGTCCGCACCGAACTGGGCAAGATCAACCGTATCCGGCTCGCCCGACTCGTCGCAGAGGACGCCTGACGCCATGAGCACCAGCACCACCGCCTCCGTGTCCACCCACATCCTGGACACCTCGCTCGGCCGCCCCGCCGAGGGTGTGGCCGTCCAGCTGTCCGCCCGCCGGGGCCGCGAGGCCGGCTGGCGGGCGCTCGGCGGGAGCGCGACCGACGCGGACGGCCGGTGCAAGGACCTGCCGGCGCCGCCGGAGGGAACCACCCACGTACGGCTCGACTTCGCCGTGGAGCCGTATTTCGAGAAGAAGCAAGCCGATGCGCAGCAGGACGCCCCCGCGAATCGGGACAGCGATACGTTTTTTCCAGAGGTAGCGATCACCTTCGCCGTCAGGCCCGGCGAGCACTACCACGTACCGCTGCTGCTCAACCCGTTCGGCTACTCCGTTTACCGAGGGAGCTAGCTACATGCCCACCATCCTGGGACAGAACCAGTACGGCAAGGCCGAGAACCGGGTCGTGAAGATCACGCGGGACGGTGCCACCCACCACATCAAGGACCTGAACGTGTCGGTGTCGCTCTCCGGCGACATGGACGAGGTCCACTACTCCGGTTCCAACGCCCACGTCCTGCCGACCGACACCACCAAGAACACGGTGTTCGCGTTCGCCAAGGAGCACGGCATCGAGTCGGCCGAGCAGTTCGGCATCCACCTGGCCCGGCACTTCGTGTCCAGCCAGGAGCCGATCCGCACGGCCCGGATCCGGATCGAGGAGTACGCCTGGGAGCGCATCGAGGCCTCCGGCGCCAGCTCCCGGTTCGTCGGCGCGGACGAGGTGAAGCACTCGTTCGTGCGCAAGGGCCAGGAGACCCGGCTGACGCAGATCACGTACGACGGTGAGTCGTGGGAGGTCGTCTCCGGCCTCAAGGACCTCGTCGTGATGAACTCGACCAACTCCGAGTTCTGGGGCTTCGTCAAGGACAAGTACACGACGCTCCCCGAAGCGTACGACCGGATCCTCGCCACCCAGGTCTCCGCCCGCTGGCGGTTCAACTGGACCGACGACGAGCAGAAGATGCCCCACTGGGAGAAGTCCTACGAGCAGACCCGCAAGCACCTGCTCCAGGCCTTCGCCGAGACGTACTCGCTCTCGCTCCAGCAGACGCTGTACCAGATGGGCTCGCGCGTCATCGACAACCGCGGCGAGATCGACGAGGTCCGCTTCTCGCTGCCGAACAAGCACCACTTCCTCGTCGATCTGGAGCCGTTCGGCCTCAAGAACGACAACGAGGTCTACTACGCCGCCGACCGGCCCTACGGCCTGATCGAGGCGACCGTCCTGCGGGACGGCTGTACGGCGAAGATCCCGGTGGACCTCACCAACCTCTGATCCCCCCTTCTCGGCACCCGCGGCCGGTGACGCCCCGCGTTCCGGCCGCGGCACTCAAATCCCCGGGGTCCTGCCGTGCCCTCACCACGAGTCCGCTGAGCGAAAAGGACGAACCATGGCAGCAGACCGGCGCACCGTCATCGAGAACTGTTCGATCGCGACCGTCGACGCGCACGACACCGAGTACCGGGACGGGTACGTCGTCATCGCCGGCAACCGCATCGAGTCGCTCGGCGCGGGCAGGGCGCCCGAGGGCCTGGAGAACGTCGTACGCCGTATCGACGCGACCGGTCACCTGGTGACGCCCGGCCTGGTCAACACCCACCACCACTACTACCAGTGGATCACCCGGGGCCTGGCCACCGACCACAACCTCTTCAACTGGCTTGTCGCGCTGTACCCGACCTGGGCGCGCATCGACGAGCCGATGGTGTACGCGGCCGCCCAGGGTTCGCTCGCGATGATGGCCCGCGGCGGTGTCACCACCGCGATGGACCATCACTACGTCTACCCGAAGGACTCCGGTGACCTCTCCGGCGCCATCATCCGCGCCGCCCGCGAGACCGGCGTCCGCTTCACCCTCGCCCGCGGCTCCATGGACCGCAGCGAGAAGGACGGCGGCCTGCCCCCGGACTTCGCCGTCGAGACCCTCGAAGGAGCCCTCGCCGCCACCGAGGCGACCGTCAAGGAGCACCACGACCCCTCCTTCGACGCCATGACCCAGGTGGCCGTCGCGCCCTGCTCGCCGTTCTCCGTCTCCACCGAACTCCTGCGCCAGGGCGCCGAGTTGGCACGCCGTCTCGGAGTACGGCTGCACACCCACGGCTCGGAGACCGTCGAGGAGGAGCAGTTCTGCAAGGAGCTGTTCGGGATGGGTCCGACCGACTACTTCGAGTCCACCGGCTGGCTCGGCGAGGACGTGTGGATGGCGCACTGCGTCCACATGAACGACTCCGACATCGCGGCCTTCGCCCGCACGAAGACCGGTGTCGCCCACTGCCCGTCGTCCAACGCCCGCCTGGCGGCCGGCATCGCCCGCGTCCCCGACATGCTCGCCGCCGGCGTCCCGGTAGGCCTCGGCGTCGACGGCGCCGCGTCCAACGAGTCCGGCGAACTCCACACCGAACTGCGCAACGCGCTGCTGATCAACCGCCTCGGCGCGCACCGGGAAGCCGCCCTGGACGCCCGCCAGGCGCTGCGCCTGGGCACCTACGGCGGCGCCCAGGTCCTGGGCCGGGCGGACCAGATCGGTTCGCTGGAACCCGGCAAGCTGGCCGACCTGGTGCTCTGGAGGATGGACACCCTCGCCCACGCCTCCATCGCCGACCCGGTCGCCGCCCTGGTCCTGGGCGCGGCCGCCCCGGTCACGGCCTCCTTCGTGAACGGCCGTCAGATCGTCGAGGCGGGCCGCCTCCTGCACGTCGACGAGGACGCGATCGCCCGCGCCACGCGGGCCGAGGCCCAGCGGCTGGCACGCGTCGCCGCACAGTAACTCCCCCTCGCCGTACCGCCCGTGTGAGGTACGGCCATCCAGCTCCGGTCGGGAGGGACGGCTCCCGGCCGGCAGCCGTGGACCCCATCCGGGCCCACGGCGGCCGTCTCCTGGGCGCGTGCTTCCTCGCGCGCGCCCAGGAACGGTCCCCCGCCCCCGTCCTCCCCGTCCCACTCGGTCCCGCACGACCGACACGCACCTCCCTGAAACCCGCGTCAGAGCCGACGCGTACCCGACCGGAGGAGAGCCGCCGTGTCCTCGCACCCCGTCGACGAGAAACTTCCGCCCCTGAAAATGGCCACCACGGGCCTGCAGCACGTGGCCGCCATGTACGCCGGAGTCGTCGCCCCGCCCCTGATCGTCGGCGCGGCCATCGGCCTGACCGGCACCGAACTGACCTTCCTCACCGGCGCCTGTCTCTTCACCGCGGGCCTCGCCACCTTCCTGCAGACCCTCGGCATCTGGAAGATCGGCGCCCGGCTGCCCTTCGTCAACGGCGTCACCTTCGCCGGGGTCGCCCCGATGACGGCGATCGCCGCCTCCACCCACGACAAGTCCGACGCCCTGCCGGTCATCTTCGGCGCGGTGATCGTCGCGGGCCTCCTCGGGTTCCTCGCCGCGCCCTTCTTCGGCAAGGCGGTCCGCTTCTTCCCGCCCGTCGTCACCGGCACGGTCATCACCCTGATCGGCGTCTCCCTGCTCCCGGTGGCCTTCGGCTGGGCGCAGGGCCCCGACCCGGCGGCGCACGACTACGGCGCGGCCAAGTACCTGGGCCTGGCAGCCGCGACCCTCCTCGTGGTCCTGCTCCTGCGCCGCTTCACCCGGGGGTTCGTCAAACAGATCGCCGTGCTGATCGGCCTGGTCGCCGGCACGGCCGTCGCCCTGCCCTTCGGCGTCACGGACTTCGGCCCGGTCGTGGACGCGGACGTCATCGGCTTCCCGGCCCCCTTCCACTTCGGCGCCCCGCAGTTCCACGTCGCCGCGGTCCTCTCCATGTGCGTGGTGATGGTGGTCTCGATGACCGAGTCGACCGCGGACATGCTGGCGCTCGGTGAGATCGTCGAACGCCCCGCGGACGGGCGGACGATCGCGGCCGGACTGCGCGCCGACACCCTCGGGTCGGCGATCAGCCCGCTCTTCAACGGGTTCATGTGCAGCGCCTTCGCCCAGAACATCGGCCTGGTGGCGATGACCCGTATCCGCAGCCGGTTCGTGGTCGCGGTCGGCGGCGGCCTCCTCGTACTGATGGGCCTGTGCCCGATGGCCGCCTCGCTGATCGCCGTCGTACCCCGGCCGGTGCTGGGCGGCGCGGGCGTGGTGCTCTTCGGCTCGGTGGCCGCCAGCGGCATCCAGACCCTGGTCAAGGCCGGCCTGGAGAAGGACGAGAACGTCCTGGTCGTCGCCGTCTCGCTCGCCGTCGGCATCGTCCCGATCACCTCGCCGGACTTCTACCACGCCTTCCCGGAGACGGCCCGGATCGTCCTGGACTCGGGCATCTCGACGGGCTGTGTGGCGGCCGTACTGCTCAACCTCGTCTTCAACCACCTGGGGCGCCGGCGCGCGGAGGCGGACGGCCCGGCCGTCGAGGCGGCCGAGGTCCCGGCGGCACTGCCGCTCGTATCGCCTCGCCCGCTCCCGTAACGGTCCCGCGTCCGCCTCAGCCCCCGGCGCGGCTCGCGCGGCAGGGGCTGAGGGCGGGGAGCCGGCCGGTCAGGTACGAGCGGGGCGGGACGCCCATCAGCGCGCGGAAGTCGGTCGTCATGTGCGACTGGTCGAAGTAGCCGGTGGCGGCGGCCAGTTCCGACCAGCCCGCGCTGCCCGCCCGGGCGGCGAGGGTGCGGACGCGGTCGATACGGGCGTAGTGCTTGGGAGAGACCCCGACGCCGTCCGTGAACAGGTTCCGCAACTGGCGCTCGCTCACCGCCAGTTCCCGGGCCACGTCCCGCACCTGGGCGGGTGCCCGGTCCAGCCGCACCGACAGCGCCTCCACACCCGCGCGCAGGAGTGCCGTCCGGGCCGGATCGGTCCGCTCCGACAGCATCCCGGGCAGCACCTCGGCGATGCGGGGCAGCGCCTCCCACGGGTCCAGCCACCGCACCTCGCGCGCGAACCGGCGGGCCACCCCGCCGGGCAGGCCGGCCAGCGGCACCACCCGGCCGACCAGCCCCGCGGCCGGAACACCCAGCAGGGACCGGGCGGTTCCCGGCGCGAGGCGCAACTCCACACACGCGATGTGCGACTTGCCCGCGTGATAGGTGGCCCGTACCCGCGGACCGACGGCCAGGACGTCACGTCCCCCGTCCCCGGTCACCCGGAGCACCACCTTGGTCGCCGCGTCCGGCAGATGGACGAACGTCCCCTCCGGCGGCTCGGCGAAGGACATGGCCCGCACCTCGGCGATCCACGGGCGCAGCCCCTCGGGCGGGGCCGCAAGCAGCTGGGAGACGGTCATCGGCACCCTTCCACGGTAGGCGACCCGCGCCGCCGTCCGGGCCGGCCGGGCGTGCCGGAATTTCCAAGAGCCGGCAGCCCGGGCACGCTCATCGTGGACCGCATGATTCTGGTGACGGGTGCCACGGGCACCATCGGGAGTGACGTCGTACGACAACTGGCCGAGCGCGGTGCGAAGGTGCGTGCGCTCACCCGAGACCCCGCGAAGGCGCGGGTGCCCGCCGGGGTGGAGGTGGTCCGCGGGGACTACGGCGACCCCGCCTCCCTGGACGCGGCGCTGGCCGGCGCGACGGCGGCGTTCCTGCTCCGGCCGCCCGGCCCCGACGGGGGAGAGGACGCGGCGCTGGCCACCGCGGCGCGGAACGCGGGCGTGGCACGGCTGGTGAAACTCTCGGCCGTCTTCACCGGCGACTTCGCCTCCGGCCCGTCCGCGCGGTGGCACGTCGACGGCGAGCGGGCGGTACGGGACAGCGGACTCGCCTGGACGGTCCTGCAGCCGTCGTCGTTCGCCTCCAACACGCTTTCCTGGCTGGACGCGCTCCGGGCGGGGCAGCCGGTGCCCAACATGACCGGTGACGGTGGCTCGGGCGTGATCGACCCGCGTGACGTCGCCGAGGTGGCGGTCCGGGCCCTGCTCGACGCCGGGCACGCCGGGCGGACGTACGTCCTGACCGGTCCCGAGGTGATCAGCGTGCCCGGCCAGGCGGCGGTGCTCGCCGAGGTCCTCGGCCGGCCGGTCCCGACCCGGGACCTGTCCGTGGACGGGACCCGCGACTTCCTCCGCACGGCCTGGGGCATGGAGGGAAGCCGGGCGGAGGGCGTTCTGACCGGCCTGGCGTTCGTCCGCGCCGGAGGCAACGCGCTGGTCACCGAGGACGTGGCCGAGGTGCTGGGCCGCCCGGCCCGCACCTTCCGCAGCTGGGCCGCGGACAACGTGAGCCTCTTCGAGGCGAGTTGAGCGTCCCGGACCGGTACGGACCCAGGCGGCCGGGGCCGGGGATCACCGGCTGCGCGGTCGCAGTACCGCCGCCGCCAGCACCAGGGCGGTCACCGCGACCGCGGTGGCCGCGCGGAACGCCAGCCGGTAGCCCTCCGCGGTGGCGGGGACCAACTCCGCCCCCCGGGCGAGCAGCCCGCCCGTGCGACTCGCCGCCAGGGTGCCCAGTACCGCCAGCCCCAGCGAACCGCCCACCACCTGAGTGGTGTTGAACAGCCCGGACGCCAGACCCGCGTCCTCCTGGCGCGCCCCGGACATCGCCAGCCCGGTCAGGGCCGGCATCGCCGCGGCGAATCCGGCGGCGAGCAGCAGCAGCGGCGGCAGCACGTCGACGGGGTACGAAGCGGCGACCGGCATCCGGCTCAACAGGGCGGTCCCGGCCACGATCAGCACGAGACCGCCGAGCAGGACCCGGTACGCGCCGTAGCGGGTGATGGTCCGCGCGGACAGCCCCAGCATCAAGAGCCCGATGGCGACCGGAGCCGGCAGGAAGGCCGTACCGGTCGCCAACTCGCCGTATGCGAGGACACGCTGGAGATACAGCGCGCCGAGGAACTGGAAGCCGTACATCGTCGCGATCATCAGCACCTGTACGGCGTTGGCGCCGGCGAGCAGCCGGGAGCGCAGCAGCCGCAGGCGCAGCAGCGGGCGCCGGGCGCGCGCCTGGCGGAGGGCGAACCCCGTGAACAGGGAGACGGCCAGGGCCGCCAGGAGGAGGGTGGCCAGCGGCCCGCGGTGGCCGGCTCCGACGATGGCGTAGACCGTGAGCATCAGGGCGCCGGTGACCAGTGCGGCGCCCGGGAAGTCGGCGCCCTGACGCAGGCCGGTGCCCCGCTCGGGGGCGAGGATCCGAAGGGCCGCGAACCAGGCGGCCAGCCCGGTCGGCAGGTTGATGAGGAAGATCCAGTGCCAGCCCAGCGTCTGGGTGAGCGCCCCGCCCAGAAAGGTGCCGAGCGCGCCGCCCGCCGCGCCGACGGCGCTGAACACCGCGATGGCCCGTCCCTGTTCACGTGGCTCGGGGAAGAGAGCGACCAGCATGCCGAGGACCACCGCCGACGTCATCGCCCCGCCCGCGCCCTGCAGCGCCCGCGCCGCGATCAGCATGCCCTGCCCGGTCGCCACCGCGCACAGCAGGGAGGCGGCGGTGAACAGGGCGAGGCCCGTCGCGAACATCCGCTTGCGGCCCAGCAGGTCGCCGAGGCGCCCCGCCAGCAGGAGCAGTCCGCCGAAGGGGATCAGGTACGCGTTGACGACCCAGGCCAGCCCCGGGCCGCTGAACCCCAGGTCGCGCTGCATGGCCGGCATGGCCACCGTGACGATGTTGCCGTCCAGGACGGTCATCAGGGTCCCGGCGCACAGAACGGCGAGGGACGCCCAGCGGGGGTATGTTCGGGGGAGTGCCACCGGGGCCGCTGGTGTCGGCGTCGGTGTTCCGGTCGTGGTCGACATGGCCTCGGGCCTCCGCAATCGCCGAAGAAACTCACCGGACGGATGAGTCGGGAACCGATCGTGCACAAGGTGCATGACTTGTAACGGAGTTCATGGTGAGTGACCCTGGGGGGAGACGTAAGGAGGCAGCCAGATGTCCCAGAGGAACACCGGTGTGACCGTCCAGGTGGTGAACGCGGGAACGTGCCCCGTCCGCGAGGTTCTTGACAGGGTCGCCGGCAAATGGAGCGTCCAGATCCTGGTCGCGGCGTCGCACGGCCCCATCCGCTTCACCGAGCTGGAGCGCGGTATCGAGGGCATCAGCCGCCGGATGCTGACCCTGACCCTGCGCAACCTGGAGCGCGACGGGCTGGTCACCCGGACGGTGTATCCGACCGTGCCCCCGAAGGTGGAGTACTGCCTCACTCCGGTGGCCCTGGAACTGCACGAGACGCTGCAGCGGCTCACCGACTGGGCGGAGCGCAACCGCGGCTACGTCGCGCAGGCGCGGGCCGCCTACGACGCCGAGCACCAGCCGGAACTGCTCGACGCGTAGCCGGTGTCGCCGGGCGGCCCTCCTGACCCTCAGAGGCCGAACAGTTCCGGGGCCGAGGCGAGCTGTTCGAAGAGCTCGGCCGGGCGGTCGACGAGCCGCCTGGCCTCGAGGTCCAGCAGCCCGCCGACCGCGGTCACCTCGGCGGCCAGGGTGCCGTCCGCCTTGGTGATCGACTGGACCATCCGGAACGTCTTTCCCTCGCCCCACTCGAACACGCAGGTCACATCGACCTCGTCACCGGCGAGCAGTTCCCGCCGGTACCGGATGGTCGTCTCCAGAGCCACCGGGCCCACGCCATGCCCGACCAGCCCGGCCTGGGTGATGCCGGCGGCCTGGAGCAGCGACCAGCGGGCGTGCTCGGCGTAGTTGAGATACACCGCCTGGTTCAGATGGCCCTGCACGTCGGTCTCGTAGCCACGGACCGTGACGCGGACGGAATACGGTTCGCTCACGACTTCCCTTTCTCGTGCACGACGTCTCGTGTATGACGCACTGATCCTCTGCCGGCATCCTGGCACGGCCGTCACACGCGGCGCGGGGATGCCAGCAGATAGCGCGTTCGAGTCCGCGGCTGCGTGTACTCGCCGGTCTGCCACCCGGCCCGCTCCAGGGTGGCCGCGCAGGCCCGCAGCGGCTCGCCCGCCGGCGCGTACACGGCGACCGCCTCGGGCTGCGGGGTGGCCCGCACCCGGTAGCCGGCGGTCGCCGGTCCCTCGGGGGGATGTCCGGCCGCCTCCAGGGCGAGCGCGGCGGCCCGCACGAGATGCTTGCGCTCCCAGCCGCACGGGCGGTCCGTGGCGCCGTCGGGGTTGGTCATCCGGCGCAGCTCCAGGAGGCCCTGCCAGGCGCTGTGCACCTCGCGGGCCCGGCCGGGGCCGTCATCGGCGGCCTCCTCACCGCCGACCCGCGCGGCGAACACCCGGTCCGGCTCGGCCGGGGCCGGCGCCGGGGGCTGCGGAACGGCCGCCTCCTCGCGTACCCGATGCCCCGCGGGCGTCAGGAAGTGGTCGTGCGGCGGCCGCGGGTGCCGAAAGGCGAGCCCCCGCTTCACCAGCGCCGCCAACTGCGCCTCGGTACCCCGCAGCCGGCCGCTGACCGGATCCGCGGCGTCGATGACCCGCCGCTGCGCGGCGGACGGCGGACGGCTCACAGCGCACCCCTCCCACACACCTGCCCCGACCCTCCACCGAAGGCTACGGCCCCCCGCTGACACCCGGCCCCGAGAAGATCCTCCGCGGGTCCCTTCAGTCTCTGCCGGGCCCGGTCGGGCGGATGTTCCAGCCCGCGATCACCGGGCGGTCGTGTTCCGTGCCGAGGCGGCACAGGGTGCCGGTGGCCAGCTGGAAGAAGGCGCCGTCGGACGGGGACAGGCCGAGGCGGCGGGCGGTCAGGACGCGCAGGAAGTGGCCGTGGGCGACCAGCAGCACGACCCCCTCGGTGTTGGCGAGGGCCGCTTCCACCTTGGACAGCATCCGGTCGGCCCGCTCGCCGACCTGTTCCGGGGTCTCCCCGGGGTGCTCCGGCGGACCGGGCGTGACCCCGTCGGTGAAGAGGAACCAGCCCGGCCGGGTGCGCTGGATCTCCACGGTGGTCACGCCCTCGTAGCCGCCGTAGTCCCATTCCCGCAGGTCGGCGTCGACCCGGGCGTCGGGCACGCCGATCAGCTCGGCGGTCTCCCGGGCCCGCTGGAGCGGGCTGACGAAGGCCGCGCCGATGCGATGCGAGCGGATCAACGGAACCAGCTGCCGCGCCTCCTCCCGCCCGTGCTCGGTCAGGGGCACGTCGGTCCACCCGGTATGCCGTCCGGACCGCGACCACTCGGTCTCACCGTGCCGGACGAGAAAGACATCAGCCATGGGTCAGAGGCTATGAGCCCAGCGTTCCAGTTCGGCGAACTCACGCGCCCGTAGGCCGTGGCGCGCGTCCACCGGAAGGAGTAACGCGGGGCCGTCGTGGTGCTCGGCGACACGGCGCGCGCACGTCCAGGTCGGTGACCATGTCGTCCACCCACACGAACGGCCGCCCCGCCGCCCCGGCCACGACCGTCCGTGTCTTCCCGTACAGCCCGTCCGGATCCCTGGCGAACAGCTCGGGCCACTCGATGACGGGGAGTTCGGGCAGCCCGACGGCCGGTCCGGTCATCCCGTTGGCCTCGTGCGTCCAGGTGGTGGCCCGGGCCAGTTCGTGCGGCAGCGCGAGAAACCGTGCTCCGGATGCAGCCGCACCCGCAGCCCGCGGCGCGGTCCGCGGAGCCGGGCTGCCGGCGGGCGGACCGGTTCGCCGGGTGCAGCCGGTGGGTCACGTACCCGCGATGCCGCAGCAGCCGTGCCCGGAACGGGTTGCGGGGTCCGTCGACGTCGAGGAGGAGCAGCGGGCGCTGGGTCATGGGAGGGACTACCCGCGTCGCCCCGGCCCGTGCGCGGCCGGGGCGAGCCCTACTGCCGGTACCCGCTCAGGAACCGCCCGATCCGGCCGATCGCCGTCTCCAGGTCGTCCGCGTGCGGGAGGGTGAGGATGCGGAAGTGGTCCGGGGCGGGCCAGTTGAAGCCGGTGCCCTGGACGACCTGGATCTTCTCCTGGAGGAGCAGGTCCAGGACGAACCGCTCGTCGTCGAGGATCCGGTGGACCTTGGGGTCGATGCGCGGGAAGGCGTACAGGGCGCCCTTGGGTTTCACGCAGCTCACGCCGGGGATCTCGTTGAGCTTCTCCCAGGCCACCGTGCGCTGTTCGTGCAGCCGGCCGCCGGGGGCGACGAGTTCGCGGATGGACTGGCGGCCGCCGAGGGCGGCCTGGATGGCGTACTGGGCGGGCGCGTTGGCGCACAGCCGCATGGAGGCCAGCATGGTGAGGCCCTCCAGATAGTCCTTCGCGTGCTGCTTGGGGCCGGTGACCACCAGCCAGCCGGAGCGGAAGCCGGCCACCCGGTAGGTCTTGGACAGGCCGCAGAAGGTGAGGACCACCAGGTCGGGGGCGAGCGCCGCGGCCGAGTGGTGGACGGCCTCGTCGTACAGGATCTGGTCGTAGATCTCGTCGGCGAAGACCATCAGGCCGTGCCGGCGGGCCAGGTCGAGGATGCCCTCGATGATCTCCTTGGGGTAGACGGCACCCGTGGGGTTGTTGGGGTTGATGATGACCACGGCCTTGGTGCGGTCCGTGATCTTCGACGCCATGTCGGCCAGGTCCGGGTACCAGTCCGCCTGCTCGTCGCAGAGGTAGTGCACCGCCTTGCCGCCGGCGAGGGTGGTCACCGCCGTCCAGAGGGGGAAGTCCGGGGCGGGGATGAGGATCTCGTCGCCGTCCTCGATCAGTGCCTGTACGGCCATGGAGACCAGCTCCGACACGCCGTTGCCGAGGAAGACGTCGTCGACGTCCACGTCCAGGCCGAGTGCCTGGTAGCGCTGGGCCACCGACCGGCGGGCGGAGAGGATGCCCCGCGAGTCCGTGTAGCCGTGTGCCTGCGGGAGCATCCGGATCATGTCCTGGAGGATCTCCTCCGGTGCCTCGAAGCCGAAGGCCGCCGGGTTGCCGGTGTTCAGGCGCAGCACGCTGTGTCCCGCCTCCTCCAGCGCGTTGGCGTGCTCGATCACCGGTCCGCGGATCTCGTAACAGACCTCGCTGAGCTTGTTGGACTGCCGGAACTCCATGCGCCCCTCCGGAAACTCGTGTTGCTTGGTTTTACCAAGTAGCAGCTTGGAAAGTCCAACATCTTGTCTAGACTGCGCCGCATGTCACCTCGCCGAAGCTACGACCAGTTCTGTTCCGCGGCGCGCGCTCTCGACCTCGTGGGCGACCGCTGGACCCTGCTGATCGTCCGGGAGCTGCTGGCCGGTCCCCGTCGCTACACGGACCTGCACGCGGATCTGCCGGGGGTCAGCACGGACGTCCTCGCCTCCCGGCTGAAGGACATGGAGCGGGACGGGCTCACGACCCGCCGGCGACTGCCCCCGCCGGCCGCGGCGTACGTCTACGAACTCACCCGGCGCGGAGGCGAGTTGCTCGCGGTGATCCAGGCGCTGGGGAGCTGGGGGGAGTCCGAGCTGGGCGAGCGCCGGCCCACCGACGCGGTCCGCGCCCACTGGTTCGCACTGCCGCTGCTGCGCGCCCTGGACGGCGAGGGCCTGGTCGAAGTCCGGGTCGGGGAAGGGGACTTCCATCTGTACGCCGGCGCGGAGGACGGCCCGGTGTACGGCGACGGTCCCGCCCCGCGCGAACCCGACGCGCGGCTCCTGCTCGACATGGAGACCTGCACGGCGCTGGCCCGGGGGGAGCTGGGCCTGGCGGACGCGGTCCGGTCCGGGCGGGTGACGGTGACCGGTGACGGCGCGCTGGCCAAGGGGCTGCGGGACGCCTGAAACGGCGACCGGGCCCGCCGCGAACGGGGGCCCGGTCACCGGTTGCGTCAGGTCAGGCGCCCGGCGGCACCCGGTGGGGCCGTCCCGCTCCCCGGGTCAGCGCGTATCCGCCGATGCCGGCCAGCGCGGCCAGCACCCCGCCGATCCCGGTCCACACCCAGCGGTCGGTCCACCAGCCGGAGGACCAGCCGTCGTCCGAACCGAAGCTGGAGAGCACCGCCGCCTTGTCGTCGTCGCTCTTCTCGGCGCTGACCGCGATCCCGGGCACCAGAGGCTTCGCCAGCGAACCGTCCACCGCGGCCGCACCGCCGATGTCCTTGGAGTCGACCTGGACCTCGGCGCTGACCGGCTGGCCGAGGTCGGCGTTGCCGAGGTCCACCGCGGTCAGCCGGACGTAGTACGTGCCGGGCAGCGGGTCGTTGGCCCATGGCTCCGACCAGGCCCGGACGGTACGCGTCACACAGGCCAACTGCACGGACGCGGCGCCCTGCGCGGCCGTGCGGGACTGCGCGCCGTACTGGCAGGCCTGACGGCGCCGCAGGCCGTCGTACACGTCGATCTGCCAGGTCTGCGCCCCGTGCGAGTCGGGCAGCTTCACCGTCGCCTTGACGTCGGGGCGCTGCCCGGCGTCGGCGGGGAAGGACCAGTACAGGTAGTCGCCCGTCGATCCGCTGGCGGTGGCCTGCTGTCCCTGGTCGATCTCGGTCGCCGTACGGAAGGACGTACCCGCCTGGGTGGGTGCGCCGCCGTCCTCGGAGGCGCTGGGGGAGGGCGAGGCGTCGTCGGCCGCCGCCGGGCCCGCGGCCAGGCCCACCGCCAGCAGGGCCGCGCTCAGCACACGTGTGATCGACATCAGTTGGTCCTCCAGACCGCTACCCGCCAGCGCGAAACCCAGCCCCACAGCAGACCCGCGAGGAAGCCGGTCAGCACCAGCGCCCCGAGGAGCCACCAGCCACGGCCGAGACCGAAGGAGGCGACGTCGGACGCCTTCGCGGGCCCGTCCACCACGTCCACCGTCAGCTCGACGGGCATGCCCGGGCTGGTCTTCACACCGGCCACGGCCGAGAAGGAGTTGGTCACCTGGAGACAGACGGTCTCCGGGGTGGTGTCCTCGTCGTCGTCGCTCTCGGCCTTCGGGTACCGCAGGCCGGTCGAGATGACGTCGGTACGGCCCGTGCCCGAAGCCTCGCCGCGTACTATCTCCCGTCCGTGCACGGTCACCGCACGCAGCAGCACCCCGTAGTCCGGGTTGACGGCCCGGTCGGCGGCGACGCTGACCGAAGCCCGCAGTTCCTGACCGGGGTTGACGTCGACCTTGTACCAGCGCTGCTGCCCGAACTCCTCGCGGTCGGTGTACAGCCCGGACTTCAGCGCGGGCGCCGAGGAGCACTGATCGGCGCCGTTCGTGGCCACCGGTGTCACCACCGGATCGGCGGCCCGGTGCACCAACTGCCCGACCCGGTCCGTCAGTTCCTCCTTGTGCTGTACGGAGGTGTAGGTGCCGCCGGTCGCGTCCGCGATGCAGCTCAGCTGGTCCCGGGTCTTGGCGTCCGGGACCAGGCCGAGCGTGTCGATGGTGAGCCCGACGCCCTTGGCGGCGATCTCACGGGCCACCTCGCACGGGTCCAGCGGCTGGCAGGTGTCCTCGCCGTCGCTGATCAGGACGATACGGCGGGTCCCGGAGCCGCCTTCGAGATCGTCTGCCGCCTTGAGCAGCGCGGGGCCGATCGGGGTCCACCCGGTCGGCGCGAGCGTCGCGACGGCGGTCTTGGCCTCGGTACGGTCCAGGGTGCTGACCGGATAGAGCTGCGCGGTGTCCTTGCAGCCGGTCTTCTTGTCGTTTCCGGCGTAGTTGGCGCCCAGCGTGCGGATGCCGAGCTGGACCCCCTCGGGTGTCGCGTCCAGCACCTCGTTGAACGCCTGCTTGGCCGCGGCCATCCGCGTCCCGCCGTCGATGTCCGCCTTCCGCATGGAACCGCTGACGTCCAGCACGAGCTCCACCTTGGGAGCGGTCTGGCCGGTGTCGTCCGTCTCGTCGGCGACCGCTCCGCCGGGGAACGCGATCCCGGCCGCCAGGGCGGCGAGCAGAGCGCAGACTCCCGCAGCCGTCCGTTGTGTTCTGATCATCGGCGGATCCTATTGATCAGAGGGGCCGGGCTCCAAAACGCGGTCCGCACGGCAAAAGGAGAGCGGCCGGCAAGCCAACGGAGCGTGGCGGACGGGAAGGTGAGCGCTCACCGCGCGGGCATCAGCGGATTCGGCAGTGCCGCCCATTGGTCCCCGGGCGTCTGGGACGTGAGCCGCATCAGTGTCAACGCCTTCGCGGGTAGCGGACCTTCGAGGAGGGCCGTCAGGTCGGGGGTGACGGGAAGGTCCCGTGCGGCCGTCTCCAGCGCCGTCGCCAGGGCCGGTCCGGACCCCGCCGTACCCGCCAGGGCGCCCGCGACCAGGGAGCCGAACAGCTTGCGCCGCAGCGTCGTCCCGTCGTCCGTGACCAGGCGTCCCGTCAGTCCGGGCGCGGTGATGCCGTGACGGGTCAGCCGGGCCGGGCTCAGACGGATGTCGGCCAGGTCGCGGTAGACCAGCCGCAGCGGCGCGCCGGTCCCGGACAGCACCACCAGGAGGTTCTGGCCGTGCGCCTCCAGCGCCACGCCCAGGTCCAGCAGCCGCAGCCCCACGCCCAGGGCGAGCCGGGTGAACTCGGCCAGCCAGGACGGCGAGCCGGGAAGGTCGGTGGTGGCCAGGGCGGCCACCGGCAGGACCCGCTCGCCCGGCGCCGCGTAGGCCTCGGGTGACTCGCGCAACACCGCCGCCAGGTCGGGGGAGTTCGCGGACGCCGCGCCCAGGGTGCGGGTGACGTGCAGGAGTCCGTCCGTGCGCGCGGCCAGGTCGGTGGCGAACGACGACAGGGTGACGGCCGCCTCGATCGAGTACGTCGAGATGTCCCGGACGGACGAGGTCAGCCGGGCGCTGAGCGCGGTCTTCACATGTGGTCCGCCGGGGACGGCGAGGGTACGCAGGGACATCAGGGGGTGCGCGGTCCGCCAGGGCTCGCCGGGGCCGTCCTTGAGGACATGAACGGCCTGCCATGGATGCACCGGAATCAACAGCCGTCCCCCGTCCCGGAGTTCGTCCGGCCAGTCACCGGTCAGCAGACAGTCCCCCGCGGCCACCGGGACCGTCTCCAGTCGTACCGCCGACCGGTGCTCCGGGCCGAACGCGAGCTGGTCCGCCGCCGAGAAACCGGGCCGCGAACGGCAGTTGGGGTGGAAGGGATGCCCGTCGACCACCCGCTGCTCCCACTCCCAGTCCCGCCCGGGCCACTTCTTCGCAGGAAACTCCCGGTCCGCCCGCGAGAGCGCCAACGACGCAGCACTGTGGTCGAGTTCGGCGGCGAACCCGGCCGAGTGCGGCCACCCCAGGTCGGTCATCAGCCGCGCCGCGTCGTCGTAACGCACCCCGTCCAGACGTACCGCGGTCACGTACGCGTCGGTGGCGTACGGGTCCGCGTGCGGGCCGTGCAGCGCGCGTCCGTCGGCCAGCCGCAGCGCCAGGCCGTGCGCCCCGCGCACCCGGCGTGCCACCCACGGCAGCGGCTCGTGCGCCAGCGCCCGCCACAGCCGGGTGAGCACCGCCGCCCGCGCACCGGGCAGCTCGGCCGTGAACCCCGGCACCAGATCCGGCCGCGCCTCGGCCAGCTCCGTGGCGAGCTGTGTCTCGATGGGGGAGGGACGGTGCACGGGGAGGCTCCTCGGGGACGGGTTCGACGGTCATGATGGCTGATGACGACAGACATACTGATCACGATCGGACTGTGTGGACGAAGCGAACGAATGGAACGCGTGGATCTCATGCTCTCCAGCGACGGCATCGGCGAGCGCGCCGACGCGTACGCTGCCGCGCCCCTGCTCAACTGCCTGCTGCGGGAGGTGGCCGAACCGCTCCCCGACAGCGGCGAAGGGAAACCGCGGGTCTACCGGCTGCCCGGCGGCGGCCGGCTGCTGCGGGTACGCGGCGCGCGCCGGCCCGCCGATCCCGAGGTGTACGCGGTCGGCCGCTGGCACCGCATCGGCCATGCCGAGCTGGTGAAACTCGTCGCCGAGGAGCTGCGCGCGCACACCGGGCTGTCCAACGGTGATCTGCCCGCCGAGATGATCGACAGCCGGGACGCGGTCGCCGCCCTGCTCACGGCACGCGCCCGGGCGGCGGCGCCCGACGATCCGTACCTGCGCTCCGAGCAGTCCCTCATCACCGGCCATCCCTACCACCCCGCCCCGAAGGCGCGCGGTGGCGGCCCGGTCACCGCCTGGCTGCCGTACGCGCCCGAGGCGCACGCCCGGTTCCCGCTGGTCCTGCTCGGGGTGCGCGAGGACCAGGTGGCCGAGGAGGGCGACCTGTCGGCGCTGGACGCGCTGGCCGCCGCACCGCCGGGCTACCGGCTGCTGCCGGCCCACCCCTGGCAGCTCGACCTTTCCGCCCGGAACCTGGCCCCGGCCTTCGCCGACGGACGTCTGGTACGGCTGCGGGCGACCGGTTTCCCGGTCTGGCCGACGGCCGCGATCCGCACCGTGTACGAGCCGGTGCGCGACCTCTTCCTGAAGTTCAGCCTGGACGTCCGGATCACCAACGACATCCGCCGGCTGTGGGCGCACGACCTGCGCAGGCTACGCCGTACGGACACGGCCGCGACCGCCGCCTTCGCCGCGATGGACGGGCCCGCGGCCTGGCTCGGCGACCGCGGCTACCGCACCGCCCGCTTCGCCTTCGAGGAACTCGCGGTCGTCGTCCGGGACGGGCTGCGCGGCTCACTGCTCCCGGGGGCGACCCCGCTGCTCGCGGCCGGCCTGGTGGAGGGCTTCGAGGGCAGCCCGCCGGCCGCGGCGACGGATCCGGGGGCCTGGTGGCAGGCGTACCTGCGCGCGGTCGTACCCCCGGCGCTCAGGGCCTTCGCCGACCACGGAGTCGTCCTCGAAGCGCATCTGCAGAACACCCTGGTCGCCGTCGACGCGGACGGCATGCCGGTGCAGGCGCTGTACCGGGACGCCGAGGGCGTCAAGCTGCTGGCCGACGTGGAGCGGGCCGCCGGGTGGGAACGGCTGGTGTACTGCCTGGTCGTCAACCATCTGGCCGAGGTCGCCGCCGCGCTCGCCGAACGCCGCCCCGGGTTCGACCCATGGCCCGCGGTCCGCCGGGAGCTGGCACGGCACCGGCTCCCCGAGGTGGCCGAACTGCTGGCCTCGCCGACGCTGCCCGGCAAGACGAACCTGCTGCTGCGCTGGACCGGGGCCGACGGCGCCGACGCACGCTACCTGCCGCTGCCGAACCCCCTGGCCGCACCGGGGCCACCGCGGCCGTGAGCACCACGGCCCCCGCCGGCGATCACCCTCGGTTACTATGGGCATTTCACGCCGGGGGCGGCGACACCGAAGGGACGGGTGACCTGAGGAGATGCTGAGAGAGGTCACCGCGACCCGCTACGTCGAACCCCTGCGGTCCGGTGGGTCGGTGCCCGGGATCGTCGAGGCGGACGACCTGGGGACGTACGTCGTGAAGTTCACCGGCTCCGCGCAGGGCCGCAAGGCGCTGGTCGCCGAGGTGATCGTGGGGGAGCTGGCGCGGGCGCTGGGACTGCGGTTCCCCGAGCTGGTCCTGGTGCACTTCGACCCGGCGATCGCCGAGGACGAACCGCACCAGGAGGTGCGCGAGCTGCACGCGGCCAGCGCCGGGGTGAACCTCGGGATGGACTTCCTGCCGGGTGCGCAGGACTTCACCCCCGAGATCGCCGAGATCTTCCCGGTGGACCCGCTGGAGGCCGGCCGGATCGTCTGGCTGGACGCGCTCACCGTCAACGTCGACCGTACGGTGCACAGCTCCAACCTCATGGTCTGGCCGACGTTCGGCACCGCGCCCCCGCGCCTGTGGCTCATCGACCACGGCGCCGCCCTCGTCTTCCACCACCGCTGGGACGCCTCGGCCCCCGAGAAGGCCTACGACTTCCGGCACCACGCCCTCGGCCGGTTCGGCCCCGACACCCGGGCCGCGGACGCGGAACTCGCGCCCAGCGTGACGGAGAAGCTGCTCAGGGACACCCTCGCCGAGGTCCCGGACGCCTGGCTCACCGACTTCGGCACGCCCGACGAGATGCGCGAGGCCTACGTCGGCTACCTGTTGGCCCGGGTCCGGGCCTCCGCACAGTGGCTCCCCACCGATTTCCCGGGCCGCGACCAGCTCGCGGCCGAGGAGGCCGCCCGCGCGGCCAGGGCCCAGCAGGGCCGCCCGGCCTGGCTGAAGCAGGTTCCCGACCTGCACGGCAAGCCCGCGGCCCGACAGGATTGGTCGGTACACCTCGGATGAGTGACATCTGGCGCGTCGAGATCGAGTACTGCACCCAGTGCCGCTGGCTGCCCCGCGCGGCCTGGCTGGCGCAGGAACTGCTGACCACCTTCGAGACCGAGCTGACCGAGCTGGCCCTGAAGCCCGGCAAGGGCGGCGTCTTCGTGGTGCGCGTGAACGACGAGACGGTCTGGGACCGAAGGGACCAGGGCTTCCCCGAGCCGACGGCCGTGAAGCAGGCCGTACGCGACCGAGTGGCCCCGGGGAAGTCCCTGGGCCACTCGGACAGATGAGCCGCTGAAGGTCAGCCGCGCAGCTGCTGGTACGCGGGCAGCGTGAGGAAGTCCGCGTAGTCGTCGTCGAGGGCGACGGTGAGCAGCAGGTCGTGAGCCTGCCGCCAGTGGCCGGCCGTGAAGGCCTCCTCGCCGATCTCCTCGCGGATGCCGTCGAGTTCCTCGGCGGCGATCTTGCGGGCCAGCTCGGGAGTGGCCTTCTCGCCGTTCTCGAACTCGACACCCGCGTTGATCCACTGCCAGATCTGCGAGCGGGAGATCTCCGCGGTGGCCGCGTCCTCCATGAGGTTGAAGATGGCCACCGCGCCCAGGCCGCGCAGCCAGGCCTCGATGTAACGGATGCCCACCTGGACGGCGTTGACCAGACCGGGATAGGTCGGCCTGGCGTCCAGGGAGTCGACCGCGATCAGGTCGGCGGCCTCGACACGGACGTCCTCGCGAAGCCGGTCCTTCTGGTTCGGCCGGTCGCCGAGGACCCGGTCGAAGGACTCCATGGCGATCGGGACCAGGTCGGGGTGGGCGACCCAGGAGCCGTCGAAACCGTCGTTCGCCTCGCGGTCCTTGTCGGCGCGGACCTTCTCGAAGGCCACCTTGTTGACCTCGGGGTCCCGCCGGGAGGGGATGAAGGCCGCCATGCCGCCGATCGCGTGCGCACCGCGCTTGTGGCAGGTGCGGACGAGGAGCTCGGTGTACGCCCGCATGAACGGGGCGGTCATCGTGAGGGCGTTGCGGTCCGGCAGGACGAACCTGGGCCCGCCGTCACGGAAGTTCTTGACGATGGAGAACAGGTAGTCCCAGCGGCCTGCGTTCAACCCCGAGGCGTGGTCGCGGAGTTCGTAGAGGATCTCCTCCATCTCGTACGCGGCCGTGATCGTCTCGATCAGCACGGTGGCGCGGACGGAGCCCTGCGGGATGCCGACGTGGTCCTGCGCGAAGACGAACACGTCGTTCCACAGCCGGGCTTCGAGGTGCGACTCGGTCTTCGGCAGGTAGAAATAGGGCCCCTTGCCGAGGTCGAGCAGCCGCCGCGCGTTGTGGAAGAAGTAGAGCCCGAAGTCGACGAAGGCGCCGGGCACCTGCTCGCCGTCGACCTCGATGTGCCGTTCGTTCAGATGCCAGCCGCGCGGCCGCATCACGACCGTCGCCAGTTCCTCGGCCGGGCGCAGGGCGTACGACTTGGTGGAGCCGGGGTCGGTGAAGTCGATGTTCCGGGTGTAGGCGTCGATCAGGTTCAGCTGGCCGAGGACGACGTTCTCCCAGGTCGGCGCGGAGGCGTCCTCGAAGTCCGCGAGCCAGACCTTCGCGCCCGAGTTGAGGGCGTTGATGGTCATCTTGCGGTCGGTGGGGCCGGTGATCTCCACCCGCCGGTCGTCGAGCGCGGCGGGGGAGGGGGCCACCCGCCAGGAGTCGTCCGCCCGGATCGCGGCGGTCTCCGGGAGGAAGTCGAGCGTGCAGGTGCGGGCGATCTCGGCGCGGCGCTCGGCCCGGCGGGCGAGGAGTTCGGCGCGGCGCGGCGAGAACCGCCGGTGCAACTCGGCTACGAAGGCGAGCGCCGCGTCGGTGAGGACCTCCTCCTGCCGGGGCAGGGGCTCGGCGTCGACGATGGCCAGCGGAGACGGCGCTGGTGCGGACATGAGCTGTCACTTCCTTCAGCGGTGGCACCGGGTGCCAGTCGTTCCGGGTAGAGCGAAGCGCACCAGCTCAGGGACCGGGCGCTACTGGACAGTGGATAGTAGTTTCCTCATTGTGGAAGTTCAATGGTTTGTTGATATCGAGATTCTCCGGGTCGAGCAAAGGTGGCGCTCAGTGCCATCCCGTTCACTCAAGGTGGCCCAGATCCGCTTCGGTGTCGATGTCGAACGGCTCGGCCACATCCCGGCACTCGACCAGCGTGATGGCGGCCTCATGGGCCCTGAGATAGGCGCGGGCGCCCCGGTCCCCGGTCGCGCTCGCGGCGATTCCCGGCCAGTGCCGGGCGCCGAGCAGCACGGGATGGCCGCGTACGCCGTCGTAGGCGGCCGCCACCAGTGAGTCCTCGTCCCGGTGTCCGGCGAGCACCCGGGCCACCGCCTCGCCCCCGATCCCCGGCTGGTCCACCAGCGACACCAGCGCGGCCCGCACCCCCGTCCCGCCGAGCGATGCCAGGCCCACCCGTAGCGAGGACCCCATCCCCTCGGCCCAGTCCGGGTTCTCCACGACCACGCAGCCGTCCAGCCGGGCCCGCTCCCGCACCGCGTCCGCGCGGGCCCCCAGTACTACGTGCACCGGCCCGCAGCCGCCCGCCCGCAGCACCTCGACCGCGTACTCCACCAGAGGGCGTCCGCGATGCGTGAGCAATGCCTTGGGGCGCCCGCCCAGCCGCCTGCCCCCGCCGGCGGCGAGCAGCAGTCCGGCGATCGGGCCGTGCTTGTCCGTCATGCGTCCTGCATACCCGACGCCGGGGCGGGGCGGCCGCTCCCGCAAGGCTGAATTTCGGTCCGCGCTGTAGCGCGTCGCGCCGGAGAGGGCGTTTACTGACCCGCGTCCCCAGGCGTCCGACCACCGTCATGGGGCGACGGGCGAGAGGGGGGGGGAGAGCTGTGTTGCGGAGCTTGGGACAGAGACCAGTGACCGGCAGTGACGAGGATCCGAGGGTTGCGGAACTACGGACGGCGGTCTCCCGACTGCGCCGCGAACTGGCCGCGCATCCGGCCGAGTTCATGGACCGGGCGATAGCCGAGGACGAGCTGGCCTCACTGGCGGCGATGGCGACGGGCGGCATGCCGGAGATCCCGCGCCTGCGCCGCTCCCTGTTACTGATCGCGGGAGCCATCGGTTCGGTGAGCGCACTGTCCCGGGGGCTGTCGGACGTCCGCCAGGCGGTCGACCTGTTCGGGGAGACGCCGAGGAACTGACGGCGAGGGGCGCCCTCCCGGGCGAGGGGCGCCCTCCCGCCCGCCCCTTTCCTAGACCCCCGAACTCGCCAACGCCTGTGACAGCTCGAGGGCCACCTGCTGGAGCACCGGCACGATCTTCTCCGTCGCCGCCTCCGTGACCCGCCCCGCGGGCCCGGAGATCGAGATGGCGGCCGCCGTGGGCGAGTCCGGCACGGACACCGCCAGGCAGCGCACGCCGACCTCCTGCTCGTTGTCGTCCACCGCGTACCCCAGCTGCCGTACCTCCGCCAGGGCGTTCAGGAACCCCTCCGGAGTGGTGATCGTCTTCTCCGTGGCCGCCGGCATCCCGGTCCGCCCCAGCAGTGCCCGCACCTCGGTGTCCGCGACGCTCGCCAGCAGCGCCTTGCCCACTCCCGTGGAGTGCGGCAGCACCCGTCGTCCCACCTCGGTGAACATCCTCATCGAGTGCTTCGACGGCACCTGTGCCACGTAGACGATCTCGTCCCCGTCGAGCAGCGCCATGTTCGCCGTCTCGCCGGTCTCCTCGACCAGTCGCGCCAGGTACGGCCGTGCCCAGGTGCCCAGCAGCCGGGACGCCGACTCGCCGAGCCGGATCAGCCGGGGCCCGAGCGCGTACCGGCGGTTGGCCTGCTGGCGTACGTAGCCGCAGGCGACCAGGGTGCGCATCAGCCGGTGGATCGTCGGCAGCGGCAGCCCGCTGCTCGCGGACAGCTCGCTCAGGCCGACCTCGCCGCCCGCGTCCGCCATCCGCTCCAGCAGATCGAAGGCGCGCTCGAGGGACTGGACCCCGCCGCTGCTGGACTTGGCGGAGTCGGTGGTGCTGGCGCTGGACGTCGGCACGGCGCGTTCCTTTCGGGGCTGCCTCTCGGGCCGGGCGGAAGAGCAGAAGCCTACCCGGCAGCCGGTTGACGCCCTGCTTGTGCGTAGCTACGTTCTGCTTGACGGAATTCTAATTCCACTTCGTGGAAACGTCCAGAGTGTGCGCCTGCGCGGCCCCGAGAAGCAGTGTGCCCTTGACGGCGCGGAAGCGGGAGTGAAGACTTCTTCAACAGAACGTTGAATTCCGTTACGTGGGTGTAAATCCCGTCTCCGGAAGGAAAACGGCGGCAGAGAGAGGGGTCCGGGTGTCCGACGCTGAACTGGTGCTGCGCTCGACGCGTGTCATCACCCCCGAGGGGACACGGGCCGCCGCGGTCGCCGTGTCCGCCGGGACGATCACGGCCGTACTGCCCTACGACGCACCCGTCCCGGCAGGCGCCCGCCTGGAGGACTTCGGCGACGACGTGCTGCTGCCGGGCCTGGTCGACACCCACGTGCACGTGAACGACCCGGGCCGCACCGAGTGGGAGGGCTTCTGGACCGCGACCCGCGCGGCGGCGGCCGGCGGCATCACCACCCTCGTCGACATGCCGCTCAACTCCCTCCCGCCGACCACGACCGTCGCCGCCCTCCGCGTCAAACGGGAGGTCGCGGCCGACAAGGCGCACGTGGACGTCGGTTTCTGGGGCGGGGCGCTGCCCGGCAACGTCAAGGATCTGCGCCCGCTGCACGAGGCCGGGGTCTTCGGTTTCAAGGCGTTCCTGTCGCCGTCCGGCGTGGACGAGTTCCCGCACCTCGACCAGGAGCAGCTCGCCCGGTCCCTGGCGGAGATCACCTCCTTCGGCGGCCTGCTGATCGTGCACGCCGAGGACCCGCACCACCTGGCCGCCGCCCCGCAGCACGGCGGCCCCCGGTACGCCGACTTCCTGGCCTCGCGGCCGCGCGACGCGGAGGACACCGCCATCGCGCAGCTGATCGCCCAGGCGAAACGCCTCCACGCGCGCGTGCACGTGCTGCACCTGTCCTCGTCGGACGCGCTGCCCCTGATCGCCGAGGCCAAGCGGGACGGCGTACGGATCACCGTCGAGACCTGCCCGCACTACCTCACCCTGACCGCGGAGGAAGTCCCGGACGGCGCCAGTGAGTTCAAGTGCTGCCCGCCCATCCGGGAGTCGGCCAACCAGGACCTGCTCTGGCAGGCACTGGCCGACGGCACCATCGACTGCGTGGTCACCGACCACTCGCCCTCGACCGCCGATCTGAAGACCGCCGACTTCGCGACCGCGTGGGGCGGCATCTCCGGACTCCAGCTCAGCCTGCCCGCCGTGTGGACCGAGGCCCGCAGGCGCGGCCACGGCCTGGAGGACGTGGTCGGCTGGATGGCGGCCCGCACGGCCGCGCTCGTCGGCCTCGACGACCGCAAGGGCGCCATCGCCCCCGGCCGTGACGCCGACTTCGCCGTCCTCGCGCCCGAGGAGACCTTCACCGTGGACCCGGCGGGGCTCCAGCACCGCAACCGGGTCACCGCGTACGCCGGCAGGACCCTGTACGGCGTCGTGCGGTCCACCTGGCTGCGCGGTGAACGCATCGTCGCGGACGGCACGTTCACCGCGCCGAAGGGACGCCTGCTGACCCC
This sequence comes from Streptomyces sp. NPDC026515, assembly GCF_055567595.1. Taxonomy (NCBI): domain Bacteria; kingdom Bacillati; phylum Actinomycetota; class Actinomycetes; order Kitasatosporales; family Streptomycetaceae; genus Streptomyces; species Streptomyces sp. NPDC026515. The sequence continues at coordinate 705,651 of NZ_JBVHQD010000001.1, forward strand.
CGCCCCCTGACCGGCACCGTTCCCGCACCCGCAGCGGCCGACACCCGAGAGGACGACCTTCTGTGACGGCGATCCCGACCTTCACCGGCGACGCGCACCCCTACTCCGGCGGCGACCCGTACGCCGACTACCGCACCGCCGACTTCCCCTTCACCCGGTACGCCGACCTCGCCGACCGGCAGCTCGGCGCCGGGGTCATCGCCGCCAACGACGAGTTCTTCGCCCAGCGGGAGAACCTGCTGCTGGCGGGGCGGGCCGAGTTCGACCCCGAGCACTTCGGACACAAGGGCAAGATCATGGACGGCTGGGAGACGCGCCGCCGCCGCGGAACCTCCGCCGGGCACCCCTGGCCGACGGCCGAGGACCACGACTGGGCGCTGGTCCGGCTCGGCGCCCCCGGCGTCGTCCGCGGGATCGTCGTCGACACGGCGCACTTCCGCGGCAACTACCCGCAGGCGGTGTCGGTCGAGGGCACGTCGGCGCCCGGCTCGCCCTCCCCCGGGGACCTCCTGGGCGACGACGTGAAATGGACGACGCTGGTGCCGCGCACACCCGTGGGCGGCCACGCGGCGAACGGCTTCGCCGTCTCCGTCGAGCAGCGCTTCACCCACCTCCGCGTCAACCAGCACCCCGACGGGGGCATCGCCCGGCTGCGCGTGTACGGCGAGGTCGTTCCGGACCCCGAGTGGCTCGCCGTGCTCGGCACCTTCGACGCGCTCGCCCTGGAGAACGGCGGTCGGGTCGAGGACGCCTCGAACCTCTTCTACTCACCGGCCACCAACACCATCCAGCCGGGGCGCTCCCGCAAGATGGACGACGGCTGGGAGACGCGCCGGCGCCGCGACCAGGGCAACGACTGGATCCGCTACCGGCTGGCGGCCCAGTGCCAGGTCCGGGCGGTCGAGATCGACACGGCGTATCTGAAGGGCAACAGCGCGGGCTGGGCGTCGGTGTCGGTGCGGGACGGCGAGGACGGCGACTGGCGGGAGATCCTCCCGCGCACCCGCCTTCAGCCGGACACGAACCACCGCTTCGTCCTGGCCGCCCCGGCCGTGGGCACGCACGCGCGCGTGGACATCTTCCCGGACGGCGGGATCTCCCGCCTGCGGCTGTTCGGCACGCCCACCGAAGCAGGAGCGGCCTCCCTGGCCACACGCCACCGCGAACTGACCTGACCCCTCCCCGCCTGCTCCCGCCCGCCTCCCCGGGCACCGACGGGGGCGGGCGCAGGGAACCGCCGTACCGTCGGCTACGTTCTTCTGCCGTGACCCTTCAGCAAGAAATCGTCGGCAACGCCATGCAGATGGCGGTCGTCAACCTGCACCCCGGCCAGACCGTCTACTGCGAAGCCGGAAAGTTCCTGTTCAAGACCACGAACGTGACCATGGAGACCCGGCTCGGCGGCCCGAACGGCGGCGGGCAGCCACAGGGCGGTGGCGGCGGCATGGGCGGCATGCTGCGCCAGGCCATGGGCACCGCCATGCAGGTCGGCCAGCGCATGCTCGCCGGCGAGTCGCTGGCCTTCCAGTACTTCAGCGCACAGGGCGGGGAAGGCACCGTCGGCTTCGCGGGCGTACTGCCCGGCGAGATGCGCGCCCTGGAGCTCAACGGCACGCGCGCGTGGTTCGCCGAGAAGGACGCCTTCGTCGCGGCCGAGTCCACCGTCGAGTTCGGCATCGCCTTCCAGGGCGGGCGCACCGGCATGAGCGGCGGAGAGGGCTTCATCCTGGAGAAGTTCACCGGTCACGGCACCGTGATCATCGCGGGCGCCGGCAACTTCATCGACCTCAACCCCGCCGACTTCGGCGGCCGTATCGAGGTCGACACGGGTTGCGTCGTCGCCTTCGAGGAGGGCATCCAGTACGGCGTCCAGCGCGTCGGCGGCCTCAACCGTCAGGGCCTCATGAACGCGGTCTTCGGCGGCGAGGGCCTCTCCCTGGCCACCCTGGAGGGTAACGGCCGGGTGATCCTGCAGTCCCTCACCATCGAGAGCCTCGCCAACGCGCTGAAGAAGGCCCAGGGCGGCGACAAGCAGGGCCCGACGGGCGGACTGTTCTCGACGCACTCGGGGTGATGGCCGCGGTCCGCAGGTTAACTCCCTGAAAATTCACGGGACTTGTCGGGGAATTCTGCAGACTTGTCATTGACATGCCAGCGTCTACGCGCGTCATCATGGAGCCATGAGATTCCCCCCACGAATCATCCGTGCCGGCGCCGCCGGTGTCGCCCTGTCCGCCCTCCTCGTCGGCGGCACCGTCACCGCCACCACGGCGGACGCCGCGGCCGCCTCGGTCGGCAGCATCTGCTACAGCGACCTGCCGTCGCAGGCGTACGACACCCTCGACCTGATCGCGTCGGGCGGTCCGTTCCCGTACTCGCAGGACGGTGTCGTCTTCCGCAACCAGGAGGGTGTCCTGCCCAGCCGGGCCAGCGGCTACTACCACGAGTACACCGTGAAGACGCCGGGCTCCTCCACGCGCGGAGCACGTCGCATCGTGACCGGTGAGAAGACCCGGGAGGACTACTACACGGCGGACCACTACGTGACGTTCGACCTGGTCAACTTCGGCTGCTGAGCCCTGGCCGAGGTGACCGGCCGGAGGCCGGGAGCGGCGCCGCCGGCCGAGGGCCCGGTCCGTGCTCAGGCTGCGGGAGACCCACATGCCAGTGGGTGAACTCGTGCGGCGGGCTCGGCACACCCCGTACCAGAGCGACGAATCCCAGCAGTTCCGGCAGCCGTTCCACAGCACGACTCTCGCCCCGCGGCCTCCCCCCATGCCATCGGCCGCGGGGCGAGCCGTGCCCCGACGGAAGTCCGCCCCGCACGCGCGCGGGGCGCACCGAAAGTCCGCACCGGCCCGACTTTGGTCGACGATTCCGTGCGGGCGGGGGTGGCACGGACCGGTCCTGCGTAGATTTGCCGACCGTGAGCGGTGACATGTCGGTACGGACGTTCGAGGGGCGACGGTGGCTCTTCCCGTCCGCCGTGATCCATGAACTCGATCCCGGCCCGGGCGCGGCCGGCCGGCGCCCCCGGCGCACCGCGCGCGACTGGCTGGTCGACTTCAGCTGCTTCGTGCTCGCCGTCCTGCTGGGCGTGACCGCCGCGAAGACGGTGTGGCAGGACCCGCACGTCTCGCACGGCCTCGCGGTCACCGACCAGCTGGTCGGTGGTCTGGCCTGCGCCGCGGTCTGGCTGCGCCGCCGCCGGCCGATGGGGCTGGCGATCGCGATGATCCCGGTCAGCCTCGTCTCCGACACCGCGGGCGGCGCCGCCATGGTCGCCCTGTTCACGGTCGTCGTGCACCGCCCGTTCCGCTACGGCGCCTGGATCGTCGGCGCCAACCTCGCGGCCACCCCGTTCTTCTACTGGCTGCGCCCCGACCCGGACCTGCCCTACCTGGCCGTCGTCGCCCTGGTCACGCTCTTCGTCCTGCTGGTCACCAGCCTCGCCCTGTTCGTCCGCTCCAAGCGGCAGCTGATGCTCAGCCTGCGCGACCGCGCCCGGCGAGCCGAGACCGAGGCCGGGCTGCGCGCCGAGCGGGCCCAGCGGCTGGCCCGGGAGGCCATCGCGCGCGAGATGCACGACGTCCTCGCCCACCGGCTGACCCTGCTCAGCGTGCACGCCGGGGCCCTTGAGTTCCGTCCCGACGCGCCCCGGGAGGAGATCGCCCGGGCCGCCGGGGTGATCCGGGAGAGCGCCCACGAGGCCCTCCAGGACCTGCGTGAGATCATCGGCGTCCTGCGCGCCGCCGACGGCGACGAGGCGGGCGGCCGTCCGCAGCCCACACTGGGCGCGCTCGAGGCGCTGGTCGGCGAGTCCCGCCAGGCCGGCATGAAGGTCGTCCTGGACAACCACGTCGGCGACCCGTCGGCCGTCCCCGCCTCCGTCGGCCGCACCGCCTACCGCATCGCGCAGGAGGGCCTCACCAACGCCCGCAAGCACGCCCCCGGCGCCGAGGTCACCGTGCGCGTCACCGGAGCCCCCGGCGACGGCCTGGACGTCACCGTGCACAACCCCGCCCCGGAGGCCGAGGCCCCGCACGTCCCCGGCTCGGGCCAGGGCCTGATCGGCCTGACCGAACGTGCGACGCTGGCCGGGGGCCGGCTGGAACACCGGGCCACCGGCGACGGAGGCTTCGAGGTACGCGCCTGGCTGCCCTGGGGCGCCGCCTGACCGACCGAGGCCGCCGCCGGAACGGCCACGTGCCGTCGTACCCGCGTGATTACGTAGGAGCCATGACCGCGATCAGACTGCTGCTCGTCGACGACGACCCGCTGGTGCGGGCGGGGCTGTCCCTGATGATGGGCGGGGCCGGGGACATCGAGATCGTCGGGGAGGGCGCCGACGGCGACGAGGTCGAGGCGCTCGTCGACCGCACCCGCCCGGACGTCGTCCTGATGGACATCCGCATGCCGACCGTGGACGGGCTCACCGCCACCGAGCGGCTGCGCGCGCGTGCGGACGCCCCGCAGGTCGTCGTCCTGACCACCTTCCACGCCGACGAACAGGTGTTGCACGCCCTGCGTGCGGGAGCGGCCGGGTTCGTCCTCAAGGACACCCCGCCCGCCGAGATCGTCGACGCGGTGCGCCGGGTCGCGGCAGGTGACCCCGTCCTGTCGCCCGCGGTCACCCGCCAGCTGATGCGGCACGCGGCGGGCACCCGGGCCGACACCCGGCAGGCACGCGCGCGTGGCCGGCTCGCCGCCCTCAACGACCGCGAGCGTGAGGTCGCCGTCGCGGTGGGCCGGGGGCTCGCCAACGCCGAGATCGCGACCGGCCTGTTCATGAGCGTCGCCACCGTCAAGACCCATGTCTCCCGCATCCTGGCCAAACTCGGCCTGAACAACCGCGTCCAGATCGCGCTGCTGGCCTACGACGCGGGACTGCTGGAGGAGTAGGGGCACCAGCCGGGCGCGCCGAGCGTTCTCCGGGTACGGGACGGCCTCGGGGACCTCCTGAAGGGGGAGCAGGGCATGCAGGTGACCGACCTCGGCGAGTACGGCGACGGTCTGCGCACGGACCCGCACACGGTGTACGCCCGGCTCCGCGAGCGCGGCCCGGTGCACCGGGTGCGCTGGCCGCTGTCCGACGCGTACCACGAGACCTGGCTGGTCGTGGGGTACGAGGAGGCGCGCGCGGCGCTGGCCGACCCCAGACTGGCCAAGGACACCGAGAGGATCGGCTTCAGGTTCCTCGACGAGGAGTGGATCGGCAAGCACCTGCTGGCCGCCGACCCGCCGCAGCACACCCGGCTGCGCGGGATCGTCACGCGCGCGTTCACTGCCCGCCGGGTGGCCGGACTGGAGCCGCGGATCCAGGAGATCACCGACCGGCTGCTGGACGAGATGCTGCCGCGGGGCCGCGCGGACCTCATGGACGCCCTCGCCTACCCGCTGCCGATCACGGTGATCAGCGAACTGCTCGGCGTCCCCGAGCTGGACCGCGCGCGGTTCCGGAAACTCTCCAACGAGGTGGTCGGTTCGGCCCGTCCGAGCGGCGAGTACGACGCCTTCGCCGAACTCGCCGGCTACCTGAAGGAGCTGATCGAGGACAAGCGGTGCGCGGGTCAGAGCGGCGACCTGCTCGGTGACCTGATCCGCACCACCACCGAGGACGGCGACCGGCTCTCCGTGGAGGAGCTGCGCGGCATGGCCTACGTGCTGCTGATCGCCGGCCACGAGACCACCGTCAACCTGATCGGCAACGGCGTCCTCGCGCTTCTCACCCACCCCGGCCAGCTCGGCGCCCTGCGCGCCGACATGAGCCTGCTGGACGGCGCGGTCGAGGAGATCCTGCGCTGGCAGGGCCCGGTGGAGAACGCGACGTACCGGTACGCCGCCGAGCCACTGGAGATCGCCGGTACCGCCATCGGCCGGGGCGAAGCGGTGATGATCGGGCTCACCGCCGCCGACCGCGACGGCGCCCGCTATCCCGAACCCGACCGCTTCGACATCCGGCGCGACACCCGTGGCCACCTCGCCTTCGGCCACGGCATCCACTTCTGTCTGGGCGCGCCCCTGGCCCGCCTGGAGAGCCGTACGGCCCTGCGCTCCCTCCTGGAGCGCGCCCCGGACCTGGCCCTGGACGGTCCGCACGGCGAGTGGCTGCCGGGCACGCTGATGAGAGGGGTACGGAACCTTCCGGTGCGCTGGTAGCCGGGGCGCGGTGGGGGCCGGTGCGCGGCCGGCCGGCGGCGGCCGGGCTCAGCCCAGCCGGTCCGGGATCTCCGCGAGTGCCACCGGTCTCCGCTCGTGCCGGGAGACCTCGCAGGCTTCCGCGATCCGCAGGGCCTGGAGCGCCTCGCGCCCGTCGCAGGGGTTGGCGAGTCCGCCGCGGACCACGTCGACGAAGGCGCACAGCTCGGCCTCGTAGGCGGGTCCGAACCGCTCCAGGAACCCGGGCCACGGCTTGTCCGCGGGCGGCGGCCCGGTCGGCTCCGTGGAGGCCACCGGCGTACGGTCGTCCAGCCCGACCACCACGGTGTCCCGCTCCCCGGACAGCTCCATCCGCACGTCGTAGCCGGCGCCGTTCAGCCGGGTCGCGGTGGCGGTGGCCAGCATGCCGTCGTCCAGGGTGAGCAGGGCCGCGCCGGTGTCCACGTCACCGGCCTCGCGGAACATGGCCGGCCCGGCGTCCGAACCGGTCGCGTACACGTCGACGACCTCGCGGCCGGTCACCCAGCGCAGTACGTCGAAATCGTGGATCAGGGTGTCCCGGAACAGGCCGCCGGAGAGCGGCAGCCACTCCGGCGGGGGCGGCGACTGGTCGGAGGTGAGCGCCCGCACGGTGTGCAGCCGTCCGAGCCGGCCCGAGCGCACGGCCTCCCGGGCGCCCGCGTACCCCTTGTCGAAGCGCCGCTGGAAACCCATCTGCAGCACCGTCCCGGCCTTCTCCACCTCGGCCAGGGCGTGCAGTGTCCCGGGCAGGTCGAGGGCGACCGGCTTCTCGCAGAAGACCGGGAGCCCCGAGCGCGCGGCCCGGCCGATCAGGTCGGCGTGCGCCGACGTCGCGGTGGTGATCACCACCGCGTCCACGCCCCATTTGAAGATCTCGTCCGCCCCGGGTGCCGCGGTCTCCCCGAGGCGGTGCGCCAGATCCTGGGCCCGCGCCGGATCGACGTCCGAGAGGATCAGCGATCCGACCTCGCGATGACGGCTGAGCGTGTTCGCGTGAATGGTTCCGATGCGGCCCGTCCCGATGACCCCGATGCGCATGGGAACAAGGTGCGGGTGCACCCGGCGCGCTGTCAATCCGTATGTCCGGACAATCGAACTACACAACTTCCCGTCAACCCGTCACGGGGATACGCTCGGGCCCGTGCCGAAACCAGATGGGGACCCGACTGTGCCGCTCGACCTGAGTGTGGACCGGAGCTCGCCGGTGCCGTTGTACTTCCAGCTCGCGCAGCAGCTGGAGGCGGCCATCGAGCACGGCTCGCTCACCCCCGGCAGCCTGCTGGGCAACGAGATCGAGCTCGCGGCACGGCTCGGTCTGTCCCGTCCGACGGTGCGTCAGGCGATCCAGTCCCTTGTCGACAAGGGACTCCTCGTCCGTCGCCGGGGTGTCGGCACCCAGGTCGTGCACAGCCAGGTCAAACGGCCACTGGAGCTCAGCAGCCTCTACGACGACCTGGAGTCGGCCGGCCAGCGCCCCGCGACGAAGGTGCTGGTCAACACGGTCGTCCCGGCGTCCGCCGAGATCGCCGCCGCGCTCGCGGTCGCCGAGGGCACCGAGGTGCAGCGCATCGAGCGGCTGCGGCTGGCGCACGGCGAGCCGATGGCGTACCTGACCAACTACCTGCCGTCCGGCCTGCTCGACCTGGACACGGGGCAGTTGGAGGCGACCGGCCTCTATCGCCTGATGCGGTCCGCCGGGATCACCCTGCACAGCGCCCGCCAGTCCATCGGCGCCCGCGGCGCCACGGCCGCCGAGGCGGAGCGGCTCACCGAGCCCGAGGGTGCCCCGCTGCTCACCATGCGGCGCACCACGTACGACGACACCGGCCGCGCCGTCGAGTTCGGCGACCACATCTACCGGCCGACCCGCTACTCCTTCGAGTTCCAGCTGCTCGTACGGTCCTGAGCGCGCCCCGCGTTTCCGACGATCCGTTAGTCGCAATGTCCGGACAAGGTGAGCGCAGAGTGCCGCCCGCCGCCGCCCGGGGTGTCCCCATGTTCGATACTGAGGCTTTTGGGGCAGGCGAGGTCACCACCAGTGGTCACTCACGGTGAGCTTCGTACGCCCCTCTCGCACGTATGAGCACGGCAAGAAGGGCACGGCCTCGTGGCACGGTTTCGGACCTGGGTGGGCATCGCGGTGGCGGGGGCGCTCGGCGTCACCCTCGCCGGGTGCAGCAGTACCGGCGGCAAGCGGGCGGAGGACGCCCGGAACGCCGCGGCGGCCCAGGGCAGGGCGGCGGTGAACACGCCCCGCTGGACCTTCGCGATGATCACGCACTCGGGAGACGGCGACACCTTCTGGGACATCGTGCAGAGCGGTGCCGAGCAGGCCGCCCGCAAGGACAACATCGACTTCCTCTACTCGCACGACGACGAGGCCCAGCAGCAGGCGCAGCTCGTGGACGCGGCGGTCGACAAGAAGGTCGACGGGATCATCGTCACCCTCGCCAAGCCCGACGCGCTCAAGGCGGCCGTGGCCCGGGCCGAGAAGGCCGGCATCCCGGTGATCACCGTGAACTCCGGTTCCGAGGAGTCCAAGGCCTTCGGTGCCCTCGCGCACATCGGCCAGGACGAGACCATCGCGGGCCAGGCGGTCGGCGACGAGCTGAACGAGCGCGGCAGGAAGAAGGCCCTGTGCGTCCTGCACGAGCAGGGCAACGTCGGCCACGAGCAGCGCTGCGCGGGTGTGGCGAAGAACTTCGGCGGCGAGGTCGAGAACCTCTACGTCAACGGCACGAACATGCCCGACGTGCAGTCCTCGATCGAGGCGAAGCTGCAGGCCGACAGGTCGATCGACGCGGTCGTCACGCTCGGGGCGCCCTACGCCGACACCGCCGTGAAGGCGAAGACGGACGCGGGCAGCACGGCCGAGGTCGACACCTTCGACCTCAACGCCAAGGTCGCCGCCGGACTGAAGGACGGCACCCTCGGCTTCGCGGTGGACCAGCAGCCGTACCTCCAGGGCTACCAGGCGGTCGACCTGCTGTGGCTCTACAAGTACAACGGCGACGTCCTCGGCGGCGGGCGGCCGGTGCTCACCGGCCCGCAGATCATCACCAAGGGCCAGGCGGCCGCGCTGGCGAAGTACACCGCGCGGGGCACCCGATGAGCGCCGCCGTGGAGCACACCCTTGATGAAAGGATTCTGCAGAGTTCTCCGCTGCGCAGACTCCTCTCCCGTCCGGAGCTGGGCTCGGTCGTCGGCGCAGTCGCCGTCTTCGTCTTCTTCGCCGTGGCCGCGGACGGTTTCCTGCGCGCGTCGAGCATCAGCACGGTCCTCTACGCCTCCTCGACGATCGGGATCATGGCGGTGCCGGTCGCGCTGCTGATGATCGGCGGCGAGTTCGACCTCTCCGCGGGCGTCCTGGTGACGTCCTCCGCGCTGACCTCCTCGATGTTCAGCTACCAGCTGACGACGAACACCTGGGTCGGCGTGGGCGTCTCGCTCCTCGTGACCCTCGCCGTCGGCGCCTTCAACGGCTTCGTGCTCACCCGAACCAAGCTGCCCAGCTTCATCGTCACCCTGGGCACCTTCCTCATGCTCACCGGGGTGAACCTCGGTCTCACCAAGCTGATCGACGGCACGGTCTCCACCAAGACGATCGCCGACATGGAGGGCTTCCCCTCCGCCCGCGCGGTCTTCGCCTCCACGCTCACCGTCGGCGGCGTCGACTTCAAGATCACGATCCTGTGGTGGCTCGTCCTGGTCGCGGTCGCCTCCTGGATCCTGCTGCGCACCCGCGCCGGCAACTGGATCTTCGCGGTGGGCGGCAACCAGGACGCGGCCCGGGCGGTCGGCGTCCCGGTCGCCAGGACCAAGATCGGCCTCTACATGGGCGTGGCGCTCGGCGCCTGGATCTCCGGCCAGCACCTGCTCTTCTCGTACGACGCCGTCCAGTCCGGCGAGGGCGTCGGCAACGAGCTGATCTACATCATCGCGGCCGTCATCGGCGGCTGTCTGATCACCGGCGGCTACGGCAGCGCCGTCGGCTCGGCGGTCGGGGCGCTGATCTTCGGTATGACCGGCAAGGGCATCGTCTTCGCCGAGTGGAACCCCGACTGGTTCAAGTTCTTCCTCGGAGCGATGCTGCTCCTCGCGACCCTGCTCAACACCTGGGTCCGCAAGCGCGCGGAGGCCACCGCATGACCCTCGTCCAGCTGACCGACGTCAGCAAGAACTACGGAACCGTCCGCGCCCTGGAGGGGGTCTTCCTGGAGGTCCGCGCGGGCGAGATCACCTGCGTCCTCGGCGACAACGGAGCCGGCAAGTCCACCCTGATCAAGATCATCGCGGGCCTGCACCGGCACGACGGCGGCAGCCTGCGCATCGAGGGCGAGGAGACGGCGCTCACGTCGCCGCGCGAGGCGCTGGACCGGGGCATCGCCACGGTGTACCAGGACCTCGCCGTCGTGCCCCTGATGCCGGTGTGGCGCAACTTCTTCCTCGGCTCGGAGCCCCGCAAGGGCGCGTTCAAGCGCCTGGACGTCGACTTCATGCGCCGCACCACCCGTGCCGAACTGCTCCGCATGGGCATCGACCTGAGGGACGTCGACCAGCCCATCGGCACCCTGTCGGGCGGCGAACGCCAGTGCGTGGCGATCGCCAGGGCCGTGTACTTCGGTGCGAAGGTGCTGATCCTGGACGAACCGACGGCGGCACTGGGAGTGAAGCAGTCAGGTGTGGTCCTGAAATACGTGGCGGCGGCACGCGACCAGGGTCTGGGTGTTGTGCTGATCACCCACAACCCGCACCACGCCTACCTGGTGGGAGACAGGTTCGTGCTGTTGCGGCGGGGCACGATGGTGGGGAACCACACACGTGACCAGATCACGCTCGAGGAACTGACCGGCCAGATGGCAGGCGGAAGCGACCTGGACGCGCTCCGCCATGAACTGCGGCGCCCCTGAAAGACGCGCGGGGCTCTGCTCGATACGCGGCTACGGCCGCGCGGGCGCGACACGCCGTGGACGGCCCGCACCGGGCGACGGCGACGGCGACGCACCCGCTCCTTATCTCCCCCGAACGGCGCCGCCCTTCCCGGTGCGGCAGAATCGAGCCCGATGAGCACCTACCGCGACCTCACCGCCCCCATAGGCTCCCGCCGGGCCCCCGTCCTGCGTACGGTCGGCACCAGGGAACGCCGGTCCCACCTGACGGCCCCCCGTGTCCCCACCGTCGGCATCGACATCGGCGGCACCAAGGTCATGGCGGGCGTGGTGGACGCCGACGGCAACATCCTGGAGAAGCTCCGCACGGAGACCCCGGACAAGTCCAAGAGCCCGAAGGTCGTCGAGGACACGATCGTCGAGCTGGTCCTGGACCTGTCCGACCGACACGACGTGCACGCCGTCGGCATCGGCGCGGCCGGCTGGGTCGACGCCGACCGCAACCGCGTGCTGTTCGCCCCGCACCTGTCCTGGCGCAACGAACCGCTGCGCGACCGGCTCTCCGGCCGGCTCTCGGTCCCCGTCCTCGTCGACAACGACGCCAACACCGCCGCCTGGGCGGAGTGGCGGTTCGGCGCCGGCCGCGGCGAGGACCACCTGGTCATGATCACGCTCGGTACCGGCATCGGCGGTGCGATCCTCGAGGACGGCCAGGTCAAGCGCGGCAAGTACGGCGTGGCCGGCGAGTTCGGCCATATGCAGGTCGTCCCCGGCGGCCACCGCTGCGCGTGCGGCAACCGCGGCTGCTGGGAGCAGTACAGCTCCGGCAACGCGCTGGTCCGCGAGGCCAAGGAGCTGGCCCAGGCCGACTCCCCGGTGGCGTACGGGATCATCGAGCACGTCAAGGGCAACATCAACGAGATCTCCGGCCCGATGATCACCGAGCTGGCCCGCGAGGGCGACGCGATGTGCGTCGAGCTGCTCCAGGACATCGGCCAGTGGCTCGGCGTCGGCATCGCCAACCTCGCCGCCGCGCTCGACCCGTCCTGCTTCGTCATCGGCGGTGGCGTCAGCGCCGCCGACGACCTGCTGATCGGTCCCGCCCGGGACGCGTTCAAGCGCCAGCTCACCGGCCGCGGCTACCGCCCCGAGGCCCGGATCGCCCGCGCCCAGCTGGGCCCCGAGGCCGGTATGGTCGGCGCCGCCGACCTCGCCCGCCTGGTCGCCCGCCGCTTCCGGCGCGCCAAGCGGCGCCGGGTCGAGCGGCACGAGCGCTACGAGCGGTTCGCGGAGGCCCGCCGAACCCGGGACACCGCATGACCGCGTCCCTGCCCCGCCAGGCCGCGCCCCCGGACGAACCGCACCGGCCGCCGGAGACCCCCGGGCACAAGGCGCGCCGCCGGGCGCTGACCCTGCTGATCATCGTGCTGCTCATCGGCGTGCCCGCCGGCTACCTGGTGATCTCCGCCAACCAGAGCCGCAACAGCGGCAAGGACAAGGAGTCCAAGTACTCCGCGACCGGTCTCACCGAGGGCTGGCCGTCCAAGGTGCAGCGGCGTCTCTACCAGGTGCCCGTCCCGCACCCTGCCGACCGGATCGCGTACTACGAGACGAACAACTGGAAGACCAGCCGGCTCTACGTGCAGTTCCGCACCAACAGCGCCGGCCTGGACAGCTTCCTGGAGGGCCTGGGCCTCAACCGGGACGCGCTCAAGAAGGACGAGATCAGCGTCGGCTCCCGGGACCAGAAGATCACCGGCTGGAAGTTCACCGGCTCCGGCCCCTGGTCGGGCCTGACGCACCAGCAGAAGAACCCGGCACCCACCCAGGACGTCGTCGTGAACACCGCCGACCCGAACTACCCGATGATCTACGTCGTCTCCCGCACCGTGCCGTAGCGACGGCCCCCGGCCGGTCGCCGGGGCCGATTGTCAGACCCCGCCCGTACAGTCGAAGACGTCTGATCCGACAGGCGGGCGGGAGGTGGCAGAACGTATGAGGGACACGGTGACCGGGACACCCGACGGCATTTCCCCGCGTCTGGCCGCGGTCTATCTGCCCGCCGACCTCCCGCGCCAGGGCCGCGTCGCCTTCTGGGACCCGGACGGCGACCCGCTGCCCGCCTGCGCGACCGAGGACCTGACGGTCGTACGACGGCACGGTGCCGGTGTCCGCCGCCGGCAGGTGCCCGCGCTGACCCTGCCGCTCGACGAGGCCCTCCCGCTGCTCGTCCGGGCCCGCCGCGACCCGGCCGCCCACCCCGCCACCGCCTGCTGGGGCGCGGCCGCGCAGCACGCGCTGCGGCTCGCGGCCCGGGGCCGCCTGCTGCCCGGTCTCACCCCGGCCGGCCACGACGCCTGGCGGGCCGGTCCCCTGGAGCCCGCCGACATCGCGCACCTGCGCGCGGTGGCCGCCGCCCTGCCCGCCGAGGGACACGCCGTGCCGCTGCCCGGCCCGGGCCCGCTCCGGCTGCCCCAGCCGGAGGCGCTGATCCGCTCCTTCCTGGACGCGGTCGCCGACACCCTGCCCCGCACCCCGGCCGCGCCGCACACCTCGGGCAGGCCGTTCGCCGCCCGGGAGGCCCAGCGGCTGCCCGACGCACGGGAGTGGGCCGCGGAGGTCGCCGCGGGCATGGACGCGGGCGTGCGCATCTCGCTCCGCCTCGACCTGTCGGCCCACGACCTTTTCGACGACGGCGAGGGCGCGCACCGCGCGGGCGCGGCGATCGTCCAGGTGCACAGCCTGGCCGACCCCACCCTGATGACCGACGCGGTGGCCCTGTGGGCCGGACGGTCCGACGCCGCCTTCGGTCCCCGCGCGCGGGTGGACGCGGCCCTGGCCGTGCGCAGGGCCGCGCGGGTGTGGCCGCCGCTCGACCGGCTGGCCGAACAGGACGTGCCGGACGTACTCGCCCTGTCCGAGGAGGAGCTGGGTGACCTGCTCGGAGTGGCCGCGACCCGGCTGGCGGCGGCCGGCGTCGCCGTGCACTGGCCCCGTGACCTGGCCCAGGACCTCACCGCGGCCGCCGTGATCCGCTCCGCCCCCGGCTCGGCGACCGACGGGACGGGCTTCTTCGAGGGCGAGGAACTGCTCCAGTTCCGCTGGCAGCTGGCGCTCGGCGGCGACCCGCTCAGCGACGCCGAGATGGATGTGCTGGCCGAGGCGCACCGTCCGGTCGTACGGCTGCGGGACCGCTGGGTGCTCGTCGACCCGGCCCTGGTCCGCAAGGCGCGCAAGCGCGAACTGGGCCTGCTCGATCCGGTCGACGCGCTCTCCGTCGCGCTCACCGGCGAGGCCGAGGTGGACGGCGAAACGGTGGCGGCGGTCCCCGTCGGGCTCCTCGCGGCCCTGCGCGACCGCCTCACGGCCGGCATCCAGCCCGCCGAGCCGCCCGCCACCCTGCACGCCACCCTGCGCGACTACCAGCTGCGGGGCCTGGCCTGGCTCGACCTCATGACCTCCCTCGGCCTCGGCGGCTGCCTCGCCGACGACATGGGCCTGGGCAAGACGATCACCGTCATCGCCCTGCACCTCAAGCGGGCACGCACCGAGCCGACCCTGGTGATCTGCCCCGCCTCGCTGCTCGGCAACTGGCAGCGGGAGATCGCCCGGTTCGCGCCCGGCGTCCCGGTCCGCCGCTTCCACGGCGCCGACCGCACCCTGGACGGCGTCGACGGCGGCTTCGTCCTGACCACCTACGGCACCATGCGCGCCGCCGCCGGCAGCCTCGCCGGCCGGCCCTGGGGGATGGTCGTCGCCGACGAGGCACAGCACGTCAAGAACCCCTACTCGGCGACCGCCAAGGCGCTGCGCACCATCCCGACGCCCGCGCGCGTGGCCCTCACCGGCACTCCCGTGGAGAACAACCTCTCCGAACTCTGGGCCCTGCTGGACTGGACCACCCCCGGGCTTCTCGGCCCGCTGAAGTCCTTCCGCGCCCGGCACGCGCGTGCGGTGGAGAACGGCGAGGACCAGGAGGCGGTGACCCGGCTCGCCCGCCTGGTCCGCCCCTTCCTGCTGCGCCGCAAGAAGTCCGACCCGGGCATCGTCCCCGAGCTGCCGCCCAAGACCGAGACCGACCACGCCGTTCCCCTCACCCGTGAACAGGCCGCGCTGTACGAGGCGGTGGTCCGCGAGTCGATGCTGGCCATCGAGACCGCGGAGGGCATCGCACGCCGGGGCCTGGTGCTCAAGCTGCTCGGCGCCCTGAAGCAGATCTGCGACCACCCCGCGCTCTACCTCAAGGAGGAGACGCGCACCGACGGCCTGGCCGCCCGCTCCGGCAAACTCACCCTGCTCGACGAACTGCTCGACACCGTCCTCACCGAGGACGGCTCGGTGCTGGTGTTCACCCAGTACGTCGGCATGGCCCGCATGATCACCGCGCATCTCCAGGCCCGCGCGGTCCCGGTCGACCTCCTGCACGGCGGCACACCGGTACCGGAGCGGGAGCGCATGGTGGACCGCTTCCAGAGCGGTGCCGTCCCGGTCCTGGTGCTGTCGCTGAAGGCCGCGGGCACCGGCCTCAACCTCACCCGCGCGGGCCATGTCGTGCACTTCGACCGCTGGTGGAACCCGGCGGTGGAGGAGCAGGCCACCGACCGCGCGTACCGCATCGGCCAGACCCAGCCCGTGCAGGTCCACCGCCTGGTCACCGAGGGCACGGTGGAGGACCGCATCGCCGAGATGCTGGAGGCCAAGCGCGCTCTCGCCGACGCGATCCTGGGTTCCGGCGAGTCCGCCCTGACCGAACTGACGGACCGTGAGCTGTCCGACCTGGTGTCGCTGCGGAGGACGGCATGAGCGAGGACGAACAGCGGCCGGGCGACGCGGCACGGCGGGCCCTGCGGGCGGCACGGGGACTGGGCACGGAGACCGCGGACGACTCGGCGGCGCCGGCGGCCCCACGGCCCGCGGGTCCCGCTCCGTCGGCGGCGGACAGCGCCGACGAGCGGGTGAACGACGAGCAGGTGAAGGTGACCAGGCCGGGTGACGGCGCGCGGCTGGCGCTGCGGGCGGCCGCGGCGGTTAAGGGCGCGGAGCAACGGGACGCCGAGGCCGACGCCGAGGCCGGCGTGGCGGACGCCGGTGTCCCGGCCGCCGCTGCCGTTCGTCCGGGCGCACGGCCCGGGGACGTCGCGCGCGAGGCGCTGCGCGCGGCCCGCGCGGAGGCCCGGCGGGCCGAGGCGGCCACCGCGCAGGCCCCCGAAGGGTCCCCGGAGCGCACGGCACGCCGGCCGGCCCCGGCGGAGACGGCTCGCGTCGGCACCGCCCGTGACCTGAAGCAGTTCCTGGCGACCGCGTTCAGGATGCCGAAGGAGGAGCCGGGGGCGGCGCACACCGCCCCGACGGATCGGGGAACTCCGGCGGAGCGCCCCGAGGCGGACGGTACGCACGCCACCGGTACGCACGCCACCGGGACGCGGCGTCTCCCGCCGGAGCCCGCCCCCGCCGAGACGCCCGGCCCGCCCACCGTCCCCGCACCCACCTCGGTTTCCGGCCGCCCGGAGCCGGCGGCCGCTCCCGCCACCCCCCACCTGCCCCGCACCATGGCCACCCCGCACCGCGACACCGACCTTCGCCGGACCTTCCCCTCCTTCCCTTCCCCGGCCGGTGTGCCAGGGGCCGACTTCGCCGGGACCTGGTGGGGGAACGCCTGGGTGCGCGCGCTGGAGGACGGGGCACTTGACGTGAAGCGGCTCTCCCGGGGGCGCGGTTATGCCGAGCGGGGGCATGTCGACGCCATCACCGTGACGCCGGGACTGGTCCTGGCCTACGTGCAGGGGAGCAGGCCGCGGCCGTATCGCGTGCAGGTGCGGTTGCGTACCTTCGGCGCGGACGAGTGGGACCGGTTCCTGGAGGCCGCCGCCGACCGGCCCGGAGACATCGCCGCGCTGCTCGACAAGGAGCTGCCGCAGGCCCTCGCGGAGTGCGGGGTGTCCTTGCTGCCGGGGCCCGGCGAGCTCGAACCCCGGTGCAGCTGCCCGGACTTCGGGCACCCCTGCAAGCACGCGGCCGCCCTCTGCTACCAGACCGCGCGGCTGCTGGACGCCGATCCGTTCGTCCTGCTCCTGCTGCGCGGCCGCGGGGAGCGCGAGGTCCTCGACGCGCTGTCCCGGCGCAACGCCGCTCGCGCGGCCCGGGAGCGGCAGCCGGTGTCGCTGCCCGGCGTGCGCGCCACCGAGGCCCTGGAGGAGCGTCGGCTGCCGCCCTTGCCGCCTCCGTTGCCGGTGCCGCGGCACCCCGAGCAGCCGCCGGTGTACCCGGGTGCCCCGGGCGGACCCGACCCCTTCACGCTGGACCAGCTGGCCACGGACGCCGCCGCCCGCGCCCATGCCCTGCTCGCCACCGGACGCGACCCGGTCGGCGACCTGACCCTCTGGCAGGACGCGGTACGCCTCGCCGCGGCCCGTCCCGGGTCCGGGCTGACCGCGTCCACCCGTGCCCTCTACGCCTCGCTCGCGGACGCCGTCGGCCGCAGCCCTGGCGACCTGGCCCGCGCGGTCGCCGCCTGGCGCCAGGGCGGCGCGGAGGGGCTGGCCGTGCTGGAGGAGCCCTGGGACCCGCCGGCGGGCCGTTTCGACCGGGCCAGACCCCTGCTCCTGGCCGCCGACCTCCCGGCCTTCCGGCCCTGGCGCAACCACCTGACCCACCCCGGCGGCCATGTCCAGCTCCGGCTGGGCCGGGACGGCCTGTGGTACGCCTACGAGTCCGAACCGGGCCATGACGACTGGTGGCCCAGAGGCACCCCCGACCTGGACCCGGTGGGGGCGCTCACGGGCCTCGGGGCGGCGGACGACCTCTAGAGCCCGACGGAGCCCGACGTTCTTTCCGGTGCCGTCGTACCGGGCCACGAACCGGGCCTCGGCACCCTCGGCCGGTGGAGGAACCGGCCGCCGTCCTCGGCCCGCTCCGGGAACCGCTGCCGGCTCTCGTGACTGAACCGGCGGGTGATCCCGCTGTCACGGCTCGCTCTCCGTCGTCGGGGAGGCGCTCGCCGTCGCGCCGCCCGGGGTGCTCGCGGCGGCCTTCGGTGCGGCGCCGTCGTCCGTGTCGCCCGGTCCGCCGACCGTGCACGTCCGTGCTCGCCGTGAGCAGCAGTGCCGTCGCCGCGCACAGGACCGGTCCGCGTCCCCTCACGCTCGCCCCCAGCAGGCCGCCCTACGGCCTGTTCCCTCGGGGCCGCAGGGCTGACGCCGGCGTCTACCCGTCCCGAAAGCCGTGACGTTCGAAGTCACTCAGTGCCAGAAGGGGCCGCAGGCCGAGAACATCAACCTGGCCTGACCTCGCAGACCCGTCCGGGGGAGCGCGCACGCCGCGTCCGGTGGCCTCCGCCGGTGCGGGCCCTGCCGCCCACCTGGACGAAGTCGCCCGATCCGGGGAGGCCCGGGGCGGCGCGACTTCGGCCCGGAACTTCCTGACCTCAGTCCCTGGATCGGCCGAGCCCGTCCCGCGTCATCGCTGTCCGTGGCCGCGTCAGATCCCGCAGGTCCCGCATCTCCTGGGCGTCATGCGAGCCAAGCGGACTCCTTCGGACGGGTGTGCGGTGAGCTGTCGGTGCCGCCTTGCGCGGCCGTGCGGCCCAGGTAGCGGTGCACGAAGTGGATGCTCATCGCGCCTTCGCCGACCGCGGAGGCCACCCGTTTCACCGAGCCGCTACGGACGTCCCCTACCGCGAAGACCCCGGGCAGGCTGGTCTCCAGGGTCATGCACGAGCGCCCGCGGCCGTGCCACACCTCGGGGCAGGCGCAGGCTTCCTGGGCTTCCGGGCCGGTGAGGACGAAGCCGCGGGAGTCGAGGGCGATGACGCCGGCGAGCCACTCGGTGTGGGGGTCGGCACCGGTGAAGACGAACAGGCCCCGCACCGCGAGTCGGCGGTGTCCGCCCGTGCGGTTGTCGACCACGTCGAGCTCCTCCAGCACCCTCTGGCCGATGACCTCGGTGACCTCGGTGTGCAGCATGACCTGCACCCGCGGATGACGTTCGACCTGCTCGACCAGGTAGCGGGACATGTTGGCCTCAAGGCTGGGTCCTCGGACCAGCAGGTGCACCTTCGGCGCGTGCCCGGCGAGGAACAGCACGGCCTGGCCCGCCGAGTTGCCGCCGCCGACGACGGCCACCGGGTCGGTGCGGCACTGCTGGGCCTCGTAGAAGGTCGCCGAGTAGTGGACGCTCGTTCCCTCCAGGCATTCGATGCCGGGCACCTGGAGCCGGCGGTAGCGGGCCCCCGTGGCCAGGACGACGGCGCGGGCGGCGATCTCGCTGCCGTCGGCGAACGCCACCACGTAGTGGTCCTCGTCCTTGGGATGGAGACCGGTCGCCTCCACCGGAATGCTGATCTTGGCGCCGAACTTGTCGGCCTGGAGCACGGCTCGTTCGGTGAGTTCGGCGCCGGAGATACCGGCGGGGAAGCCGAGCAGGTTCTCGATGCGGGACGACGTGCCGGCCTGGCCGCCGGTGGCCATCGCCTCCACCACGGTGGTGCTCAGGCCCTCGGAGGCGGCGTAGACCGCGGCGGCGAGGCCGCCGGGTCCGGAGCCGACGATGAGGACGTCGCCGTGACGGATTCCGGCGGGCAGCGACGGCAGGCCGATGAGCCGGGCCAGTTCCGCGTTGCTGGGGTTGCGCAACAGGGTGGTGTTCCGCCAGATGACGAGCGGTGTCTGCGCCGGGTCGACGCCGAAGCGGCGGAGCAGGTCCTCGGCCTCCTCGTCGGTCTCCAGGTCGATCCAGCGGTGCGGCAGCCGGTTGCGGATGGCGAACTCGCGCAGCCGTCGGGTGTCGGGCGAGTAGCGCGAGCCGATGATGCGGAAGCCGGCGCCCTGTCCGACGAGCAGCGCACGACGGCCCAGACAGGCGCGGAGCACGACGTCCCCGATGGTGGAGTCCTGGGACACCAGGTGGCGCAACTGGTCCAGGGAGACGACGAGGACCTCGCCCGGCTCCCTGGCGACAGCGGTGTAGAAGGCCACCTGTCCGTACAGCAGCCCGAGTTCGCCGATGAAGCGACCGGGGCCGTGCACGCGCAGCACGTGCTCCTCGGGAGTGCCGTAGTCCTCGACGACGGCGACGCTGCCGCTGAGGACGACGACGAACGTCTCGCAGCGCTCCCCCTCCTGGAGCAGCACGTCGTTCGGCGCCATGCTCCGGCGTCGCCCGTGCTCCGCCAGACGTGCAATCTGGTCCTCCGTAAGGCGCGGATACGCGCCGTAGATGTCCGGGGTCTCCCGGAAGACGGCCTCGTCCGCTTCCTCCGGCACCGGTTCTCCGCCCGGCAGCGGCTGGTCGCCGGACATCAGACGAACGCCTCGTGAACGTAGCACCAGCGCCAGTCCTCGCCGGGCTGGAACGACTGCACGATCGGATGGGCGTCGGCAGCCGCGTGCCTACGCGCGTGCTTGTTCGGCGAGGAGTCGCAGCAGCCGACGTGCCCGCAGGTCAGGCAGAGCCGCAGGTGGACCCACGGGGAGCCGAGCAGCAAGCACTCCCGACACCCTTCTGGGGTCAGCGGCTGGACCGGCCGGACAAGCGCGAGGTGGGGGTCTGCGTGCAGGGTCATCCGGATCACCCTTTCCGGGCGGTGATCGACTGTTCCACCCACCGGCGCAGAGCGGGGGCGGGCGCCGCACCCGTCTGCCGGGCGACCGTCTCGCCCTGGTCGAGGACGAGCAGTGTCGGTACGGCCTGGACCTCGAAGCGCTGCGACAGCCGGGGGTTCTTGTCGATGTCGACCTTGACGAGTTTGATGCGGCCGGCGAGATCGGTGGCGACCTTCTCCAGCGCGGGGCTGACCATGCGGCAGGGACCGCACCAGGTGGCCCACAGGTCGACCACGACGGGGACGTCGGCCCGCTCGGCGACCTGGGTGAAGTCGTCGTCGCCCGCGTCCACCATCCACGGTAGGGGCTGCTTGCAGTGGCCGCACTTGGGGCGGCCTTCCGCGGCCACAGGCACTCGGTTGATGCGCCCGCAGTTGGGACAACTGACGGTCGTCGCCTGCATCGTGCTCATGCCGCCCGCGCTCCCTTCACGTCCTCGGGCTGGTCGTAGGTGACCACCAGCTCTCCGTGTTCGGCGTCGACGCGGACCGTCGCGCCGTCCTGGACATCGCCGCGCAGCAGGGCGCGTCCGACCAGTGTCTCGACCTCGTGGGAGATGTAGCGGCGCAGTGGCCGGGCCCCGTACACCGGGTCGTAGCCCTGGTGGGCGATCACTTCTCTGGCGGCGTCGGTGAGTTCGACGGTGATGCGGCGCTCTGCGAGGCGGCGGCGCAGTTCGTCGAACTGCAGTTCCACGATCCGCTCGATCTGCCGCTCGCCGAGCGGTTTGAACAGCACGATGTCGTCGACGCGGTTGAGGAACTCCGGGCGGAAGTGCCCGCGCAGTTCACCCATCACCAGGGCGCGGGCGTTCGGCTTGATCTCACCCTCCGCGGTGGCGCCGTCGAGGAGGTGCTCGGAGCCGATGTTGGACGTCATGATGATCACGGTGTTGCGGAAGTTGACGGTGCGGCCCTGCGCATCGGTGATGCGGCCGTCATCGAGGATCTGCAGCAGGGTGTTGAAGACATCGGCGTGCGCCTTCTCTATCTCGTCGAACAGCACGACCGAGTACGGCTTGCGGCGTACGGCCTCGGTGAGCTGGCCGCCTTCCTCGTAGCCGATGTATCCGGGAGGTGCGCCCATGAGCCGGCTGACGGTGTGCCGCTCCTGGTACTCACTCATGTCGAGGCGCACCATGTTCTCCTCGGAGTCGAACAGGGTCCGGGCGAGGGTCTTGGCCAGCTCGGTCTTCCCGACGCCGGTGGGGCCGAGGAAGATGAACGAGCCGATGGGCCGGCGAGGGTCGCGGATGCCGGAGCGGGCGCGGATGACGGCGTCGGCGACGAGCTTGACGGCTTCGTCCTGGCCGATGACGCGCTCGCGCAGGATCTCGTCGAGGCGCAGCAGTTTCTCGCGTTCGCCCTCCTGGAGGCGGGCGACTGGGATGCCGGTCCAGGCGGCGACGATCTCGGCGATCTCCTCCTCGGTGACGACCTCGCGCAGCAGCCGCTCCTGTCCTTGCTTGGCGGCCAGTTGCTCCTCCTCCGCGGCGAGTCGGCGCTCCAGGTCCTGGAGTCGGCCGTAGCGGAGTTCGGCGGCGCGGTTGAGGTCGTAAGCGCGTTCGGCCTCCTCTGCATCGCGGCGGACCTGCTCCAGTTCCTGGCGCAGTTCCTGCACGCGGCGGATCGCCTGCCGTTCGGCCTCCCACTGGGCGTGTTTGGCGTCGGCCTCGCCGCGCAGGTCGGCAAGTTCCCTGCGCAGCTCCTCCAGGCGGGCTTTGCTGGCGGGGTCGGTCTCCTTGGACAGGGCCGCTTCCTCGATTTCCAAGCGGGTGACGCGGCGGGTGATCTCGTCGAGTTCGGCGGGCATCGAGTCGATCTCGGTACGCAGCCGGGCGCACGCCTCGTCGACGAGGTCGATGGCCTTGTCGGGCAGGAACCGGTCGGTGATGTAGCGGTGGCTGAGGGTGGCCGCGGAGACCAGTGCGTTGTCCTGGATCTTCACTCCGTGGAAGACCTCCAGGCGTTCGCGCAACCCGCGCAGGATGGAGATGGTGTCCTCCACGCTCGGCTCGTCGACCAGGACCTGTTGGAAGCGGCGTTCGAGGGCGGCGTCCTTCTCGATGTGCTTGCGGTACTCGTCGAGGGTGGTGGCGCCGATCATGTGGAGTTCGCCGCGGGCGAGCATCGGCTTGAGCATGTTGCCCGCGTCCATGGCCCCTTCAGCGGCGCCCGCTCCTACGACGGTGTGGAGTTCGTCGACGAAGAGCAGGATGCGCCCCTGGGCGGCCTTGACCTCGCTGAGCACGGCCTTGAGGCGTTCCTCGAACTCGCCGCGGTACTTGGCGCCGGCGACCAGGGAGCCCATGTCGAGGGCGAACACCGTCTTGTCGCGCAGGCCCTCGGGGACGTCGCCGCGAACGATGCGCTGGGCCAGACCCTCCACGATGGCGGTCTTGCCGACGCCGGGGTCGCCGATGAGGACGGGGTTGTTCTTGGTCTTGCGGCTGAGGATCTGGGTGACGCGGCGGATCTCCGCGTCACGGCCGATGACCGGGTCCAGCCGCCCGGACCGAGCCTCGAGGACCAGGTCGCGGCCGTACTTCTCCAGAGCTTCGTAGGCCACTTCGGGGTTGGCGGAGGTGACGCGCTGGTTGCCGCGGACCTGGGTGAGCGCGCTCAGGAACGAGTCCCTGGTGATGCCGGCCTCCTTGAGCAGTCGCCCAGCCGCGGTCGAAGAGCTCTCCTCGGCCAGCGCGAGCAGGAGGTGCTCCACGGACACGTACTCGTCCTTGAGGCGTTTGGCCTCCCGTTCGGCGGCGTCGAGCAGGCGGCCGAGGCGCTGAGTGACGAAGACCTGGCCGGGTGCCGCGCCCGGGCCGGTGACCTTCGGGCGGCGGGAGAGTTCCTCGCGTACGGCAGCACGCAGTTCCTTCGGCTCGGTGCCGGCCTGCTGCAGCAACCGCGGGATCAGACCGTCCTCCTGATCGAGAAGTGCGAGCAGCAGGTGTTCCCCGTCGACCTCGGTGTGCCCCATGCCGACGGCCGCGGTCTGGGCCTCCTGGAGGGCTTCCTGGGACTTCTGGGTGAGACGGTTCATGTCCATGGGGGTGTTTCACTCCTCAGGCCGCGGCCGCGCAGGGCGGCTTCGAGCAGGCTGATGCGGTCGAGCAGGTCGAGCACCAGGCCGATGGATGCGTAGTTGAGGCAGAGTCCGGTGCGCAGCCGCTGGATGCGGGCAAGGACCGCCGGGGCCGTGGGGTCGAACACCAGGTGCCCCGCGGCGTCGCGTTCGGCGTCGACAAGGCCGAGGGCGACGAACCGGCGGATCAGATCGGGGTGGAGGCCCGAGCGACGGGCCACGGCGTCGAGGGAGAGCCTGGGGGCGGGCACGAGCGCGTACCGGACAGCCGTCGAGGCGGTGATGTCTGCGCCCGTTCGTACCGGACGGGCGCCCCCGCCGGCCCAGCCGATGCCTGCCGCTCCCACGGGTCGGTCGTTCATCACGTCCTCCTGGGGTCGAACGAGGAGGTGGCGGCGAGCTCCTCGAACAGTTCGCGCTCCCGCTCGCCGAGGGTGGGCGGCACCATGATGCGGAGTTCGGCGTACAGGTCGCCGTTCGCGCCGCGCGGGTTCGGCATGCCCTCGCCACGCAGCCGCAGCCGCCGGCCGCTGGACGAGCCCGCGGGCACCGTGACCTTGGCCGTGCCGCCGCCGGGCGTGGGCACCGGCACGGTCGCGCCCAGGGCCGCCTCCCAGGGGGCGACCGGGACCTGGACGTGCACGTCGCGGCCGTCCAGCCGGAACCGGGGGTGGGGCTGGATACGCACCCGCAGGTACAGGTCGCCCGCGGCGGCGTCACCACTGCCCCGGCCGCCCTCGCCCGCCAGCCGGATGCGCTGCCCGTCGGTGACGCCCGGCGGCACGTCGACCTCGTACCGCCGCGGCTGCCCGGTGGGACCGGCGAGCGTGACGGTGCGACGGCCGCCTCGGTACGCCTCCTCGACGGTGAGCGGCAGCTCGGCCTCCTGGTCCGCTCCGGGGACGCCGCCCGGGGCGGCGCCGGTTCCGAACATGGAGCCGAACAGGTCCTCGATGTCAATGCCCTCCGCGCCGAAGTCGTCGCCGAAGCCGGTGGCGTACCGGACACGGCGGCCGCCCGCGCCTGCGGTCCTCCGACCGCGGAAGCCGCCGCCCGCTCCGGCCGCGACCCGTTCGTCGAAGTCCTCGGGGATCTTGCGGAAGTCCTCGCCGAAGCGGTCGTAGCGGGCCCGGTTCTTGGGATCGGACAGGACGCTGTGTGCCTCGTTGAGGTCCTTGAAACGCTCCTCCGCGCCGGGGTCCTTGTTGACGTCTGGGTGGTACCTGCGGGCGAGTTTGCGATACGCCTGCTGGATCTCGTCCTGGCTCGCGCTCCGCGACACGCCCAGCACGTCGTAGTAGTCCCGTGCCATGACCGGTCACTCCCGCTTCGCGACGGTCACCGCGGCCGGCCTGAGCTGCCTCTCGCCGTCCCCGTAGCCGGGGCGCAGCACCTCGACGACCGTGCCCGGTGGGGCGTCGGAGTCCTGGACGACGCCGACCACCTCGTGCCGGGCCGGGTCGAAGGCGACGCCGGTCTCCGCGTGCCGCGGGTAGCCGAGCAGCTCGACGACGTTCACCGCCTGGTCGCGTACCGCCCGGATGCCCTCCACGATCGCGCCCGGATCGGCGCCGGCGTGGGTCAGGGCGAGTTCGAGGTTGTCGAGGACGGGCAGGAAGGCGGCCGCCGTGCGGGACCGCTCGACCGTCCGTACGCGCTCCAGTTCCCTGGCGTGACGCTTGCGAAGGTTGTCGAGGTCGGCGAGTGCGCGCCGCCAGCGGTCCTCCAGTTCCTCGATCGCGGTCGTGTACTCGTCCTCGGCAGTCGCGGGGCCGGCGGCGTCGGGTCCCGGTTCGCCGTTCGCCGCTTCCGGCCGGGTCGGCGGGCCCGGTTGGGGCAAATCCCCGCGCGGGGGGCGTCCGGCGCCTTCCGGGACCGGTTCGACCGGAACCGACGCGGTCCGGTCGGGCTCCTGGGGGTAGGTGGGCATGGCGCGCCTCAGCCCTTGTCGAACTCGGCGTCGATGACATCATCGTCACCGCCACCGCCACTCGTGGGACCACCGGTGGCGGCATCCTGGCCGGGGCCGCCATCCGCGGTGGCGGCGCCCTGATGGGCCGCCAGCCCGGCGAGTATCTGCTGGAGTTCGGAGGTCAGGGGCCGCACGCGCTCCACGCCCGCCTCTTCCTTGACCGCCGCCCGGGCGTCGGACACGAGCATCTCGGCGCGTGCCTTCTCGTGCGCCGGCGCCGCGTCGCCCAGTTCGGTGAGACGCTTCTCGACCTGGTACGCGACGGCGTCGAGTTCGTTGCGGGCGTCGACGGCCTCGCGGAGTGCCTGGTCCTGGCCCTGGTTGCGCTCGGCCTCCTGGACCATGCGTTCGACCTCAGTGCGGTCCAGGTTGGAGCTCTCGCTGATGGTGATGCCCTGTTCCTTGCCGGTGTCCCGGTCGCGGGCCTTGACGTTGAGGATGCCGTTGGCGTCGATGTCGAAGGTGACCTCGACCTGCGGTTCGCCGCGCGGCGCCGGCCGGATGTCGGTGAGCTGGAACCGGCCCAGCACGCGGTTGTCGGCCGCGGACTCGCGCTCGCCCTGCAGCACCACCACATCGACGGCCGGCTGGTTGTCCTCGGCGGTGGAGAAGGTCTCGGCACGGCGCACGGGGATGGTGGTGTTCCGCTCGACGATCTTCGTCATCACTCCGCCGCGCGTCTCCACGCCCAGCGACAAGGGTGTGACGTCGAGCAGCAGGACGTCCTTGACCTCGCCCTTGAGCACTCCGGCCTGGATCGCGGCGCCCAGGGCCACGACCTCGTCGGGGTTGACGCTCATGTTGGGTTCCTTGCCGCCGGTCAGTCGGCGGACCAGGGACTGGACCGCCGGGATACGCGTGGAACCGCCTACGAGGATGACCTCGTCGATGTCGCTCTCGCCGACCTTGGCATCGGCCATCGCCTGCTGGACCGGTCCCAGGCAGCGCTCCACCAGGTCGCCGGTGATCTGCTCGAACGTGGACCGCATGATCGAGTCGGTGAGGTGCTTGGGGCCCGAGGCGTCGGCGGTGATGAACGGCAGACTGACCTGCGTCTGCGTCACCGAACTGAGCTCGGTCTTGGCCTTCTCCGCCGCCTCGAACAGTCGTTGCAGCGCCTGCGGGTCCTTGCGCAGGTCGATGCCGTTCTCCTTCTGGAAGTCGTCCGCAAGGTAATCCACCAGGCGCCGGTCGAAGTCGTCGCCGCCCAGGTGGCTGTCGCCGGCGGTGGAGCGCACCTCCACCACGCCGTCGCCGACGTCGAGGATGCTCACGTCGAAGGTGCCGCCGCCCAGGTCGAAGACGAGGACGGTTTCGTGCTCCTTCTTGTCCATGCCGTACGCGAGGGCGGCCGCCGTCGGCTCGTTGATGATCCGCAGCACCTCCAGTCCCGCGATCCGCCCGGCGTCCTTGGTGGCGGTGCGCTGAGCGTCGTTGAAGTAGGCGGGCACCGTGATGACCGCCTCCGTGACCCGCTCCCCGAGCTGCTTGGAGGCGTCGTCGGCGAGTTTGCGCAGCACCTGTGCGCTGATCTCCTCAGGCGCGTAGAGCTTGTCGCGCACCTTGAAGCGGGCCGCCCCGCCGTCGCCCTCGACGACGTCGTACGCCACCGCCCTGGCCTCGTCGGAGATCTCGTCGAAGTGCCGGCCGATGAACCGCTTGGCCGAGTAGATGGTGCCCTTCGGGTTGAGGATCGCCTGGCGCCGGGCCAGCTGGCCCACCAGACGCTCCCCGGTGTCGGTGAAGGCCACCACGGACGGTGTCGTGCGGTTGCCCTCGCTGTTGGGCACGACGGACGGCTCGCCGCCCTCCCACACGGCGATCACCGAGTTGGTGGTGCCCAGGTCGATGCCCACTGCCTTGGCCATGAGGAACTCCTCCCGGTACGGCGCCCGTGTCGACTCTCCGGATCACATTCGTTCAGGTGGGGGTGGGACCTCCGCCGGTGTCCCACCCGTGAGCACGGAGGGTCTCGAGCACTCCCAGGGTGACGAACCGGTGGGCTCCACGCCTGCGCCTGGCGAGTCAGGAATGCACGGGTCCGGTCGCCCCACGAGGACGAGAGGAAGAATCCGGACATCTCGGATAGGCGGATCGGGAGGGGGTACGCGAACTACCGGTCGCGTCCCTGAAGGCTCGGGAGAACGGAGTGATCCCATGGCCGGTAGCCGGGCGCACAGCCCGTACCACCGCTGCCCCGACCGGGCGGGCAGGCTTTCGCGTGGCAGCGCCCGGCGGCACCCCACGGCCGCGTGCGGACAGCCCCGCCCACCCGCTCGCACCCCAGCCGACCATGACCCCCGCGACCTGATGGTGCTCTCGTGTGCCCTGTTCGACTCCCCGGACGAAGACGAGATCCTGCGACTGGCCATGGACCACATATCCGTCGCGGGGCCCTACCGCGCCGAGGCCGGATATCTCAAGGTGGGCGGCGATCTGGTCCCCAGCCCGAGGAACGGGCAGACGCGTGCCTTGGCCGTGGGCCGGAGGGTGCGGGAGCTGGCCGGGCAGGACGGCCCTGTAGCCGTACCCGGAAGGCCCTGGGGCCGGGCCCTGGGGCTACGCGGACCTGAGGGACTCCACGGCTACCTCGTGGTGACGTCCCGCTCCCAGCCCACCGAGGCCGAGCGATTCCTGCTCGCCACGCTCGTCCGGCACACCGCTGCCGCACTGTCAGTCGTCTTCGCGCACCGCCGCCTACGCGAGGACGCGCTGGAGCTGCACCGGCTGAGAGACGAACGCACAGTCCTCCAGCGGTGGCTGATCTGCGTCGTGGCCGAGCTGGAGTACCAGCGAGCCGTTCACGGGCTCATGGCCGACGTCGCTGCCTCGAGCGGCGGCGAGGAAGCCGTCACCCGCGCGCTGCACAGGCTCACCGGACTCCCCGCGCTGGTCGAGGACCGCTTCGGTCGGCTCAGGTCCTGGACCGGCCCCAACTGCCCCGACCCCTATCCCGAACCGGACCCCGTGCGCCAGGACGAAATGCTGCACGCCGTCGTCCGTCAGGCCGGGCCGGTGCGGATAAAGGACCGGCTGATCACCCTGGTCCGCCCGCACGGCGAGATCCTGGGCGTACTGGCCCTGGCCGACGTCCGGGGCGAGGCCGACGAGCACACCGTGCTCGCGCTGGAACACGCCGCCGCGTCGCTCGCCCCGGAGCTGACGCATCTGCGCAATCTGGCGGAAGTGGAGCTGAGGCTGCACCGCGAGCTGGTCGACGACCTCCTGACAGGGACGGACGAGGCGAGCGCCTACGCCCGGTCCGAGGCAGTCGGACACGACCTGCACCGCCGCCACTACATCGTCGTGGTGCAGTGGCCGAACCGGACTGCGGACGACTTCTTCGCGCACACCGTGGGACGGGCGGCCTCTGCCGTGGGCATGCGCTCGCTGCTGACCCGACGTTCCGACCACGTGGTCCTGGTCGCCGACGACAGGCCGCACGCCCGCGCGTTGTACGAGGCGCTCGCCCGGGAGACCGGGACGCGGTCCGGGACGATCGGGGTGAGCGCCCCTTGCGACTCCCTGACCGACATCCCCCACCACTACCAGGAGGCGCAGCGTGCCCTGGAAGTGCGCCGCCACTCCCGCGAGCACTACGGCACGGCGTTCTTCGACGAGCTCGGCCTCTACCGCATCCTGGGACCCGGCAACGATTACCGGGAACTGGAGACTTTCGTCCACGAGTGGCTCGGGCAGCTCATCGAATACGACTCCCGGCACCACACGGCCATGGTGGAGACCCTGTCCCGGTACTTCGACTGCGGTGGCAACTACGACGAGACCGCGGAATCCCTCGCGATCCACCGCAGCACGCTGCGCTATCGGCTCCAGCGCATCCGCGACATCAGCGGCAACGACCTCGCGAACGTCGAGGACCGGCTGAACCTCCAGGTGGCGACCCGAGTGTGGAAGATCGTGCTGGGCGGCCCCGGCTGATGCCTCGCTGGTGCTCTCGTGCGATCGCTGTGAGCAGCAGTTGGCCGTGCTGCCCTGTCACAGAGCTGAAGTTGCCGGGTGTGGGGCCGTTCTTCGGTTGATCCGGGGAGGGCGCGTCGCGCCAGAAGACGGGGCATTGGTTCA
Source organism: Streptomyces sp. NPDC026515 (assembly GCF_055567595.1). Taxonomy (NCBI): domain Bacteria; kingdom Bacillati; phylum Actinomycetota; class Actinomycetes; order Kitasatosporales; family Streptomycetaceae; genus Streptomyces; species Streptomyces sp. NPDC026515. The sequence goes on from NZ_JBVHQD010000001.1 coordinate 735,458, forward strand.
TCATCGCCGTCGCGACGATCGGCGGGGCTTTCGGCCCAGCCTCGACGCAGATGTCGCGGCCGGAGCGTACGCAGGGGGCCGGACACCACCGCCGGGTACGCCCGGGCGTCACAGGGCGATGACGTGGAGGTCGACCAGGTCGAGCAGCGCTCGCAGGGCCGAGCTGGACCGCCGGGCCGACGACGTGCCGAGATGCATGCTCCAGCGGAGCATGGTGCCGTGGACGTTCAGGACGTGCAGGCCGGGAGTGCGGGCAACGGCGAACCCGGGCAGGAAGGCGATGCCCAGACCGTGCCGGACCAGTGCCGCCCCCATGTCGATGTCGGGCACTTCCAGGGCCACCCGGCGTGCGACGCCTGCCACCGCGAACGCCCGGTCGACCACCTCGCGGTTGCCGTAGCCCGGCGGGAAGTCCACGAAGGGCTCGCCCGCGAGGTCCGCAAGTGCCACCTCCCCCCGCTGCGCGAGCGGATGGGCGGCGCTCACCACCAGGAGGAGCGGCACGGTGGCCAGCTCCCGTGCGTCGATCCCGGCGGGTTTGTGCTCGGGCAGCGACAGGAAGGCCACGTCCAGGTCCCCGCTGAGCAGCGCGTGCGCCAGTCCCGCCGATCCGGTCGTCGCCAGCCGCAGCCGGACGTCGATCGCCGGATGCCGCGCGTGCAACTGCCCGAGGAGCGCGGGCAGGTCCACCACCTCGACCGAGGCCATGGCACCCACATTCACCGTGCCGTGCAGCGTGTCCTGCGCGGCACGCACGGCGTCCTGCGCCGCCTGGGCGGCGTGCAGGGTGGCCCGAGCCTCCGGAAGCAGCGCCGCGCCCGCCCCGGTGAGCCGAACCTGCTGCGACGTGCGCTCGAACAGCGCGCAGCCGAGCTCGCGCTCCAGGGAGCGGATCGCGGCGGACACCCCGGACTGCACCACGTGCAGCCGACGGGCGGCGCGCGTGAAACTCAGCTCCTCGGCGACCGCGATGAAGTGCTCCAGCTGACGTAGCTCCACGCGGGAAGTATCACTCACATTGCTCGAGCCCAGCAAAAACATTCGTTGGCACTGATCGCGGCTGGTGAGGAGGATGGAAAGCGCCATCCGCTTCCGCCCGAGGAGGGGTACCCCTGCCTGCCGTTCCGACGCCGCTGAGCCGTCCCACAGCCGACGTTCCCCACGACCCGGCCCACCGGATCCCAGCACCCGCTCCCGCCGGCCTGCCGCCCCGCGCCCCTGCCCGGCGCCGTGCCTCGCACACCACCGGCTTCTGGTTCGTGGCGGTGGCCTTCACCGTGCTGATGGCCTTCGGCACCGCGCCGACCCCGTTGTGGCCGCTGTACGAGGCGCGGGACCACTTCGGCGCGACCACGGTCACGGTCGCGTACGCCTCGATGGTCGTGGGCGCGGCGGCCGCCTTCCTCGGACTGGGACACCTGTCGGACCGGCTCGGCCGGCGGCGCATCATCGTCCCGGCGCTGCTGGTCGGCATCGTCGCGTCGGGCGTACTGATCGCGTGGCGGGACCTGCCGGGGCTGATCGCGGGCAGGATCCTGAACGGCGTCGGGCTGGGGCTGATGGCCTCGACCGCGACGACGTACCTGCACGACCTCCACCACGAGGCCCGTCCGGAACGGACGGGTTCGGTGCTGCCCGGCATCGTGGCCACCGCCGCCAATCTCGGCGGCCTGGCCTCAGGCCCCCTGGTCGCCGGAGCCGCCGCCGAGTGGCTTCCCATGCCCCTGATCACCACCCAGGCGATCTTCACGCTCGCCATGGCGGTGTGCCTGGTGCTGGTGCTGTCCACCCCGGAGACCGTGGACCTGGACCTGGAGCTGCCCGCGGCCGAACCGCCCAGCAGGTTCGTCCTGCGCCCCGGCGGCCGGCGGACTTTCGGCGCGGCCGGCGCGCTGGGCGCCTTCGCCTTCGCGATCCTCGGCCTGATCTCCTCCCTCGGGGCGAGCGTGCTCCACGGCACCCTGCACACCGACTCGCACCTCGTGGTCGGCCTGGCGGCCTTCCTCATGTTCGGTTTCGCGGCGGCCGCCCAGCTGGTGCTGGGCCGCCTCCCACTGCCCCGGGTCCTGACCGTGGGAGCGGTGGTCTTCCCGCTCGGCCTGGTCCTGTGCGCCCTCGCCCTCCACCACCCGGCGCTCTGGCTCTACCTGGTCGCCGTGTCCCTGTCGGGAGCCGGCTCCGGGCTGCTGTTCAAGGGTGGCGTCGAACGTGCCGCTTCAGTGGCCGAGCCCGCCTCACGCGCGGGGGTCCTCGCCGTCTTCTTCGTCGTCGCGTACCTCGGAATGGGCCTGCCCTCCGTCCTGTTCAGCATCGCCCTGCGGCACTTCGCCGTGCAGACCGCGATGATCGGCTTCGCGGCGGTCCTCTCCTGCGGCGCCGTCGTGTCGGTCGCCGTCGCGTTGCGCGACCGCGCACCCGCTCCCGGCACGTTCTCGGCGCAGTCCGCTCGTCCCTCCTGACCTCCCTGCGGCGCATGCGACACCGGTTGTCTGGGAGGCGCGGACCTGGGCACTCGTTACGGGCGCACGTAATACGGATCCGCGGCAGACGGGAGGCCCGAGATGTCTGCGGAATCGGCCGGAACGATCGCACTCCCCTCCGGTGAGGAGATCGCGGCGCTCGGGCAGGGCACCTGGTACCTGGGTGAGGAACCGGCCCGGCGTGAACAGGAGATCGCCGCGCTGCGGCTGGGCGTGGACCTGGGCATGACCGTCGTCGACACGGCGGAGATGTACGGCGACGGCGCAGCCGAGGAGCTCGTCGGGGAGGCCCTCCGGGGACACCGGGAGGAGGTCTTCCTCGTCAGCAAGGTGCTGCCCGGCCACGCCGACCGGAAGGGCACCGTCGCCGCCTGCGAGGGCAGCCTGCGGCGGCTCCGTGCGGAACGGCTGGACCTCTACCTGCTGCACTGGCGGGGACGGTGGCCCCTCGAGGAGACCCTTGCGGGATTCACCGACCTGATCGAGGCGGAGAAGATCCGCTACTGGGGCGTGAGCAATCTGGATGTCGCCGACATGGCCGGGCTGAACGCCCTCCCCGGTGGCGACGCCGTGGCCGTCGACCAGGTGCTGTACAACCTCTCCCGGCGCGGGGTCGAGTGGGATCTGCTTCCCTGGTGCCGCGCGGCCGGGGTGGGGGTCATGGCCTACTCCCCGGTCGAGCAGGGGCGACTCCTGAAGGTCGAGGCTTTGGGTACCGTGGCCCGGGCCCTCGGAGCCACGCCGGGCCAGGTGGCACTGGCCTGGGTGCTGGCCCAGGGAGTGGCCGCGATCCCGCGTTCCGGATCACCCGACCACGTTCGGGAGAACCGCGGCGCGGTGGACCTCCACCTTCCCTCCGAGGCGCTCGACGCCCTCGACGAGGCGTTCCCGCCGCCCAGCGGGCCCACGCCGCTGGAGATGCTCTGAAAAGTTGGCAGGCCGGTGCGCCCCCCACGCTTATGCCGGCTCAGGTCCGCAGGGCGCCGCCAGTTAGGCCGACTCTCCTGACCGGCCGACGCGCCGTGACCGTTCCCGTTTCGCCGGAACACGTCAATGATTGCCGGCACGAGGCGCCGGGCCCGGTCTTGTTCCGGTCCCGGCTGGGTGCCCTGATACGGTCCCGCGCCCCCGAGTTGTTCGTGTCGTCCGGTCAGCAGTTCTCGTTCGAGCCGTTGCAACGTCGTGCAGCCTCCTGCCGACGGACAGCCGCACGGCCGGCCGGGTGATGCCTGCGCACTTCATGCTGCTCTGCCGGGGGAAGAAGGGGCGTCCTTTTTCGGCCTGGGGGGCGGAGGCGCTCAGCAGGAGGCTCTGCGAATCTCGACCGGGTAACAGCCGATGGCGGCGCGGGCGGGAGCGAACGACGCCGTCCGTTCCCGGTGAGGAGGCGAGAGGCATGACCGTGATGGGTGTGTCGAAGTTCGAGAAGTTCTTCCGCGCCGCCGCAAGCCTCGACGTGGACAGGAACGACCTGAAGCGATACGGCGACTTCGTCGATGCCAAGCTCTACGACCTCCTGGTCGTCGGACAGGCGTCGGCCAAGGCCAACGGCAGGGATACCGTCGAACCGTGGGATCTACCGATCACCAAGGGCCTCCAGGAGAGCATCCACCGGTTCCGGCGGCTCGACGAGAACGTCGAGCTGAAGCCGATCCTGGAACAGCTCGCCGTGCACCCTCGCCTCGACAGGACACCCACCCAGGAGGCCGAAGAGCGCTACCCCGAGATCATCGGCGGTCTCAGCGTCGCCCTCGCCGAGACGTTCAGAATCATGTATCCGGATGTCAAGAACCCGCAGACCAGTCACTGGGAGGGCGTGACCGCGGTGTTCGACCGGCTGCTGTAGCAGTGGCGCCCGGGTGCATGCCGCCGGACTGAACTGAGATGCCGGACGTGGGGCGGAAGGGTGGATCCCGGGAACCTTCACCGAGGCCCGGATCGCCCTGCAGGCGCTCGGGGACCCGCGCTGGTGGCTTCAGCCGGCTGTCGCCTGGCCAGGAGAACCACACCCCGTTCCCCTCACGTAACGGCGCCTCACTCGGAAGGTCGTTTCGACGGTCCGTTTCGCCCTGCGACGCTCTGACACGCCGAGGGAAGACTCATGAGGGGATGCGGCAGGCCCTGCCGGGTCTCTCTGCCGCTCGCGTCGTACAACCAGCGACTCGTGAAGGGAGCCGTACCATGACACAGGAACTCCGCGGGATGCGGGTGGGGATTCTGGCCACCGACGGCGTCGAGCGCGTGGAGCTCGACCAGCCGCGCGGTGCCTTGCAGGGCGAGGGCGCGAGGACCGAGATCGTCTCGCTCCACCCCGGCGAGATCCAGGCCCGCCAGTTCGACCTCAACGCGGCCGGAACCTTCCCTGTGGACCGCTTGGTCGCCGACGCCTCCGTCGACGACTACCACGCCCTGCTCCTGCCCGGCGGCACCATGAACCCCGACCAGCTGCGCATGGACCGCGACGCGGTGCAGTTCGTCAAAGACTTCATGGCCAGCGGGAAACCGGTCGCATCGATCTGCCACGGCCCGTGGACACTGGTGGAAGCCGACGCCGTGCGCGGCCGCCGCCTGACGTCCTGGCCCAGCATCCGCACCGACCTGCGCAACGCCGGCGCGGAGGTCGTCGACCAGGAGGTGGTCGTCGACGGGCAACTGGTCACCAGCCGCAGCCCGGCCGACCTGCCCGCCTTCTGCGCCGCCATCGTGGAACAGTTCGCCCGGGCGCACCACGCCGTGCCCGGCTGACCCGGTGGAATGGGCCCAGACGGGGCACCTCGCGAGCGATGTCCGCCACACGCCGGAACGCAGCATCGAGGCGCGCGACCCTGCGCCCCCACCCCGTCTGACCGGTACTCAGCTCCTCGCGCCGTCGTCAGGAGCGCGCGAGCCGAGCCGCGAGGTAGGGCGCGGTGGCGCTGCGGCGGGCCCTCGCCACCTTGGCCGGCGGGCCCGCCGCGATCACCCGCCCGCCCGCGTCGCCGCCGCCCGGCCCGAGGTCGATGACCCAGTCGGCGGTGGCGATCGTGTCCAGGTCGTGCTCGACGAGGACGACCGTGTTGCCGGCGTCGACGAGCCGGTGCAGCTGTCGCAGCAGCAGCGCGATGTCCGAGGGGTGCAGCCCCGCCGTCGGTTCGTCGAGCAGGTAGAGCGCGTGCCCGCGGCGGGCACGCTGCAGTTCGGTGGCCAGTTTGATGCGTTGCGCCTCACCACCGCTGAGTTCCGTCGCGGGCTGACCCAGCCGCAGGTACCCTAGTCCCACGTCGCGCAGCGTCTCCAGACTGCGAGAGGCGGCCGGGACGGCGGACAGGAACTTGGCGGCGGCGTCGACGGACAGCCCCAGCACTTCCGCGATGTTCTTGCCGCGGTAGGTGACTTCCAGCGTTTCGGCGTTGTACCGGGCGCCCTGGCAGGTCGGGCACGGCGCGTAGGTGCCGGGCAGGAACAGCAGTTCCACCGCGACGAATCCTTCGCCCTGGCAGGTCTCGCACCGCCCTTCGGGCACGTTGAAGGAGAACCGCCCGGCCGAGTAGCCGCGCGCCCTGGCCTCGTCCGTCGCCGCGTACAGCTTGCGCACCGCGTCGAACATCCCCGTGTAGGTGGCCAGGTTGGAGCGGGGAGTCCGGCCGATGGGCCGTTGGTCGACCAGGACCAGCCGGTCGAACGACTCGACCCCTGACGCGTCCTGGACGTCGACCTCCAACTGCGCCTCGTCGGGCCCCTCGGGTACGAGTCCGAGGTGGCCGCGGACGACCTCGGCGAGCACCTGCGTCACCAGCGTCGACTTTCCGGAACCGGACACGCCCGTCACCGCCGTCAGCACGCAGAGCGGTACGTCGACGGACACGTCGTGCAGATTGTGGCGGGAGACTCCGCTCAGGTGCAGCCAGCCGTGCGGTGTGCGCGGGCGGTGATCGAGCGGCTGGGCGCGCCCGAACAGGTACTGGCTCGTGGCCGACTCCCCGACCCGCTCAAGACCGGCGACCGGGCCGCTGTACAGCACGCGTCCGCCGCCCTCGCCCGCGCCGGGGCCGATGTCGACCACCCAGTCCGCCCGCCGTACGACGTCCACGTCGTGCTCCACGACGAACAGCGAGTTGCCCGCCGCCTTGAGGCGGTCCAGCACGTCCAGCAGCGGTTCCGCGTCAGCCGGGTGCAGGCCCGCGGAGGGTTCGTCGAGGACGTAGACGACGCCGAACAGCCCCGAGCGCAGCTGGGTGGCGATGCGCAGGCGCTGCGCCTCGCCGGGCGACAGGGTCGTCGAGCGGCGCCCGATGCTGAGATATCCGAGGCCCAGGTCGAGCAGTACGCCGACCCGCGCGACCAGATCGCCGCAGATCCGGACCGCGACCTCGGTCGTCTCCCCGGATCGGGCGGTCGACGTGGTGGCGTCGGCCTCGGACCGCCCCGCGACGGGCCGCAGCAGCGCCACGACCTCGGTGAGCGGCATCGCGTTGATCTCAGCGATGGAACGTCCGGCGAAGGTCACGGCGAGCGCCTCGGGCCGCAGTCCGCTGCCGTGACACTCGGGGCAGGGCACACTCCTGACGAACCGGAGCGCCCGTTCGCGCATCTTCTCGCTCTTGGAGTCGGCGAGGACGTGCATGACGTGCTTGCGGGCGCTCCAGAACTTGCCCTGGTAGCCGTGGTCGACGCGGTCCTCCTCCGGCTCGATGTACACGGAGGGCTGCTCGTCCGTGTACAGCAGCCAGTCCCGGTCCTTCTTCCTGAGCCTGCGCCACGGCCGGTCGATGTCGATCCCCAGGCCGCTCACGACACTGCGCAGGTTGGCGCCCTGCCAGGCGCCCGGCCAGGCGGCGATCGCCCCCTCGCGGATGCTCAGCGAGGGGTCCGGGACGAGCAGGTCCTCGGCGACGTCGTGCACGACGCCCAGTCCGTGGCACTCCGGGCAGGCACCGGCCGCGGTGTTGGGTGAGAACGACTCGGCTTCCAGCCGTGCGGCCCGGGGCGGATAGGTGCCGGCGCGGGAGTACAGCATGCGCAGCAGATTGGACAGCGTGGTGATGGTGCCGACCGTCGAGCGCGAGCTGGGCGACCCGCGTCGCTGCTGCAGGGCCACGGCCGGTGGCAGTCCGGTGATTTCCTGCACGTGCGGTGCGCCGACCTGTTGCAACAGCCTTCGGGCGTACGGTGCTACGGACTCGAAGTAGCGCCGCTGGGCCTCCGCGTAGAGCGTGCCGAACGCGAGCGAGGACTTGCCCGAACCGGAGACGCCGGTGAAGGCGACCATCGCGTCCCGCGGAACGTCGACATCGATGTTCCGCAGGTTGTTCTCACTGGCGCCCCGGACATGCACGAAGGGGTCGGTCGCGTCCTTGTCCACCGTTCCTGATTACCTGATCGCGCCGGGAACCGCGCGACAGGCGCCGTCACCGGGCCCCGCTCACACCAGCCTCCGGAGAATCCCGGTACGAGCCGCTTCCGGGAAATATTTGGGAGTGCTTCACCGTTGACGCGTATGTGGGCGTGAAGGGAACTGTGTCCCCGGGCCTCACCTTCTGCCCATGAGGACGATCGTTCGGCTGAAGCCTCATGGAGCCCCCGCCGCGAGGCGACCGCCCTTCGCGCCCACTCTCGATCGGCCCCGGCTGGGGATCCCCCGAACCAGTCGGGGCCTTCGCCTGGCCCCTGCCGGCGCCCTTCGGCGAACGCGTTGGTTCGCCTCCCGGTGCCGCACTCGCCCCGGCGGCTCAGCCCGAGGTCGCGAGCATGCGTCCCATGGCGGCCGTGACCGGGGGCCTCGACCCGGTAGTAGACCCACGTTCCGCGCCGCTCGGAGGTGAGCAGCCCGGCCTCATCGAGCTTCTTCGGACAGTGAGACGGTCGACTGCGAGACACCCCTGTCGGAGATGTCGACACATGTCCAACCAGCGCGTCCCGCCCGTGCTGGAGACCACCCTTCCCGGGGTCTTCGCCGCCGGCGATGTCGGGAGCGGCCCGGTCGAACGGGTGGCCTCGGCGGTCGGTGAGGGTGCCATGGTGATCCGCCTCGTGCACGAGCACCGGGAAAAGCGCGGTGATCGGGACCTGGGTGAACACCGCGTCGCGGAGCGGCCACACGTAGGGCTGACCGGCAAGATGTCGCTGCCGACGAGGCCGAACGCCGCGGTGTCGAACACGCCGGCGAGCGCTCGGAAGAGGCCCGTGGACAACAGCCTGGGCCGGTTGACGTGGGCCGTCCGGCCTAAGCCGGCCGCTTCGTCCGGATCATCGGATCTTTGGTCCGGGCGCGCCGTCGACCAATGCGCCGTGGGCGCGGATCGAGCCGTTGCTCCCGGGCCGGACACCGAAGCGGGGTGGCCGGTGGCGCGGCGTGCGGTGCCGACCGGGGTGGCGCGGAGCGGGTGTTCGCGGCGGCGCACGCAACCGTGGCCCGGTGGTGGAGCAGGCCCTGCAGGGGGAGGACGAGAAGATCTGACCGTACCGCCTGTACCCGCTGGCAGGCGCTGGCGGGGGCCAGCGTGTCACGCGACGTCGGCGATACCACAGGGGCATCCTGTGGGCACGGGCGATCGCGGAGGCAGCCGACGAGAAGGAGTCATGCGGGTGTCGTCTCAGGGCGTTACGGTCGTGGCTCTCCTGGCGGATCCCGACGCGCCCACGGAGATCGCGCAGCGCATGGCCCGGACACTTCCCGCTCGGCTCGCCGACAAGTCAGGCCAGGGGCGACGGTTCGACGTCGAGGTGGTCAGTGAGCCCTTCAGCGCGGGGACCGAGGACCCGCCCACCTTGATGCGCCGGATCATGGACCGTGGAAGAGCGGAGAGTTGGGACATCGTCGTGGCCATCACCGACCTTCCGCTGCACTCACACGGGCGCAAGGTCGTTGTGGATCTGAGTCACGAACACGGTCTGGCGCTGCTGTCTCTTCCACCGCTGGGGGGCTTGCGTCTGCAGACGAGAGCCCGGCGGGCCGTGGAAGAAGCCGTGCTCAGCTTGGCGGGCCCGCGGGCCACCGGGGCTGGGGGACCTCCGCGGAGTCAGCCGCTTCTGGGACCCTTCGTCAGCCGCCTGGCGCCTATTCACCCGGGCCAGATCGGTGAGGAGGAGACCGCTGATCTTCGGTACGTCGTCAGCGGACCGCGCGGTTACCTGAGGGTGCTCGTCGGTATGGTCCGTGCCAACCGGCCGTGGCGATTGGTGCCGGGCTTGTCGAAAGCCCTCGCGGCCGCACTCGCCACGGGAGCAGTCGCCACTGTGAACTCCACCATCTGGAACCTGGCCGAGTCCCTGAGCGCGCCACGCCTCGTGATCGCCACGGTCGGGTCCATCGTGCTCATGATCGGCTGGCTGATCGTGGACGCGCAGCTGTGGCATCGATCAGCAGAGGTCTCGCGGGAGGCGAGGCAGAGGGCGAGGCTCTACAACGCCTCGACGGTCATGACCGTGGGTATCGGGGTGCTTGTCTGCTACGTGGGTCTGATCGTCATCAACTTGGTGTGGGCCCTTTTCATCCTCAACGACCAAGTGTTCGCCTCCACGACACGAACCCCGCTGCACGCCGCGGAATACTGGACTTTGTCCTGGTTCGTCGCTTCGGTCGCCACGGTGGGCGGGGCGCTGGGATCAGGCTTGGAGAGCGACGAGGCGATCCGGGCAGCCGCCTACTCCAAACGCGAACAGGAACGTCGCCGCATGCTCCAGGACGATGACGGTGACCAGTTGGTGACCTGAGTCGGAGACTCTTCGGTGGTTGGTGGTCGTGCGCGTACGAACATTCCGCTGATCGATCGGTGCGTGGCTGTTTCGCGTCGGGGGCCGACGGGGACTCGGACGACACGCCGCCTGAGCGCCGAAGCTCTGCCGGGCAGGCCCACGGCGGCACCGCCGTTCCACCCGGACCGGGGGAACGGCCCACAGAGGCATGCCGGAGCCGTGGACCCCGTCGCACCAACTCCGGGAGTGGGGCTCGGTACGCCGTTTCCATCGTGCCCATGCTGCGGTCATGCCGCGGCAACGAAGGAAGCGATCATGAAAGCAGCGATATATGAAGGCCCGCGAACGGTAACGGTGAAGGACGTACCGGACGCGAAGATCGAACACCCCTGCGACGTCATCGTCAAGATCACCGCTACCAACATCTGCGGTTCGGACCTGCACATGTACGAAGGCCGCACCTCGTTCGAGTCCGGCCGCACTCTGGGACACGAGAACATGGGCCAGGTCGTGGAGGTCGGCTCGGCCGTCCGCAAGGTCCAGGTCGGCGAGTACGTGGTCCTGCCCTTCAACATCGCCTGCGGCTTCTGCAAGCAGTGCGAGCGGGGTCTGACCAACTACTGCCTGACCATGCAGCCGGAACCGGCCCTCGCCGGAGCCGCCTACGGATTCGCCGACATGGGCCCCTACCAGGGCGGCCAGGCGGAACTGCTGCGCGTGCCCTACGGCGACTTCAACGCGCTGCGTCTGGGGGAGGACGCCGCCGAGCGGCAGACCGACTACGTGATGCTCGCCGACATCTTCCCCACCGGCTATCACGCCACCGAGATGGCCCACGTCAAACCGGGCGACCAGACGATCGTCTTCGGGGCCGGTCCCGTCGGGCTCATGGCGGCCTACTCCGCCCTTCTCAAGGGCGCCGGCCGCGTCTGGGTGGCCGATCACCAGCCCGACCGGCTGCGCAAGGCGGAGGAGATCGGGGCCATCCCGATCAACACCGCCGAGCAGAATCCGGCGGAGGTCGTCAAGGATGCCACCCTCGGTCTGGGGGCCGACAACGGCTGTGAGTGCGTCGGCTACCAGGCACACGACTCCAAGGGGCACGAGGACGCCAGCCTCACGGTCAACGGACTGATCGACTCGGTCAGGTTCACGGGCGACATCGGCGTGGTGGGCGTGTTCCTGCCCCGGGACCCCGGCGGCGCCGAGGCTCAGGGGGAGTTGGAGGCGCAGGGCAAGGTCCCGATCGACTTCGGCATGATGTGGTTCAAGGGCCAGCGCATGGGTACCGGGCAGGCGCCGGTGAAGAGGTACAACCGGGCGCTGCGGGATCTGATCGCCGGCGGGAAGGCGAAGCCGAGCTTCGTCGTCTCCCACGAACTCAGCCTGGACGAGGCCCCCACCGCCTACGAGCACTTCGACGCCCGTGACGAGGGCTGGACCAAGGTGGTCCTGCATCCCAACGGACACGGCAACGGCCACAAGCGGTAGGCGACCCGGGGTCGCCGTCCCGCCCGTCCTCCGGCCGGGGCTGGGGGCAATGGCCCGCGCTCCGGTCGGACCTGAACCAAACGGCGATTGCCCGCGCTCAGGCCCGGTAGGACGGACGGCTGAAGCTCAGCAGTGTCCGCAACGGCTGCACCCCGTCCGGCGGCTGCGGCCGCCGGCCTGTTGGCGGGGCGCGTGGGAGGCTCCCGTGCCCGACGGTTGCCGCACCTCGACCAGGCCGATGCGACCCGGCAGGGTGTTCCGGCTAGGCTCACACCCGTGACGTGGCTGCGGGCCTTCGGAGAGGTCGTGCGATCCGGGCTCACGATCGAGGAGACGCGGCTGGAGCCGCTGCTCGCGCTGCGCACGGCTGCCGGGGTGGCGATCGTCGTCGGGTCGGCGCTGTGGCTGGTCTCCCCTGCGTATGCCGCGTCCGCCGCCCTCGGCGCCTACTCCGCGGGTGGGGCCGCCTTCCAGCGCACCTGGCGTCCACGCAAGGTGATCGCGCTCGGCGCGGGCACGGGTCTGGCGCTCAGCACCTTCGTGGGCTACCTGGCCGCGGGGCGACTCGTGACGTTCCTCCCACTGCTGGCTGTATGGGCCTTCGCCGCGGGGATGGCGTGGGCCGTCGGATCGACCGCCGGGATCGTCGCAGCGACGCTCGTGGGCAGCATGCTGGTGACCATCACCCTGCCCACGAGCGTCGGGCGAGCCCTGGAGCACGCCGGTGTCATCGCGCTCGGGGGCGTGGTGCAAGCCGTGCTGATCCTGCTGTTCCCGATCCGCCGTTGGGGGGCGCATCGTGACGCCCTCGCCGACGCCCTGGCCGCAGTGGCGGACTACGCCCGCCGGCTGCGGCACGACCCGACGGCCCCGTTCGACCCGGAGCCGTTGATGACGGCCCGGGACGCGGCCGCCGTGACGCCATCACAGGCCCGCACCCGTCCCCCCGTCCTGCACGGCCCCCGGGGACTCGCCGAGCGTATTCGGCCGGTCGTCGCCGCGCTCGCCGACCCGGACGTCGGAGCCCCGGCGGAGGGACCCGGGCGGGACCGCGCGCGGGAGTTGCTCGACGCGGCCGCCGACGTCCTGGATGCGGCCGCCCGTTCGATCCGCCGCTGCATTCCCGCCGAGGTGCCGCCCGGGAGCACGGACGTCCTGCGTATCGACGAGGAGCACGAGGTGCTGGAGGGGCCCGCGCGGCAGGCGGCCGAGCGGCTCGTGCAACTGCTCGGCGAGGCGTTGGAGATCGCCGGAAGCGGCGGCGGACGCGGGAGGACGCCCACGCCGCCCGGCGCTGCCGGCGCCCAGTTCCTGGTGCGCCCGACAATGCTCCGGCTGGTCCCGGTCGTCGTCCGTGCGGTCCGCCGTGAGCTCCGGTGGGACTCGCCCGTGTTCCGGCACGCCGTCCGCCTGGCGGCGGTGGCCGCGCTCGGCTACCTGATCGCCGCCCGGCTGCCCCTGGGCCACAGCTACTGGGCGCCCATCGCCTCGGTGATGGTGATGCGGCCGGACTTCCACCGGACGTACGCGCGCGCGGTGGCCCGTCTCGCCGGCACCCTGGCGGGGGTCGCGCTCGCCACCGGAACGGTGCGGGCCCTGGGTCCGGACGCCCATGTGTTCGGCGCGCTGGCGGTGGTCTCGGCCGGCCTGTCGTACACGCTGATCCGTACCGGCTATGCCTACTCCCAGTGCTTCACTGCCGCGTACGTCGTCTTCCTGCTCGGCATGGGTGGCCAGGCGTGGGAGCAGACGGTCCCGGAGCGGGTGGTGCTCACTCTGCTCGGCGGGGCCCTGGCCATGCTGGCCTACGTGGTGTTCCCCGGGTGGGAGACGCCCCGGCTGCCGGGCCGGCTTGCGGACTGGCTGGCCGCCAACGGCCGCTATGCGGCCGCGGTGCTCCGCAGCTACGCCGAACCGACCCAGGAGCATCGCGCCGACATGCGCAGGGCGCTGCTGGCGAGCAGGGCGGCACGTGCCGCCTGGCAGGAGGCATACGACCGGGCAAGGCAGGAACCGGTCCGCCCCAGGGGTCTGACGTTGCGTGAGGCGCAGGAGGCGCAGGAGGCGCTGAAGGGGTTCGGCCGGGCGGTGATGCTCATGGAGAGTCACGTCCCGCGGGCCGACGGCCGTTTCGTCTCCGAGGCGGAGCGGTTCGCCGAGGCTCTGGAGGCGGATACCGCGCAGGCGGCAGTCGACGTGCGAGAGCACAGGAATCCGGACTGGGGGCGCGTGGAGGAGGCGCTCCACGCGTGGGAGGACGCCACTGCCGGGGACCGGAGCCAGGTCGTGCGGCGCGAGGCGGAACTGCAGAAGCGGGCGTTGGAAGACCTCGCGACGGCCGTGAGTCGCACACCCCTGGAACGGGACGTCGGCTCTGCTCGCGAGGAGCAGCGGGTGCGGGCCGCCGTGGCGGCGGAAGGTGACGGATCAGGCACCGCGCACCGGGGTGGGTGACGGCTCCGGCGACGGGGAGCGCCGCGCCTCCTGGCGCGGGATGTGGTCTCCCGGGCCGCGTCGAGCGCCGCCACACGTACGCCGCTGTCGCCATCACGAGAATCAGACCCGCCAGGATGAGCAGTTCGATGCCCTCGACGTTCCGGCTTCGTGGACGCGCTCGATGCGCAGGGTCTGTAATTCGTGGATCGCGTGGGTGGTGTCGTTGGACGGGATGCGTCACCTGTCGAGTTCAGCGTGTTGAAGGCAGACCTTCACCGAACTCTCCCTGCGGTGGGAGATGGACGGCCGTCTCGTACCGGGCCGGCCGGATGAGGAGTGGGCGATCCTTGCGCGGTCATCCCTGGCCTGGTCGCTGACCGCGCGGTGCGGGCGCCGCGTCCTGGGCCGCCGCCGACCCGGCGGCGACACGTCCGCACCCCCCCGCCCCCACCGCGTCCCAGCGGCGCGGGGGCAGCACGAAGCCCAGGCCCAGGGCGGACCAGGGCCTCGATCGACGGCCAGGGAGGGGGAGCGGGTATCTACGGCCCGGCGCCCGTGGCGCGAGTCCCGTGGGGTCTTTGCAACCCGTGTACGCGTCACCGTGACGAACGCGCAGGTGCCGGTTGGCACGGTGCGCTCAGGCGGCGGGGGTGAGTTCGTCGCGGCAGAACAGCAGCGCGAACCCGGAAGGGAGCTGGCGCAGGATGCGGGTGAGGAGGTCGGGGCCGGCCAGGGGCGGCGACGGCGGCGAAGACGGCTCCGGTGTCCCAGCGGGTGGTGGCCAGGGGGGCTTCGCCGCCGTGCGGCGAGGTCCTTGACGAAGGCCCGGCCGGTCAAGGGCTTGGGTGTCGGGGATCCGAGCGGTGAGGGGGCGTGCGGCTTCGAGGGGAGACGGGCGGCGTGCTCGGCGTGCTCGTCGCCCGTTAGCTGGCGCCCGAGTCCTGCGACGACAAGAGGGATGGCCTCCTCGGCCCGCTCACGGGTGGGGTGGGCGCCTTCGTAGCGGACCTTCTCCACCATCTGTTCGTACGACGTCGCGGGCGCAGGCCGCAGCGGGACGCGCGGGTCGGGGAACACTTGCTGTGGTCTCCTTTCTGCCGGCGGGATGGTGGTCACCGGGTGGGTGGGTGATCAGGCGGGCTGGGGGCGTCCGAAGAGGAGGTCGTGGCCCGCGGGGAGCTGGAGCAGGATGTGCCCCACCCGTCCGGGTGTCCTGGGTGAGCTGACCGGTCGGTCGGCTTGATACCCCCGACGTGCCGGTAGCCAGTGGATCAGCCGTGGGCGGGAGCTGAGCGGAGCTTGAACGAGAACAACGCGGTCGCCGTGCACATGGCGCTTGCTGGACCGTGGCCGAGAGCGGGCGGTGTGTCGGCGTCTCGCGGGTCGAACCTTAAGGCAGCGCCCGGCCGGCAGCGCCTGCACGCCGCACCTGCTGACGCAGTGCGTCCGGCGTCTGTGGAGCAGGGGAGGGCGGCCTTCGCGGGATCCTCTTCAGGACTTCGATCAGCCTGCCGTGACAGTCTGAAACACCCGGGTCGGGTTGCCGGAGGACCGCCACGCGCTTGAACTGGTGGGGGGTGCACTGCGCAGATCGGGAGGTGTTGTCCGTGCCCGACCGCGACGTGCTCATGATCATCGCTGAGGATGGGCGGGTGATCGAGTGGCGGCGACTTGCTGAGGAGCTGTTCGGATGGTCCGCCGAGGAGGCCGTTGGCCAGTCCGTCCTCGCGCTGATGCGTGAGATCAACGCGAGGGACGGAGGGCGCCGAGGCAGCCTCTTTGGCGGAGCCCCGGTACTGGTCACGCCGGAGCTGCGCGGCACTTCCCTTGTTTGGCAGGTACGTGCTGCAGCGGACGCCGTTTCACAGGGGGACGTGGCGGTATTGAAGGCCATGCTCACCCAGTCCCCGGTGGGACTGCACGTCCTGGACAACCAACTCCGCGTGGTCCGTATGAACACCGGCAGCCGTTGGCTGCGTGACACGCCAGTGGCAGACCTGCTCGGCAAGCGGTTCACCGAGGCGTTCGAACTCGAAGACCCTGACGAAGCGCTCGCGGTGGCTCGCAGGGTCTTGGAGAGCGGAGTGCCGGTACTGAACCTGCTCGTCCGGGCTGGCGAGGCACCTGGCCTGCACAGACGCCGCATCTACACCGTCTCCTTCGCCCGCTTGGAGAGCGGCCGCGGGGACGTGCTCGGTCTGGTGGCGTCCGCGGTCGACGTCACCGAGCGTGAGAACGCGCTGAAACGCCTGGCCCTCCTGGACGCGGTTCGCGCTCGGGTGGGGCGGCGGCTGGACGTGCTGGCTGTGTGCCGAGAACTGGTGGACGCAATAGTGCCTGCCTTCGCCGGCATCGCCGTCGTCGAAGTCATCGACGACGTCGTCCGCGGTGAGGACCCTCCACCGGTCCCCGTCCACCAGGACGTTCCCCTACGCCGAACAGCCTTCCGGGGACGGATCTCGGCTTACCCGGTGGGAGACGTGCGCCCGCTTCCGTCCGGCACCCCCTACTCGCGTGTACTGTCCGACCTCCGCCCGCGGCTCGTCTCGATTGACGCCGACAGCGCGTGGCTTGCCGCCGACCCAGCCCGAGCGGACTCCATCAGACGGTCTGATGTCCACTCTCTGATCGTGGCACCGCTGGCATTGCGCGGTCATGCCCTGGGCGCAGTCAGCTTCTACCGCCACCAACAAGAAGATCCCTTCGAGGAGGAGGACCTTCAGCTCGCGTCCGACGTATGCGCGCACGCCGCTCTCTGCATCGACAACGCCCGTCGGTACACCCGCGAGCGGACCATCGCAGCGACTCTCCAGCGCAGGCTTCTGCCCCAGCATCCAGCCACGCCAAGCTCCGTGGAGGTCTGCCAACTGCACTTTCCCGGTCCGGAGGGTGGCGGCGTATGGTTCGACGCGATCGCGCTGCCCGGCGCACGGACCGCGCTGGTCGTCGGCGACGTCGCCGGACGAGGCGTCGCCGCGGCGGCCACCATGGGACAGCTTCGGACGGCCCTCCACTCACTGGCCCCGCTGGACCTGGGGCCCGACGAGCTACTGGCCCGGTTGAGCGACACCGCGATCCGTCTCGCAGCTGAACGCGCCGCACTCCCCCCTGGGGATCCCCTGCGCCATGAGCTGCTCACTGCCGGCTGCGCCATCGCGATCTACGACCCGGTCACTCTCGCCTGCACCCTTGCCCGTGCCGGTCTCCCGGAGCCGGTCGTTCTCTTTCCCGACGGCAGTTCGTCCACCGTGGCCGTGCCTCCGGGCCCCCTGCTCGCCGGAGCGGGCAGCGCCCCGTTTCCCGCGACCACGGTCAGCCTCCCCGAAGGCACCACCCTGGCCATGGCCACGGCCCCCCTCGCGGACAAGGTCCTGGCAGGTCCACTGCGCCCGCTCCTGGACCGCGGCAGCAAGCGGAGTCTTCCCGAGCTGCGTGACGACATCACGCGTGCGCTCACACATGGCCACCCGACCGACGAGACACTGATGCTGCTCGCCCGTACGAAAGCGCTGCCCTCGGATCAGGTACGGGCCCTCTCCCTGCCGCCAGGTCCCGAGGCCGCCCCGATCGCCCGTGCGGCTGCCCGGTGCCAACTGGATGCCTGGGGTGTGGACGAGGAGATTGCGTTCACCAATGAGCTCATCGTCAGCGAACTCGTCGGCAACGCGGTCCGCTACGGCGCCCCGCCCCTGCAACTACGCCTGATCCTCGACGAGATGCTGACCAGTGAGGTCAGCGACGCCTCGACCTGCGCTCCACACGTGAAAC
This sequence comes from Streptomyces sp. NPDC026515, assembly GCF_055567595.1. Classification (NCBI taxonomy): domain Bacteria; kingdom Bacillati; phylum Actinomycetota; class Actinomycetes; order Kitasatosporales; family Streptomycetaceae; genus Streptomyces; species Streptomyces sp. NPDC026515. The sequence goes on from NZ_JBVHQD010000001.1 coordinate 753,307, forward strand.
ACGCCCGCACCATCGACGAGACCGGCCGAGGGCTGTTCATCGTCGCCACCCTCGCGGACCAGTGGGGTACCCGCTACTGGGATCAGGGAAAGACCGTCTGGGCAGAGCAGTCAACAGGGAGGACGCCCGTGGGGGCACTGTCCGGCGCGGCTTTGACATGACCGCAAGGTTGTGCGAATCGTTCACCGGCCGGCCCCCGTTCCAAGGCGCCACCTCGATCGCCGTCGTGTAACGCATGTCAACGCCACCCGCTTTTCGCCCGCCCAACCGCGCCCCGAGCTCCAGCTACCTGTTGCACCTGCTTGCCAAGGCCCCCCGCACCGACTCAGCGCCGAGCAGGCAGCCGACTGGCTCCGTGCGCCGCGCACCCCCATCCGCACCCCCGTCCGCACGGCCACCGCAGGCTTACGCCGAAACCCGACAGGGTACTCAACGGGCGGCAGTTGCGTGAGCGGGTGTACAAGGTCATGGACGAGCACGGGGTGCGACGGGTCCGCCCGTACGACGCTCGCGCGAGTTTCTTCACGTACCTCGCGAACAACGGGGTGCCGGATCACCTCCTGGCCCGCTGGGCCGGGCACACCAACGTCAAGACCACGAAGCGCTGGTATGTGAAGCCGGATGTGGAGGATCTTCGTCAGGCAGCGGATACCTGGGGAGGTCTGGCGAGCCTCTCCACCCCCGCTCCTGCATAGGGTGTGAGATGTGGGAGCGTGAGCGGGTGAGTGAGAAGAACGTCGAAACCCTGCAATACCGCTTTGACGGGCCGGAACAGGCTCCGGTCCTGGTCATGGGAACCTCCCTCGGTGCTACATGGCACATGTGGGACCGCCAGGTCCCGGAGCTGATCCAGCAGTGGCGGGTCTTCCGTTACGACCTTCCCGGGCACGGGGGCTCCCCGGCGCACCCCGCCGGTTCCGTCACCGAGCTGACCGCCCGGCTGCTGGCCACGCTCGACTCGTTCGGCGTGCAGCGCTTCGGCTACGCGGGCTGCGCGCTCGGCGGCGCCGTAGGCATCGAACTGGCCCTGCGGCACCCGGAGCGGATCGCCTCGCTCGCGCTGGTCGCCGCCTCGCCCCGGTTCGGGACGGCGGACGAGTTCCGGCAGCGCGGCGTGATCGTGCGGACGAACGGCCTCGACCCGATCGCCCGGACCTCGCCGGAGCGGTGGTTCACCGGCGGTTTCGCCGCCGCCCAGCCCGCGATCACCGAGTGGGCCGTGCAGATGGTGCGCACCACCGACCCCGGCTGCTACATCGCCGCCTGCGAGGCCCTCGCGGGGTTCGACGTACGGCATGAACTGGGCCGGATCGGCGTGCCCACGCTCGTCCTGGTCGGCTCGGACGACCAGGTCACCGGCCCCGCCGAGGCCCGTACCCTGGTCGCCGGGATCCCGGACGCCCGGCTCGCCGTGGTGCCCGGCGCCTCGCATCTGGTACCGGTCGAGCAGCCCGCCGCCGTCACCGACCTGCTGGTGCGGCACTTCTCCACCGCCTGGCAGCCCGCCTACGACTCCACCACCGGTCAGATGGCCATCCCGGCCGCTCCGCCGAAGCCGGTCCTGGCCGCCGCGCCGCAGGTCGTGCCCCAGGTCGCGCCGCAGGTCACGCCCCTCGCCGAGATCGCCCCGGCCGTCGCGGTGCCGCAGCCGCTCGGGCGGCCCGATCCCTACGACGCGGGACTGAAGGTCCGCCGGGAGGTGCTCGGGGACGCGCACGTGGACCGGGCGCTGGCCCAGGCCGACGAGTTCTCCGGGGACTTCCAGGAGTTCGTCACCCGCTACGCCTGGGGCGAGATCTGGGACCGGCCCGGACTCGACCGGCGCTCACGCAGCTGCGTCACGCTCACCGCGCTGGTCGCGGGCGGCCACCTGGAGGAACTGGGCTTCCACGTCCGGGCGGCCCTGCGCAACGGCCTCACCCCGGACGAGATCAAGGAGGTCCTGCTCCAGGCGGCGGTGTACTGCGGTGTGCCGGCGGCGAACAGCGCGTTCCGGGTCGCCCAGCGGATCATCCGTGAGGAGACCACTCCCGAGGACTGACGCACGTTCCGGGGGCAGGATGGTGACCATGAAGCTCACGAAGATGTCCCACGCCTGCGTGCGTCTGGAGAAGGACGGGCGCACGCTCGTCCTCGACCCCGGAGGGTTCAGCGAGGAGGACGCGGCCGTCGGCGCGGACGCGATCCTGATCACGCACGAGCACGCCGACCACTTCGACGAGGGCCGGCTGCGGGCCGCGCTGGACGCCGACCCGGCCACCGAGATCTGGACCCTGAAATCCGTCGCCGACCAGCTCGCGGCGGCCTTCCCGGGCCGGGTGCACACGGTGGGCCACGGCGACGCCTTCACCGCCGCCGGCTTCGACGTCCAGGTGCACGGCGAACTGCACGCGGTGATCCACCCCGACATCCCGCGCATCACCAATGTCGGCTACCTGATCGACGGCGGCAAGGTCTTCCACCCCGGCGACGCCCTCACCGTCCCCGACCGTCCCGTCGAGACGCTGATGCTGCCCGTGATGGCCCCCTGGAACAAGATCTCCGAGGTCATCGACTACGTCCGGGAAGTGAGGCCGCGGCGCGCCTACGACGTCCACGACGCCCTGCTCACCGATCTGGCCCGCCCGATCTACGACCGCCAGATCGGCGCCCTGGGCGGTGCGGACCACCAGCGGCTGGCCCCGGGGACCTCGGCGGACGTCTGAGCCGCGCTGTCACAGGGGCCCGGTAGGTTGTCAGGCATGCGCATCGCGACCTGGAACGTGAACTCGATCACCGCCCGCCTGCCGAGGCTCCTCGCCTGGCTGGAGAGCAGCGGCACCGACGTGCTCTGCCTCCAGGAGGCAAAGGTCGCCGAGGCGCAGTTCCCGACCGGGCAGCTGCGCGAGCTGGGCTACGAGGCGGCGGTCCACGCCACCGGCAGGTGGAACGGCGTGGCGGTGCTGTCCAGGGTCGGCCTGGCGGACGTCGTCAAGGGCCTGCCCGGCGACCCCGGGTACGACGGGAGCGTGGAGCCCCGCGCGATCTCGGCGACCTGCGGCCCGGTCCGGGTCTGGTCGGTGTACGTGCCCAACGGCCGCGAGGTGGAGCACCCGCACTACGCCTACAAGCTGCAGTGGTTCGAGGCGCTCAAGGCGGCCGTGGCGGGGGACGCGGCCGGCAGCCGCCCCTTCGCGGTCCTCGGCGACTACAACGTGGCACCGACGGACGACGACGTCTTCGACCCGGCCGCCTTCGAGGGCCTCACCCATGTCACCCCGGCCGAGCGCGCGGCCCTGACCGCGCTGCGCGAGACCGGCCTGTCCGACGTGGTCCCGCGCCCCCTGAAGTACGACCACCCCTACACCTACTGGGACTACCGCCAGCTCGCCTTCCCCAAGAACCGCGGCATGCGCATCGACCTGGTGTACGGCAACGAGCCCTTCGCCAAGGCCGTGCAGGACGCCTACGTCGACCGCGAGGAGCGCAAGGGCAAGGGTGCGTCCGATCACGCTCCGGTGGTGGTGGACCTGGAGGTGTAGGTGTCAACCTGGGTCCATGAACATCCCCTTCCTGGGTAACAGGCATCCCCACACCGGTGGCGTGCCCCTGATCGCCGACCCCGATCTGCTCGCCGAGTGCGAGCTGCTGCGCGCCCAGGCGGCCGAGGAGGGTGTCACGCTCGACGACACCCCGGCTTCACTGGAGGCCCTCGACCAGTTGATCCCGCGCTGGCGGGACGACGAGGAGACCCTGACCTGGCTCGGCACCGACGCCGGCCTGTACCTGGGTACGGTCCTGATCCGGACCGTGCCCGGCGCGCACTGGGAGATCCGCACCGACGGGGAGCCGGTGGTACGCCTGGAGTCCGGGCGTGAGTTCGAGGTCGTCGAGTCCGGCCACGGCTGGGCCGCGAGCGGGGTCCCCGAGCTCTCCCAGCTGTACGCGGAGGTGTCCGAGGCCTGACCGACGGCGCCGTCGCGGCGACGACGGCACCGCGATAAAGACGGCGTAAATACGGCTAATGCCCGAAAAGTGCGTGTCGTGCCTCAAGCCCACCCGCGGGTGGATAGTTTGCGGCAACCACGACACAGCTGAGAGTGGGTAGGGCTGCGTATGGCCGTCGATACTTTGATCGAGCTGCGTGACGTCAACAAGTACTACGGGGACCTCCATGTCCTGCAGGACGTCGATCTCACCGTCGGCAAGGGGGAGGTGGTCGTCGTCATCGGCCCCTCGGGCTCGGGAAAGTCGACGCTGTGCCGCACGATCAACCGCCTGGAGACCATCCAGTCCGGCAGGATCACGCTCGACGGGCAGCCGCTCCCCGAGGAGGGCAGGGCCCTCGCGAGGCTCCGTGCCGAGGTCGGCATGGTCTTCCAGTCCTTCAACCTGTTCGCCCACAAGACGGTCCTGCAGAACGTCTCCCTCGCCCAGATCAAGGTCCGCGGGCGCAGGAGGGAGCAGGCCGACCGGCACTCGTACGAACTCCTCGACCGCGTGGGCCTGTCGGCGCACGCCCGGAAATTCCCCGCACAGCTCTCCGGCGGCCAGCAGCTGGGGGCACCTCCCAGGCCCTTCGGGCACTGGGGGAGGGTGGCCACCGCCCGTGCCCTCGCCATGGAACCCAGGGCCCTCCTCTTCGACGAGCCGACCTCGGCCCTCGACCCCGAGATGATCAACGAGGTCCTCGACGTCATACGGCAGCTCGCCCGGGACGGCATGACCATGGTGGTCGTCACCCACGAGATGGGCTTCGCCCGCTCCGCCGCCCACCGCGTGGTGTTCATGGCCGACGGCCGGATCGTCGAGGACCGTGCGCCGCAGGAGTTCTTCACCGCCCCGCGCAGTCAGCGTGCCAGGGACTTCCTCTCCAAGATCCTCAAGCACTGAGCGGGGAGCGCGACCATGTTCCGTACCACCCGTGCGCCCGCCGCCCCGGCCCTGCTGAGCGCCCTGTCCGCCGCGCTGCTCGCCGCCGCGGGCTGTGGCAAGGAGGGCAGCCCGCCCGGGAAGGGCCCGGCGGCCGAGACCCTTCCCCACTACCAGGTGGCGCAGAACGTCCGGCTGCCCGCCTCCCCGACCTGGACCCGGGCCAGGCGGCGCGGCTACTTCGTGGTGGGTGCCAAGGAGGACCAGCCCTACCTCGGCGAGCGGGACCCGGCCACCGGGGTCTACTCCGGCTTCGACATCGAGATCGCCAAGATGGTGTCCGCCTCCCTCGGCCTCGCCCCGGGCACCGTCCGCTTCCGGACCATCGCCTCCGCCAACCGCGAGACCGCCCTGCAGAACGGCCAGATCGACTACTACGTCGGCACCTACACCATCAACGCCAACCGCAGGAACCTGGTCGGCTTCGCCGGGCCCTACTACCTGGCCGGCCAGTCCCTGCTGGTGCGCCACGACGAGAACGACATCCACGGCCCCCAGGACCTGGCCGGCAAACGCGTCTGCTCGGCCGCCGGTTCGACGCCGTACCAGCGGATCAGGGCCGACTACCCGAAGGCGGTCCTGGTCGCCTACGACACCTACTCCGTGTGCGTGGACAACCTGCTCACCTACCAGGTCGCCGCCGTCACCACCGACGACGCCATCCTCGTCGGCTACGCGGCGAAGGCCCCCGGCGAGCTCAAGGTCGCCGGCAAGCCCTTCTCCCGGGAGCCGTACGGCATCGGCGTGCCACGCGGCGACAGCGCCCTGCGTTTCGCGATGGACGACGCGTTGGAGGCCCGTGAGAAGAACGGCGACTGGAAGAAGGCGTACGACGCGACGCTCGGCCTGTCCGGCGTCCCCGCCCCGAAGCCGCCCCCGATCGACCGCTATCCCGCGAGCTGACCGAGGACGGCATGAACGTACTGACCGACAACGTCCACACGTATGCCGAGGGCTTCCTCGGCACCGTCGAACTGACCGTCTGCGCCTCGGTGCTCGCCCTGGTCCTGGGTTTCCTGATGGCGTCCTTCCGGGTCGCCCCGGTCGGCTCCCTGCGGATCATCGGCACCGCCTGGGTCACCGTGCTCCGCAACACCCCGCTCACCCTGCTGTTCTTCGCGGTGCTGCTCGGCCTGCCCCGGTTCGGGCTCGTGCTGCCCTTCCAGGTGTTCGCGGTCCTCGCGCTCGGCTGCTACACCTCAGCGTTCATCTGCGAGGCGCTGCGCGCCGGCATCAACACCGTGCCCAGGGGACAGGGCGAGGCCGCCCGAAGCCTCGGCATGACCTTCGGGCAGACCCTGGCCCTGGTGATCCTGCCCCAGGCGTTCCGTTCGGTCATCCCGCCGGTGGGCTCCACCCTCATCGCGCTCGCCAAGAACTCCGCGATCGCGGGGGCGTTCAGCGTCACCGAACTCCTCGGCACCTACAAGACCCTGACCGAGCTCGGCTACGACATCGTCTGGACCTTCGTCTGGATCGCGGCCGGCTACCTCGTCATCACCCTGGCCGTCAGCGCCCTGTTCACCGTGCTGGAGCGGAAGTGGGGGATCGCCCGATGACCGAGGCCACCGCGCTCTACGACGTCCCCGGACCCGTCACCAGAAGACGGCACACGCTGTACGGGGTCCTGTCGACCTTCGTCATCCTCGGCCTGGTCGCCTGGATCCTGAACCTCCTCTTCGACACGGCCCAGTTCACGCGCACGAAGTGGATGCCCTTCGCCTACAAGGGAATCCAGGAACTCCTGCTGCGAGGCCTCGGAAACACGCTGGTGGCCTTCGCGACGGCCGCTGTCCTCTCCCTGGCGCTCGGCGGCCTGCTGGCCACCGGACGGCTCTCCGAGCACCGTGCGGTGCGGTGGGCGGCCACCGTCGTCGTGGAGTTCTTCCGGGCCATGCCCGTCCTGGTGATGATCTTCTTCATCTTCGTGGCGCTCAAGGTCCATCCGCTGCCCGCCCTGGTCGCCGGACTCACCCTCTACAACGGCTCGGTGCTCGCCGAGGTGTTCCGCTCCGGGGTGAACAGCGTCGAACGCGGCCAGCGGGAGGCCGCGTTCGCGCTCGGCATGCGCAAGACCCAGGTCATGTCCTACGTCCTGGTGCCGCAGGCCGTGCGGGCCATGCTGCCCGCCATCATCAGCCAGCTCGTGGTGGCCCTCAAGGACACCTCGCTGGGTTATCTCATCACCTACGAGGAGTTCCTCCATGCCGGGAAACTGATCGCATCCAACCTCGACTACGATTTGCCCTTCATCCCCGTGGTGATGGTGATCTCGCCGATCTACATCGGGATGTGCATGTTGCTCTCGTGGTTCGCCGGCTGGGTGGCCAGGAGGGAGCAGCGCAGTCCCAGGACCGAGGCCGCCGAGGTGGCCCCGGCCGAACCAGGGACGCTGCTGCCGTAGGGGGCGGCAGCCAGGGCCAGGCCCGGCCGGCGGCAGCCGGAGATCACTGCTCGCGCAGCGGAACGGACACGTACGACGGGTCGTCCACCGGCGAGGAGAAGGTCAGCTGCGCGCCGGACGGGTTGTGCTCGATGTAGAGCGGGTCCACCGTGTCGACCACCAGCGCGAGCCGGTGCCCGGCCGGCACGTCGTAGGCCGTGGAGAACAGGTCCAGGTCCACGTCGAACGCCTTGCCGGGGGAGCGGTCGTACCAGGTGTACGGCGCGTTGGTGACCAGCTTGCCGAGGCCGAGCGGGCCCACGTCGTACAGGTAGGCGACGAGGGTGCCGCTCTCCCCGGTCGGGGTGAGGGTGGTGTGCAGCCGGGCCGTACCGCGCACCCGCTGGGCGCTGCCGTAGCGCTCGGACTGCCAGACGGCGGCCCAGCGGCGGGGCAGCAGCGGGATCGACGCGACCGGCGGCAGCCGGGCTATCTGGTCGAGAAGGCCGGACAGGAGGACCACCCCGCCGTCCGCGCCCGAGTCGACGTTGGCGTGGATCGTGGTCGAGCCGGCGAGGGCGACCTTCCGGCGGGTGGCGCCCACCGACTTCCAGTCGGGGTAACCCTCGTAGCCGCCGTCGGTACGGGACTTGAGCTGGACCGGCGGCTCACGGTCGATGCCGTTGCCGTCGCCCTTGAGGTAGTGGTCGAACCAGCGCTCGGTGTCGGTCCACACGTCGTTGGGCAGCCCCAGCAGCCCGGTCAGCTCGGCGGTGGCGTGGTCGCCCGGGCGCAGCTCCAGCCGCTTCGGGACGGTCAGCCTCCCGTAGAAGTCGGCGTACTGGTTGGCCGGGAAGATGCTGTCGCTCCAGGCGTTGGCCATGAAGACGGCCGCGCCGTTCTGGTTGAGCTGGTCGACACAGGTCGCGACGGAACGTTTCTCTCCCCAGGCGATCATGTCCTGTTCCCGGTCCAGGTTCGAGGCGTAGAAGTCCTTGAAGATCTGCCGTACTTCGGGGCTCTCCCGCCCGGTGAGAGTCGCCGAGCCGTCCAGGAGGGCGGTGGCCTCGACGTGCTGGGTACGGCCCGAGTAGATCGAGTCGATCAGATCGGCCCAGCCGCTGAGCGCGCCGACCGCCTTGATCCGCTTGTCGTGCGCGGCGGCCAGCAGGCTGATCCCGGCGCCGTAGGACACCCCCGCGATGCCGATGTGCCCGGGATCCGCGGCGGTGTTGGCGAGCGCCCAGTCGATGACCTTGGAGGCGTCCGCGACGTCCGGCGGGCCGGCCACCTCGATCTGTCCGCCGGACTGCCAGAACCCCCGCACGTTGTAACTGAGCACGATGTAGCCGGCGTCGGCGAGTCTTTGGGCCTGGGCCAGGTATTCGACCTGGGGCAGCGACCAGCTCGTGGGCAGCACGATGAGCGGGTGGTGCCCGGTGGCGTCGGCGCCTGCGGGTGTGACGACGTTCGCCTTCAGGACCGTGCCGCCGTCGCCGGTGATGTCGACGAAGCGCACGGACGCGGCGGCCTGTGCGGCCGGTGCCAGGCCGATGAGGGTGCCGGCGATCAGGGCCGCCGAGACGGCCCCCGCGGCGGTGGTGCGACCGTGTCCCATGGGTCACTCCTCACTCGTGTCAGTGCAAAGTGACCCGACGGTAACCGCGACCTCTTACCGCAAGTAACCCGTCGGTAAGTTACGTGCCAGTAACGATTGTTGAATGGCGCGGGCGTTCAGGAGGCGCGGTGCGAGGAGCGGGGCGTCTCGGTCGCGGCGGGCGGCAGCGGGGCCTGCGCGGCGCGGCTGACGTCCTCGACGAGTTCGACCACGTCGGGCCCGTACGCCTGCGAGTTGACCACCTTGAGGAGCAGCACGAAGGTGTTGTTGCCGTGCTTGCGGGCGAGCCGCTGGTGATTGCGGGCGAGATAGCGGGTGGCCGCCTGATTGGTGATCGCGCGTTGCCCGCAGAAGAGGAACACCGGCCGGGCGTCGGGGCGTTGCCCGGCGGTGAGCCGGGCGAGCAGGACGTACTCGGTGATGCCCGGGTCGAGACGGTAGCGCTCGGCGCCGATCTGGAAGGCGCCGCGGTCCGGTCCCGGCTCCGGGTCCACGTTGACCCGCACGCCCGGCAGCATCGCCGACATGTGCGCCACCATGCGCCGGTTCGACCCGGGCCCGCCCACACAGAACTCGGTGCGCTCGCCGAACCCCTGCTGGACGTTGTCCTGCGTCACCACCTGGAGGTTGGCACCGCAGTCCTTGATCAGCGCGGCCAGTTCCAGGAGCGCGAACACGTCGAAGCGGTGCACGGCCGGTTCGGAGGTGGCCGGATCGCGGTTGACGACCAGCAGTGACTCCGAGTTCTCCGGCAGCCCGAAAAAGGCCTGCTTGCGGCGCAGGCCGCGCCGCCACAGGGCGGTGCGGGCCAGCCAGCCGAGCGCCGCGCTGATGCCGGCGGCCACCACGCCAAGGATAATGTTGCGCAGGTCGTCATTCATGGGCGCGCATGCTAGCGGTCGCGGATGGCCGGAACGTACCCGTGTTCGATGTGTGGCGGTCGTATGACAGTGCCCTGAATGTGGCTGTCGGGACCGGGGCCCCGCCGATACGCTGCGCGGACGTTCCGGAACTGGAGGTGCGGATGCGTCGCCCTGTCACGCGGAAACTGACCGTTCTGGCGGTCTCGGCCGTCGTGGTCTCGGTGGGGGCCGCGGCACCCCCCGCGTCCGGCGGCGCGGGCGTCGCGAAGTCACCGGTGGCCGTCGGCTACGGCGGCGCGGTCTCCAGCGTGGACGCGGACGCCACCGCCGCCGGTGTCGAGGTACTCCGCAAGGGCGGCAACGCGGTCGACGCGGCCGTCGCGACCGCCGCCGCGCTCGGGGTCACCGAGCCCTACTCCTCCGGCGTCGGCGGTGGCGGCTATTTCGTCTACTACGACGCCAAGTCCCGCCAGGTGCACACCATCGACGGCCGCGAGACCGCGCCGCTGACCGCCGACTCCGGCCTCTTCACGGAGAACGGCAAGCCGCTCTCCTTCGCGGACGCCGTCAGCAGCGGGCTCAGCGTCGGCACCCCGGGGACGCCGGCCACCTGGCAGACCGCGCTCGACCGGTGGGGGACCGAACGGCTCGGCACCGTACTCAGGCCGGCCGAGCGGATCGCACGCGACGGATTCGTCGTCGACGACACGTTCCGGTCGCAGACCGCGTCCAACGAGACGCGCTTCCGGTACTTCCCGGACACGGCCGAGCTGTTCCTGCCGGGCGGGCAGCTGCCGGCGGTCGGCTCCACCTTCAAGAATCCCGACCTGGCCCGGACCTATCAGGAGCTGGGACGCAAGGGGGTCGCGGCGATCTACCGCGGAGACCTCGGCAAGGACATCATCTCGACGGTCAACAAGCCTCCGGTGGACCCCGGTTCGGGGTGGAACGCCCGGGCGGGCAAGCTGTCGGCGAAGGATCTGGCCGCGTACCGGGCCAAGGCGCAGGCGCCCACCGAGACGTCGTACCGCGGGCTGAAGGTGTACTCGATCGCGCCGTCCTCGTCCGGCGGGACGACCGTCGGGGAAGCCCTCAACATCCTGGAGAACAGCGACCTCTCGAAGGCGAGCGAGGTGCAGTACCTGCACCACTTCATCGAGGCGAGCCGGATCTCGTTCGCGGACCGCGGCAGGTGGGTCGGCGACCCCGCGTTCGAGGACGTGCCGACGAGGGGGCTGCTGTCCCAGCGGTACGCCGACGAGCGCGCGAAGCTGATCAGCGACGACGCGGTGCTGACCAGCCCGGTCGCACCGGGCGACCCCGAAAACCCCGGCTCGGCCGGTACGCCGGCGCCGACCACGTACGAGGGCGAGAACACCACGCACCTCACGGTCGCCGACAAGTGGGGGAACGTCGTCTCCTACACGCTGACCATCGAGCAGACCGGCGGCAGCGCGATCACGGTTCCCGGGCGGGGGTTCCTGCTCAACAACGAGCTGACCGACTTCTCGTTCACGCCGGCGAACCCCGCGGTGCACGACCCGAACCTGCCCGGGCCGGGGAAGCGGCCGCGGTCCTCCATCTCACCGACGATCGTGCTCGACAAGGCCGACAGGCCCGTGGTGGCGGTCGGTTCGCCCGGTGGGGCGACCATCATCACCACCGTGCTCCAGGTGCTGACCGAGTTCCTCGACCGGCATCTGCCGTTGGTGGACGCGATCGCAGCGCCCCGGGCGTCGCAGCGCAACGCGGCGAAGACCGAGTTGGAGCCCGCGCTGTACAACGACCCCGTGCTGCGGGGCAAGTTGGAGGCCATCGGGCATTCGTTCTCGCTGAATCCCGAGATCGGTGCGGCTACCGGGGTGCAGCGGCTGCCGGGCGGGAAGTGGCTGGCGGCGGCGGAGACGGTGCGGCGGGGCGGGGGAGCCGCCCAGGTGGTGGACCCGGCTCGGCGGTAGCGCGGTCGCGGAGCGGGGGGCACGACCAGCCCCCGCTCCTAGAGGGGCGCATTTTCCGGGCGGAACTCCAGGCGGCCGTCCGTGACGTCCACCGTCACCGTGCCGCCCTCCGAGAACGTGCCGTCCAGGAGCAGCCGGGAGAGCTGGTTGTCGACCTGCCTCTGGATGGTCCGCCGTAGTGGTCGCGCGCCGTATTCCGGCTGGTAGCCGTGTTCTGCCAGCCAGTTGACCGCGGCGTCCGTGAAGTGGGCCGTGATGCCCTGGGCGTGCAGCATGCGGCGGGTGTGCTCCAGGAGAAGCTCGGTGATCTGGTGCAGCTGGTCGCCGGTGAGCTGGCGGAAGACGACGATCTCGTCGATGCGGTTCAGGAACTCCGGGCGGAAGTGCTCCCGGAGCGGGCGCAGGACCTGTTCACGGCGGGCCTCCTGCGTCGCCTCCTCCCCGCCGGGGCCGAAGCCGATGCCGGCGCCACGCCTGGTGATCACGTCCGAGCCCAGATTGCTCGTCATCACGATGACCGTGTTGGTGAAGTCCACCGTGCGGCCCTGGGAGTCGGTCAGTCGGCCGTCGTCCAGGACCTGGAGCAGGATGTTGAAGACGTCCGGGTGGGCCTTCTCCACCTCGTCGAGGAGCAGGAGCGAGTAGGGGTGGCGGCGCACCACCTCGGTGAGCTGCCCGGCCTCCTCGTGACCGACGTAGCCGGGCGGGGCCCCGACCAGGCGGGAGACGGTGTGGCGCTCCTGGTACTCGCTCATGTCCAGGCGCACCATCCGGTCCTCGCTGCCGAACAGGACCTCCGCGAGGGCGCGGGCCAGTTCGGTCTTGCCGACACCGGTCGGGCCGAGGAAGAGGAAGCTGCCGATCGGGCGGTCCGCGCTGGAGAGCCCGGCGCGGGAGCGGAGCACCGCCTCGGAGACGACGGCGACCGCCTCGTCCTGGCCGACGACCCGCTGGTGCAGATGAGCCTCCAGGCCGAGCAGCCGTTCCTTCTCCTCCTGGGTGAGGCTGCTGACCGGGATGCCGGTCTGGCGGGACACCACCTCGGCGATCGCCTCGGCCGTCACCTCCAGGTTCATCCCCTCGTCCGCCAGGTCCTCGCCGGAGACCTCGGTGATGCGCGTCTTCAACTCCACGACGCGGTCGCGGAGCTGGGTCGCGTGCTCGTACTGCTCGTCGGCGACCGCCTGGTCCTTGTCCCGGGTGAGCTGCTCGATCTCGCGCTCCATGGCCCGTACGTCGCTGCCCTTGGCCCGGGAGCCGAGCCGGACGCGGGCGCCGGCCTGGTCGATCAGGTCGATCGCCTTGTCCGGCAGCCTGCGGTCGGTGAGGTAGCGGTCGGACAGTTCCACGGCCGCGACCAGGGCCTCGTCGGTGTAGCGGACCTGATGGTGGGCCTCGTAGCGGTCGCGCAGGCCGCGCAGGATCTCGATGGTGTCCGGGACGGTGGGCTCGGGAACCAGGATCGGCTGGAACCGGCGGGCCAGTGCCGCGTCCTTCTCGATCTTGCGGAACTCCTCCAGCGTGGTCGCGCCCACGATGTGCAGCTCGCCCCGGGCCAGTGCCGGCTTGAGGATGTTGCCCGCGTCCATCGAGCCGCCCTCGCCGCCGCCTCCGGCGCCGACCACGGTGTGCAGTTCGTCGAGGAAGACGATCAGTTGCTCGGAGTGGGCGCGGATCTCCTTCACGATGGTGGTCAGGCGTTCCTCGAAGTCACCCCGGAAGCGGGTGCCCGCGACCACGCCGGGCAGGTCGAGGGCGATCACCCGGCGCCCGGAGAGGATGTCCGGCACGTCCTGGTCGGCGATCCGCTGGGCCAGGCCCTCGACGATCGCGGTCTTGCCGACACCGGCGTCGCCGATCAGCACGGGGTTGTTCTTGCCGCGCCGGGAGAGCACCTCGATGGTCTGCTCGATCTCGTCGTCGCGGCCGATGACCGGGTCGATCCGGCCCTCCCCGGCCAGCTCGGTGAGATCGCGGCCGTACTTGTCCAGCGTGGGCGTGCCGGTATGACGGCGGCTGTCCGTACCGGTGAGGACGCGGTCGGTGTCCGGGACGTCGGCCGGCAGACTCGCGGCGAAGCGGGCCGCGTTCAGGATGTGTCCGGCGGCCGAGTCCGGGTTGGCGGCCAGCGCGCCCAGGACGTGTTCGGGGCCGATGTATCCGGCGCCGCCGGACCGGGCCAGATCGTGGGCGTCCAGCAGGGCGCGCTTCACGGCCGGGGTCAGGGACAGCGAGGTCGGCGGGGGCGCCTCGCCGGGCGGGTGCTGGACCGGTCCGGCGCGGCCGTCGATCTCCGTGGCCAGCGAGTCGGGATCCGCACCGGACCTGCTGAGCAGGGAGCGGGTCGGCTCCGCGGTCAGCGCCGCGCGCAGCAGATGTTCGGTGTCGAGGTCCCGGCTGCCGTGTTCGGCGGCGTACTGGGCGGCGCCCCGGACCAGTTCCCGGGCGGGCTGGCTGAGCAGTCTGCCGATATCGACCTGACGGGGGCCCTGGCGCTCCCCGCCGCCGCCGAAGAAGCGGGCGAGGAACTCTCCGAAAGGATCCTGTCCGAAGTCGTTCGGTCCGGGGTAACCGCTGCTCATGAGCGTTCGTTCCGTTCCGGCGTCCCGGCGCCTGGCGGGACGCGCTCGCTGGTCGACGTGCCGGTCCGCGCGGGTGCCCCCGGGAGGACCCGGTCACACCACCTTCGCACGCCTGCCCGAAGGGGGCATGTCCAGCACTTCGCCGGCTCTCAGTTCTCCGGACTCCGCTCCGTGAGGATCCGCGGCCCCGCCTCCGTGATCGCCACCGTGTGCTCCACGTGCGCCGCGCGGGATCCGTCGTTCGTGCGCAGGGTCCAGCCGTCCGGAGCCTCGTGGTAGCCGTCCCGGCCACCGGCGATCAGCATGGGCTCGATCGCGAGGGCCATGCCGTGCCGGAGCGGCAGGCCGCGGCCGGGACGGCCCTCGTTGGGTACCTCCGGGTCCTCGTGCATTCGGCGGCCGATGCCGTGCCCGCCGAAGCCCTGCGGGATGCCGTAGCCGGCCTCGCGGCAGACCCGGCCGACGGCGTGCGCGATGTCACCGATGCGGTTGCCGACGACCGCCGCCGCGATGCCCGCCGCCAGGGCCCGCTCGGCCGTTTCGACCAGCCGTACGTCCGCCGGGCGCGCCTTTCCGACCGTGAAGCTGATCGCCGAGTCGCCGACCCAGCCGTCGAGCTCCGCCCCGCAGTCGATGGAGACCAGGTCGCCGTCGCGCAGCCGGTAGGAGGTCGGGATGCCGTGCACGATCGCGTCGTTGACCGAGGCGCAGATGACGGCGGGGAACGGGGTGGCCGCGAACGAGGGCCGGTACCCGAGGAAGGGGGAGGAGGCCCCGGCCGCGCGCAGCACCCCGCGCGCCACCTCGTCCAGCTCGAGGAGGGAGACGCCGACACCGGCGGCCTCCCGTACGGCCGTCAGGGCCTGCCCGAGGACCTGGCCCGCGCCGTACATCGCCTCGATCGATACGTCTGTCTTCAGTTCCACCATGCCAATTACTATACCGGCTTTCTCGACCGGCTAAGAATCACGGCTTAGGATGGGGGCATGGTGCGCACCCCCCTCACCCCGGAAGAGCGCGAACGCGGCGAGCGTCTCGGGCAGATGCTGCGCGAGGCGCGCGGTGACCGGAGCATGACCGAGGTGGCGGCCGAGGCCGGCATCTCGGCCGAGACGCTCCGCAAGATCGAGACCGGCCGGGCGCCGACCCCCGCTTTCTTCACCGTCGCCGCGCTCGCCCGTGCGCTCGGCCTGTCGATGGACGAACTGGTGATCCGCTGCGCCCTGGTCCCGGTGTGACGCGCATCGGTCAGGATCCCGCAATGAGGACTCCGCGCGCCCGCTGAAAACTCCCCGTAGCGGCCCCGTAACACGACTGGTGTTGCCTACGAAGCCGGAGTGTTCCGGTCGGGCGGGAGTCGAGCGATGACTGTGGATCAACTCCCGGGACGAATGCGGGAGTTCGCAAACTACCTCAACGGTCTGCTGGCACGCCTGGACCAGGGCGGCGGCTGGTGCGCGGTGTTCTGGCAGCGCGATCCCGACGGTATGCGGGCCTGCCTCGGCGCACGGGAGGTTCCGCCCTGGGACGTGGTGGCCGCGCTTCTCCAGGACCTCGCGACCACCTACGGTCCCGAGGCGGCCGCCCGCGCCGCGGAACAGGCCCGGCAGCTGCACGCCGGCGCCCTCGCCGCCTACGACGCCCGGCCGGGCGCCCGGGAGGATCTGGTCGACCGCCTCGACGTCATGCTCCGCGAGCAGCGTTACGCCGCCGAACGGCTGGCCCAGGTCGGCCGCGCGTACACCTCCGCGCACTCCCGCGAGGAGGCCGAGTCCCTCGACGTCGACCTGGCCTGGGCCCGCGACGACCACGAACGGGCCTCCGCCCGGTGTGTCGAACTCCGGCACCGGATAGGCCGGCTGGAGCGAGAGTACGAGCCGGCAGCGCCGCCCGACGAACCGGCCGCCGAACCGCGGGCGACCGCCCGCGCCACCGCGGCCGGCACCGCCACGGCGCCGGCCGCCCCGGAGCCGGCCGAAGTCCCGGCCTCCGCTGCCGGCCCGGACCCCGCCCCCGCCAGACCGCGCAAGCGGCGGCGGGGCAGTGCCCGGTTCGCCGGGATGGCGGAGGACGAAGTCCCGCCCGCCGCCGTACCGCAGACGCCGGCGGTGCCCGTGCCCGTGGCTCCCGACGGCCGCCGCACCCCGCGCGGAGCCCGGTTCGCCGGGGCCGCCGAGGCGCCGGCGGGGCCGGAGCCGGTCGCGGAGCAGGCCGACGAGGAGGCGGCACAGGCCGTGGCGGGGGCCGTGGCGCGACTGGAACGGCTGCGGTCCGAGAGCCGCACCGGAGAGGCGCACGCGCTGCTGGCCGAGGCCGCGCAGTGGCCCGCCGCCCGCTTCCCGCTGCTCGCGGACGCCCTCCAGCGGGCCGGGCTCGGCGCCGACTGGGCCACGCTGCTGTGGGAGACGGCCTCGCTGCCACCCGCCCGGCTGGTGGCAGCCGCCGACGCGCTGACCGCCGCGGGCAGGACCGCCGACGGCCGGCAGATCCTCCGCCAGGGCGTGGTCCGCCCCGCCGCGGAGATCGGCGAGGCCGTCCTCGTGCTGGACACGGCGGGCCGGCACCGGGAGGTCCGGGCCCTGCTGGACACCTACGTCCAGGTCCGCCCGCCGGAGGAGGCGGCGCACAGCGCGGAGCCGGACCCGCACCGCCTGGCGCCACTGCTTCTCCGCTCGGCGCGGTCGTTCTCGGACCGCTGCTACTGGGATGTGCTCCACGCCCTGCGCGTCGCGGGCCTCGCAGCCTGACCGGCCTCGGTCGGCGCGCCCTTCCAGGGCGCGGGAAACCGCGCGACCACCCCCACGCACCGGCACCCGGCAGGCGGCCGAAGCGACGGCGGAGCCCTCCGACTCGTCCACCGGGGTAAGAAACGAGATCGACTCGGCGGCTTAACGACGATGGTCTTGGCAAGGACTCCGAGGACGCCTACTTTCGACCCTCTACGGGCGTAGAAGGAGCAGCTCATGGCCAACGTCGTACGCGCCGCTCTGGTCCAGGCCACCTGGACGGGCGACACCGAGTCCATGGTGGCGAAACACGAGGCGCACGCCCGCGAGGCGGCCCGGCAGGGTGCGAAGATCATCGGATTCCAGGAAGTCTTCAACGCCCCCTACTTCTGCCAGGTCCAGGAACCCGAGCACTACCGCTGGGCCGAGCCGGTCCCCGACGGCCCCACGGTCCGTCGTATGCAGGAGCTGGCCCGCGAGACCGGCATGGTGATCGTCGTCCCGGTCTTCGAGGTCGAGCAGTCCGGGTTCTACTACAACACCGCGGTCGTGATCGACGCCGACGGCAGCGTCCTCGGCAAGTACCGCAAGCACCACATCCCGCAGGTCAAGGGCTTCTGGGAGAAGTACTACTTCAAGCCCGGGAACGCCGGCTGGCCGGTCTTCGACACCGCCGTCGGCAAGATCGGCGTGTACATCTGCTACGACCGCCACTTCCCGGAGGGCTGGCGGCAACTCGGCCTCAACGGCGCGCAGCTGGTGTACAACCCGTCGGCCACCTCGCGCGGCCTGTCGGCCTACCTCTGGCAGCTGGAGCAGCCCGCGGCAGCCGTCGCCAACGAGTACTTCGTCGCCGCCATCAACCGGGTCGGCCAGGAGGAGTACGGGGACAACGACTTCTACGGCACGAGCTATTTCGTCGATCCACGTGGGCAGTTCGTGGGGGAGGTCGCCGGCGACAAGGACGAGGAACTCGTCGTCCGCGACCTCGACTTCGGCCTGATCGACGAAGTGCGGCAGCAGTGGGCCTTCTACCGCGACCGCCGTCCCG
Source organism: Streptomyces sp. NPDC026515 (assembly GCF_055567595.1). Classification (NCBI taxonomy): domain Bacteria; kingdom Bacillati; phylum Actinomycetota; class Actinomycetes; order Kitasatosporales; family Streptomycetaceae; genus Streptomyces; species Streptomyces sp. NPDC026515. The sequence continues at coordinate 771,399 of NZ_JBVHQD010000001.1, forward strand.
ACGCCTACGAAGGGCTGGTACAGCCGTGAACGACCTCTTCGCCCGCCACCGCCAGGTCCTGCCCGACTGGCTGGCCCTCTACTACGACGAGCCGCTGGAGATCACCCACGGCGAGGGCCGGCACGTCTGGGACGCCGACGGCAACCGCTACCTCGACTTCTTCGGCGGCATCCTCACCACGATGACCGCGCACGCCCTCCCCGAGGTGACGAAGGCGGTGAGCGAGCAGGCCGGGCGGATCATCCACTCCTCCACGCTCTACCTGAACCGCCCGATGGTCGAACTGGCCGAGCGGGTCGCCCACCTGAGCGGCATCCCGGACGCCCGGGTCTTCTTCACCACCTCCGGCACCGAGGCCAACGACACCGCCCTGCTGCTCGCGACGACCTACCGCCGGACCAACACCATCCTGGCGATGCGCAACAGCTACCACGGCCGTTCCTTCAGCGCCGTCGGCATCACCGGCAACAAGGGCTGGTCCCCGACCTCCCTCTCGCCGCTGCAGACGCTGTACGTCCACGGCGGCGTCCGCACCCGTGGCCCGTACGCCGAGCTGAACGACCGTGACTTCATCGCGGCCTGCGTGGAGGACCTGCGCGACCTGCTCGGCCACACCCGGCCGCCGGCGGCGCTGATCGCCGAGCCCATCCAGGGCGTCGGCGGCTTCACCTCCCCGCCCGACGGCCTGTACGCGGCCTTCCGCAAGGTCCTCCAGGAGCAGGGCATCCTCTGGATCGCCGACGAGGTGCAGACCGGCTGGGGCCGCACCGGCGAGCACTTCTGGGGCTGGCAGGCGCACGGCCAGAGCGGCCCGCCGGACATCGTGACCTTCGCCAAGGGCATCGGCAACGGCATGTCCATCGGCGGGGTGATCGCCCGCTCCGAGATCATGAACTGCCTCGACTCCAACAGCATCTCGACGTTCGGCGGCACCCAGATCACCATGGCGGCGGGCCTCGCCAACCTGTCGTACCTCCTGGACCACGACCTCCAGGGCAACGCCCGCCGGGTGGGCGGCCTCCTCATCGAACGTCTCCGCTGCGTCGCCGCCCAGCTGCCCGGCGTACGGGAGGTCCGGGGCCGTGGCCTGATGATCGGCGTCGAACTGGTCAGGCCCGGCACGGACGAGGCCGACCCCGAGTCCGCCTCGAAGGTCCTGGAGACGGCGCGCGAGGGCGGCCTCCTGATCGGCAAGGGCGGCGGCCACAACACGAGCGCGCTGCGCATCGCGCCACCGCTGTCCCTGACGGTCGCGGAGGCGGAGGAAGGCGCCGCGATCCTCGAACAGGCGCTGAGGAGTGCCTACTGAGCGGTCGGCCGGAAGCGTGCCCGGCAGGCCGTGTGCCGACCGAGGCGCCGTCGTGGCCGCTCGCGCGGTTCCCCGCGCCCCTGACGGGGCCTCAGGCAGCGCCCCCCCAAGGCGCGGGGAACCGCGCGACCAGCCCCCACCGGCCCGCAGCTCCGAACGCACCGATCCGGACCAAGGGACACGCGAGATGACCGCCACCTGGGATCCTCCGAACACCGCACACGCCCCCACCCTGTCGGTCCGTCAGGTCCTGTCCCTGGAGCGGGTCCTGGCCGGTGACCCCGAGGTCGTCGCCGGCGCCGCCCACCTCGACCGTCCGGTCCGCTGGGTGCACGTCGCCGAGGCCCCCGACGTCGGCGTCATGCTCACCGGCGGCGAGATGGTCCTCACCACCGGTGTCCTGCTGGCGGACGACGCGCACAAACAAGCCGAGTACATCCAGTCCCTGCACCGGGCCGAGGCCGCCGCGGTCGTCCTCGGCCTCGGCCGGGCCTTCCCCTCCCCACCCGAGGCCATGCGCCGCGCGGCGGACCGCTGCGGCCTCCCCCTGGTGGTCCTGCACCGCCCGTTCCCCTTCGCCGAGCTGACCGAGGAGGTCCAGTCCCGGCTGGTCCGGCGGAAGTTCGCCGCCGTCAGCCTCTCCGAGTCGGTCCGCACCGTGCTCACCGGACTCATCACCGCCGGCGCCCCCCTGCAGAGCCTCCTCGACGAGGTCGCCGGGCACAGCGCCTGTCCGGTCGTCGTCACCAACCTCGCCCACCGGGTCCTGGCCACCGCGGGGGAGCGGTCGGCCGTGGACGACGTGCTGCGTGACTGGGAGCGCATCTCCCGGCAGGCCGGCGGCGGCGAGGGCGGCGGCTGGATCCGCGCCGAACTCGGCGGCCGCGGTGAGCGCTGGGGGCAGATCATGCTCTGCGGCTACCGCGGCGACACCGCCACCGGGCGGCTGCTCGCCGACCGTGGCGCCGAGGCCCTCGTCCTGCACCGCATGCTCGGCGGCGGTTCCGCCCACAGCTGGGAGGAGCAGTCCGCGCAGAGCCTGCTCACGGACCTGGTCTCGGGGGTCGTACCGGCCCGGCAGCTGCTGCCCAGGGCGCGGGCGGCCGGACTGCCGGTGAACCGGCGGACCTTCGTCCCCGTCGTCGTACGGGACGCCGAACCGGCCCAACTGGAGCGGACCCTGCGTCTGCTGGGGCTGCCCGGACTCGTCGCCGAGCTCACCGAGCGGGTCACCGCCGTCCTGCTCAGCCTGGCCCGGGACCAGGACGCCGACGCCCTCGCCGCGCACTTCGCCGTCCGCCTGCACGGCGAGTCGGCGGAGCCGCACGTGGTGGTCGCCGCGGCCGGCCCGCGTACCGCCTGGGACGACGTGCCCGCCGGTCTGCGCGAGGCCCGGCACGTGGCCGACGCCGTGGCCGACTCCACGGCGGCCCTCGACCTGCCACCCGTCGTCCGGCTCAAGGACGTACACCTGCGGGGCCTGCTCCGGCTGCTCCGCGACGACCCGCACGTCCAGTCCTTCGCCGAGCGCGAGCTGGACGGGCTGCTGTGCGGAAAGGGCGTCGACCAGGACCTGCTCGGCGTCCTGCGGACCTACCTCGCCACCGGGCGCAACAAGTCCCGCACCGCCCAGCTGCACCATGTCTCGCGGCCCGCGCTGTACCGCCGTCTGGAGGCCATACAGGCCCGGCTCGGCGTCGACCTCGACGACTTCGAACAGGCGGCCTCCGTGCACATCGCGCTCCTCGCACACGACGCGCAACAGGGGTGAAATATGCGACGACCTGGGAAAACGGCGGTGAAACATGAGCCGACGACCGTGTGACACCGTGACACGCGGAGCGCCCGCAGACGTGACACGCTGCCACTCAAAGCCCGCTCGCCGACTTCCTAGGCTCCTCGCACATCGAGCGACACACGCCCGAGCGACCGGAGGTCCCGATGAGCCGAGTGATTCGTGCCGCCCTGTTCCAGACCGCCTGGACCGGCGACAAGGAATCGATGATCCAGGTCCACGAACAGGCGGCCCGCGACGCGGCCGCGCAGGGAGCCCAGGTCCTGTGCTTCCAGGAACTGTTCTACGGACCCTACTTCTGCCAGGTCCAGGACAAAGCGTTCTACGAGTACGCCGAGCAGGTACCCAACGGCCCGGTCGTCCAGCGTTTCCAGGCCCTCGCGCGGGAGCTGGGCATCGTCCTGATCCTGCCGGTGTACGAGGAGGAGCAGCCCGGCGTCCTCTACAACACCGCGGCCGTGATCGACGCGGACGGTTCCTACCTCGGCAAGTACCGCAAGCACCACATCCCCCAGGTCCCCGGTTTCTGGGAGAAGTTCTACTTCCGTCCGGGGAACGCGGGCTGGCCGGTCTTCGAGACCGCGGTCGGGAAGATCGGCGTCTACATCTGCTACGACCGGCACTTCCCGGAGGGCTGGCGGGCGCTGGGCCTCGGCGGCGCCGAGATCGTCTTCAACCCGTCGGCCACCTCGCGCGGACTCTCCCGCTACCTGTGGCAGTTGGAGCAGCCGGCGGCGGCCGTGGCCAACGAGTACTTCGTCGGCGCGATCAACCGGGTAGGTGTCGAGGACCTGGGCGACAACGACTTCTACGGGACCTCTTACTTCGTGGACCCGGAGGGGCAGTTCGTGGGCGAGGTGGCCTCCGACAAGGAGACCGAGCTCGTCGTCCGCGACCTCGACCTGGCCAAGCTGCGCGAGGTCCGCGACCGCTGGCAGTTCTTCCGGGACCGCCGCCCGGACGCGTACGGCCCGATCACCGCACCGTAACCGCACCAGAGCCGAGCAGGGCAGGAGAGGGAGAATGAGCAGCCGTACCGTCATCCGGGGCGGACTCGTCATCACCGCGTCCGACGAGATCCACGCCGACGTCCTGATCGAGGACGGCCGTATCGCCGCCCTCGCCGCCTCCGCGACCCCCGTCGCCGAGACCTTCACCGCCGAGCGCACCATCGACGCCACCGGCAAGTACGTCATCCCGGGCGGTGTCGATGCCCACACCCACATGGAACTGCCGTTCGGCGGCACCTTCGCATCCGACACCTTCGAGACCGGAACCCGCGCCGCCGCCTGGGGCGGTACGACCACGATCGTCGACTTCGCCGTGCAGAGCGTCGGGCACGGTCTGCGCGAGGGGCTCGACGCCTGGCACGCCAAGGCCGAGGGCAACTGCGCGATCGACTACGGCTTCCACATGATCGTCTCCGATGTGAACCAGGAGACCCTCAAGGAGATGGACCTGCTGGTCGAGGAGGGGGTGACCTCCTTCAAGCAGTTCATGGCCTACCCCGGCGTCTTCTACTCCGACGACGGCCAGATCCTGCGCGCCATGCAGCGCTCCGCCGAGAACGGCGGCCTGATCATGATGCACGCCGAGAACGGCATCGCCATCGACGTGCTGGTGGAACAGGCGCTGGCCCGCGGCGAGACCGACCCCCGCTACCACGGCGAGGTGCGCAAGGCGCTGCTGGAAGCCGAGGCCACCCACCGCGCCATCCGGCTCGCGCAGGTGGCGGGTGCGCCCCTGTACGTCGTGCACGTCTCGGCGATGGAGGCGGTGGCCGAGCTGGCACGGGCGCGTGACGAGGGGCTGCCCGTCTTCGGCGAGACCTGTCCGCAGTACCTTTTCCTGTCGACCGACAACCTCGCCGAGCCCGGCTTCGAGGGCTCGAAGTACGTGTGCTCGACCCCGCTGCGGCCCAGGGAGCACCAGGCCAAGCTCTGGCAGGGCCTTCGGACCGATGACCTCCAGGTGGTCTCCACCGACCACTGCCCGTTCTGCTTCGTCGGCCAGAAGGAGCTGGGGCGGGGCGACTTCTCGAAGATCCCCAACGGCCTGCCCGGTGTCGAGAACCGCATGGACCTGCTCCACCAGGCCGTCGTCGACGGGCACATCTCGCGCCGGCGCTGGATCGAGATCGCCTGCGCCGCTCCGGCCCGGATGTTCGGGATGTATCCCAAGAAGGGCACCATCACCCCGGGTGCCGACGCCGACGTCGTGATCTACGACCCGCACGCCGAGCAGATCGTCTCCGCGGAGACCCACCACATGAACGTCGACTACTCGGCGTACGAGGGCAGGCGGCTCACCGGCCGGGTCGAGACGGTCCTCTCGCGCGGCGAACCCGTCATCACCGAGCGGGAGTACACCGGACACGCCGGGCACGGCGTCTACACCCCGCGCTCCACCTGTCAGTACCTCAACTAGGAGTGGCGCTTATGGACTTCGGACTCGTCCTGCAGACCGATCCGCCGGCCTCCCGTGTCATCAGCCTGATGAAGCGGGCCGAACGCAACGGGTTCTCGTACGGCTGGACCTTCGACTCCGCCGTGCTGTGGCAGGAACCGTTCGTGATCTACAGTCAGATCCTGGCCAATACCACGAAGTTGACGATCGGGCCGATGGTCACCAACCCGGGCACCCGTACCTGGGAGGTCACCGCCTCCACCTTCGCCACCCTCAACGACATGTTCGGCAACCGCACGGTCTGCGGCATCGGCCGCGGCGACTCCGCGATGCGGGTGGCCGGGCGCAAGCCCAACACCCTCGCCCGGATCAGCGAGGCCATGAAGGTCATCCGCGCCCTCGGCAGCGGGGGCGAGGCCGACCTGGGCGACGGCACGGCGATCAGGTTCCCGTGGATCAAGCCGGACGCCCGGCTCCCGGTCTGGATGGCCGCGTACGGGCCCAGGGCCCTGAAGATGACCGGTGAGGAGGCCGACGGGTTCATCCTCCAGCTCTCCGACCTCTACCTCACCGAGTACATGGTCAAGGCGGTCAAGGAGGCGGCGGCCGCCGCCGGCCGCGACCCGTCCGAAGTGACGATCTGCGTCGCCGCCCCCGCCTACGTCACCGAGGACGACTCGCCCGAGGCCCTGGCACACGCCCGCGACCAGTGCCGCTGGTTCGGAGGCATGGTCGGCAACCACGTCGCCGACCTGGTCGCCAAGTACGGCGAACACTCCTCCCAGGTCCCCGAGGAACTCACCGACTACATCAAGTCACGTCAGGGGTACGACTACTCGCACCACGGGCGCAGCGGCAACCCCGACACCGAGTTCGTCCCCGACGAGATCGTCGACCGGTTCTGCGTCATCGGACCGCCCGAGAAGCACATCGAGAAGCTGAACGCACTGCGTGAACTGGGCGTCGACCAGTTCGCCGTCTACGACATGCACGACGCGCAGGAGGCCACCATCGACGCCTACGGGAGCAAGGTCATCCCCGCCGTCAACGGTTAGCCCATTCCTGGCAATTGGTCTCCCCCTTCCCGCCGTCCCGGGAAGGGGGTCAGGGCGCACCCCACACGCGTACCCCCCCGCCCCGCCCGCACGGCCTGTCTCCCGTCCCGTCTCCTCCCGATTGGCCTGCCATGACCGACACCGCTCCCACGGCCATACCGCCGTCCGGTCAAGTAACCACCTCCGACGGGCGCGTAGAGCTCGCCCCGGGCTCCCCGCCGCCGGCCGGGCCCTACGCCAACGAGGACCTGCTGCCGGTCCCCGTCGAAAAGCGCACCTGGACCACGTACAACTTCTCCGCACTCTGGGTCGGCATGGCCCACAACACGGCGTCCTGGACCCTGGCCTCCGGGCTGATCGCGGTGGGCATGGACTGGAAACAGGCCGTGTTCACCATCGCCCTCGCCAACCTGATCGTCCTCGTCCCGATGCTGCTCACCGGGCACGCCGGACCGAAGTACGGCATCCCCTTCCCGGTCTTCGCCCGCGCCAGCTTCGGCGTGCGCGGAGCCAACCTCCCCGCCGTCGTCCGGGCGTTGGTGGCCTGCGGCTGGTTCGGCATCCAGACCTGGATCGGCGGCGAGGCCATCTACTTCCTGGCCGGCAAGCTCATCGGCGACAGCTGGGCGAACGCCTCGCACATCGGCGGCCACGCCTGGACCATGTGGCTGTCGTTCGCGCTCTTCTGGGTGCTCCAGGTCGCCATCATCTACCGGGGCATGGAGACCATCCGCCGCTTCGAGAACTGGGCCGCGCCCTTCGTGATCGTCGGCGCGGTGGTGATGCTGATCTGGATGAGCAACAAGGCCGGGGGCCTCGGACCGCTCTTCGACCAGCCCTCCAAGCTCGGCTGGGGCGGCGACTTCTGGAAGCTGTTCTGGCCCTCGCTGATGGGCATGATCGGTTTCTGGTCCACCCTGAGCCTGAACATCCCCGACTTCACCCGGTACGGCAAGAGCCAGAAGGCGCAGACCTGGGGCCAGGCCCTCGGCCTGCCGACCACCATGACCCTGTTCGCGTTCCTGTCGGTCCTGGTGACCTCCGGCTCCCAGGCCGTGTACGGCGAGCCGGTCTGGGACCCGGTCCAGCTGGCCGCCAAGACGGACAACGTGGTCGGGCTGCTCTACGCCCTGGTCACCGTCCTCGTCGCGACCCTGTCCGTGAACATCGCGGCCAACCTGGTGTCCCCGGCGTTCGACTTCTCCAACGTCGCGCCCCGGAAGATCAGTTTCCGCACCGGCGCCCTGATCACCAGCGTGCTCGCCGTGGTGATCTTCCCCTGGAAGCTGTACTCCGACCCGCAGGGCTACATCTTCACCTGGCTCGGCCTGGTCGGCGGTCTACTCGGCACGGTCGCCGGCATCCTCATCGCCGACTACTGGCTGCTGCGCCGCACCCGCCTAGACCTGACCGACCTGTACCGCACGGGCGGCCGCTACTGGTACGACGGCGGCTGGAACTGGCGGGCGGTCCTCGCCTTCCTCGTCGGAGGCGTGCTCGCCATCGGCGGCGCCAGCTTCAAACCGCTGATCGACGGCCGCCCGATCCCGGCGCTGTCCTCGCTCGCCGACTACGGCTGGGCGGTCGGTCTGGGTACGTCGCTGGTGCTGTATCTGGGCCTGTCGCTGCTGATCAGGCCCACCCCCCGAGCGGCGTGAGCGCGAAGGGCGGCCGGTACTGCCTCACTGGCTGCCCTTCAGCGCGGTCACCGCGCTCTTCGCGGCCTTGATGGCGCCCTTGTTGATCTCGTCCGTGTCCGGCGCCTTCTTGTTCTCGAAGTCGCTGCCGTTGTAGGTGACGACCACCAGAGCGTTGGAGACCTGGGCCATCACCACGCCCTCACGGGTCTGCTGCTTGTCCTCGGTGGTGAGGTTCACCACCGAGTAGCCGCTGTCGCCGAGCCCCGGCACGGCTCCGCCGCCGCTCTTCTCCGCGACCCGCTCCTTGTACTCCTTCGCCGCCGCCGCGTTCGTGTCCATGATCTCGAAGGAGACGTCGAGCCAGCGGTAGTCGTAGCCCTTGAGCGCGTTCCAGGAGCAGGTGCGGCGCAGCTTGGTGTCCGTGGAGGGGATCTCCTTGCCGGCCGTCTTGGCGCCCGGCACCAGCGACTTGATGGTGGCCGCGGGGATGCTCCCGCAGGGCGCGGGCGCACCGCCGTACGTCTTGGCGGCCGCCGTCGACGCGGCGGACGAGGACGGGTCCTCGCTCGTCGACCGGCCGGCGGTCTGCTGGGCCGAGGTGTCACCGGAGGCGGTGCCGGCCGTCTTGTCCGGACCCGATGCCATCGCCCAGCCCGCACAGGCGAGCACGGCGACCGGCGTCAGGCGCGCGGTGAGGGCGAGTGGCAGTGGTAGAGAACGCAAGTCGCACTTCTCGTGGGGGACGGTGTGCCGAGGTGTCCACACTGCGGACGGGACGCCAGTGTCACACGACTCCCCGTGGGGTGGAAGTGGAATCGACGCCTTGACTGTGCGGTGGGCGCTTACGCCCTGTTGACAGAGCTCGCGAGCCCGTCCCCGTACATCCGGAATGTCGTGTGGCCGCGGTCCGCGTACTTCCGGAATGTCGTGACTGCATCGGGCCCGCAAAGGTGACCGGGGTCACCGCCGTGCGCGGTCCCGCGAGTTGCCGAACAGCAGCCGGTAGGCGATGAGGAGGACCAGGGAGCCGGCGATCGCGGCGCCCCAGGTGTAGAGGTCGAAGAACTGCTTCTCCACCGGGCGGTCGAGGAAGCGGGCCGAGAGCCAGCCCCCGACGAAGGCGCCCGCGACGCCGATGAGGGTGGTGCCGATCAGGCCGCCCGGGTCACGGCCGGGCAGCAGGACCTTGGCGATGGCTCCGGCGAGGAGGCCCAGGATGATCCAGCTGATGATGCCCACGTTCGTCGTCCTCCCGGTGCGGGGTGGTGCCTTGCTCAGTTGCCTTGTTGCGCAAGCTTATGAACGGCGGAGGCCGACGGCAGCGCCTGACGCCGAGCCGTCGAAGATCTGTCACCCGCTCATGACAATGCGGGGAACACGTGGAGGACATTCCGGGGAGGTCGTGCGGGCGGCCGTGACCGCGCGCCTACACTGAGTGCACTTCTGTGTGACGACGGTGAGGGAGGGAGCGGGCTGTGGCCGAGGACCTCGACGGCGTCACGGACCCCTCCGACGGGGTGCTGACGGAGGCGGCCGCGGTGTTCGGGCTGCTCGCCTCGCCGGCCCGGCTGCACCTCGTGTGGGCGCTGTCCCAGGGTGAGAGCGACGTGACGTGCCTCGCCGACCGGGTCGGCGGCGCCCTGCCCGCGGTCAGTCAGCACCTGGCCAAGCTCAAGCTCGCCGGCCTGGTCCGGTCCCGCCGGGAGGGGCGCCGGCAGATCTATTATGTGGACGATCCGGACATCGTGACCGTGGTGCGGGTGGCCGTCGGACAGCTGACCGCCCGAACGTACCAAGTTCCGGCACCGGTGCGACGGTTGCGCGAGGCCGGGGTCTGAGCGCGCGGGTACGGTCCCGACGCCTGTGACGCGTCTCGGGTTCCGCGAGGGTTCCCGGGCGTTTCCATGAGATCACTCACCTGTGAAATCCGCCGGGAGCTGTGCTGCTCGGGCCATGGGTTTGTTAGATTGCGCAATCACGCAACCCAAGTGGGCCCACATCGCGCCTTCCCGTACACCGCCGGGTACGGGTCGACCCGACCGTCGCGGGCCCCACCCGTTCATGGGAGTGGAAGATGACCGACCCGTGGGACGGCCCGGGGGGGCAGGCCACGCGGAGCCGCACCGACCGGGTGCCCGGACAGCGCGGTGCACTGCCTGACGGGACGCGCCCGACCGGCGGCCGGGCCGCGGCCCGGCAGGCGGCCAGGAACCGCGGCGGCAAAGGGGCCCGGCGGGCCAGGCCGACCGGCCGCGGCAGGCGGGCGCTGAAGATCCTCGGCGTGGTCACCGCCGTCCTGGTCCTGGTCACGGCCGGCGCGGGCTGGTGGTTCTACCAGCACCTGAACGGCAACATCAACAGCGTCTCCCTGGACGGCAAGGGCGGCACCGAGAAGGCCGACGCGTTCGGCCGGACCCCGATCAACATCCTGGTGATCGGCTCGGACGGCCGGACCAGCTCCGAGGACTGCAAGCTCGGCGGCGGCTGCAGGACCACCGGGGTGCAGACCGGCAACGGAAACGCGGACGTGGAGATGGTCGTCCACATATCCGCGGACCGCTCCAACGCCACGGTCATGAGCATCCCCCGCGACACCATGGTCAACGTGCCGGCCTGCAAGGACAAGGCGAGCGGCCAGTCCACGTCCGGCTACTACGGCCAGGTCAACAGCGCCCTGGAGTACGGGCCCGCCTGCCAGGTCGACACCATCCACCAGCTCACCGGCATCACCATCGACCACTTCGTCAAGCTCGACTTCTCGGGCGTGGTCAAGATGTCCGACGCGGTCGGCGGTGTCTCCGTCTGCGTCAGCTCCAACGTGTACGACACCTACTCGCACCTCAAGCTGTCCAAGGGCCCCCACACCCTCAAGGGCGAGGCCGCGCTGGAGTTCGTCCGCTCCCGGCACGGCTTCGGAGACGGCAGCGACCTCGGCCGCACCGTCTCCCAGCACATCTTCCTCAGCGCGATGATGCGCAACTTCAAGAGCGCGGGAACGCTCACCGACCCCACCGCGGTCTACAAGCTCGCCGACGCCGCCACCAAGGCGCTCACCGTGGACGACGGCCTCGGCAGCGTCAAGAAGCTGATATCGCTCGCGGCCGACGTGAACAAGGTCCCCACCAAGCGGATGACCTTCACCACCATGCAGACCGCCCCGGACCCGAACAACAGCAACCGCGTGGTGGTCGGCGACGGCGCCAAGGACCTGTTCGCCACGATGGCCAACGACCAGTCGCTGACCACCGGTTCCGGCAAGAAGTCGTCGGCGGCCGACGCCACCGGAAAGCCCAGGGCCACCACCGCGACCGTACCCGCGGCCCAGATCGCCGTGACCGTCGAGAACGGCACCGACATCACGGGCCGCGCCTCCGCGATCGCCGGCGCCCTGATCTCGCAGGGCTTCAACAGCGGTACGAGCACGGCCAACGCGCCCGACTCCGCGACCACGACCACCGTGACCTACGGCAGCGGCGACAAGGCCGCGGCACAGACCGTCGCCAAGGCGCTGGACGTGCCCACCTCGCACGTCAAGCAGGGCACGGGCACCGGCGTGACCCTGGTCATCGGCAGCGACTGGACCACCGGCACCAGCTACCCGGCCAAGTCCGGCGACACCAAGGCCGCCGTCTCCAACGCCAACGCCTCCACCGCCGACGACTCCAAGACCTGCGCCAAGGTCAGCCCCTACAGGACGGTCAGCCTCAACGGGGTCGCCATGACACCGGCCCAGGCGTACGCGGCGAGCAACAAGCCCGACTCGGACGACTAGGGCGTGTTGCGAAAATCCCGTCTGCCGTGCGACACCATGCACGCACGCTCGCCGAACCGGGCGAAAGCCCGAGTACATCCCGTACGAGGACTTCCGCCGGGCACGCCGGGAGCACGCGCCTGACGTGGCACGGCCCGCCCTTCGGGCGAACGACGGGACTTTCGCAACACGCCCCAGGACGCGCGTCGCCGGGGGTGCTCGACGCGGATGCGCAGCGGGGCGAGCAGGTCGTTCACGTAGTGGCGGCCGGCCGGGGTGTCCAGCTCCAGCGGTGCCTCGGAGGACGGCTCGGGCAAGCGGGGCCGTGCTCCGGTTCGCACAGGGCGCACACCTCGCCGGAGAGCAGGCCCGAGTCCTGGCGCGAGGGCCAGCGCAGGCCCACCGCCCAGTCGGCCTGGCCGCGGATCCAGGAACCCCGGCGGCGGGTGCGCGGACAGGCCGGGGCCTCGGCCTGCACGAGCCGGACTCGCCGGGTGGCTGGGGCACACGTCGCCGACCCTCACCCCTCGACCACTACGCCCACTTCATGCCGGAGACGGCAAAGAAAAGGGAGGCGGGGAAGAACCGGAGGCGGGGAAGAAGAGGAGCAGGGCGGTCGATAGCCTTCCGGGGGAGTGGGCGAAGGAGACCCCTGGCGGGACATCCCCAGATTCTCCCCAGGCCCCCTCGTGAGCGCCCGTCATCCGGGCCGATACACGTAAAGAGCGAGGTGGGAGACCCTGTGTTCACGACCCGACCGACCCTCCAGGGCACCTTCGGCATGGTGTCCTCCACGCACTGGCTGGCCTCCCAGTCGGCGATGGCGGTCCTGGAGAACGGCGGCAACGCGTACGACGCGGCCGTCGCGGGCGCGTTCGTCCTGCACGTGGTCGAGCCGCACCTCAACGGACCCGCCGGCGAGGTACCGATCCTGCTCGCCCCGGCCGGCGGCGAGGTGCGGGTGCTGTGCGGGCAGGGCGTGGCCCCCGCCGGCGCCACCGTCGCCCACTACCGGGGGCTCGGACTGGACCTGGTCCCCGGCACCGGCCCGCTGGCCGCGGCCGTTCCCGGCGCCTTCGACGCCTGGCTGCTCCTGCTGCGCGACCACGGCACCAAGCCGCTGGACGAGGTCCTGGCGTACGCGGTCGGGTACGCCGAGCACGGGCACCCGGCCGTGGAGAACGTCGGCGCGACCGTGGCGAGCGTACGGGAGCTGTTCGAGACCGAGTGGACCTCGTCGGCGGACCTGTACCTGCCCGGCGGCCGTGGGCCCCGGCCCGGCGAACTGCTGCGCAACCCGGCCCTCGCGGCCACCTGGCGGCGGCTGCTGGCGGAGACCGCGGGCGCCGGGGACCGCGAGGCGCGGATCGACGCGGCCCGTGCGGTGTGGCGCACCGGCTTCATCGCGGAGGCCCTGGTCCGGCAGGCCGCCCGCCCCACCATGGACACCAGCGGCGAGCGGCACACCGGCACCCTCACCGCCGCCGACCTGGCCGGCTGGTCCGCGAGCTACGAGCCCCCGGTGTCGTACGAGTGGAACGGCTGGACCGTGTGCAAGGCGGGCCCCTGGAGCCAGGGCCCGGCCTTCCTCCAGCAGCTCGCGCTGCTGCCGCCCCGCCTCTCCGAGCTGCCCGCGTACGGCTCCGCCGACTACCTGCACCTGCTGATCGAGGGCTGCAAGCTCGCCATGGCCGACCGCGAGGCCTGGTACGGGGACGCGGCCGAGGTACCGCTGGCCGAACTGCTCTCGGACGCCTACAACGCGGAGCGGCGCGGGCTGGTCGGCGCCGAGGCCTCCGCCGAGCTGCGGCCGGGCAGTCCCGGCGGCCGGGTGCCCCGGCTGCCCGGGTACGCGCGCCTGGAGGCCGCGCGCGGCACCGCCTTCGATCCGATGGGCGCCGGTGAGCCGACGGTCGCGCAGGTCGCCGCCGACGGCACCACCCGGGGCGACACCTGCCACCTGGACGTCGTCGACCGCTGGGGCAACATGGTCGCCGCCACCCCCAGCGGCGGCTGGCTCCAGTCCAACCCCGTCGTCCCCGAGCTGGGCTTCCCGCTGGGCACCCGGCTCCAGATGGCCTGGCTGGAGGAGGGCCTGCCGAACTCCCTCACCCCCGGCCGCCGCCCCCGGACCACGCTCACCCCGTCCGTCGCCCTGCGCGACGGAGTTCCGGTACTGGCCTTCGGCACGCCCGGCGGTGACCAGCAGGACCAGTGGCAGCTGCACTTCTTCCTCGCCGTCGCGCTGCGCGGGGAGGTGCGCGGCGGCCTCGACCTGCAGGGCGCGATCGACGCGCCGAACTGGCACAACGACAGCTTCCCCAGCTCCTTCTACCCACGCGGGCGCCGCCCGGGCAGCGTGACCGTCGAGTCGCGGACGGACCCCGCGGTGGTGGCGGAGCTGCGGCGGCGCGGCCATGACGTGACGGTCGGGCCGGCCTGGTCGGAGGGGCGGCTGTGCGCGGTGGCCCGGGACCCGGAGACCGGGGTGCTGTCGGCGGCGGCGAATCCGCGCGGGATGCAGGGGTACGCGGTGGGACGCTGACCCGGCAGGCCGGCCGTCCACTGATCGGCGGCACCGGTTGTTCGTGCGTATTCCACGTTCCGTACATCCGGGCGGGGGGGATTGTCAGTGACGCGTGCTCTCATGGAGGCATGATCGAAGCAACGGAGACCATCGACGAGTTTCTCCTCCAGCACGCCGGTGACGTCGAGGACGCCATCCACAAGGCCGCCCGGACCGAGATCATGCCCCGCTGGCGCCGGCTCGCCGACCACGAGATCGACCAGAAGAGCGGCCCGCACGACCTGGTGACGGACGCCGACCGGCTCGCCGAGAGGTACCTCACCGGGGCACTGGGCGCCCTGCTGCCGGGTTCCGTCGTGGTCGGCGAGGAGGCGGTCCACGCGGACCCGGAGAGCTACGGGGCGCTCCAGGGCGACGCGCCGGTGTGGATAGTAGATCCGGTCGACGGCACCCGCCAGTTCGTGCGCGGCGAGGACGGCTTCTGCACCCTGGTCGCGCTCGCCCACCGGGGCGTTCTGCTCGCCTCCTGGACCTACGCCCCCGCCCGCGAGCAACTCGCCACGGCGGTACGGGGCAAGGGTGCCTTCCTGGACGGCGTACGGCTGCACGCCGGGCCTCCCGCAGCGGGCCAGGACCTGCGGATCGCCACCTCCCACCCGGACTACACGACGGACGCGCAGAAGCGCGCGCTGTTCGCCCTGTGGGTCGACGGCGTCGCCCCGCGCGCCTGCGGCTCGGCGGGTCTCGAGTATCTCGCCGTCGCCCGGGGCGAGTTGGACGCGACCGCGTTCTCCTGGGAGGCCGCCTGGGACCACGCGGCCGGGCTGCTGCTGGTGGAGGAGGCGGGAGGCGCCCACCTCACGCTCGCCGGTGTGCCGTTCCGGATCACGGGGGACAACGCGTTGCCCTTCACCGCGGCCCGCGACGCGGCCACCGCCCACCGGGTGCGGGACCTGCTGCGGAACCCGCACTGGTAACCCCGGACGAGGGCGGTGTCAGTCCAGCGGCATATCCTGAATTCGAGTGGCCAATCGGCTGACGAAGGGGTGCGAAGGTGCCGTCGATGCTCGATGCGGTCGTGGTGGGGGCGGGACCGAACGGCCTGACGGCCGCCGTGGAGCTGGCCCGGCGCGGCTTCTCCGTCGCGGTCTTCGAGGCACGCGACACCGTGGGCGGCGGGGCCCGCACCGAGGAGCTCACGCTGCCGGGCTTCCGGCACGACCCGTGCTCCGCGGCGCACCCGCTCGGCATCAACTCGCCCGCGTTCCGGGCCCTGCCCCTGGACCGCTACGGCCTGGAGTGGCTGCACCCCGAGCTGCCGATGGCCCACCCCTTCCCGGACGGCCGGGCCGCCGTACTGGCCCGCTCGGTCGCCGAGACGGCCGCCTCTTTCGGACCGCGTGACGCGGGCACCTACCGCAGGCTGGTCGAGCCGTTCCTGGCCCACTGGGACACCCTGGTCCGGGACTTCATGTCCCTGCCGCTGACCGCGCTGCCCCGCGACCCGCTCACCCTCGCGCGCTTCGGCCTGGTAGGGCTGGAGCCCGCCGCCCTGCTTGTGCGCCGCTTCCGTGAGGAGCGGGCCAGAACCCTCTTCGCCGGCCTCGTCGCCCATGTCATGGCCCCGCTCAGCGGGTTCGCCACCGGTGCCGTCGGCCTGGTCTTCGCGCTCGCCGCGCACGCCCGCGGCTGGCCGGTGGCCCGGGGCGGCTCGCAGGCCGTCTCCGACGCCCTGGCCGCCTACCTCGGGGACCTCGGCGGCGCGATCCACACCGACTACGAGGTCAAGCGCCTGGACGACCTGCCGCCCGCGCGGTCGTACATCTTCGACACCTCGCCGACCGCCCTCGCCCGCATCGCCGGCCTCGGCAACTACTACCAGGACTACCGGTACGGCCCGGGCGTCTTCAAGATCGACTATGCGCTGGACGGGCCGGTCCCCTGGACTGCCCCGGAGGCCCGCCGCGCCGGGACCGTGCAGATCGGCGCGGACAGCGCGGAGATCGGCACCGCGCTGCGGGCCGCCTCCCGCCAGGGCCGCGCCCCCGACCGGCCGTTCATGATCACCGTGCAGCCCGGCGTCGTGGACCCGTCCCGCGCCCCCGAGGGCAAGCAGGTCTTCTGGGCCTACGCCCATGTGCCGAACGGCTGGACCGGCGACCTCACCGACGTGATGGAACGCCAACTGGAGCGTTTCGCACCGGGGTTCCGCGATCGCGTGCTGGCCCGCGCCACCGCGGGACCCGCCGAACTCGCCGCCCGCAACGCCAACTACGTCGGCGGCGACATCGGCACCGGTGCGGTCTCCGGCCTGCAGATCCTGCTGCGCCCCAAGCTCTCCCTGTTCCCTTACGGCACCCCGCACCCGGCCGTCTTCATCTGCTCGTCGGCGACCCCGCCCGGCCCGGGGGTACACGGGATGTCGGGACACAACGCGGCCAAGGCCGTCTGGAGGAGGCTGAGACAGTCATGACCCGCATCACGCTCGTCCAGGGCGACATCACCCGGCAGACCGCCGACGCGATCGTCAACGCGGCCAACTCCTCGCTGCTCGGCGGCGGAGGCGTCGACGGTGCCATCCACCGGCGCGGCGGCCCGGCGATCCTGGAGGACTGCCGCAGGCTCCGTGCCGGGCACTACGGCAAGGGCCTGCCCACCGGCCAGGCCGTCGCCACCACCGCCGGCGAACTCGACGCCCGGTGGGTCATCCACACCGTCGGCCCCGTCCACTCCCGCAGCGAGGACCGCTCCGAGCTGCTGGCCTCCTGCTACCGCGAGTCCCTCAAGCGCGCCGACGAACTCGGCGCGCACACCGTCGCCTTCCCCGCCGTCTCCACCGGGATCTACGGCTGGCCGCTGGACGACGGCGCCCGGATCGCCATGGCGACAGTCCGGGAGGCGGACACGGCCGTCGAGGAGGTCCGGTTCGTGCTCTTCGACGAGCGGGCCTACGAAGCGTTCGCCGCGCAGCTGCCCTGAAGACGGGTCAGGTCGCGGGGGAGTCCGCCGTGGCCCCCGCTCCCGGGACGGGTGCGCTCACGCGGACTCCCGCACCATGATCCGCGCCGGGACCGGCACCAGGGCCGCCGGGTCCAGCCCCAGCGCGGTGCGCGCCGCCGGCCGGCCGTGGGCCTCCGCGTCGATGTGCCCGGTGGTCGGGGCGGGCGTGCTCAGCTCGCCGTACCCGGTGTCGTCGTAGCCGATCACCGCCATGTTGCCGCCGGGGACGGACAGGCCCGGGTCGTGCAGGGCCCTCAGGGTGCGCAGGGCGAGGCCGTCGTCGAAGGCGGCGACCGCCGTGACGCCCGGATGGCCCTCGCGCAGCCCGGCGACCGCGTCGGTGCCCGCCCGCCGCGGTCGCTCCACCGTGACCGGGACCAGCGGCGGCAGGCCGAGGCTGTGCGCGGTGTGCTCGGCGGACCGCCGCCGGGCCCGGGCCCGCGCCGAGTCCTCCTCGGGGAGGGCCGGCGCGATCCGGCGGTGCCCGTGCTCGGCCAGATCCCGGATCTGCAGGGCCGCGTGCGCGGCGAGGCCGTCCCACCGGCAACCGCCCCCAGGCCCTTTAGGCAGTGACCGGTCAGGTGCGGCTTCGCGAACCGGATGATGGCGCACGGGGTGATCGCGTCCAGCACCTGCCGGGTCGCCGCCGCCGGGTGCCGGCCGTGCCGCACCGGCAGGACATGCCCGTGCGCGGCGAGTTCGTCGTCCAGACCGCGCACGCAGCCGCGCGAGCAGTTGCCCTCCAGACCCCGGTCCAGATCGAGGGCCACCACCCGGGAGCCGCCCTCGCGCAGGACGCGCCACCCCCGTGCGGGACATGGCCGAGGTCGCGTGCCGCCTGCCGTACCCGGTCACGGGTGGCGGCCGGGACGGACTGCCGCGGATCGTCGTCGAGGACGAAGCCGACCGTGGCACGCGAGACACCGCCGGCGACGGCCACGTCGTTCGGCGTGCCCCGGCCCGGCCTGCCCGTCACCCGGTCCCGATCCGCGATTTCGGCCGTCCGGTCCCGGCAGCGCCGACCGGGACCAGATGGGCCTCGGCCGCCCTTCGGAACGCCGGCAGCAGGCGATGGCGGTCGCCCTTCCGGGTGGCCAGGACCACCTGGACGGGGTCCGCGTCCACGACCGGCACGAGGACGATGTCCGGCCGCAGGCTGCCCCGGAAGCCGGCCGGCGCCAGTGACACCACCTCACCGCTCGCCACCAGCTCCAGCTTGTCCTCCAGCGTGTCCACCAGGGCGCCCAGGTTGGTGTGACCCGCGGGATTCGCACCGATCCGGTCGGCGCCGGTGAAACGGGGGAGCGGCTCGTCGGCGAAGTCCGCGAGCGTGACCGACTCCCGGCCCGCCAGCCGGTGGCCGAGCGGTACCAGCAGCACCCGCGGCTCGTCGTACAGGACGGTGATGTCCAGGCCGTCGGAGGTGAACAGGAAGCGGGTCACCACCACGTCGACCCGGTGGTCGAGGAGCGCGTCGCGCGGTTCGTTCCAGTCCACGTGCAGGGTGCGCACGTCGGCCTCCGGATGGCGGTGCCGGATCTCCCGTACGGCAGGGGTGACGATCTGGTGAGTGGTGTACCCGACCGTGAACGGGCCCTGCGCGGCCGCCGAACGGGCGCTCGCGGCGGCCCGGGCGGCACTGCGCAGCAACTCCCTGGCCTGCGGCAGAAAGGTCTCGCCGGCCTCGGTGAGCCGGGTGCCGCGCGGAGTGCGATCGAGCAGCCGCACGCCCAGCTCCCGCTCCAGACGCCGGATCTGCCGGCTCAGCGACGGCTGGGCCAGACGCAGCGCGTCGGCCGCCCGGCCGAAGTGCAACTCCTCGGCGACCACGGTGAAGTAGCGCACCAGGCGCAGCTCCAGGTCCACCGGCGGTACGAGGGAATCGGGCACTCCACGACTCTACTCCCGCCGCCGTGAGCTGCGGTCATGACCGCGGGGGCATCACCGGGTGCGGAACAGGTCTTGGACCCCGGCCCCGGGCCGGACGCAGGCTGGAGCCATCCCATCCCATTCACTCTCCGTGAGGTGATTCGTCATGCGTGTGTTCGTCACCGGCGCCACCGGGTTCATCGGCAGCGCGGTCGTCCGCGAACTGCTCGGCGCCGGGCACCAGGTGCTCGGCCTGGCCCGTTCGGACGCGGCTGAGGCGGCCCTGAAGGAGGCGGGAGCGGAGGCCCACCGCGGCGACCTGAACGACGTCGACGGCCTGCGGGCCGCGGCGACCGCGGCGGACGGGGTGGTCCACACGGGCTTCAACCACGACTTCTCCGACATGCCCGGAGCCCTGCGCACCGAACTCGCCGCCCTGGCGGCCTTCGGTGACGCCCTCGCCGGCTCCGGCCGCCCCCTGGTCATCAGCTCCGTGACCGGACTGCTCGCCCCGGGCCGCCTCGGCACCGAGACGGACGGACCCGACCCCACGGCGCCCGGCGCACACCGGGGCGAGTCCGAGCGGGCCGCCCTCGCCCTGGCCGGGCGCGGGGTACGGGTCTGCGCGATCCGCCTCGCGGCCTCGGTGCACGGCGCCGGCGACCACGCCTTCGTCCCGCACCTCATCGGCCTCGCCCGGGACAAGGGCGTCGCCGGCTACCCGGGCGACGGCGCCAACCGCTGGCCCGCCGTGCACCGCCTGGACGCGGCGGTACTGTTCCGCAAGGCCCTGGAGAGCGCACCGGCCGGTGCCGTGCTGCACGCGGCCGCCGAGGAGGGCGTACCGCTCCGCGCCATCACCGCGATCGTCGCCCGCCGTCTCGGCCTGCCGCTGGTGTCCCTCGCGCCCGAGGAGGCGGCCGCCCACTTCGGCTGGATGATCCGTTTCGCCGGCCACGACAACCCGACGTCGAGCACCGCGACCCGCGAGCGCTACGACTGGCGCCCCGGGCAGCCGGACCTGCTGGCCGACCTCGACCAGGACCACTACTTCGGCTGAGAGGGCCACGCCTCCCCAGCAGGCCGCGGGGGCCACCGGCGCTCCCGGAGGTCAGCGCACCTACGTGTCGGATTTCCGCCAGCATCGGCCGTGTCCGGTGGCCGATGCTGGACCCATGCAGAAAGGGACGCACCTCGACCGAGAGCACTGTGTACGGGCCGTGCAGTCGAAGGACGCACGCTTCGACGGCTGGTTCTTCACGGCCGTCCTGACCACCCGCATCTACTGCCGGCCCAGCTGCCCGGTGGTCCCGCCCAAGCCCGAGAACATGACGTTCTACCCGAGCGCGGCCGCCTGCCAGCAGGCCGGCTTCCGGGCCTGCAAGCGCTGCCGCCCCGACACCAGTCCCGGCTCCCCGGAGTGGAACCAGCGCGCCGACCTGGTCGCCCGGGCCATGCGGCTGATCGCCGACGGGGTCGTGGACCGCGAGGGCGTGCCCGGCCTCGCCACCCGCCTCGGCTACAGCCCCCGGCAGGTCGAACGCCAGCTCCTCGCCGAACTCGGCGCCGGCCCGCTGGCCCTCGCCCGCGCCCAGCGCGCCCAGACCGCCCGCCTGCTCATCGAGACGACCGCCCTGCCGATGGCGGAGATCGCCTTCGCGGCGGGCTTCTCCTCGATCCGCACCTTCAACGACACCGTCCGCGAGGTCTTCGCGCTGTCCCCGAGCGAGCTGCGCACGAGGGCCCCGAAGAGCGCGTCCAGCGCCCCCGGAGCGCTGTCCCTGCGGCTGCCCTTCCGCGCCCCCCTCAACCCCGACAACCTCTTCGGCCACCTCGCGGCCACCGCCGTACCCGGCGTCGAGGAGTGGCGGGACGGCGCCTACCGGCGGACCCTGTGGCTGCCGTACGGCCACGGCATCGCGGCCCTCGCCCCGAAGCCCGATCACATCGCCTGCCGGCTCACCCTCAGCGACCTGCGGGACCTGCCCGTCGCCATCAGCCGCTGCCGGCGGCTGCTCGACCTGGACGCCGACCCGGTCGCGGTCGACGACCAGCTGCGCACCGACCCCGTGCTGGCCCCGCTGGTGGACAAGGCGCCCGGCCGCCGCGTGCCCCGCACGGTCGACGAAGCGGAGTTCGCGGTGCGGGCCGTCCTCGGCCAGCAGGTCTCCACGGCCGCCGCCCGCACCCACGCGGCCCGCCTCGTGACCGCCCACGGCACCCCCGTCGACGACCCCGAGGGCGGCCTCACCCACCTCTTCCCGACCCCCGGGGCCCTGGCCGGACTGGCCCCCGAGTCCCTGGCGATGCCCCGCACCCGACGCGCCACCTTCACCACCCTGGTCGGCCGGCTCGCCGACGGCACCCTCCACCTGGGCGTCGAGTGCGACTGGGCCGAGGCACGCGCCCGGCTCCTCGCCCTGCCCGGTTTCGGCCCCTGGACCGTCGACGTCATCGCCATGCGCGCCCTCGGCGACCCCGACGCCTTCCTCCCCACCGACCTCGGAATCCGCCGCGCGGCCCTGGAGCTTGGCCTGCCCGGCACTCCGGCCGCCCTCACCGCCCGCGCGGCCGGCTGGCGCCCCTGGCGGGCCTACGCGGTCCAGTACCTGTGGGCGACCGACAGCCACCCGATCAACTTCCTGCCCGTGTAAGGACTCTGGCGTGAAGAACCACACCGTCACCGACAGCCCCTACGGCCCCCTCACCCTGGTCGCCGAGGACGGCACCCTCTGCGGCCTCTACATGGAGGACCAGCGCCACCGCCCGCCCGAGGAGAACTTCGGAGCCCGTGACGACGACCTGTTCGCCGAGGCCGAGGAACAGCTGACCGCTTACTTCGCGGGCGAGTTGAAGGAGTTCACCGTCGAACTCCGGCTGAACGGCACCCCGTTCCAGCGCAGCGTCTGGGAACAGCTGCGCCTGATCCCCTACGGACAGACCCGCTCGTACGGCGAACTCGCCGACGCCCTCGGCAATCCACGGGCCTCCCGGGCGGTAGGCCTCGCCAACGGCAAGAACCCGATCGGCATCATCGTGCCCTGCCACCGCGTCATCGGAGCGAACGGCGGCCTCACCGGCTACGGCGGCGGCCTGCCCCGCAAGCGGCGCCTGCTGGCCCTCGAACGCGACGGGGGCCTCTTCTAGGGCGTGTTGCGAAAGTCCCGTCTGCGGTGCGACGCCATGCACGCACTCTCGCCGCACCGGGCGAAGGCCCGAGTACATCCCGTACGAGGACTTCCGCCCGGCACGCCGGGAGCACGCGCCTGACGCCGCACGGCCCGCCCTTCGGGCGAACGACGGGACTTTCGCAACACGCCCTAGCCGGTCCGCAGCTCCGCGAGCAGCCTCGGCAGCGCGGTTCCGATCGGCTCCCGGACGATCGCGTCGGCCAGTTCGTCGTAGGGCGTGGGTTCGGCGTTGACGATGACGAGCCGGGCGCCGTGGTCGGCCGCGACGCCCACGAGGCCGGCGGCGGGCTGCACCTGGAGGCTGCTGCCGACGGCGATGAACACGGTGCAGGCCTTGCTGATGGCGAGGGCCTCGCCGATGACGACGGGGTCGAGGTTCTGACCGAACATGACGGTCGCGGACTTGAGGATGCCTCCGCACTCCAGGCACGGCGGATCGTCCTCGCCGGCTTCGACGCGGGCGATCGCGTCAGCCATCGCTCCCCGCGCATGGCACCTGGTGCACACCACCCCGTGTGCCGAGCCGTGCAGTTCGATCACCTTGCGGGCGGGCATCCCGGCGAGCTGGTGAAGCCCGTCGACGTTCTGCGTGACGACCCGGACCGGGACCCCGGACCTGTCGAGCTCGGCGACGGCCAGGTGCGCGGCGTTGGGCTCGGCCCGGAGCGCACGGTTCGTGCGCCGCATCTGCCAGGACCGGCGCCGGATCTCGGGGTCGCCCATGTAGCAGTCATAGGTCACGAGCTTCTCGGCCTCGGGGTCCCTGCGCCACAGACCGTTGGGGCCGCGATAGTCGGGGATCCCGGAGTCGGTCGAGATGCCGGCGCCGCTGAGGATGGCCACGAGGGGCTTGGTCATGTGTTCGAGGGTAGGGCGGGGGCGGCGCGGGCGGCGAACGGTTATCGACCGTTCCGGGATCACCCCGCGCGGTGGCCGTTCTCCAGTTCCGCGGTGCCCGCGCCCTCGTCCAGCACGTCCAGTGCGGCCAGCACGCGGTGGCCCAGGGAGCCCGGCAGGTAGGTGAGGAGATCCGCGCGGGGGACCAGCCGCCAGGAGAGCAGTTCCTCCTCCTGGAGGCGGATCGCCCCGAGGTCGGCGTCGGTGACGACACCGCCGTCGTACAGGTAGGCGACGATCGGCGGCCGGCCCGCGCCGTGCACCCAGTCCACCGCGAGCAGCGGGCCCATCTCCCGGTCCAGGCCGATCTCCTCCAGGGTCTCCCGGCGGGCGCCCTGACGCGGGGTCTCCCCGTCGTCGGACTCGACGGTCCCGCCGGGCAGCGCCCAGCCGTCCCGGTAGTTCGGCTCGACGAGCAGCACCCGTCCCTCGGCGTCCCGGAGGAGCGCGGCAGCCCCGGCGAGGATCCGGGGCAGGCTCGCGATGTACGCGGCGTAGGCGTCAGTCGTGGTCACTCGGGAAGGGTATCGAGGGCGGGCCCGGGACCCGTCCGGGCGAGTCGCAGGGTGCGCTCCGCCAGGTCGCTGATGCGGGACCGGTCGAACCCGAAGACGGCGCTGCGGACCGTGTCCTCCAGCGGCTCCTTCCACTGGTCCGGGATGGCCGCCGCGCCGGTCAGCACCCCGGCCACCGAGCCCGCCGTCGCGCCGTTGGAGTCGGTGTCCAGGCCGCCGCGCACGGTGAGGGCGACGGTCCGGGTGAAGTCGCCGTCGCCGTAGAGCAGCCCCGCGGTGAGCACGGCCACGTTCGGGACGGCGTGGATCCAGCCGAGGCCCGCGGTCTCCCCGGACACGGTGGCAAGGGTGTCCTCCCAGCTCATCCGGGTCTCGTACAGGGAGACGACCCGGCGTACGGTCCGCGCGAGCCGGCAGCTCGCCGGTACGACCGTGAGCGCGCTGTCGATCGCCTGCCGCACGGTCGGCGCGGTGAACGCCGCCGAGATCAGCGCGGCGGCCCACATCGCGCCGTAGACCCCGTTGCCCGTATGGGAGAGCACGGCGTCCCGGCGGGCCAGGGCGGCGGCCCGGTGCGGGGCGTCCGGGCAGGTCCAGCCGAAGATGTCGGCGCGGATCAGGGCGCCGATCCACTCCTGGCAGGGATTGTCGTGGGTGGCGGTGAGCGGCGGTTCGAGGCCGTTCGCGAGGTTGCGGTAGGCGGCCCGCTCCGCCGTGAAGGTCTGGAGGTAGGGCAGTCGCAGCAGCCACAGCTCACCGACCTGCTCGGTGCTGAAACCGAGACCGTGGGTCTCCAGGAGGTCCAGGCCGAGGATCGCGTAGTCGACGTCGTCGTCCTGGCAGCTGCCGTGGATGCGGCCGCGCACGCACCGGCGCCACTCGGGCCGCAGCGCGATCGCGTCGCTCTCGTCGGCGGGCTCGGGGAGGTAGTCGGTGAGCGGCAGGGCGGCGGCCCGCCGCAGATAGCCGTCGATGCGGTCCCTGGTCCACACGTCGCCCCGCTCGACCGGCTTGCCGAGCATGTTGCCCGCGATACGGCCGAGCCAGCCGCCGAGCACCCGGTCGGCGAGGTCCGGGCCGGCGGTGCCGTCGTTGCCCATGGCTGTGGTCTACCCGGTTTCGCAGGCGGCTCCCAGGCCTTTCCCGGGCTTCGGCCGGGGAATGACGGCGAGGGTGTCCTCCGGTTAAGGTCACAGCGGCGCGACTGGCCTTGACGTGCGCGAGGCCCGGAGAGCAAGGGGATACAGGTGACACAGCGCGTGCTCATCGCCGCGGACAAGTTCAAGGGGTCGCTGACGGCCGTGGAGGTCGCCGAGCGGGTCACTGCGGGGCTCCGGCGGGTCGTGCCCGGCCTGGAGGTGGAGGCGCTGCCCGTCGCTGACGGCGGGGACGGCACAGTGGCCGCCGCTCTCGCCGCCGGCTTCGAACGCCGCGAGCAACCGGTCGCCGGGCCACTGGGACAGGAGGTCACCGCCGCGTTCGCGCTGCGCGGCGACACCGCCGTGGTGGAGATGGCCGAGGCGAGCGGACTGCAGCGGCTGCCGTCCGGTGTCCTCGCGCCGCTGACGACCTCCACGTACGGCTCCGGAGAGCTGCTGCGGGCCGCGCTGGACGCGGGCGCCCGCACGATCGTCTTCGGCGTCGGAGGCAGCGCCACGACCGACGGCGGCGCCGGCATGCTGTCCGCGCTCGGAGCACGGTTCCTGGACGAGGACGGCGAGCCGGTACCGCCGGGCGGCGGCGGCCTCGCCCACGTGGCCCGCGCCGACCTGTCCGGCCTGGACCCGCGCCTGTCCTCGGCCGACCTGATCCTCGCCAGCGACGTCGACAACCCGCTCACCGGCCCCAAGGGCGCACCGGCCGTCTACGGCCCGCAGAAGGGCGCCTCGCCGGACGACGTCGAGATCCTGGACGCCGCCCTGGCCCACTTCGCGAAGATCCTGGAGGCCGAGACCGGCCCGCGCGCGGCGGGGTACGCCGTGGCGCCGGGCGCCGGGGCCGCCGGCGGCATCGGATACGGCGCCTTGCTGCTCGGCGCCCGCTTCCGCCCCGGCATCGAGGTCATGCTCGACGTCCTCGGCTTCGCGCCCGCTCTGGAGCGGGCGTCGCTGGTGATCACCGGCGAGGGCTCGCTGGACGAGCAGACGCTGCACGGCAAGGCGCCGGCGGGGGTGGCCGCGGCCGCGCGCGCCGCCGGCAAGGAGGTCGTGGCGGTGTGCGGGCGGCTCGCCCTGGCGCCGGCCGAGCTCGGGCGGGCGGGGATCCGGCGGGCGTATCCGCTGACGTCCGTGGAGCCGGACATCGCGAGGTGCATCGCGGACGCGGGACCGATCCTGGAGCGGGTCGCGGAACAGATCGCCGGGGACTTCCTGACCTGATCCCCCGGGCGCGGGAACGGCACAGGGCCCCGGACCGATCGCGGATGCTGTTGGTTAATCCGGGGCCTTACGCCTTCTTCGCCCCGCCGATCGTCTGGTCGGCGGGGCGAAGTCGTGCGAAGTGGCTGGTACGGGTG